>NZ_ARWA01000001.1:1455089-2150179 GCF_000385335.1 Methyloferula stellata AR4 | reverse complement strand
TTGCCGAAGCTCCTCCAGGAAAAGATCATCCAGAGCTTCGAGAATGCCGGATTCCTGGCCTCGGTTCTGCCGCCGGTCGATCAGGTCACGGCCAATTATCGATTGCTGGTCGATCTGCGGAGCTTCGCTGTCGTCTCCAACCCGGATCCCGCGGCGGATATTGAATTCTCGGTCAAGATCGTGGCCGAGGACGGCCATGTCGTCGGCGGGAAGATTTTCCACGCCACGGTTCCCACGAAGGACATGGAAACGCCGTCGCTCGTCGCCGCTTTCAACCAGGCTTTCGGGCAAGTCGCCAGCGAGCTGATCGCCTGGACGACGAAAACGATCGCGAGCTGATCGCAACGATAAAAGTCCGGCTCGATACATCGAGCCGGACCTAATCTCCGCCTTCGATAGAAAGATCGCGCTGCTTTACGCCGGATGGATCTCTTTGATCTTGAAGGTGTGCGGATGGCCATCGGCATCGCGAATGGACACATATTCGTTTGCAACGAAATGATGTGTATCCAAGCGATAGCCGGACTCGTCCTCGTTGCTGGCCTTGGGATCGTAATCGATCTTCCAGGTCGCGCCATGAACCCCGCCCGCCTGATGCACGAGCAGTCCTGACCGATCGTCTTCGCCAACCCAGAACCGGCGGACGCGGCATTGCGCCTTTGCCTTGTGCCAAGCCTCGGGATCAAGGTGGCCAGCGCTATCGAGCGGTGCAACGATATCATATCCGCATTCGGTGCTCCCTTCGGGAAAATCCGGCTCGCGCGCCAAGGTCAAGGTAATATGTTGCAACATGTCCAGGCTCCCAATGCCAAAAAGTGGCTCAATCTAACCAAGCTACGCGATTTTGAATTGATTCTCGTCAAGGGAGGATCGCCAATGGCTCTGCGGCAAACCTAAATTCATCGATTGATCAACATCAAGCAATCCATGTGCATAAGGAGCTATAGGTTAATGCGAGGCTAGGGATTGCTTGACGTCGCAGCCTCAATTTTCCCATCGCCACTGGGGATCAAACCGTGACCAAGACCACCGAAGCGAAGGGGCCCCTCGCCCCTTCGGATGAAACCGCGCCCAAAGAGGGCGAGATCCTACCACCTGAAAATGCGCTCGTTGCCGTACCGCAGACCTTGCCCGTTCCGGTCAAAGAACTGCCGCGAAAAAAATCACGCTGGAAGCTTGCGGCTTTGCTCTTAGTCGTATTTGGCGCGGCAGGTGGCGGCGGGGCTTATTGGTGGCACTTGCAGCACCTCGGTCTGCCGGTCGGAATCGTTTCCGGCAATGGGCGGATCGAAGCGCAGGAAATCGATATCGATACCAAATTCGCGGGGCGCGTGATCGAACGGCTCGCGGATGAGGGCGACATGGTGACGGCGGGCCAAGTGGTCGCGCGCATGGATACGCGGGATCTTGAGGCTTCCCTCAAAGCGACCGAGGCACAGGTTCAGCAAGCCCAGCGGACGCTTGATGAGGCGCGCGCCAATGTCGTGCTGCAGATCACCCAGGTCACGCTCGCGCAGCAGGAAATCGACCGTACCAGCAACCTCGTCCAACGCGGATATGCGACCCATGAATTGCTCGACCAGCGCCGTCAGGCGCTCGACGGCGCCAATGCGGCGCTGACAGCCGCCAAGGAACGTGTCGGCCAAGCCGAGCACGCCTTGGACGCGGCGACGCATAATGTCGAACTCTATAAGGTCAACATCGCCGATAACACGCTGGTCGCGCCGACGGTCGGCCGCATCCAATATCGCATCGCCAATGTCGGCGAAGTCCTGCCGGCTGGCGGCAAGGTCTTTACCATGCTCGATATCTCGGATGTCTATATGGACATCTATTTGCCGACTGCGGCGGCCGGCCGCGCAAAGGTCGGATCGGATGCCAAAATCATACTCGATGCCTGGCCGAAATACGTGATCCCGGCGCATGTCTCCTTCGTTGCCACGCAGGCGCAATTCACGCCGAAAGCGGTCGAGACGGAAGACGAGCGCGACAAGCTCATGTTCCGCGTCAAGGTGCGCGTCGACCCGGGCATTTTGCAAGCGCATGCCGCCGATGTGCGGACCGGATTGCCCGGCAGAGCCTATGTGCGGACCGATCCCAAGGTCGAATGGCCTCAGAATCTGCAAGGCTCGCCCGACCAGGCATCGCTGGCCCCAGCACCGCCAGCTCAGGCATCACCCGTCCAAGGATCGCCGGCCCAAGGATCGCCCGCCCGATGAGCGAATCCCATGAAGCCTTCGGCGCGCTTCGCGGGGTTTCGCTGGTCTACGGCAACACGGCAGCCCTCGACAATGTGACGATCTCGTTTCCGGCGGGTTGCATGGTGGGGCTCATTGGCCCCGACGGCGTCGGCAAATCGTCGCTGTTGAGCCTGCTCGCGGGCGCCAGGCGCGTTCAAACCGGCGAGGTTCATGTGCTTGGCGGCGATCTCGGCGATACCGGTCATCGCGCCGATGTCTGCCCGCGCATCGCCTATATGCCGCAAGGTCTCGGAAAGAACCTCTATCCGGACCTCAGCGTGCGCGAGAATATCGAATTCTTCGGCAGGCTTTTCGGCCAAGACCGCGAAGAGCGCGACCGGCGCATCGCTACGCTTTTGAAAGCGACCGGCCTCGATCCTTTTCCCGACCGGCCGGCGAGCAAGCTATCCGGCGGCATGCGCCAAAAGCTCGGCCTCTGTTGCGCACTGATTCACGATCCCGATCTTCTGATCCTCGACGAACCGACGACGGGCGTCGATCCATTGTCGCGGCGGCAATTCTGGAGCCTCATCTCCCACATGCGGGCCGAACGCCAAGGCATGAGCGTCATCGTCGCGACGGCCTATATGGAGGAAGCCGAACAATTCGACTGGCTGGTGGCGATGGACGCTGGCCGCATCCTCGCAACGGGATCGCCCTCCAAGCTCAAGGCGAAGACCGGATCGCCCACGCTCGAAGAAAGTTTCATCGCGCTTCTGCCCGAAGAACGCCGCCGCGGCCGCAAGATCTTTTCAATCGCGCCAAGGCCGCCCGAAGATGGTGAAGTGGTCATCCTCGCCCGCAACCTCACACGCAGCTTCGGCGCTTTCACGGCCGTCGATAACGTCAATTTCTCGATCGAACGCGGCGAAATTTTCGGTTTTCTCGGATCGAACGGCTGCGGCAAGACGACGACGATGAAAATGCTGACGGGGCTTCTCCCCGCGAGTTCCGGCGAGGTGCTCTTGTTCGGCAAGCCGATCGATGCCTCGGACATGCGTGCACGGTTTCGCGTCGGCTATATGTCGCAGAGCTTTTCGCTCTATACGGAGCTGACGGTCAATCAGAACCTCGATCTTCATGCGCATTTGTTCCATCTCGGCAAGGAAGCGGAGCCGCGCATCGCAGCGCTTGTCGCGCGTTTCGGCCTTGCCCCCTATCTCGACCAGCGCGCCGCCGAACTGCCGCTCGGCATCCGCCAGCGCCTGTCGCTCGCCGTCGCCGTCGTGCACCGGCCCGAGATTCTCATTCTCGACGAGCCGACATCGGGCGTCGATCCTCTGGCGCGCGATCAGTTCTGGGAGCTTTTGGCGGATCTCTCGCGCAATGACGGGATGACCGTCTTCATCTCCACGCATTTCATGAACGAAGCGGCCCGGTGCGACCGTATCGCCTTGATGGATGCGGGACGCGTTCTCGCCATGGGAACGCCGGACGAACTCGTCAAAGCGCGCGGCAGCGCTAATCTGGAAGATGCCTTCATCGACTATCTCGAAGAAGCCAATCCCGCCCGCGAGCCGCAATCGCAGCCCTTGATCGCCGCGCCTCCGGCCCGGCAGGAGCAAGCCCCCCGGCCCGAACGAAAATGGTTCAGCCCGCGCCGGCTCTTCGCTTATACGATCCGCGAAGGACTTGAACTGCTGCGCGACCCGATCCGTCTGGGCTTTGCGTTTTTCGGAACGGCGTTTCTCATGGCTGTCTTCGGCGCGGGCATCTCGACCGATGTGAACAATCTGACCTTCGCGGTCCTCGATCGCGACAATTCGCACGAAAGCCGTGCGTATCTCGAAGAATTGCGCGGTTCGAGCTATTTCATCGAAAAGGCGCCAATCAAGGATCAGGCCGATCTCGAACGGCGCTTGCAATCGGGAGATATCAAGGCCGGCATTGAAATCCCTCCGGACTTCGGCCGCTTCCTCAAAAAAGGATTTCAGACCGAGGTCGGCGCCTGGGTCGATGGCGCCATGCCGTTTCGGGCCGAGACGATCCGCAGCTATCTGCTGGCCGCCCACCAGCAGTTTCTGGCGGATTATGCGGTGCGCAACGGTCAGGCCGCCGCCGATACGCCCGACGATAAGCGCGAGGCGCTGCGCAATAAAGATGTCGCCATGTTCAACCAGCCGAACGTCAATCCGGCCGTGCAGGCGCGGATCGAAACGCGGTTTCTCTACAATCAGAACTTCGAAAGCATCTATGCCCAGGTGCCCGGCTCGATCGCGCTGCTGCTCGTCATGATCCCCGCCATTTTAATGGCGCTCGCCATCGTGCGCGAGAAGGAGCTCGGCTCGATCACCAATCTTTACGTGACGCCCGTCACGCGCATCGAGTTCCTGCTCGGCAAGCAGATCCCCTATATCGGGATCGCAATGGCCAATTTTCTGCTCTTGTGCCTGATGGGACTCTTTGTGTTCGGCGTACCGATCAAAGGGAGTTTTTTGGTGCTGCTTTTGGGCGCCCTGCTCTATGTCACGGCGACGACCGGCATAGGCATGTTGATATCGACGTTCTGCCAGACACAGATCGCAGCTTTGTTCGGGACAGCGATCCTCACGCTGCTGCCGGCCACCACCTTCTCCGGCATGCTGACGCCGGTCTCTTCTCTCACCGGCGTGCCCGCCCTCATGGGGCGCGGCTTCCCGATGACCTATTTCTTGAAGATCAGCGTCGGCACTTTTACCAAAGGGCTCGGCTTTCAAGATTTGTCGATGACTTTGCTCCAGGTCGCCGCCTTCATTCCAATCCTGACCGTGCTCAGCCTCGTTTTCCTGCGTAAGCAAGAAACCTGAATACGGGACAAATAGCCATGCAAACGCTCAGCAATATTTTCTGGCTTGGAACCAAGGAGCTGCGCAGCTTCTTCCGGGACTTCGTGCTGCTTGGGCTTGTGATCTACACGTTTTCCTTCGCCATCTATGTGCAAGGCCATAGCAATGCGCAGGAACTGAACAATGGCTCCGTCGCCTATGTGGACGAGGACAATTCCGAATTGTCACGCCGGATGATCGCGGTCTTCCTGCCGCCCTATTTCAAGACGCCCGTTCCTATCGGCGGCGGAGATGTCGATCACCTGATGAATACGGCCGCCTACACGTTCGTCATCGTGATCCCGCCGAACTTCGAAAGAGACGTCTTGGCCGGCCGCAGCCCCGAATTGCAGGTCAATGTCGATGCGACCGCCATGGTGACCGCCGGGCTCGGCTACGGCTACATCCAGCAGATCCTTACGACCGAGATCAATAATTTCGTCTCGCGTAACGAGGGCAAGTTTCAGTCGCGTTCGCAAAATATCGCTAAGGCGCCGGCCACGCTGTCCGTGCGCGTCGCCTTCAACCCGAATGTCACGACCGCCTGGTTTACGAGCGTCATGGGCATCGTTAATAATGTGACCATGCTCGCGATCATTCTGGCTGGCGCTGCCATCATCCGCGAGCGCGAACATGGCACAATGGACCATCTGCTCGTCATGCCGGTCTCACCGTTCGAGATCGCCATGTCCAAGATCTGGGCAAATGGCCTGGTGATCACGGTCGCCGTGTTCCTGTCGCTCGAAATAGTCGTGCGCGGAGCTCTCAAGATTCCTATCGTCGGCTCGGTACCCTTGTTCATAGGCGGCGCCGCGATCTATCTATTCTTTGCCACGGCGATCGGCATTTTTCTGGCGACGATCGCACGATCCATGCCGCAGCTTGGCCTACTCTATATTCTCGTCGCAATGCCGATGAATATTCTGTCGGGCAGCAACACGCCGCTCGAATCCATGCCGCCGATCTTAAGCTCGATCATGATGTTTTCGCCATCGACGCATTTCGTGTCCTTCGCGCAAGCCATCCTCTTTCGCGGCGCTGGACTTTCGGTGGTGTGGCCGGACTTTCTCTTCGTTGCCTTCGTCGGCGGGCTCTTCCTGTTTTTCGCTTTGCTCCGCTTCCGGGCCATAGCCGTGCAAGCGGGATAGCGGCCGCAACGCTTTCCGTGGCGCTCGGCGTAAACGAGAAAGGAACTCTATGTGCCGCAGGCTATCGCCGGCTTCTCATAGAGGCCGGGGCTAGAAGAGCTCGAAATCGCCCGACACTTGCTCTGTCTCATCGGTTATATGTTCGGCTGTCCGCAACCGGCGTGCCAATTCCGACAGCGTGACGACTTCCGACGCTTCGCTCATATCGAGCACCCAATGCCCATGCATAAACGGTCCAAGCGCGCTCAGAAATCGCGACAGGCAGGTCAGTTTCTGCTCTATATGATCGACCGCCTGAATTTCCTGAAGAAACCCCGGCTCGAGCGATGATGCTTGCAGCACAAGCGGACTGATCAGTCCTTGCACACGTTGCAATTGCCCGGCGAGGTCGTCGAGTTCCTGACCAACACGGCCAAGAATTTCAGCTATAGGTTCAACGGCGGCTTCACGCTGCTCAACGGTCGCGACTTTCATGTTCACGTTCGGACTTCCAATGAAGGTCGAGCAGCATAAGAGGCATCGCTGCTCTAAACTCGAAGAACGATCACGGGATGGTGATCCTTGATCAGATTGAAAGAGATTGATGAAAACGCCCTTAGCGTTACGGCAGGAGCATAGCAATTCATCGATGAGTTGGATGAATGAAGATGCTATGCTTTATAATCTGTTGCCGATGGCAATGAAACGTGAGGCTTTACTCAGCAACGTCACGTCTCAAAAGAACTCAATCCCGCCACTGTCTACGGGCACAGGCGGCGCAATGATCTTCGGCGCGACCGGCGGCAATTTCTCGCTGGCAAAAATCGATTGGCGGGCGCGGCCCAGTACCGGCCAATATTGGAGACGCCGTCCGCCTTCTCCGCCCAGGCTGCCGCCAATATAATTTATGCCTTCATATTGAAGAAAATGCTCGGCAAATGCCGCGTTCTTGGCACCTATGTCGGAGAGACCCTCCATAGTCCGCGCGCCGCCGAATAATTTCGCCTCCAACCGCTCGCGACGGGCGCCGCGTTTCAACAGCCCGTTCACAAGAAGCTCCATAAGGTGGACGCAATAGGATTCGGACTCGCGCGCCGCCGCGCCGCCCTGCCCCGGCAAGAGAAAATGATTCATCCCGCCGACGCCGGCTTGCGGGTCGCGAATGCAGGCCGCCACGCAAGATCCGAGCAACGTCGTCAACACGACCTTGGGATCTTCCGTCACATGATATTCGCCTTGAATAATGTTGATACGGTGATCGCCATTGACCCGACTCTCATCAGCAGCCCGCAATGCCGTCATGTGAGAGGCCCCACAACGCCTTCGATCTGCATCTTGAGATCGGGAACCGTAAAGGGCTTCGTCAGATAGTTGTTCGCGCCATATTGATAGGCGCGTTTGATCAGCGAGGCGTCATCCTTGCCCGTGAGCATGATGAATCCGGCTTGGCTCGTCGGCCCGTGGGCACGCATGGCGCGCAGGAACTCGATGCCGTCGAGCTTCGGCATATTGAAGTCCGAGATGACGAGATGCGCCGGCTTTGCCATCATGGCTTTCAATCCGGCCTCTCCATCGGGCGCCATGTCGATTTGGGTAATGCCGATTTCCTGCAAACCATCGCGAAGCAGCATGCGGCTGGTTAGCCGGTCATCGACAATGAGCACTTTGACCGCGGATGCGTTGGGCATCAACTGACTCCTTCTAAGCTCATTTTTGTCGCGTCGAGAATCTCGCGACCCATCTTGTCGAGGGAAACTTGCTTTTGGACAGCGCCTATTTCAAAGGCGACCTTCGGCATGCCATAGACCACGCATGTCGCTTCGTCCTGGCCGAGCGTACGCGCACCCGCTTCCCTCATAGCGAGTAGGCTCGCCGCGCCATCCCGGCCCATGCCGGTGAGGATTACGCCGATCGCATCTGGCCCCACATATTTGGCGACGGATGCAAAGAGAACATCGACCGAAGGCCTGTGCCCGTTCACGGCATCGCCCAGACGCAAGTGGCACTTCAGACTTTTGCCGCTGCGCCCCACCTCGAGGTGGGTGTCGCCCGCCGGCGCGATATAGACGTGCCCTGGCACAAGCGGCGCACCTTCAGCGGCTTCGCTCACCTGCGGCGCACAAATCCGATCCATGCGCGCCGCGAGACTCTTGGTAAAAAGCCGCGGCATATGTTGCGTGATGACGGTCGGAGGGCAATCGGCGGGAAATTGCGAGATGATCTTGATCAGAGCCTCGACACCACCGGTGGAAGATCCGATGGCGATCAGCTTTCCGTTCGATTTGAAAGCATTGGCAACCGGGCCTGTCGCCTTGAAATCCTTCATCGGCTCGATCCCGCGCGAATAACGATGCACATGAGCATGCGCCGCCGCTTTCACCTTCGCGGCCAATTCATCGAATGTGTGCCGGTCCTGTGGCGAGGGCTTTGCCACACAATCCACGGCGCCGATTTCCAACGCTCTGATTGCCGTGGAAGTTCCGAGGCTTGTCTGGTTCGACACCATGATGACCGGCGTCGGGCGCAGGCGCATGATTTTTTCAAGAAAGTCGAGGCCGTTCATTTTCGGCATTTCGACGTCGAGCGTAATCACATCCGGATTGAGGAGCTTGATCGTGTCGCGTGCCTCAAGCGGATCGCCCGCCTGACCGACGACCTCGACGCCGGGATCCTGCCGCAAGGATTCGATGATCAGGCTCCGCATCGTGGCGGAATCATCAACAACCAAAACACGAACTGGCGTCATCAATGCAACTCCTTACGTAAACGGTAAATCGTGATCCCCTCGCTTTCGAAAACCTGCGCTGCGGGTCCCGAAACACGCTCGGAATGGCCGATGTAAAGGCGGCCACCGGGAGACAGAAGGGATTGAAAACGGCTCCACATCTGCTTTTGCGTGTCGTCCTCGAAATAGATCACGACGTTGCGGCAGAAGATGGCTTGAAATGAGCCTTTCATCGGCCAGGGGCCGATCAGGTTCAACTCGCGAAAGCTGACGAGTTCACGCAATTGATCGCAGACCGACCAGGCGAGGCCGCCATCCCGGCGCTCCTTGACGAACCAGCGCTCGCGAACGTCTCTCGGCACGCCATCCATCACGCCATCCTCATAGATGCCGTTGCGTCCATGCGCGACCATGTTTGGATCGATATCGGTCGCCAGCACTTTGACATCGAGGCGCGAGACATCGTTCATCAGCGACAGGATCGTCAGCGCGATCGAATAGGGCTCCTGACCGCTGGAACAAGCGGCCGACCAGATCCGCACACGTCCGCCGCGTTTGGCCGCGTCGAGAAGCGGTGGCAGCACGGTGTTTTTCAAATGTTCGAAATGATGCGGCTCGCGAAAGAACCGCGTGACATTGGTCGTCAGCGCCGCCAGCATCTGCTGGCGCTCGTCGATGCCCTCGGCGCCGGCGACGAGCGCGCAATAATCGCGGAAACTCTGCAGCCCCAAGGCGCGAAGCCGCTTCGCAAGACGCGAATAGACCATCGACGTCTTCGATTCCGGCAAATAGATTCCGGCATCGGCATGAAGCATCGCCGCGATCCGGCGGAAGTCGGCAGGCGTCAGCAGGAATTCGCCGGAGACAGCCTCTTGCCGTTCGTCGCTCATCCTGCTTGATGTCTTCGCCGCGTTCATGCTGCTTCGCGTTCCTGCGCCGGAAGAAGATTGTCGAGCGCGATCAGGCTGATCATGCGCCCTTCGACGGCGAGAACGCCGCGGACGAAAGTCTTCGCCATTTCGGATGCGACATCGGGCGTGGGTTGCACGATATCGTCGGTCACGGTGAGGATGTCGGACACCGCATCGACCAAAAGTCCGACGACCTGGGTTCCGATCTGAGCCACGATGATGACATGGCGCGCCGTGGGTTCGGCCGGCGGGAATCCGAGTCTCGCGGCAAGATCGACGATCGGCAGGACCGCGCCGCGCAAATTGATCACGCCGCGCACGAAACCCGGCGATTGCGGCAAGGCGGTCGCCGGAGTCCAGCCGCGAATTTCGCGAACCGACATGATGTCGACGCAAAATTCCTGCGCGCCTATGCGAAAGGCGATGAGCTCGCGTCCACTGACGTTTCTGGTGATCTCGTTCATGGCATTAACCTGCTAAGGCAAGGTGGGGTTCAAGATAGGCCGTCATTTCGGCGCGCGAATTCGCGACGACGGCATCGACATCAAGGATCAGAGCGACGCGGCCGTCGCCCAGAATGGTCGCGGCGGCGATGCCATGGACATGACGGTAATTGGCTTCGAGGCTTTTGATCACGACCTGGCGCTGGCCTTGGATCGCATCGACGAGCAAAGCGCTGCGCACGCTGCCTTCCGACTCGACGAGAAGCGCCACCCCGGTCAAAGGATCGGCCGCCTCGTTGCGATAGCCAAGCTCGCGCCCGACATCGATCAAGGGCGTGAACATGTTGCGGATCGCGATCACCCGCGCGCCGCCGCCAAACCCATGCACGTCGGCGCCCTTCGGCTGCAATGTCTCGACGATCGCGGTAAGCGGCACGACGAGCGTTTGGCCCGCGACCGTCACCACCATGCCGTCGAGCACGGCGAGCGTCAGCGGCAGGCTCAAGGTGAAAACCGACCCCTGCCCCGGTTTGGAGGTGATGGAGATACGGCCGCCCAGCGCCTGGATCGATCGCTTGACGACATCCATGCCGACGCCGCGGCCGGAAATATCGGATACTTTCTCGGCCGTGGAGAAACCCGGCAGGAAGATCAGATTGTCGATCTCATCGTCGGAGAGCTGCGCATCCGCCGCAATGAGACCCTTGTTCACGGCCGAAGCGCGCACCCGGGCACGGTCGATACCCGCCCCATCATCCGCGACCTCGATCACGATCCGGCCGGAGCGATGCGCCGCCGACAAGCGGACGAGGCCTTCTTCCGGCTTGCCCGCCGCGACGCGCTTTTCAGGCTTCTCGAGCCCATGATCGATCGCATTGCGGATCATATGCGTCAGAGGATCGGCCAGACGTTCGATGACGGTCTTGTCGACTTCGGTATTTTCGCCTTCGGTAAAGAGACGAACCGACTTGCCCGTCAAAGCCGCGACTTCTCGGACTAGGCGTGGCATGCGTTGGAAAACGGATTTCACCGGTTGCGCGCGAATGGCCATGACGCTGTCTTGAATGCCGCGCGTCAATTGCTCCAATTCGTCGAGACCGACCGTGACGTCGGAGCCGCGCGCCAGGCCCGCCTCCGTCACGCGTTGCGCCAGCATGGCCTGGTTGATCACGAGTTCACCGACAAGATCGATCAGCCGGTCCACACGGTCGAGATCGACGCGGATCGTCGTTTGCTGCGGACCCGACGACGCATGATCGCCTTTGGCCTGATCGACCTTCAAAGCATCGGCCGATTTGGCGGAAACACGGTCTTCCGGTTCCCGGGCCTTCGCAGTCGCCTCGGTAGCAGATGCTTCGGGGCCAACTGGCGTTTCTGGCTCGACCGCTTCGCGCACCTTGCGGATGAGGGCCAAAACGTCGAGTTCCTCGGCGGCGGATGCTTCGTCGCCCTCAATCTCGAGATCGCAATCCCATTCGACGAATTCGAAAACCTCGCGAATCGCGGCTTCATCCGCATCGGTCTTCAGCTCGACCGTCCACGCGAGATAGGCGCCTTCCGGGTCGAGTTCGCTCAACAGCGGCAGCTCGCTCATGTCGCAGGTGATCGTAGCCTCGCCGAGCCGTTCGATTTCGCGCAACAGCAAGGCCGATTCATTGGCCTTGGCATAGAGATCGGGCTTCGGTTTGAAACGGATCGAAAACGTCTTCTTCTCCGGCTCTGCCGGCGCGGCGGGTTCTTCGTCGAAGTTGAACGCGATCGGCCTCGGACGGAATTGCGAGAGATCGCCCTCTTCTTCTTTCTCCTGCGCCGCCGGGGCAGAGCCAGCCACGCCGCCATTGCCGAGCGCGGCAAGTTCCTGAGCGAGAGCCGCGGTTCGCGCATTGTCGAAATCGCCGTCGTCGCGCGCCGCGCGCACAAGATCGGCCAGCACATCGGCCGCCCGCAACATCGTCTTCACGACGTCCGGCGTCGGTTGCAGCCGGTTGCTGCGCATCAGGTCGAGCGTATTTTCAAAAATATGCGCGAAATGCACGAGATCATCGAGGCTGAAGGCGCCCGCGCCGCCCTTGATCGAATGAACCGCGCGGAAAACCGCGTTCACGATTTCCTGATCGTGATCGCCGTTTTCGATCGCGAGAAGACCCGTCTCCAATTCTGCGAGCTGTTCTTCGCATTCCTGGAAGAAGGTCTGCTTGATGACCGCCATTGCGTCCATAGCCATGGATTCCTCACGAACTCACGTAGCAACGCGGCGAATGGCATCGACGAGTTTGACGGGGTCGAAGGGCTTCACGATCCAGCCCGTCGCTCCGGCACGGCGCGCACGATCTTTCTTTTCGGCGTCGCTTTCGGTCGTCAGGACCAGGATCGGAATCGTGCGATGCTGCTCGTCGCCGCGCACGCCCTTGATGAACCCATATCCGTCCATCCGCGGCATGTTGATATCCGTGACGATGACATCCGGCTCCGTAGTTTTCAAAATCTCCAGTCCGTGAACGCCATCCTCGGCTTGGACCACATGGTAACCAGCCTCGGTCAGCGCCAGCATCAGCATGTCACGCATGGTACGCGAATCATCTACGGTTAAAACGGTCTTACTCATCGAGACAATTCCTGATCCATGAGTTTATCTAAAGAGAACCCGAAACCCTGAAGTGCTTCGGCAAAATCCTCGGATGGATTAATGAACTCGAGCGACACTTCATCTGCGTTCCACGTGTTTTTGGCGGAGAGCAGAATCTGCAGGCATTGCCCGCCCAAGCGGCGGACTCGCGATGCATCGAGAGCGACATCGCTACCGCGATGGGCCAGAAGCGAGCTTGCGAGCGGCGCCGCGGCTTTGAGGTCAAGAACCTCGGCAAGCTCTAAAGTTGCGTGTGGGGTGTTGGGTTCGGATGTCATGCTCGGCTCAGAACTCTTCCCAGCCGTCTTCGGCCACAGCTTCATGCTTACGGACGGCTGACGAACCGCCGCGTCCTGCGACCGTCTTCAGCGCCGGCGCCGATTGGCGGCCAGGCTTTGGCGATGCACTCCGCATCGGCTGCGAATGACCGACCTGGAAGCGGCTCACCAGCGCCGTGAGCTTTTCGGTTTCCTGATTGAGCGAATAAGCGGCCGCCGTGGTCTGTTCGACCATGGCCGCATTTTGCTGCGTGACCTGATCCATCTGGTTGACAGCGGCATTGACTTCTTTCAAGCCGGTTGCCTGTTCATGCGCGCTCGCGGCGATTTCGGAGACGACATTGTTGATGTCGGCAACCTGCGCGACGATGCGTTCCAGCGCCTTGCCGGTCTCGGCGACGAGATCGACGCCTTGATCGACCTGCGCGGTCGAAGCTGCAATCAGGCTCTTGATTTCCTTCGCGGCTTCGGCGGAGCGCTGCGCCAAAGCGCGAACTTCCGATGCAACCACCGCAAAACCGCGGCCGGCATCGCCAGCGCGGGCGGCCTCGACGCCTGCGTTCAGCGCGAGGAGATTGGTCTGGAAAGCGATCTCGTCGATGACGCCGATGATCTGGCCGATCTGCTGCGATGATTTTTCGATTCCGCTCATCGCCCCGATCGCGAGGCGGACGACTTCGCCACCCTTGTCGGCATCGGCTTTGGCCGACGAAACGACGTCACGGGCATGTGTTGCGCCGTCGGCCGTCTTGCGAACCGTCGCCGTGATCTGATCGAGCGCGGCCGCCGTCTCTTCGAGATTCGCGGCCTGCTGTTCCGTACGGCGCGAAAGATCGTCGGCCGCCATTGAGATCTCTCCGGTACCTGAGCGGATCGCTTCGGCATTCGAGATGATCGTCAGCATCGTCTTTTGCAGTTGCTCGACTGAAACATTGAATTCCGAACGCAGCTTTTCCGTCGACTCCGCAAAAGGCGTTTCGATGCGATGCATCAGATCGCCATTGGCGAGACATCCGAGGCCCTGGCCGAGCATGGTGATGGCCAATTGCCTGTCTTCGGCTTCCTTCGCCTTTTCAGCCTCGTGAATTTGGCGTTCGGCCTCGGTCATCCGGCGGGCGTCGGCTGCCTCGCTCGCCAGGCGCTTCTGCTCGATCGCATTTTTCTTGAAGGTCTGCACGGCCTTGGCCATCTGGCCCATCTCGTCGCCCCAACCGAGCGACGGAACGGTGATGCTATTGTCACCCGCGGCAAGCTTGTTCATCGCCTCTGTCATGTCGGCCAGAGGCGCAGTGATCCAGGACTTCAGCCAGCGGCCGATGGCAAGAGCGAAGCCAATCGTCACGCATGCGATCGCGACAAGCGCCAGATAAAGTCCGTAGGTCGTCCAATCCTGGACTTTCTGAATCGCTTGCGACCATGTCGCGACCTTGACCTGTGCGGCCTCCCCGGCCTCGCGGTAGTTGCGGCGCAATTCGCCGGCCCGTTCAGACTTCGCAAGTTCCACGGCCTTGCCGATTGTCTGCGGATCACGCGAGAACTGCATCTGCGGATCGCCCACGTCATGCTCGTAAGCGGCGATGGCGGCGCCGATCTTATCTATGCCGGCAAGAACATCGGCCTGGCCGGCTGCTGCTGCACGGGCAGCATTCAAAGCGTCCACGCCGGTCTTGACGGCATTTTCGTAAGAGCTGACAAAGCGGGGATTCTGCGTGATCACGAAGCCGCGCGAACTGGCGATCATATCCTCGGCGGCGGCGAAGCTTCTCTCAAGTTCGGCGCGCACCATAAAAGATTGCACACTCGCATCCGTCATTTTATCGAGTTCTCTGAAAGCGAAGAACAGAGCCACTTCGATGACGGCGATGACGACGAGAATAATCTTGCCGCCGACGGAGATCTTACCGGCAATATTTAGGTTGCTGAACCGCATGTGGCCCTCGTAGAAAACACTCGCCGATCGCTTCCGAGATCGCCGCGCGTTGCAATTTCTGGAGGGGGGAGTTCAGACCAAGCCAGCTGATAGAATGATTGCCCTCAAACCTTCTCGAATCAGATAGCGCGCAGCCCTTTTTCCCCGTCCCGAGGGTAAATACGTACGTTGAAACACTAAATAAACCGTCAACGTTTGTGACCGGCTGGTGTCAGACGGCATCGAAAGGGGAGTGGCCCGCGTATAAGATGCGGTAGGGCAGCCTCAGGTTTAGGACGGCAATTCGAAGGCTTGCGTTTCGTGCGAGCTCAGGGGCGGAGATAGGACCAACCCTGTTCCTGAAGTTCGGCGATGTGAATGACGCCTGCCTGCACGTCTGTGGCTTCAGCGATTTGCAAAATCTCTTTTCCTTCGGCGGCGGCCATGGCGCGCCGCGCATTCTGACAGGCCGAGAATCGGACAAACGAATAGCGCTGACTTATGTCGGCGATGCGCGATTTCACCGGCGACGTGTCTGCCCGCATCATCACATAGCCTGGCCCGAAGGCAGTCAGATCGATGAGGACGCTCTCGCCCGTGCTTTCATAATGCCTGGCGATATTTTCAATATTGCCCAGCGCCAAATTCATCAGCGCCGGATCGTTGACGCTGACCTGAACTACGATGCGGTGTTGCCGCCGGTCGTCCGCGGCCCGAGCGCGCGCCGAGCCGGCCAATGCCAGAAATGCAGCCGCGCCGAAGCGCCCGAAAATGCGTCTGTCCATCTGGCGTCCCTTGCTGCATTGGCGGGTTTCACGGGCGCTTGCGCGAAAGCGGGCAGGACTCATCTCTTCGGAGCCAGGCTCACTCTTCGCCCTCGCCATCGCCCTCGCATTTCGGGCATTCCTCACTGGCCTCACCGAGCACGCTGCCGATGGCGCCTAAGAATTTCTCTTTGGTCGTCTCGATCTGGCCACCGGACACCATTTCGGCGGCGGCGGCGTAAGCCTTGCTCACGGCCTCGGGATCGCCATTGTCGAGATAGACGCCCTTGTGAACGTCACATTCCGAAATGGCTTCATACTCGATCAAAACCTGCCGTGCCTTGCTCTCAAGTTCGTCCAATGTCACCTCCTCTTTGTCCTGAATATCGCAAGCAAAAGCCGTGCACTTAAACCGTCGTGGCCCGATCCCGGAGTCTTTAGGGCGTTGGTGCGGGCGGGGGTAGTACAATAATTTAATATTTACAATGGTTTATAACAAAGTGGGACCGGAAAAATTAGGTTATTCTTCCGAGGGATCATCGAAGCGAGTGTCCCACCTTTTGTGAAATCCCAATCCGCGCTCAAAATTGAGCACGGAAACGGGCTGCTGACGCCCAATCCTGCCAGATGGCGGCGGGTTTGACGTTAGGTCGAGAAAAGCAATTAACGACTCAAGCCTTTTGCTGACGCCGCAAGCCAGACGGCCGCACCTTCCTTTCGGTTTTGGGCTTCGGCGATTCCACCGCCGGCCGACCGATCGGCGGCTCGCCTTCCTTGATCAAGACGCCGCCATCGCGGATCTCGGCGCGCTCAAAGAATGCATCGTCCAATTCTGGTGCGTCGTCTGGATCTGCTCCGCCATGATTCTCTGGAGCATTTTTTCCGTTCGCGCTCATGGCTTTCCTTATGCGGCATCGCCGCTTTTGACCGGCAAAGTCACGCAAGTCGTGTGCGATACTGAGATATCCATAACTCAGTGGCGGTGACCATTTTAAGGCACCGATTCACCTTCCTTAACCGCCGTGCCTTATGCTCGGCCGTCCTTTGACGAGCGCAGGGCGTGGCGGCATCTGCCGTTGCGCGAACGCTATTATTGGCGCTCCGTCGCCGCTGTCATGGGACTTGGCATATTGATGGCGACGGCCTTGGCGATCAGGCTCATCGCATTTGGCGACGTCTTGCGATCTCCTCAGTAAGTGCCCTGATGCACCACGAACGACCCGGAGGATGCATGCCCATCAATTCAATTGGTTTGGGCAAAATTCAGTAGTGCATGCTACGGCCGATCCCGAATCCAGCCGGGTGAGAATCGACAGGCACAAGACGGTCGCGAGACCGATGATTAAGGCCCAGAGCAATGTCGTTTGACGCCGTTTCCCCGTCGACTCCTCAAACGAAAATGGCCTGCAATTGTCGGGCGGCGGAAGGTTGGTTGGCATAAGAAAATTGCTACCTAAAGGCATCGCAGCCGACTTTGGCTCTCAATGTTAAGCGCGTCACCGGGACATTTGGTTCCTGCTTCGGCATCGCAGCCAAGTTAAACTGACGATGCCCTTAACGCCGGCTTGCCTCGTCAACCCTCCAGATTCGTCAATTTGTAAGGAATGCCTGTAACCTTGTGGCATGGCCAAAGCCCCTGGCCGCCCGCGCCTGCGCAAAGCCAATAGGTCGCCGAGCATCTCGTCGATTTTGTCTCTAGCCGCGCGGTCGTCGCCAAGCCGGCCGATCGGCGCCAGCTCGAACTCTTCGACGAGCCCATGCCGGCCTGGGTCGAGCCCTGCAAGCCGACCCTGGCCAAGGTGCCGCCGGCGGGCCCTGCTTGGCTGCACGAGATCAAATGGGACGGTTACAGGGTCTCCGCCTATCTGAAGGATGGCAAGGCGACGGTCCGGACCAGCGGCGGCCTCGATTGGACCCGGCGCTTTCCGGCGATCACGTCGGCCGTTGAGGCGCTTCCCGTGCGCAGCGCCATCATCGACGGCGAGGCCGTGGTGCTGGACGAATTCGGCCGCTCGCATTTCGGGGATCTGCAAAAAGCGCTCGGCCGGTGCGGCGGCGGCGCAAAGATCCAGATCTTCGCCTTCGATCTTCTCTATTTCGACGGGATGGATCTTCGCGCATGGCCGCTCGAAAACCGCCACGCTGTGCTCGAAGGGTTGATCGGCGATGGCACCGGCGCCGCGCTCGTTATCAGCCAAGAATTCGACGCGCCTGGCGCGCGGATCTTCGATCATGCCTGCCGGGTGGGACTCGAGGGCATCGTCTCAAAACGGCGTGACCGGCCTTACCGGTCCGGCAAAAAGAATGGCGATTGGCTCAAGATCAAATGCGTCCAGTCGGACACCTTCCTGATCATCGGCTATCAGCCGTCAACCGCGATGCGCGGCGCCTTGGGCGCGATCCATGTCGCGACGGTGCTCGCCGATCGGCTGCATTATGCCGGCGCGGTCGGGACCGGCTTTTCGGAACGCGTCGCGCGCGATCTCAAAGCCAGGCTCGACAAGCTCGTGAGCCAAACGCCGATCATTTCCGGCCTGCGGCTCGACAAGGCCGTGTGGTGCCGGCCGGAACTCAAAGCGGAGATCGCCTATCGGGACATCACACGCGCAGGCCAGCTGCGGCATGCGAGTTTCAAACGAGTTACTGATTAAAAATTGACCAATAAAAATCACCGATTGTGCTATTTTTGCGTCGCCGAGCGCCTATGGATGTGCCAGCTTGGCTATATTTTTAAAAATCCAGTTAGGTTGCGTTGACTTAAATGGCAACAATTTCTATCTTAGTGCAATCGGGCCATCTAATATCCATTGGCGGCGGTTTAGAAGCGCACGAACCGCCTTTGCGCAGACTATACGGTTATCCGCATGTAATTGATTGGCTCGACAATGTACTACCGCATCTACAACCTGCACTCGACGCGGGGAGGCAATCACCCCTGGAACAGATTGAGACCCTGTTATACGACTTTGTGTCAGGAGACAATTTTGCCTTTTATGAGAAATCACATTCCATGCTTCCTACTACCAATGGTATTTGGGAGCTAAAGACAAGTGACGTGCGTGTCTTCGGTTGGTTTGTCGCTCGAAGCGTTTTTATTATCGCAGAAGTTGACGGTGCGGCAAAGATCAAAGCGAATAGCCTCTATACCGGCTATATGAATTCAGCGTTGCACCGCAGATCCACACTAAACCTTGACCAGCCAAAATTTATTGTCGGAGACTATAGCGATGTCCTTTGAGCTAAAGATAAGCGCGATGGATCGCGCAGCTAGTAGGTTCATCGGAAACGTACGGAAAGCTCTGGTTTCCGCGGCCATCGATGAGAAGCAGAACTCGGGGATCACGCAGCAGGGCATTGCCGAAAAGCTGGGGGTCAATCGATCTGTCATTAATAGACTGTTGCGCGGCGACGCCAACCTGACATTGCGAAGCGTCGCAGAGATCGTCTGGGCTATAGGCTGGAAAATCGAATTTCGCCTTTATAAGCCTGAGTTCGTAGGCGGGGCTATTCGCGTCCCGTCGCCTCCGCCTACTACTCGTGCAATTCCATTAATTGCAACAACTCGCGAAGAAATGACGCAATCAAACGCGGCCGCAGTAATTTCTCTTGAGGCGGTTTAATGGAGCCTTATGGGATCACCATATTCTGCGATGACATCAGATTTGAGCAGCAAAATAAGCTGATGTTGATCGGCTCGTATGGATCAGATTTGATCGTAAATTCCGCGCTGCCAGTGGCATTGCCAAAATTGTGCTTCTTCGTGCAGCTGCGCTTTCCGCCCATGAAAATTTCGTCATTAAAAATTTCAATTTATCTGCCCGAAAGCGACGAGGCATTCTTTACTCAAGAATTGCCTGTAAACGCGGCTGAGATAGCGACCGAAGTTGAGACCCCTTCGTTGCCTCCCATGTTGGGGGACATTCAAAGACAGATGGCGGTTAACTTCCCGATCACAATTAGTCCGGTGTTACTCACTCAAGAGGGATATCTCAAAGTTCGTGCTATTTACGATGGGGAAATTTTGCGAGTAGGAGCTCTCAGAATAAGTAGTACATCTACGCGGGGAAACGTGTTTATCGAAGCGCGACCCATAGGGCGCAAAGAGGGCGAGCCAATCGAGGATTATGTCGTCGAAGATCATGCAGAAAATGCGCTAGCGACCTTCAAGACTCAGGCCGAAGCGATCGCATGGGCCAAAACCTTGGGTCATTCGCCGCTGGTCGCTCGCGTCCGTCATCTGAACGACAAGGCGAAGCCCGACCATTGGCGTTCCGCCGATTGATATGTGCGGGCGCTTCACACTTGGGCCGAGGTCCACAAGTTCCTGAGCGAGTTTGGGATGCCGCGCAACCTCCGGCCGCGCTATAATATCGCGCCGACGGCGACGATCGACGTGCTGCGCCTCGATTCCGAAGGCCGGTGTGAGCTCGTGCCGATGCGCTGGGGCCTCGTGCCATTCTTCGTCAAGACGCCGCTGAAGGAATTCAAGGCCGCGACCTTCAACGCGCGGATGGAGACGCTCGAGACCGCGGCCTCCTTCCGGACCGCGTTCAAGAAGGGACGGCGCTGCCTCATCCCGGCATCCGGATTTTTCGAATGGGCGGGCCCGAAGACCGATCGCCAGCCGCATTATTTCTCGGCCGCCGACGGTTCACCTGTCATCGCATTCGCCGGCCTTTGGGAGCGGTGGAAGGATCGATCCCGAGCGACCTCTATGGTCATAATGGAGGATCAAATGTCATCCCCCCATGCAGCATCCCCACGCAGAAGAACGCTCCTCAAAGTTTTATAGACCTCAATATTATGGTCGTAATCGATAAAGCCGAGCCGTCTAAATTTATTCATGAAGAAACTTACGCGCGAACGTGTCGTGCCAATCATTTCGGCGAGCGTTTCCTGATTGATCCCGGTGATAACCCATGGGCGGGATGACGGATTTTGCACACCGGCGAGGTTCAAAAGAACGCGCGCCAAGCGCTCTTCTGTCGAATTAAAAAGCAGGCTGACATACTTTGCTTCCAGTCGAGTCCGGCCAGCAACCAAATGCTGAAGGAAATGCTCGAAAAATTGCTCGTTATCGCGCAACAAGCGGCGCATCGCCGATTTTTCCAAACGGCTGACGACGCAGTCGCTCATAGC
Source organism: Methyloferula stellata AR4 (assembly GCF_000385335.1). NCBI lineage: Bacteria > Pseudomonadati > Pseudomonadota > Alphaproteobacteria > Hyphomicrobiales > Beijerinckiaceae > Methyloferula > Methyloferula stellata. Next base: position 2,129,213 of record NZ_ARWA01000001.1, on the reverse strand, counting down.
GACGGCGGACGTTAAGCGCGAAGGCTGCCCCGTCAAGCATCCTTCACCGCAAAATTCGCCGGCGTCCAGGATCGCGACCACGGCGGCCCTCCCCTGCTCGGTAACGACCGTAACTTTGACCCTTCCTTCTTGCACATAAAACACCGCTTCGGCAGGTTCGCCCTGGGCGAAGATAGGTTTATCCTTGCGAAGTTTAATGTCCGGCATCACTCCGATTTCGCCGGAAGAGAGACGTATCGATTCGATCAGCCATTTGTCGTCCTCTAGCATCGCTTCTCGGCCTAGCGACTTGTCCACGTCTGGCCATGGGTTCCCGTGGCTATGGTCCTGTGGCGCGCGAAGAAGCGTTGCTCCTGATGCCTGCCGATCGGAATGTCCTTGCTAGCACCGTGGTCTATTGCGATGTCTGCCGACATTGCCGAAAATCCCCGAACTCCTCTATTTCGCAGCGGATGAGCAAGCAGCCGAAGCTCGTCACACATTTCAGGGATATAATCGGCGTTCTCGCGTAGCTGCTGGTTTGGCTGCGGCATTTTAATATTTCCGATCATTTGACCGCAGTCCGTCAAGCGGCGTCACGGGACTTGCTTCGGCTCCAAACAACAGGAAAATCGGGACCGCTCAGCACGTCGCCATCTTGTAAACGCGTCGTGTGGTGGAGCTGTCGCGGCGCCGATGGTCGCGTCTTGAAGCGTATGTCGTCACCGCAATAGCGCAGCGACGCCGCACGTCTGACCTGATACCGGCTCAAATTGCCGCCGGAGCCATGGACGGTTCTATAATGATGGACGAGGATATCGCCAGGCTCGACGTTGAATTGAACGATATCGAAATTTTCCGGATGGGTCTCAATGTCGGGCACGAGATCTCCTTCGCTGCCCGGCAAAGGCGTGCGCGAGACGAAGACGTTGGGCGCGTAAATGTGCTTCTCACGATGCGAACCGCGCCAATATTTCATGCCGCCAGATTCTGCGGTTACCGGATCGACCGGAATCCACATGACGCAGCATTGGTCGCCCTCGATTTCGAAATATGAAGCGTCCTGATGAAAGGCCGTCCGTTCGCGCGTACCAGGCTCTTTGACAAAGATCTGATCGCCGAAGAAATTGACACGCGCGGACTCCAATAGGGCGCCGGCGATCTCGGGAATGACGCCACGCGTACAAATTTGTTGGAATCGACTGTGTCTCGCCGCGACGCCGGTATCCAGCAGGAAAGATCCATTGGCTTTCGCGGGTTCATCGAACAAAAGAGGATTGCCGCTCTGCCTTATGTAATCAACGATGCCAGCAATATCGTGCTGACCATTGCTTTGCGATCGAAGGATTGCTGCGTCCGCGGCCTCCGCAGCATGTGTAAGAAAGGTGAGATCGTATCCGGCCGCACTTTGAAAAAGAGACTCTGCGGCCTCGTCGATGCAGCGACGTAAATCGTTCACGAATGCTAAATTGAGAATGCTGCGGAGTCGAACCACACCCGCGACATGGAGCGTGCGAACTTCGTCTGCGGTAACAGGTCTAACCAAGGCGCTCATCATTCGGCTCCTTCGGATCAATCAATGCATCGACAGCGCTGTCGCGCTGACAGCGGGGTCAAACTTCGCATAGTCGGAACTGCCGTAGAGGTTGATGTCGTCGAGGACATCGGTCGAAACAGGCCAGCGGAGAGCCATGCATTCGCCTCCACCTGGAACGCCACGGCCGCCGCCAAACGGATGCGCAAGGCCTAAGATTCGTGTGTGCGGTGTGATTTCGACATATGAGGCGAGCGCACTGGCATCGATCACGGTTTGGAAATGGACGAGCCCCTTTTCCAGGCACCATTCGAGCAGCGGAGCGAGGAGCCGGGCTTTTGCTTTACGCACAGTCTCGCGCGTTCTCCTGGTCGGCTGGACGATGAAGCGCGTCGTCTCGAAGATGCCGGGGCCTCGTGGGGACACACCGTTTTCGACCAAATGAGGAAAATAATCGGCGAGCAGTGACGAATGTGCGGTCGGTGTGGCTCTGACGCTGCCCTCTATGGACCCGTCGTCCCTCAAGGTTATAAAGTATACGGCTTCATCAGTATCGTATTGATCGACCTCTAAGCCGCCACGCGATGGCAGTGACCAGCCGCGGCCGCGCACGAATACTTCATATCGCAACCTAAAAATCTGGTCGAAATAGGCTGAGTATTTGCCATGTTCATGACCATAAATCACCATTGCTTCCATAACGCGCCATCCATACTGCATTAACTTAGATGTGGTGGTAACAGAACATCCATCGTGTTTCTCTCCCCATTTCTTGGGAGCGAAGAGTCTGTGTTACGGTTAAGCTTTGAATTTCCTTGCGTTTATCCCCCGGAATTCCATCAATGGTTGCAGCGGGGGATTGTGAGATGAGTTTTGCCGCAGACGAATATGGACGACGAACCTTTGAATTCATCGAGAAGCTTCAGCAGTTGCAAAACTGCGACGAGATTCAAAATCTGATCGTCAAAGAGCTTGATTGGTATGGCCTAACGCGGGTCACGAGTTGGTCTATACCGGGCCCTGGCGATGGCCCCGAAGGAAAGGTGTCTCTAAACACGCGGCCTGATGGATATATCGAACATTACCTGAGGCATCAGTACATCGATCGAGATCCGGTCGTGACGGAACTGCGGCGTTCTCTCTCGCCATTTACGTGGGACGATTTGAGACAGAACCGGCGGCTTACAAAAGCGGAACGGCGCATCATGGACGAGGCGCACGAGTTTGATTCCGACGACGGCTTTATCATCCCCATCGTGACACGCAGTGGTTCGGTCGCGCTGTTTAGCCCTTGTGGACTTCATCCAGATCTGTCACCGCGCGCCCGCTCAGCCTTAGAAATTGTAGGAACCTATGCGCATTGCGCTTTGCAGAGAGCGATGGCGCAGGAGCGGCGCGTCCAGCCAACCCTTCGCAAGCCGCTTACGCCGCGCGAACGCGAAATCATGCGATGGGTCGCTGCCGGCAAAACCGATGACGAGATCGGAGAGATCCTCACCATTGGCCGCGAAACGGTGACCACGCACGTCGAGAACGCAAAAGTAAAACTGAACGCGACGCGCCGCACCTATGCGGTCGTGCAAGCTCTGAGATTCGGAGAAATCCACTTGTGATCCGGACCACGTTTGAAGACGTTTGCTTCCGGGGCGTGCCCTTTTCCGTCCTTGAGACGACCGCAAAAGAATTGATCTCATTGTTCAAACGAAAAAACTCGGTTTCACGATCGCCGAAATACAAGAGATGCTTCGGGGCTACGACCTCGAGAGCGATGAGCCGCTGGGGCAGGCACTGCCGCCGGATCGCATTTCCCAACATATCGCGTTGCTTGAACGCCAGCGCGAAGAGATCGAGGTGGCAATCCGGATGTTGCGAGACCTGTTAGCGGGGCGAATGTGAAAACAAAAAAAGCCCCGCTGGCCGGAGCGAGCGAGGCAAAGTCAGCCGTCACAATGTCAATCGGGGAGGATCAACTTTGAAGGGTACGGTCCAAGAACTTCCGCAACCGGGGGTGATCTAGCTGAAACGCTACGGGCGCGATGGCCAATATTGACCACAAAATAAAAAAGCCCCACCAGCGCTAGGCTGACGGGGCTCGCATTCATTTGAGGTCGCTTCGGGGGCGGCCATGTGCAGGATCGAAGAGTCGGCTTTTGCCGGACTGACTAAGTAGCATGGCTTAGGCCAACGGATTTGGCGGCCGCCAGCCGAAGCTCGCTGTTTTTGAGACCAGATCTGAGTCCTCGAAAGTTGATCGGTACCGTGAGTTTGATGATGGCGCCGGGCAAGTCTGGAGGCGCCGGCTGGAATGGCGCGGAGCGGTTGATCGTGTCGATCGCCTCCTGGTCGAAAACGTCGAGGCCCGAACTTTTCGCGAGGGCCGCCGATAAAAGCCGCCCGTCCCGGTCAATGGAAAATGCGACCGTCGCGATGCCGCCGTCCGGCCGATCGATCGCGCCGGGTGGCCATCGTTTGTGGCTGTCGATCAGCTCGTAAAGCCTTTTCCGCCATGTCGGGAACGGCGCCTCGTCCTGCGTGATCGCGGTTGGTGCGAGGGCAATGCAGGTCGCGCCTATAGTCACCAAAAGTGAATGAAACCATGGCCACATTTGATTTTAATCCGTGCCCGTGAGGCGGCGCAAAGAGCCAATCCGTCAATGCTATAGCTATTCATACTTCTTCAGCGCCGCACACGACTCCTCAGTGCTTTCGCCTCGCGCGCCGGACTGCATGACGGCTACCATCGAATTCATCAAAGAGGCGTACCGGCCTTCCGGCGCTATATCGGCGTGGCTGATGCCCGCCTGGTCAGCCCAGATGGCGATCTTATCGTCGAGCAGCTTTCCCGAGTGGCAGCGCCGCGCAAGAACGATGACGCGAGCAGCCATGATCGCGAAGGTTTTCACGTCTTTTGAAATCGATTCATCCTGCCACCAGCGCGCGAAGGTCAGGGCATCATCGGTGCTTTTGGCTTCTTTTTCATGGATGAATTCCGAAGCCTTGCCCATGGCCGCAATCTCCGCGGACGTGGGCTGTTCTTTCGTTCGATAGCTCCCGAAACGTCGGTAGATCGTCACAGATCCTCCGCCGCCATCGCGCGCGAAGGCCTGGCAATCGACCTTGACACCTCCAAACTCTCGATCACTAAGCTTCCTGGGCCTCAGGCTTGAGAGCCGCAGTGAGGCAGGCATCCGCTTCGCGGCCGATTTCGGCACGAGATGCCCCTGTCAGATATTCGCCAGCGGACGCTATCAGCTCCCGTGTCGCCGCAGGAGGCCGTGCTCCTCGCGACCACGCTGCAGAAAAATCCGCTCCCTTCCTCGGATAGAATCCGCAGCCATAAGACGCTTCTTCAGCAGCAACGCCACCGATGAAAACGACCACGCTCGTTTGCCGGCCAACGCCGCCGCCGATGCGCGCCGCGAATTTTTGCGCTTCGTTCAGGCATGATGCCCTGCCGGCATCGTCATCGCGGAGCCCGGTTGGCTCCTTCCGAGAGGCTGAGATATCAGCGAGCAGGAGCGCCCGGACACTCATATCGTCTACGAGCTTACCGAACTCGACCGCCGGTCTTTGCACCGAAACGGGATAGTCGATGATATCAGCCAAGGCGTAGACATGCACATCCGATGCCTTCTGCGAAGTTTGCGTCCAGAGGCTGCTCAGCAACATTTCAACCGGCACCTCCGCGCAGCGCTTTTTGGCCGTGATGATCGCCGGTGCGAGGGTCACGATGCCGGCGTGGAAGAATGCTCCTTCTTGGACCTCATAGCTCCAAGTCGAAGGATCGGCGGCGTTGCCTTTGAGTGGACCTAAATCTTCGAAAACGGCCGTCGCCGGGAGTAAGATCGAGCCGCTGCGCGAGAGCTTGATGTCTTCGTCCGTGAGGCAAATTCGAGCGATCCCCGGCACGGCGCCTGAATCTCTAGCCGGGGCATTTGCCGCGGCCGCTTCGGCGCTTCCGTCGGCGATTTCTACGCGCAATGAATCCTGTAGTTCTTCTTTGAGGCGCATCGGTGCGGCGGCTCTGACGGTCGACCTGAATTGCTTGACCTCGCCGTTTGAAGATATGCTGCTCTCGTGCGTAAAAATCAACGTGCCCATCACGCCGCAAAGAATGAGAACTGCTATCCCATCGCGTTTGAGCTTGTGCATCGCGAATGACCTTCAAAAATTTTCTGAAATAAATAAAACGTGTAAAGTCGTCGTCTCCGGATCAACTGTTAGGCCAGCGGCGATGAGGAGGGCAGCGTGGCCTCGAAAGTCGATCGCGACAATGCTTTACCCTAAAGGCTTTTATTTAATAGAGGCACTGAAAGTAAGGGACGCAAAACAACACGCCAATTTCGCGCGTTGCGACGGTCGGTGTCAAATCTCTCTAGCGGGGGCTCTTCTTAAGGAGAACTTTCGCGCGGCCGAACACGCGTTCGGAAAATGTTCCGTCGCTCACCCTTTACTCCCACGCGATTTCAAACGTGCTTTTGCTTCGCTCGCCGCAGCGGTTTGATCGCCGCGTGGATTGTGTGGGGCGGCAGCTCATCTTCACCCAAAACCGCCATGGCGACATTAACGAAATCGGAAAAATCGTTGCTCTCCTTCGAAAGCGGAGGCGGAGAGCCGCGTAATCCTTCATAGACGGCGCCAAGAGCTTGGATAAACGCTGTCGCCCAGATGTCGTGTGCGAGCAACGCGTCTAGGCGCGTGATTTCCGCCTCCGCGAGATCAGCCAATAAACTCAGAGAATCGACTGCCTCCATTACCCTATCGATGTGATACTGTGCCCGCGCTTCCGTCTCTCGGCGGACGGATGTAATTCCGGCTTGAAAGCGTGGCGCCACATCGCGCGGCTTGAATATTTGATCGCCAGCGTCCCAGAGTTTTTTTCTTTGCGCCTCCGCCGCGGCAAGGGCCTTGGTGGGTCCCTTCTTAGATAGCTTTTCGACGCGCTGTTCTTCATATCTCACAGGTTCGACAGCGAAAAGCTTTGTGAGCTCTTCGGCTTGGCTTCGAAATCGGTCCGCATGTTTTTTCAGCCTATCGCGCTGCCGCGAAGCGGCATTCTTCTGTTGACGTGTGGCGATGGCCGCCGAGAAAGCGTCGGCAATCCCCTTTCTGGCGACGTAATATGGATCTCTGACGGCGCCGCCGCTGGCGCTTGAGACGATCGTCTCGATCGACGCGTCGAGATCGCGAAGGGTGTCGTTTGTCTGTCTCTTCCGCCGCGCGCCAGGATAGAGCTCCCGCAACCGATCCGGCGTAATCTCACCTTTTTTCTTGCTCAATTCCGGGAACAACACTTCAAGCACCTCGCAATATCCAGCGCTCTGTTCCCGCAAAGATGTTCTACTATTCGAGCCGCTAATAGACGTATCAGGAGAGAGTGATCGGCGCGAAGTCATGACCGTTGCTATTTCCTCGTCTTTTTTGTTTTGTGCAAGCGCACGCCTGGGCCTTCGCCGTTTTCTTCGACGAAGATGACACCGGCGGCCTCAATGGCCGATTGGATCGCTCCTAACCTCGGTCCTTTAGGCGTACGCCCGGCCCATTGCCATTACGATCAATGAAGATCACGCCCGCTTCTTCGAGCGCTCGGCGGAGATCGGTAAGAGTCCGTTCATAAGGCTCCCGCTTGCCTGACTCGAAATTGGCGATCGTGGATTTTGTCACCTTGGAAGCCTCCACAAGATCGTCTTGGGACCATCCGAGCAGCGCTCGGCCGGCCCGGCATTGCTCTGGCGTAATCGACATTAATAGTATTACCTCATCATTTTAATATTGACATTAACAGTATCAAACGATATCAAAATATCAATCTCCGGGCAAGCTGCTGCAGCGATTGTAGGGGCACCGCGCGCTGTCGTGCGGCTGTAACTTCGATATTGAGAGGCAAATTATGACAGTTAAATACTTTGATGAAACCGCCATATGGGGCGAAGGTATTTCATCGCGGCGAACTGTATTGCGCCAGCTGTGTGGCGTTCCGCTGATTGGTCTATTGGCTTCGGCAGCCATTCCTGTTGCGGAGGCTTTGCCGGATCTCGACTCCGACATTGTTGCTTTGGTGCATACAGCTCTGGCGCTTGACGGGGCTGCGGGCGCATGCGCGGCGCGGATCGAAAAAATGGAATGGGCGCATCTCACTGTGCCGGACGCCGTCAGGGCCGAACTCGAATCTCTCGAAGAGCGGTATCGGGCCGCATCCGATGCCATTGTCACGGCATCGCCAAAGAGCGTGCGAGGCCTGCGTGCAATTTTGGGTTTCGCAAAATTCGAGGTCTGTCTCGATCCGGAGCGGATGTTGCACATTATCGGCAGTCTCCTCGCGAGCCCGGCCCTCTCAGAGGGAGCGCCGGCCAATGTCTGAGACAAAAACCTTTCCCTCCCGCCGCGCTCTTCTCGCCGGATCGGCCACGGTCGGCGCGGCGGCCGCTACGATAGCCACGGTAACGGGCTCAAAATTGAGCCCGCTAAACGCCAAAGCTGGCCTCGACTATCCCGACGCCCCGCTGTTCCATCTCGTTGCCAAGTATCGCGCCCTTCAAGCCGCTGCCGATTTGGTCGATGAGACCATAGATCGGCTCTCATCCGAATATCAGCGGCTCAAGCCCGAAAGACCGCAGGCGCTCGCCTATAAGGGCCACCTTTATATTGATCACCGGTCCTCAACCGAGACTTTGCGCGACGGCACGACGCGCGAAATCTATGGCGAGAAGGAAGTCGCCGATTTTCGCGCAAATCCTCGAATGGCGTATATGATCACCAAGGATACCGGCGGCGAATTTGTCTGGATGGTCGACAAGGACCGCCAACGCCGTGCCGACGAGATCGTCGCGGCGCATGATGCATGGTGCGTCGAGTGCGAACATCTCGCGGGCCAGCTCGGTCTGCACGACGCTCACGACGACGCTCAAGATCTCGCTGACCGTTCTGATGCCGTCCTCGATGAATTGTTTGGGACAAAGGCCCGCACGACTGATGGCCTTAAGATCAAGGCCGAAATCGTCCGGGAGCGCGGCGAGGAACTCTGGGGCGAAGGGATGCTGGACGGGCTGTTAGACGAGATGATCGCCTTCCAGGCGCCGGACGCCAAAGCCGGCTGACCCGCATCTTTTTTTGTTTGTCAAGGACGCCGGCAACGCAAATTGCGCCGTGCCACGCGTCCCTGACTATCATCCAGGAATGCCTCATCTTCATCGTATTCGCTGCGCCACCAATGCAGGCGCTGCTCTTCCTTTCATAGGTGAGTCAACATGAATGCCTTGACCGAAACGCTCCACATTGGCTCGTTCCTAATCTCCCAGGAAGGCCAGTTCCTATCGCGTGACGCCGTCGCGGTCGACGCGTCGGCGCCACTGGCTGCCGGCACGGTGCTCGGCAAGAAGAGCGTACCTACGGATGTTTTCGAACCGCTCAATCTTTCGGCGACCGACGGCACGCAGATCGCCTGCGCCATCCTTCTCGCGCCTCTGACCGCCGATGAGGTCGTCGTGGGCGCGACGCTGCAAAAAACGGTCATCGCCCGTTTCGCCGAGGTGCGCTTTTCGGATCTGACTTGGCCCGCGGGCATCACGGCGGCGCAGATCGAAGAGGCCCAGAATCAATTGCGCGAGGTCGAAATTGTCTGCCGCTAACCTCGAACAAAGGCCCGATGCGCCTCAGATGTTCACCGAAGCCGAAGTTGCGCAGCGGCTCCGGCTGTCGAAGCGCACCCTGCAGGCTTGGCGCGCGCAAGGCTTCGGGCCTGCCTATCATCAACTTGGCCGCGTCATTCGCTACGACATTGATGATGTCCGCACTTGGCTCGAGACCAATCTCAGCGCGACGCGGGAGGTTATGTGATGGCCGCCCGCGCACTTCTCCCGCCGCGCGTTGCGGCCCTGTTTCTGGCCGCGATCGCTGAGGCCGCGAAGGACGGTCAGACGCCGTCCGGCGCAGCGACCTTTCGCCTCTTGAAGCGGGCAATCGATCCGCTGGCGCCGCAGATCGCTGAAACGCTCAGCGGCGGCACCGCGCGCCATGGCGCCGACGGCTGGATGGATCTCACCATTACACCGGCGCCGAACTTTCGGGCCGTCGGTTGCGCTGCCGGCACGCCGGTCGCAATTCAATTCTCCGTCCAGAGCGGCCGGTTCATTTCGAGCGCGGCGCCCTCGGCCCGCATCGGCATCGGCGATCTCGCCGCCCACGTGTGGCACGTCCGGGCGCCGGAGACGCGCGGCAGTGTCGAGCAGCGCCTTCTGGCGCTCCTGGGCCTGGCTTATCTGCGCGGTCTCGCCGACCCTGCTGGGGCGGCTGAAGCCGCTGAGGAGGCCGCATGAGCTTCGCGCGGCCGCGTCATCATCTGCGCATCGTCCCGAAGCCGGAGACAGACCCGCTCGTCGAAGCCGCGCGCGAGACTGCCCGCTTTTGGGCTTCCCGGCAGAGTTATTCTTCTGCGACCATGCGCTCGATCGTATTCGCGCTCGTCAAACTCATCGATGCGCGCGGCTATGCGGTCTACCGTCGCCGCGAGCTTGCGGCAAAGGTCTTATGCTCGCAAGCGACGGTCGATCGCTATCTTCGCGACCTCGCCTCGGCGGGTTTGCTTCATCGTGCCGGCCAAAGCAAGAATGGGCAACGCGGGTTCGCCCAGCCCGCCGTCGTGATTCTCTACAACGACCTTGCGCGCGATTTCGCCGCCGGCCTCGGCTGGCCCGATTCTGGCTTTTCCGGCCAGAAAAAGCCTCTCAGTGTGGCTCAACGTGCGCCACATAAAACGACGCTCAACGTGGCGCAAAATGCGCTACATACCGTGGCTCAAAATGCGCCACATTCGTCGCCAGAAAAAAGCGAAAAATCAGTCTCTTATACGACTCGACCAGAAGCCTCGCGCGCGTGTTCTAATAATATAGATATCTATAAACAATCATTCGAACACGTTACTGCCGCGGAGACTTCCAAACCAGCATCCGCCGATTACAGCAACGATCTCGATGCTGCGAGTTTCGAAGACTTCCAATCCATCTGGCCCTGGCAAGCAGGTGAGCCGCTCAAACCAGCGCGGCGCGCCTTCCAACGTTTGAGCCTGGCAGACAGGCTCTTGGCCATCCGAGGGGTGCATGCCTTTGCCGCAGCGCATCGCAACAGCAAGCGCGGCGCCGGCAAGGCCGTCAGCTATCTGAAAGACCACAAGTGGGAGGTCGCGCAGACGGCGAATCCGGGTGGTTCTCAAGTCTTCATTCCAGAAGGATCGCGCCGTCATGCGCTCTGGTCTGCCGCCTCGCGCCGCGAGGGCCGTGCGGCGCCTTACCTCATCGACTCACGCGAACACCGCATGCGCGGCTTTTATCGCGCGACGCCCCTGCCGCCAGCCTTTATGCACGTCGACTTTCCATCCGCCCGCAAAGTTTCAAAGGAGCTGTTCATGTCTTCCACCAATCTGCCCACCGCTGCCAACGACGACTTTGTCAAACGCCTCTTCGCATCGGCACCCAAGAGTAATCCGCCGACGCCCTACGAAATCGAGCTCGGTCATGGCTTGCCGACCAATGAGGCTGAGCTCGCCCAAGCCATCGCGGAAGGCAGGGCGCAGCCTGCCGAGCCGCCGCCCCAACTCCGCGCCGCCTTCGACTCGATCCCCGTCGTCGACACGGACCTGTCACTCGCGGAGCTAGCAGCCCGCGCGGTCACGCGCCGCTGATCGGATCTTAAAACACGCTGCCCGGATAGCAGCCCATCCAAACAAGGAAGCCGAAATGATGACGAAAGAGGAATTGGAAAAACACCGCGCCGCAGCCGACACGGCGAAAGCCGATCTCGAAGCCGCGCAGACGAAACAGGCCGAAGCGCAAGCCGAGGCCGAGCGTGTGGCAGCGGAGCGCGCCGGTCTGCCGCTGGACGAGAAAAAGATCGCGGCACATCTCGATCGCGAGAAGGCCGTCGCACTCAAACTCGAGATCGCGACGCGATTGGTGGCGCAAGCCGAGACCGCTCTCGCAGAGTCAGGAGCGGCATTGGGTGGGGCGGAATGGCAGTTCCAGCACGACGAACTGAATGCGCGCGGCGAAGCGCTCGCGAAAACTCTTCGTTCGGATTACACGCATCACTGCGCTGCCATCGTTAAAATCCTCGTAGAGCTCAAGCGCTTCGACGATGATGCCTGGAGCTTCCGTAGTCGCTTCATGCATTCTCCCCACAAAGGCGACTCTACCCTCCAATATCCTGCTTCATTGGTCGGCATGCGCGACTTCAACCAGGCTTTTATTCCGGGGCTCGATGGCGGCCAGCTATGGCCGCTCAACAAAGAGAGCCTTGCCGCCATCAAGAAATCGCTCGCCGAGTCTCTCGACCGGTCAATTGGCTGAGGCGGCCGAGCGGAAAGGAGAAGTAAAAATGGTGGGATCAGTAGATGAGGAGATCAAGGCCGCTCGCGATGACGTTTCTTTCTGGGAACAGGTGGTCGCGGTTGGCGGCTCGCACATTTCAGAGATCAATCTGGCATCTGCCAAGAGGAGACTTGAGGTTCTCCAAAACGAGCCGGAGCGCACGCACCTCGATGCACTCAATTCGGAGATGGATCGGCTCCGCGGCGCGGTCGAAGGACCATCGATCTGCACCGCTGATCCCGACGTGCAAAAATTCACGAAGCTCGTTGCCGAACGCGAGGTGCTTCTCTCGCCGAGGACGCGCTGCGCTCCGGCGCATCCGGAACAAGTTCAACCAGCAAAGGAAATCCCCATGGCAAAATTACCCATCAGCGAAAAAGATCGCCTAGCCGCAATTCTCTGCGCGGCGGACGCGATGAAGTATCCAGAATTCGCACAGCATCTCGCGTTCAAAACGGATCTGTCCGTCGAGCAGGCGCTCGAAGTCTTGGCCATCGGCGCGAAGGGCGCAGTTGCGGCGCCAGGCTCATTCCTGCTGCGCCGCCTCGGCCCTGCCGATGCTACGGCAGCGGCCCAACCGATCGTAATGCCGACGGCTGTGGTGTGGGGCGAGATCGCCGCTGCGCTCAACGACGAGATGAAGGCCGTAAATCCCAACTTCGTTGCACCTACGCATCACTAATTCGAACGCCGCGTAGCCTGTGCGCGGCGATCGATTGGTTGGGTGGCGCGCTTGGCTCGGCGCCGCCCAACGGCTCTTCCTCAAGGAATGCCAGATGAATCGCAAGAATTATCAGTTGAAACACCATCGGCCGGTGCCGTCAGATGCCGAGATCATCGACAGCGCTATCGGTTCCCGCCTCGCGGCGATCGCCAAAATGAACGCGAGCCCTACGCCGGCGCCGAACCAGCTCCGCGGCGCGCTGCGGCGCGAATATGCGCAAGTCGGACCTTCCGGCCATGCGGATCATCGCGGCGGTGCCGCGTTCGCGAGCGGCAATGATCTGACCAGCATCAGGTCCGCCTTTGTCGCCAACATTTGCGACGCCGACCCCGTTCAGACTCTCATGCAGAACGTCCGCGACGACTGATCGCCGCGGCGGCACACCTCCATTCAACCGAACTCAGGATAACCAACATGACCATAAAGACTGTTACGTTAAAAACACCCATCGAATGGCACGGGCAGATGCTTTCGGCCATCGAGATCCGCGAACCGACGGGTATGGAGCTGATCGAGCTCGGCGATCCCGTGCTCTATGCGCGCAGCGCCAATGGGGCGATTTATGGTGTCCCCAATGACTCGGCCGTGCAGGCCTACCTTGAGAAGTGCCTCAAGGTCGACGGCGGCTGCGCGATCCTCGCGCTTCTTCCGCTCGCGGATGGCATCGCGATCAAGGAGGCCCTCTTAGGTTTTTTCCACGTGGCCGCAGCCGAGGGCTAGCGGCCGCCATCGACGCGTTCCTCTTCGGTTGGCGCGTTGTGGATATTGAAGGCCTCGAGCGTCTATCGCTCTCGATGATCGAACATCTCGCGGCCCGCGCGGTCGACTGGCGCCAAAGGACGAAAACCAAATGAGTGGAACCATCCTCGAGGCCCGCGCCGTCATTTCGGCCGAAACCAAGGGCGTCGCCGAGGCGGAGAAAAAGCTCACCGACCTCGCACGCAAAATAAACACAGTCGGCACGTCGACGGGGGCCATCGATCGCGCGACGCGGTCGTTTGGCCGCCTTGGCGATCAGCTGGCTTCGCGCAAAATGGTCGACGGTCTCTCAAATTTTGAGAACAAGGTCGCATCGAGCCGCATGATCGAACGCATGTCGCGGCTTGGCGCCGGCGCCGACAAGGCGGCGGCGCATGTGACTCAGCTTGGCAAGGCGATGACCAGCATGAGCCAGGTCCGCGACCTCGCCGTCGGGTTTGCGCTGGAACGAGTCGCGGCACATGCGAAATCAGCCGGCAAAGCGATCGCGGAAACATATAGAGAGTATGACCGAGAAAGGCGCTACGGCCGCGCCGTGATGGGGATCACGGATGAGCAGCAAGAGCCTTTGGTGCGCCAGGCGATCCATGGCGGCGGCACAACCAAATTTAATGACATCCAATTTTTGGAGGCGCAGCGCGAGCTGGCCGCACGCGGGTTGAATGTTGACCAAGTCCGGGCGCTCACCGACGTCGCTGCGACGATCGGTATGGCCATGGACAAGTCGCTGCCGGAGAGCGTGAAGGCGCTTGAGGGCGCGATGTTCGGGTTTCACAAAGACACGAGCAATTATGACGCCGCGGTCAGGAACGCTACGCGCACGGCCGATCTTCTGGTTAAGGGATCGAAGATCAGCGGTATGAATTACGATGACCTGGTCGAGCTTTATAAATTCAGCGCCAATCCCTTCAGCAAGGCCGGCCTGTCAGAAGAACAACTCTTGGCCTTCGGCGCTATCGGCAAAAAATCCAATATGGGCGGAGCTGAGATGGGCACCGCGGGCCGGGCGCTCGTGGCCAACCTCCTCAGCCCGACAGCCGCCGCGCGTACAGCGATGCTAGCCCAGCATATCGATTATTCAAAGTATCAGACGCAAGGGCCACGTCCTATGGACGCCGGCACCTTCGCCGAGGATATCGCCGCAAAATATGGCGTCGCGCTCGACGCGGGCGCGAAGAGGGCGCTGCAGAAGGTCTTTGACGATAAAGCCGTCGTCGCGAGCGCGGCACGGTTCATGCCGGCCATCATGCAGGTGCTTGGCGATCAGCTCGGCGGTGACGATGCGAAGTCGAAGAAGTCCATCGCGGGTGAGGCGCGCCGTTACCGTGATGCCTCGGCGGCGGGGGTCGACACGCAGCGCCTGTTCGTTGATCTCATGGCGGCTGTCGCCAAAAGTCCGAACCTTGCCAACGTGATCTGGGGATCGAAACAAGGCGCGCGCATCCGTGCCGCGATCGGCGATCCCGAACTCTTCCAACAGTTCCTCGACCAGTTGAAGAACCATTCGGAGGGTTTTGCGGCGGATGTGTCGAGCCAACGGATGGCAGGCTTCGACGGCGCGGTTTCACGGTTCGAAGGTGCGATTAAGAATTTGGAGACGGCGATCGGTCGCTCGCTCGACAATGGTGGCAAGGGCGGGATGCTGACGGCTCTGGCCGACGGCGCCGCGAGGGCAACGCAGGCCTTTGCCGAACTGCCGCCGGTCGCTCACCAACTCACGGCGGCGCTCGGTGCCGGCGGCACGCTCTATGTGGCCGGCAAGAGTGTTCAGAATCTCATGTCGGGCTTCGGCTTGTCGGCCTCGGCTGTAGCTCTCGATGAATCGGCAGCGGCTTTGACGGCCGCTGCTGTGAGGCTCGGGGTCGGCGGTGCGGCAACGCCCTTGGCAACCGGCGCGCTCCGCGCCGGGGCGCCTGGGGCTGCCGCCGCGGCTGGCACCAGCGTCGGGCTGTTGCCCCTCCTGGCGCTCGGCGCGGTGGCGGCGGGTGCCGATTATTGGTTCAATACCCAAGTCGGCCCGCAGACGCGCACACGCGGACGCGGTGCAATGGCCCTTCCTGACCCGATCATCGGCTTCACGAAGCTTTCTGATATTCCTGACGCGAAGGCCCACGGCGGCGCAGGTTTTGATAGCGATCGGGCGGGCCACTACACCTATGGCCGCGGCGGCCGTCGCTGGATAGATGAAGGCCGCGAGCCCTTCGAACCGTTTGGGCTCGACACTGTGCCGCCGTCATGGGTGCATCGGGCAATGCCGCACGAGGTTGATGTGCCGCTTCCGCCGCGCCGTCCTTCGGACCTGCCGGATGACCACCATCCGGCGATGCCGTTGGAGGTTCACCTTCGGCCGGATCAGATCACCGCGCAACTCGAAGGCCAGGGCTCCGTGAATATCACGATCCACGTCGATGCAAGTAGCGAGCTGCTGAAGGTCGTACAATCGGTGAAGAACTCGCCGTCCATCGGCAAAAACATCCAATTGAACGTCGGCACGTCAATGCCCGAGGCCGCGCCCGGAGGCCGCGGGCCACAATGATGATCGCGCGAATGGCAAGCAGAACGAGAAGGGTGGATGCTTTGATTGCAGATTTTGCCGATATCCGGCCACGGGTCCTTCCCCCGTTTTTAAAACCCTGCGAGGCCGAAGGCATGTCTAAAAACGGTAGCAAGTGCTTGTTTTTTTAGGGTCAACAGGGGCAACGCGTGTCAACAGACAGCAACAACGGTGAGCTTACCGGTCTCTGGGTTTCGGTCTCAGAACTCGCTCGGCAACGGGACGTCGACAAGGCTGCTGTTTCTCGCCGCGTCAAACGATTTATAGAACAAGGCTTGCTAACGAGCCGCCCTGGTCCGCAGGGCTCAAAGCTTATCAACCTCGCCGAATTCGACAGGGTCACGGGCGAGACAACTGACATCGTCCGCGAATTGAATGGGACCGGCGCCAACCGCTCTGCGGTCTGGCCATTCAAGCAGCAAGACCTTGTTCTCTCGCGAGAGCAGGCGCGCCGCGCCGCTTATGATGCCGATCTGAAGGAACTCGAACTTCTGGAACGCGAGGGCAAGCTCGTTTTGATCGAGCGTGTCGAAGAGGCGATCACTCGTTTCGCAGAAAGCGTCGTCAGAAAGATTGATCAGCTCCCGACGTGCGCCGACGAAAGCGCTTCTGCTATTGCGCGCGATGGCGCACATGGCGCCGCGCGCGTTCTGGAGAAAGCCAGGGATGATCTGCGTGCCACGATTGCTGCTGAAAGCCGCAACGTTTTCGGATCATTGGCATGACGCATCGCGCCGCTCAGATCGTTCCGGGCGACGTTCCCTCGCGGCATGGCGGCCGCCGCGAGAACGTGTTTGCCGGTTCTCCGCACTGTCAGTGCCTGCCCCGCTCGCCAATCAGTATCTGCGTACCCGTCGAGACTCCATCATGACCAAACGTGCGTCAATCATTCCGCCGGCCGATCGCATCGGCCTGTCAAGAACCGAGGCGGCCAATTATATCGGTGTGTCGTCGTCCCTCTTCGATGAAATGGTCCATGACGGGCGCATGCCGCCGCCAAAACGCATCAATGGCCGCACCGTTTGGGACCGCCGGCGCGTCGAAGCCGCCTTCTCGGCCTTGCCAGGCGACGAATCTTTCGCCCAGAATGAGATCGAGCATGATCCTTATGCCGATGTCGCGCTCTGAAAGCCGAGAAATGGCTGACATACGCTTCAAATATCTGGTCCGCGACACCTCGCGCCATGACACGCACAGATATTATGTGCGGCTTCCTGGGGCAAAGAAGAAGATCCGGATCTGGCTCGCGCCGGACGATCCTGGCTTTCTGGACGCCTATCAGGCCGCGCGGGAGGGCCGCCAGCTCGCCAAGCCGGGATCGAAGGGCGCCGCCCCTCAGAAAGCCGTCCTGGCGATTCCGGGGACGTTTCGGGCGCTCTGCGAGGACTATCTCAGCTCGACGACGTTCAAGGCCGACAATAATCCGATCCGCCAACGGACAGTGCGCGGCATCCTCAATCATTGCTGGCTTGAACCGATCAGCCCCAAATCGCCGCTTCTGATGGGCGATTGCAAGATCGTGACCTTTGGCGCGAAGCACGTGATCATTTTGCGTGACCGCAAGGCCGATACGCCCGTCGCCGCCAATAATCGCGTGCGGGAAATACGCCGCGTGTTCAACTGGAAGCAGGAGGAAAGCCCCGAAGAGACGATCTATAACCCGGCGGCCAAGGTCAAAATGCTGTCGCATGAGACGAAGGGATTTCACTCATGGACATTGAAAGAGGTCGCGCAATTCGAAGCCAAATATCCGATCGGGACGAGGCCGCGGCTCGCCTTTGATCTTCTGCTTTATACGGCGCAGCGGCGCTCGGACATCGTGCAATTCGGCCGCCAGCATGTGACCGATGACGGTTGGCTCGTCTTCACGCAGAACAAGACAAAGACCACGCTTGAGATCCCGATCATCGAGCCGCTCGCCGAATCGATCGCGGCATCGGCCATCGGCCAGATGCAATTTCTCGTCACCAATTACGGCAAGCCCTATAGCGCAAACGGATTCGGCAATACCTTTCGCACCTGGTGCGATGACGCCGGATTGCCGCATTGCTCGGCCCACGGGCTGCGCAAGGCGACATCGGCGCGGCTGGCAGAACTTGGATGCAGCGAGGAAGAGATCGGCGCGATCACCGGTCATTTGGACCCCGATCAGATCAAGGTCTATACGCGCGCGGCCCGGCAAAAATTGATGGCCGCGAGCGCGATGCGCAAATTGGCCGCGAGCCTAAATCGCGAACAAAAAAGTCCCACCTAAAAAACACGGTGGGACAAATCAGACAAAAAACCGAATATATTCAATTAAGAAATAAGCGGCTGGTGCGGGCGGGGGGACTCGAACCCCCATGGGCTTTCGCCCTACGGATTTTCATACCAGCTACGGCTTTCGCCGCCGCCATGTCCGACGTTTGTGGTCTGGACTATCCCTTCACCTTAGCCCCGTGCTCGAAGCCTTAGGTGCTGCCCGTCTAGTCTCTACACCTTCCCTTTCGGGCTTGGCTCGGGATTGCCATGTGAAAGGGTTCCCCGAATTTGGGCAGTTCTACTTCCCCGGTTTCCCGCGAGAGCACTCAAACATTCAAGTCCGTTGCGTCTACCGATTTCGCCACGCCCGCTCATACAGCCGATGTCCTAGGAATAACGGCCGCAGTCCGCGTGATATAGCGGCAAGGCTTCGTCACGCCAAGCCTTCGTCGCGCTGGAACGAAAGCTCAGGAAACCGGCGTGTCCGGCTGCCACATGGAAGAATAGGAATTGCGTGCCGCCGTCACCTCCCCCTGAGGCTCGGCGGCGGCCACGGACAGATCCGAGACATGCGCCATCACCGCCATGGCGAGGTCCCGGCCCGCATCGTGCCATGTCCGCAAGGGTGCCGATTTGATCTTGCTCTCATAAGCAGCGCGCACGGCCGGATCGAGCAGCGTCTTTATTGCGGCTTCCATCTCGTCCGGCCGCGTCGGATCGAAATAGACGCAGAGACCTTGCCCGACCTCGGGAATGGATGTGGTCTGCGACGCTGCGCAGGCCTTGCCGAACCACAGGCTTTCGCCGACAGGCAAGCCCCAGCCTTCCGCGAGACTGGGAAAGACCGTGAAATCGCATGACGCGTAAAGCCACTGCAATTCCGCGTCGCTCGGCCCCTCGACGAAAACGATGGGCTCGCGGCGCCGGCTCCGGTCGCGTTCATTGGCCGCGTCGAGAAGCTCGATCACCTCTTTGGCTTTCCAGCCCCTCTTGCCGGCAATCACGAGCAGAGGCAGCGCGTCGCCGAGATCCTTTGCGAGTCTGTTCCAAACCTCGACCAGGCGCAGATGATTTTTCCGCACTTCGACGGTGCTGACATAGAGCACGAAATTGCGGCCATGGACCAAGTCCCGGAGGCGGTCGCTTTGCTCCCTCGGAGGCTGGTTCCTCGCTACGCCGGGAAATTCATGAGCGAAAGAGACGACATCGACCGAGATCGGCATTTTCGCCCGCGGGATGAGCTCTGCCGCGCGGGGAAGTTCGCTTTCCGTCGATCGCGCTCCGATGATCACATGGATCGGAAGCCGCAGAATCGGAGCGAAAAATCGGTCCGAATGTTTGATCATGAGATCGGGATGGGTGATCGGCAAAACATCATGCAGGAGGACGACGAGCTTGATGCCTTTTCGCGCCGCGGCGCGGTAAAACCGCATGATATGGGAATCGAGCCAATAGGCTCCAGGTATGAAGAGCGTGTCGCCCGGCTTCAGTTTCGGCAGACTGTCCCACGGGCGGCCGGTCAGTTTTCCGACCAACGTCCCAAAGACGTTTTGCACCGTGTAGAGTGCCTTTCGCTGAGCCAAATAGGTGCACTGAGCTGCCAGCTCTCGCAAAAGCTCGTCCGGCGAGCCGATCTTGTTACGAATGATCCAATCCACTTCCGGGGATTCGAAACCGAAAGAATTAACCAGCGTAAAATCGAAATTATTTTCGATCATGAACTGTAGAAAAGAGACTTCTACACGTTGAATACCAGTAATTCTCCGATTGTTAATCGCGTAAATCAATAGATCAGAAATATCTATAAATAGCTTTTTCATATCCCGCCGACGCATAATCATGAGTTACGAACTGTATTACCTGCCACCGTTGACACGTGATTGAGAACTCGTGCCTGCTCATCCTTTACAAAAAGGCGCACGTGAAGATTGCACCCACCACCAGAAATCAACGAGAACCAAGCCGCAAGATCGAAATCGCCCAAGCCCCAGATTAGACCTCATTGAACTCGGGAAAGTGGCATATTTTCAACACTACACATCCGAAATGCCGGTAACTGATGTCGCGCGAAGGTGAATTGACGCTTTGCATAATGCTGTGTGTCCATGATTCCGAACGTGGCAGCGGTTGCAAGGTCAATATCGCCGCGAAGATAGCGCAAAAGATGCGGAACGCCATGTGCCCGCATCACCGGGAGCGCCGGATCGAGAGACCGGGCCACCAGACGCTCGACCTCCTCCAAAGCACCCAGTTTCAGCATCAGTTCGAACCGCATTGCGATCCGCTTGCGTAAAAGACCGCGATCCGGCGCGAGAAACAGGGCCTCGCACCTGCCTATATCCAGAAATGGCGCGCTTTTTCGATGTTGAAACGAGGCCAGGCTTTGGCCGGTCGCGGCAAAGACTTCGAGGGCGCGCAAAAGCCGTTGCGGATCGCTCGGGCGCAGCCGGGCTGCCATGACTGGATCGCAGGCCATGAGCCGCTCGTGCAAAAGCGCGGGCGCAACACCCTCCGCTTCGGCACGGATCTTCAGACGGACCGCCTGAGGCACGCGCGGAATGTCGGAAAGCCCCTGCGTCAGCGCCTTGAAATAAAGCCCGGTTCCGCCGACGAAGATCGGCAGGCGCCCGGTTTGCCGAATGGCGGGCAGAACGCGCGCGACATCTTCCAGCCAATGGCCGACCGAATAATTGACGGCGCCATCGACGTGACCGAACAAAAAATGCGGGACTTGGCTTTCTTCGTCTTGCGTCGGCCGCGCGCTGAGCACATGCAGATCGCGATAGACCTGCATCGAATCCGTATTGATGAGCGCACCATTATGGCGGAGCGCGAGGTCAAGCGCCAAAGCCGATTTGCCGCTCGCCGTCGGACCCGCGATGAGAACCGCCTCGATTCTGTCTAAAGACCATTCGTTTCCGGTAAGATCAGGCATAGACATCTGTGTTCCAAGAAGGCGCTCACCCGAGCCCCAATGCCAAATCTGCTGTTTTAGCGCATCATAACGCGGGATCAGTGCCTCATGGCCAAGGCTGCTGTCAAAAACCTGATCACCGACGTCGAGGGCCTATGGGTCGGTCATGCCCAAGACGAAAAGCTCGCCTCGGGCGTGACCGCCGTCATTTTCGACGAACCCGCCACAGCCTCGGTCGCCACGCATGGCGGCGCGCCTGGCCTGCGCGATACGGCGGCGCTCGAACCCGAAATGACGGTCGATCGGATCGACGCCATCGTGCTTTCTGGCGGCTCGGCCTATGGCCTCGACGCCATGGGCGGGACCCAGGCCTTTTTGCGCAAGCAGGGCCGCGGCTTCCAAGTTCGCGACATCCGCGTGCCGATCGTGCCCGGCGCCATTCTCTTCGATCTTTTGAATGGCGGCGACAAGGCCTGGGGCGAGGTGCCGGTCTATTGGCAGCTTGGTTTCGAAGCGGCGGCCTCAGCCGGTCCGCAGTTCAAGCTCGGC
This sequence comes from Methyloferula stellata AR4, assembly GCF_000385335.1. Taxonomy (NCBI): domain Bacteria; kingdom Pseudomonadati; phylum Pseudomonadota; class Alphaproteobacteria; order Hyphomicrobiales; family Beijerinckiaceae; genus Methyloferula; species Methyloferula stellata. The sequence goes on along the minus strand of NZ_ARWA01000001.1, from coordinate 2,107,598 downwards.
AGTGCGGGCGCCGGTTACGGCGCGACGACTGTCAATCTTAAAGGCGGGATCGGCTCTGCGAGCACTGAGACCTCGGCCGGCTATCGCATCGGTGCTCTCGTCGCGGTCAATGCCGTCGGCCAAGCGACCATCGGCGACAGCCCGCATTTTTGGGCCGCTCCTTATGAGCAAAATGGCGAATTTGGCGGCCTCGGCTGGCCTGCGGCTTGGCCGCCGGAAGCGCTCGCGATGCGCATCAAGGGCGACGCGCTCGAAAATACGACGATCGCGATCGTCGCGACCGATGCGCCTTTAACCAAATCCGAGGCCAAACGCATGGCCATTGTGGCGCAGGACGGCCTCGCCCTGGCCTTGCGCCCCGCCCACGCCGCCATGGACGGCGATACGGTCTTCGCCGTGGCGACAGGCCGCGCCGCCACACGTCCAAGCTTGCGCGATCAGACCGAAATCGGACTTCTCGCGTCGAATTGCCTCGCCCGCGCCATAGCCCGCGCCATTTTCGAGGCGGAGCCGCTGCCTTTTAAAGAGGCCCTGCCCTCCTGGCGCGGGAAGTTTAGCCACAGCTAAGCTTCCATTGCCCGGTCCTCTCACCTAGATCTCATGCATGAACACAGTCACTTCGATCAATCAGGGCAGTTTGGCAGCCCATAAGACCACGGCGCGGGCGCTGCTTCTCGGCGACCGGATCGATACGGCCGGACTTGAGCGCTCCGACATGATCTCCGCCAATCCACTCGCCTTTCAGGCCGGCGCGCGGGGCTTTGTCGCGCTCTACCGTTTTGGCGTCGCCGTGATGATCGGCCTGTCTCCGCTCGAAGAAGACGATGTCCTGCAGGCGGTGAAAGTGCGGGTCTCCGGTCCGCACGCACATGTCGACGACGAAATGGCCGTCCTCGAAATTTCCACTGAGCCGGATGACAAGGTGACGCCCGGCGGCGCGATCGCGATGAAGGATCTTTCGTCCGAGCGCCTGCTTGTGCTGGCCGACGCGCTTGCCAAAAGCGTATCGCTCGGGCGCGACGAACGCGAGGTGAATGCCGTCTTCGATATTATCGAGCCTTTCGCGGCGCAGCTCGCCGCGACGGGCCGCCCACCGTGGAAGCGGCGTTTCATGCTGCGGCTGATCGGCCAGACGCTGCTCGTCCAGCATCGCGTCTCGGGCCGCGTCGCGGTCGAGGAAAAGCCGGATGTCCTGTGGGATCGACCCGATCTCGAACGTCTCTATGCGCGCCTCGAAGACGAATATGAATTGAAGGAACGCGCCCAGACCTTGAAGAACAAACTCGACGTCATCGGCGAGACCGCGCGCGCGCTCAACGATATGATCGATGCCGACCGCGCGACGCGGCTCGAAATCATCATCGTGATCCTGATCGCCGCGGAAATTTTGCTGTCGATCGCGCAAATGGTCATGTGGCACCGATGAGGCCAGTGCGTCCTCCGATTGCTGCATGCACTTGACCCCTTGGAGCCCTCGTGCTTCGAGACGGGTCCTGCGGACCCTCCTCAGCATGAGGGCTTTTGAGGCAACCTTAACCTAGCCCTCATCCTGAGGAGCGCCAGAATGGCGCGTCTCGAAGGACGAGGGCGGCAATCACAAAGGCTCTCCGAGCGCCCATGATCCCTCGCTATTCCCGCCCCGATATGGTCGCCATCTGGGAACCGCAGACGCGCTTTCGCATCTGGTTCGAGATCGAAGCCTATGCCTGCGATGCCCTGGCCAAGATCGGCGTCATTCCCGAGGAGGCGGCAAAGGCCATCTGGGAGAAGGCCGGCAATGTCAGTTTCGATGTCGCGCGCATCGACGAGATCGAGCGCGTGACAAAACATGATGTCATCGCCTTTCTGACGCATCTTGCCGAATTCATCGGCCCCGAGGCGCGCTTCGTCCATCAAGGCATGACCTCGTCCGACGTGCTCGACACCTGCCTCGCGGTGCAGCTCTCCCGCGCATCGGATATTCTCATCGCCGACGTCGAGGCGCTGATGGCGGCGCTGAAGCGCCGCGCCTTCGAGCATAAGATGACGCCCTCGATCGGCCGCTCGCATGGCATTCACGCCGAGCCCGTGACCTTCGGGCTCAAAATGGCCGAGGCCTATGCCGAATTTTCCCGCGCCCGCGAAAGGCTCGTGCAAGCGAAGAAGGAGATCGCCACTTGCGCGATTTCCGGCGCCGTCGGCACTTTCGCCAATATCGATCCGCGCATCGAGGCCTATGTCGCGGAAAAGCTCGGGCTCGTGCCGGAACCCGTCTCGACCCAGATCATCCCGCGCGACCGGCATGCGATGTTCTTCGCGACGCTCGGCGTGATCGCCTCTTCGATCGAGCGGCTCGCCATAGAGATCCGCCATTTGCAGCGCACCGAAGTGCTGGAGGCCGAGGAATATTTTTCCGAAGGCCAGAAGGGCTCTTCGGCCATGCCGCATAAGCGCAACCCCGTGCTCACCGAAAACGTGACCGGCCTCGCGCGCCTCGTGCGCAGCATGGCCATGCCCGCCATGGAAAATGTAGCGCTTTGGCACGAGCGCGACATTTCGCATTCCTCGGTCGAACGCATGATCGGCCCGGACGCGACGATCACGCTCGATTTCGCTCTGGCCCGCATCACCAATGTGATCGATAAATTGCTGGTCTATCCGGCCAATATGCAAAAGAATCTCGACCGGCTCGGCGGCCTCGTGCATTCGCAGCGCGTGCTTTTGGCGCTCACGCAAAAAGGCGTCTCGCGCGAAGACGCCTACGCGCTCGTTCAGCGCAATGCCATGCCCGTCTGGCGCGGCGAAGGCGATTTTCTGAGCCTCCTGAAGGCCGATGCCGACGTCAAGAAAGCCCTCACCGACGCCGAGCTCGAAGAGCTGTTCGACCTCGGCTACCACCTCAAAAATGTCGATATGATCTTCAATCGTGTGTTTGGAGACTCTGCAAAGGACAAAGCTTGATGAGTTCGCAGGACCGGTTCGAAGCGCTTGTCGCGCGCGTTGTGGCAGACCCAAAGCTCCACGCGCGCTGGCTGAACACCTTTTCCTTTCTGGAATATGTCGGCTTCCGCAAGATCGTGAAAAGCCAGAAGGCGGAAGCTTTGTCCGCAGAGGTTCTCGCGCACGCGCTCGAAGAGGGCCGTCATGCTTTGAGCCTCAAGAAGCTTGCGATCAAAATCGGCGGCAAGAGCTTCGAGTCCTACGCGCCCGAAGCACTGCTCTGCGGCGAAGCGGCCGAGGATTATTTCCAGACCCTCGATCACGCCTGCGACGAAGCGCTATCCGATCAGACCGAAGACGTGCGTGCGGCGCTCGTTTATCTTTATGTGACGTGGCTTGTCGAGATCCGCGCACTCGACGTCTACACCCAATATCGCAAGGCGCTTGCCGCTATGCCGGGTGTACAGGCTCTCGATGGCCTATTGGCCGAAGAAGAACAGCATTTGAGCCGCGTCTCCGGCGAGCTGCAAAAGCGCGACCCCGATTTCGCCGCGCGCTCGAAGGTTTTTTCGGCGCTTGAAGCCGCGCTTTATGAAAAGATTCTCGGCGCTTTCGAGGCGGAAGTTTCAAACCCCGCCCTTCTCGCACGCACCGCCTGATCGCTCATGCTGACATCCGATGCCGATATTCTGATCGTGCCCGGGCTTGGTGACTCGCCCGATGATCATTGGCAAAGCCGCTGGGAAAAGCAGCTGAAGACGGCGCGCCGCGTCGCGCAGGAGGATTGGGCGCATCCGATGTTTGCGGCCTGGATGCAAAATCTTTCGGAAGCCATCCACGCGGCGACGAAGCCGCCCGTCATCATCGGCCATAGCCTGGGGGCGCTCGCGGTCGCGCATGTGCCGGACGATGTCGCGTCCAAGATCAAAGGCGCCTTTCTCGTCACGCCGCCGGCGCCGAGCTTCATCTTGCAGATCGCCGAGATCGATCCGGCTTTCGCCGCGCCGATCACCCGCAAGCTGCCCTTTCCGGCGCTTCTGATCGCCTCCCACGACGATCCCTATTCGACCTATGAGGAGAGCGAAGCGCTCGCAGCCACACTTGGCATCGACGTGGTCGATGCGGGCCTCTCGGGCCATCTCAACATCGATAGCGGACACGGTCCCTGGCCGGAAGGGCTGATGCGTTTCGCCGGTTTCATGAAAACATTGTAAATGACATCGCGTAGAGACGCCGGATGCCGAGAACACCCTCTTCAGGATAGAGTCCAAATCTTCGGTCTTTGAACAAGTTGGCAATGAAAAGGACACGCGCGGCGGTTAAAACAAGCCCATTGCAAAATGGAGTTTCCCAATGCGTTCGTTCGCTCCTGGATTTTTCGCTGGTCTCGTATTTTGTTCTTCGTCAGCCTTTGCGCAGAATTTTCCGCTGTCAAAGGGCGAAATTCGCGTCAACACGAATTTTAATTTCGCTCAACCGGTCCCGTCCAGCGACAAGGACGCTTTGGCCGATTTAGAGACTTCGGCGCGCAAAGCGATCTACGCCATCGTCGGGAATGAATGCAAATTGCTGCTCGACACGATTGCGAGCGAGTGCAAGCCCGAGTTCATAAATGTCAACTCAAACCTGCAAAATCAAAATTTTCGCGGCGATGCAGGATCGCAAGTGTTGAACACAAATGCCAATGCCGGCTTTCGCGTGCTGTTGAAGGGCCAAGGCGACAGCAAGTAACTGTTACAGGTCAGGGTTTGGCAGGCGCAGGATCATCCCGTTCATTTCCGGCGTGACGGTGATCCTGCAGCTTAAGCGGCTGTTGGCCTTCTTCGTCAGAGCCAGGCTGCCGATCATCATCTCTTCGAGTTCAATCGGCGGGTCGAGCTTCTGATCCCAAGGCGCTTCGACATAGACATGGCAGGACCCGCAATCGCAGATACCGCCGCATTCGCCACGGATCGTCGGGATATCATGCGCCCGGCCGACACGCATCAGGACCGCGCCGTCCTCTGCATCGACCGGATGTTCGGTGCCGTTATATTCTATGAACGTGATCTTGGTCATGGGGGTCCGCCACTTGCTGCGCGCTCTGAGGTGCGTAGCGAGAAGGATGCCAACCCGGCGACGCCCTCGCCCTTCGAGACGCGCGCCTGAGAAGGCGCGCTCCTCAGGGTGAGGGCTAAGTGACTGATTGTTTTAAGCCCTCATGCTGAGGAGGCTGCGCAGCAGCCGTCTCGAAGCACGAGGGCAATTGAATCAGGATTGTCATCAAATAAGAAAAAGGCCGCTCGAAAGCGGCCTTTTGCAAAACATGTCAAACCGATATCAGCGCGAATAGAATTCGATGACGAGGTTCGGTTCCATCATCACCGGATAAGGCACCTCGGCCGGCAGCGGAACGCGCGTCAGCTTGGCGTTCATCTTGCCATGATCGACGTCGAAATAATCCGGCACGTCGCGTTCGGCGAGCCCGACCGCTTCCAACACCAGGATCATCTGACGCGAGGCTTCCTTCACTTCGATCACATCGCCGACGCGGACTTGATAGGAGGCAATATTCACGCGGCGGCCGTTCACCTTGACATGGCCATGGTTCACGAACTGCCGAGCCGCGAAGACCGTCGGGACGAATTTCGCCCGGTAGACGACGGCATCGAGGCGGCGCTCCAACAGGCCGATGAGATTATCGCCCGAGTCGCCCTTCATGCGGATCGCCTCGGCGTAATATTTGCGGAACTGCTTTTCCGAAATATTGCCGTAATAGCCCTTGAGCTTCTGCTTGGCCTTCAGCTGCGTGCCGAAGTCCGAGAGCTTGCCCTTGCGGCGCTGACCATGCTGGCCCGGCCCATATTCACGGCGGTTAACGGGGCTCTTCGGGCGGCCCCAGATATTTTGCCCCATACGGCGGTCGATTTTATACTTGGCTTCTGCACGCTTCGTCATTCGCGTCCTCTAAATGGCCGGACAAAGACGAGCGCGCGCCCGCGCTCGAAGCGCGTCGCAAAACCGCGTCCTCCCGGCTCAGTTGGCCTGTTTCAGACAGGTCAGGTGGCGGAGGTCCGCGCCCTCCTCTGCCAGCCTTTGGGCCGGCCGACAGACCGCTCGTTTCGATCAAAGATGATGGAAGAGCCGCCACGGGTGCGTCGGTACGGGATAAACCCGCCCGTTCCCGATACCGCTAGGCGGCACCTGGAGCAGGCGAGTAATCGCGTTTCTTAAAGAATGTCAACCCTGTGTCGCGTGATACATCTCGTCCGCGGTCATCACGTCGCGCATGGACGAGCCAAGCACCAGCTTGCCGGACGACGGCGTGGCGCTGACAAGGCCGGTGCTGCCCGGCACCGTAAGCTTGTATTGCCACATCGCATTGTCGCTCTTCTCGACTGTCACTTCTACGCCAGGGGCCCATTCGGCGATACGCGACAAATGACCGGGCGCGACGCGCCAAACCGATTTATCGGCTAAATGCATAATGTCCTTGTTCAATTCGACAAGAGCGCTCGTACGAGACATTTTCGATCCTCCTCATGACGCAGCCGTAAGTTCTTGCGGCCCATCCTTCCCAGATCTTCATCCGCTCCCATATTCGGATAAGACCAAGCTTGCTGACGGGTCCGATTTTGTTTTAGCAAACTTGGGGCCACACACCGGCCTACACTGAGCTATAATTTGACGTATACTTGGTTCCACTCTCAGCTATAACTTCTCGTATACTTGGATAGGCTGGTTTTTCATGGCGAGCGTAATCTTGTTCCATTCGGTAATGGGCCTGCGGCAGGTCGAACGCGACGCCGCCGAACGGCTTCGCGCCGATGGGCATGAGGTTCACACACCGGACCTTTATGAGGGCCGGACGGCAAGTTCTATCGCAGAAGGCACCGCCCTCATGGAGACGTTCGGCTTCGAGGCGCTTGCCGAGCGCGCGCTCAAGGCCTGTTCGGGTCTGCCGGAGAAAACGGTCCTCGCCGGTTTTTCGCTCGGCGCAAAGCTGGCCTGCCAAGTGTGGAGCAAGCGTGCCCAGACGAGCGGCGTGCTCCTCCTGCATGGGCTTGGCGACTTCCCGAAATGGGTGCGCAGCGGCCTTCCGGTACAAGCCCATTTCGCCGAGCCGGACAGCACTATTTCCGACCAGCAGGCGACAGATTGGCCAATGACGGCCTTCCGCATCGGGCTTGCCGCCGAGGTTTATACCTATGAGGGTGTCGGACATCTTTACACGGATACGGCCTCACCCGACTATGACGCAGCAGCGGCCGGGCAGACCTGGGAGCGCGCGCTGGCGTTTCTCAAGGATCTTTGAACCTCGCACCGCGGTTGCCGAGAGCCAAACACGCCCGATAATTATCGTAGCCTTCCGGCCATTCTTCCCTATTGTCACAAGCGCACGGTCGAACCACCGCTTGAGCTCAAGACATAGAGGCTGGTTTCATGGCGAGCGTGATCTTGTTTCATTCGGTCATGGGCCTGCGGCAAGTCGAACGCGACGCCGCCGCCCAGATGCGTGCCGCCGGGCACGAGGCGGTCACACCCGACCTTTACGAAGGCCAGACAGCGGAGACGATCGCCGAGGGTTTCGCACTGATGGGCCGGATTGGGTGGAACACAATCTGCGAGCGCGCCGAAAAGGCAATTTCGGAGCTTCCCGCTTCAACCGTGCTGGCGGGACTTTCCATGGGCGCCGGCATCGTGGCGGCCCTCTGGCCGAAGCGGCAGGCCACCAAAGGCGTGCTTCTCATTCATGCTCTGGCCGACATTCCAGACAATACGCACCCGGGCCTCCCCTTGCAGGTGCATATCGCCGATCCCGATCATTTCGTTCATGACGCGCAAATGTCCGACTGGCGGACGGCCGCAAAGCAAGTGAGCCTCGCCGCCGAGCTCTTCACCTATCCCGGCGTCGGCCATTTCTATACGGACCCGGCCTCGCCGGACTATGACGCCAAGGCGGCGGCTCTGACCTGGGACCGCGCGTTGGCCTTTCTCAAAGAGTTGTGAACCGACGCCGCGATGACGCGAGCGTGAATCGCAAATTCACCTGTGCGTCTTTATTTTAGAGCGGCAGATCTGGTTCCAAGGGCACAATGATGAGAAGCTCGCGACGCGGTTTATTCGGCTTGGGCGCCATGCTCGCGTTTTGGGGGTCGGCCCGCGCCGCCGAGACGTCCCCCGAGCCTTTGGTCTTCACCTTGCCCGGCCCAACCGTGCCGGTCGAGGGTTCTGACAAGCATTTCCCTGTCCGCCGCATCTATTGCATCGGCCGCAACTACGCGGAACATGCGATCGAGTCGGGGTCGGACCCGAAGACCGAGCTGCCCTTCTTCTTTCAAAAGCCATCTGACGCGGTGCAATTCGTGGCGCCCGGCACCACGGCCGATCATCCCTATCCGACACTTACCGAGAATTATCAGCACGAGATCGAGCTTGTCGCCTTTTTGAAATCCGGCGGGCGCGACATTCAAGCCGAGCAGGCGCTCGATCATGTCTATGGCTATTCGATCGGTCTCGACATGACGAGGCGCGATCTGCAACGCGCCATGGGCGCTCAGAAGAAACCTTGGGAAATCGGTAAGAGCTTCGACCATTCGGCGCCCATGGGGCCGGTGCATCCGGTGGCCTCGGTCGGGCATTTGACCAAGGGCGCGATCACGCTCGCGGTGAATGGCACGATACGGCAGAAGTCCGATTTGTCCGAGATGATCTGGAGCGTCGCCGAGCAGATCGCGCAATTGTCCAAGGCCAACGAATTGCAAGCGGGCGATATGATCTATTCGGGTACGCCGGCCGGTCCCGGCCCTGTCGTCAGAGGCGATCTGCTCGTCGGCACGATCGAAGGCCTGCCCGAGTTGTCTGTAAGGATTGTTTAGGACCAATGACTTCAAAAAAACCTCGTCCTTCGAGACGGCGGCTTTGCCGCCTCCTCAGGATGAGGTTTTTTCAAGCCCAGCCACCAAGCCCTCATCCTGAGGAGGGTCCGCAGGACCCGTCTCGAAGGACGAGGGCGCACAAAACTCGACTAAGAGTTCCAAATGCTTACCCTAAAAATAATCACGGCGCTCGGCCGCGCCTGCGTCCTCCTCGCCTCGCTTTGCCTGATCGTCGCCGGCGCTTTTGCGCAGGAGGCTCCGGCCGCCAATCCAAAACCGATGGGCATCGGGCTCGAAGACGTCGCCTATCCCTATCCGGTGCAATATCTCGATCTCACGATCGAGGGCCAATTGCTGCGCATGGCCTATATGGATGTGGCGCCCACAACGGCAGCGAATGGCAAGACAGTCGTGCTGTTGCACGGCAAGAGTTTTTCGGGCGATTATTGGGCCGATACGATCAAGCTGCTGACCGGCAAAGGCTATCGCGTCGTCGTGCCGGATCAGCTCGGCTTCGGCAAATCGGCGAAGCCCGACATCCGCTACAATTTCGATCTTCTGGCCCGCAACACCAAGGCGCTGCTCGACAGACTCGGCATCGAGAAGGCAGCGATCGTCGGCCATTCCTTCGGCGGTATGCTGGCTGTTTATTTCGCCCGCGATTATCCGGAGGTGACGCAACTCCTCGTGCTCGAAAACCCGATCGGGCTTGAGGATTATCGCTCGGCGATCCCACCGCAGCCGCTCGAAATGCTTTTCAAGACGGAGATGTCGCAGACGCCCGCGAGCTATCGCGCCTTCATGAAAGTGTTCTTCGTGGGCTGGCCGCCTTTCGCCGAGAAAACCGTCGAGCAATTTGCGCGCGCGCTCCAGAGCCCGGAATATCCGCGGCTCGCGAAAGCCTCGGCTCTCACCTACGAGATGATGTTCGAAGAGCCGATCCGGCACGAATATAGGTTCTTGAAAATGCCGGTGCTGCTCATCATCGGCCAGGAGGATCGCAGCGTGTTCTTCAGGCGTTACGCCTCACCCGAGGCGATCAAGCCGCTCGGCAATTGGCCGGTCCTCGGACGCGCCGCCGCGAAGGATTTGCCAGATGGCAAGCTCGTCGAGATCGAGGGCGCCGGGCATATTTCGCATATCGAAAAGCCGGAAGCGTTTCAGGCCGCGCTGAGCGATTTTCTCAGCGCGCGGTTCTGACGGATTTGCACCGCCGTGGATGGCCGGGACAGGCCCGGCCATGACGCAAGACGGCAAGAGCTACGCCGCGTCCCGCTTCTCCAGCCCCGCGAGCAGCATGCAAAGCGCGATGCCTTCGGCCGCGACCTTCACATCGCCGAGCGACGGAAAGGTCGGCGCAAGCCGCAGGTTTGAATCCTGCGGGTCTTGGCCAAGCGGCCAGGTCGCGCCGGCGGGCGTCAAGGCGAGGCCCGCGTCCTTCGCGAGGCTCACGACCTTCGAGGCCAATCCGTCCGCCATATCGACGCTGACGAAATAGCCGCCTTCCGGCTTCGTCCAGCGTGCGACGCCGGTGCCGGTGAGACGCCGGTCGAGCGCCTCTTCGACGGCTGCAAATTTCGGCGCGATCAAAGCGCGATGGCCGTCCATGAGCTGATGCAACCCGTCGATGTTTTTCAGGAAACGCACGTGCCGGATCTGGTTGAGCTTGTCCGGCCCGATCGTGCGCTTGCCCGCCCGCGCCAGATACCATTTCACATTGGTCGGCGACGACGCGAAGAAGGCGAGGCCGGCGCCAGCCAGCGTCATCTTCGAGGTCGAGGCATAGACGAAGGCGCGGTCGGGATTGCCCGCCGCTTCGCAGAGCTCCAGAATATTCGCGACCTCATGCTTCGTCGCCGTCAGATGATGCAGCGCATAGGCATTGTCCCAGAAGATGCGGAAATCCGGCGCGCCCGTCTTCATCGCGGCGAGCCGCTTCGCCGTCTCTTCCGAATAGATCTCGCCCGACGGATTGGCATATTTGGGCACGCACCACATGCCCTTCACCGCAGGATCGGCGACGAGTCTTTCGACCTCGTCCATATCCGGCCCCTGCCCCGTCAGGCGCACAGGAATCATCTTGATTCCATATTCTTCCAGGATCGCGAAATGCCGGTCATAGCCCGGCACCGGACAGAGAAAGGCAGGCGCTGACTCTTTCGACCAAGGTGCGGTTCCGCCCGGCACGCCCTTCAGCAAAGCCCAGACGATGGAATCATGCATCATCGCGAGGCTTGAATTGTCGCCGATGATGACGCGATCGGCGGGCGCGCCGAGCACGGGTGCGAAAAGCGCGCGGGCTTCCGCGATGCCCTGGAGACCGCCGTAATTGCGGGCGTCTTCGTTCGCTTCGGTCAGATAATCGCCATTGCCCGGCAGAGCGAGCATGCCGTTCGAAAGATCGAGCTGCTCGGGAGACGGCTTGCCGCGTGTCATGTCGAGCTTGTGGCCCGCCGCCCGGAAAGCATCATATTCGCCCCGCACTTTCGTAAGCAGGGCCTGATGATCGGCGGAAGAAAGTTCGGCAATGGAGGTCATCGCAAATCCTCGTAACGTACATGTATTTCGCTCGTCATTGCGTCCGAACAAATGGCGAGCGTTCGTGGGATACCAGCCTTCTAAATCAACCCACCAGCCGCAAAGCTGTGGCAATCACGCGCAGCGTCTATGACTTTCGGCTTATTTCCCGGTGAGCAGAATGATTTTGCCAATATGGGCCGAGGATTCCATCAGCTCATGCGCCTGACGGGCCTCTTCGAGCGGAAAAGTCGCGTGGACGACGGACTTCACCTTGCCATCCTCGACGAGCGGCCAGACATTGTCGCGCACCGCTTCCGCCACTTCACCCTTTTGCGCCAGCGTTCGCGCCCGCAAAGTGGAGCCGGTCAGCGTCAGACGGCGCAGCATCATTGGCATGAACTCGACCTCGGCCTTGCTCGCTTGCAGGAAGGCGATCTGCACCAGCCGTCCTTCCGTCGCCATGATCGAGATATTCTTTGAAATATAGCTGCCGCCGACCATGTCGAGGATGACGTTGACGCCTTTCTTGGCGGTGATCGTCTTTATCTCTGCGACGAAATCCTGCGTCTTGTAATCGATCGCATGATCGGCGCCGAGCACTTTGCAATAAGCGCATTTATCGGGCGAACCCGCCGTCGTGATGACCGTCGCGCCATAGGCTTTTGCGAGCTGGATCGCCATGGTGCCGATGCCGCTCGATCCGCCGTGAACGAGAAATATCTCTCCGGCTTTCAGTCCGCCGCGCGTGAACACATTGTCCCACACGGTGAAAGCCGTCTCGGGCAGGCCCGCGGCTTCGATCAGGCTCAAGCCTTTCGGCTTCGGCAGGCAGAGCGGCGCGTCGGCGAGCGCATATTCGGCATAACCGCCGGAGCCGATCAGCGCGCAGATTTCATCGCCTTCCTTGAAGCTCGCGACGCCCTCGCCCAAAGCGACGATCCGGCCCGCGATCTCCATGCCTGGGATGGCGGACTCGCCCGGCGGCGGCGGATAATGCCCGGCGCGCTGGATGCAATCCGGACGGTTGATCCCGGCCCCGACAACCTCAACCAGGATTTTGCCGGGCGCCACGGCGGGCAAGGGCGCTTCGCCGATCCGGATCACGTCGGGGCCGCCGGCACCGTCGAAATAAACCTGACGCATGGCGGAAGGCAAAGCTGGCATATGGGGTCCCTCGGTCAATTTCAGGCCGGCCTCTCTAGGCGCTTAAGCGTCGCGCAAAGGCCTTCGAGCAAGCGGCGATGCCTTGTGTCAGCTTGCACACACGGCATCAAGCCCAGGCGGGCCTTGGCTCCATATCCCAAATTAAATTTAGTGTAGCAAAAAGAAAATTTTCGTCGCCACAAATAAAAATTCTGTCGGCACCAAAGAAATTTGGGGCCAAGCTGAAAAAGTTAAGCAAATCGAAGGTTTTACCGCTATGGGGCCAAGCATAGCGCTTGGCAATCTGTCTGTCATATGCCAGTAACCATTCGGACGAAATGGCATACCAGCGCGCCACACTTGGTATGCCTTTAAACACTATTGGCAATGAGGATGTTGGATGGCGCCGCAAGCAAAACGTATGACGTCCGCCGCTTCGCTCGAAGCGTTCCCCCGCATTCAAGCGGATGAAAGTTTCAAGGCCAAGGTCTACGCCGCCCTCAAGGATGCGATCTTCAAGACGGACATTTATTCGTCGGCTGATCCCGTCATGCTCGACGAACGCGATCTGTCCGACCGGCTCGGCGTGAGCCGGACGCCCGTTCGCGAAGCCATCGCCATGCTCGAACAGGATGGTTTTCTGCGCACGGTCCCACGCCGCGGCATCCTCATTGTCCGCAAGACAAAACGCGAGATCGTCGAGATGATCCAGGCCTGGGCCGCGCTCGAGAGCATGGGCGTCCGCCTGATCACGCAGGATCCCAATGCCGATGTCGCGGCTTTGCGCCAGATCTTTCAGGACTTCACCGATAATCACAGGCCGAATGAATTCCTCAGCGAATATTCGCTCGCGAACCTCACGTTCCATCAGGCCCTGATCAAGATGAGCGGTTCGCAGATCCTTGTCGATACGACCGACAAGCTGCTCTTTCATGTTCGCGGCATAAGGCAATTGACGATTGGACGCGACGGACGCGCGGAACGCTCGATTTCGGATCATCTCACGATCATCGAGGCAATCGAGCAGCGCGATGTGAAAAAGGCCGAAAGCCTCGCGCTCGAGCATACCCTGGGCCTTGCCGCCTATGTCGATACGCATGGCCATGAATTGTTCGATTGAATCGCGGGCAGCGACAAGCGTTGTCGCTTGGCTGAACGGTGAGAACGAGCTCGATAACAGACGCTGAAGGCTGGGAGAGTTTGAGAATGGGGAAGGCTTTGGAGGGTGTGCGCATCCTCGATTTATCGCATGTGCAAGCGGGCCCGACGTGTACGCAATTGCTGGCGTGGTTCGGCGCCGACGTCATCAAGGTCGAGAAGCCTGGAGAAGGCGATATTACGCGCGGCCAATTGCGCGATGTCCCAGGTGCGGACAGCCTCTATTTCACGATGCTGAACCACAATAAGCGCTCGATCACGCTCGACGCCAAGAACCCGAAGGGCAAGGAAGTTCTGACGGCGCTGATCAAGAGCTCCGATGTCCTCGTCGAGAATTTCGGCCCGGGCGTGCTCGACCGCATGGGATTCAGCTGGGAGAAGATCCAGGCGATCAATCCGGCGATCATCGTTGCTTCGATCAAGGGCTTTGGTCCCGGTCCCTACGAAGATTGCAAGGTCTATGAGAACGTCGCGCAATGCACCGGCGGCGCGGCTTCGACGACCGGCTTCGACGATGGCCCGCCTCTCGTCACCGGCGCGCAGATCGGCGATTCGGGCTCCGGCCTTCACCTCGCGCTCGGCATCGTGACGGCGCTTTACCAGCGCACCGTGACCGGCAAAGGCCAAAAGGTCTCAGTCGCGATGCAAGACGGCGTGCTCAATCTCTGCCGCGTCAAGCTGCGCGATCAGCAGCGCCTGGGCAAAGGCGCCTTGAAGGAATATCCGCAATTTGCCGAAGGTCGGCCCTTCGGCGAGGCGGTGCCCCGCGCAGGCAATGCGTCGGGCGGCGGTCAGCCGGGTTGGATCTTGAAGTGCAAAGGCTACGAGACCGATCCGAACGCTTATATTTATTTCATCACGCAGGCGCCCGTATGGGACAAGATCTGCAAGGTCATCGGCAAGCCCGAATGGATCGAGGATCCGGGTTTTGCAACGGCCGAAGCGCGGCTCGACAAGCTTCGGATGATCTTCGACACGATCGAAGCCTGGACCAAGACCAAGACCAAATTCGAAGTCATGGACATCTGCAACCCGCTGAACATTCCCTGCGGGCCGATCCTTTCGATGAAGGAACTCGCAGACGAACCTTCATTGCGGGCGACGGGCACCGTGGTCGAGGTCGATCATCCGACGCGCGGCAAATATCTCACGGTCGGCAACCCGATCAAATTGTCCGAAAGCCCGACCGAGGTCGCGCGCTCGCCGCTTCTCGGCGAACATACGGACGAGATTTTGGCCGAAGTCCTCGGGCTCGACGATAACGCGATCTCCGAATTGCGCGAAGCCGGCGCGCTTGAACCGCCGAGGCGGCAGGCAGCCGAATAATAACTGACGCGATGCAGCGGTGATCTCGCACTCACCGGTCCTTTCCTCCGTTTCGGAGAAAATACGATGAAGATTTGCATTTACGGGGCGGGCGCGATCGGCGGCTATGTCGGCGTCATGCTTCAACGCGCCGGCGTCGACGTTTCGCTCATCGCGCGCGGTGCTCATCTCGAAGCCATCCACAAACACGGGCTTACGCTTCATGTGGGCGATGAGGTTCTCAACGCCAAAATACCTGCGAGCAAAGATCCGCGGGATTTCGGTCCGCAGGATTATGTGATCATCGGCCTTAAATCCTATCAGGCCTGGGAATCGGCCTATGACATGGAACCGCTGCTCGGACCGAATACTGCGGTCGTCACCGCGCAAAACGGCGTTCCGTGGTGGTACTTCTACGGGCTCGACCATCATACAAATCATCGCCTCAAAAGCGTCGATCCCGACAATCGCCAATGGGAGGTGATCGGGCCGGAGCGCGTGATCGGTTGCACCGTCTATCCCGCGACCGAGATTGAAAGCCCCGGTGTCATCAAGCATGTCTATGGCGATCAATTCGGCTTCGGCGAGCCGAACCGCACGAAGAGCGAACGCCTGACCAAGCTCTACGACGCTTTCGCGGCAAGCAAGATGAAGCCGCGTCTTTTCGACGACATTCGCGACGACATCTGGGTCAAGCTCTGGGGCAATCTGAGCTTCAATCCGATTTCCGCCTTGACCCATGCGACGCTCGACATCGTGGCGACCGATCCCGGCACACGCGCGCTGTCGAAGAACATGATGCTTGAAGCCAAGGCGATCGGCGATCGGCTCGGCGTCAACTTCCGTGTCGATGTCGAACGGCGAATCGACGGGGCCGCGAAGGTCGGCCCGCATCGCACCTCCATGCTGCAGGATGTGCAAAAAGAGCGCCCGCTCGAAATCGACGCCCTTGTCACGGCGGTTCAGGAGATGGGTCAGATCGTTGGCGTCGCGACGCCTTATATCGATGCGGTTCTGGCCTTGGTGCAGCAGATGGGCCGCGTCAAGGACCTCTATCCGACATTCCCCGACGCGGTGGACGACGTCGCAGAAGAAGTGCCCACAGCGCTCGCGAGTTAAGGGCAAGATCAGCGAAAGCGTATCTGATGGCCGGGCTTTGTTCCGGCCATTTGCTTTAGATCACGTTGATTTCGGATCGATCTCCTTCCGCCTAAACCGAAAAGAGCCGCGACATTTTCTTGAAAGCCGCGCTCGCAAAATGACGGCTGCGCTGCCACGCGACCGCTTCGTCTTTCGTCATCCAATTGAATTGAATGACGCGGCGCGGTCCCTCGTATGGCGCATGGCCGTGCCAAGAGACGTCCGAACGGCGGAAGGCCAAAAGAGTCCCGCCAACCGGCGCAACCTCCGCCACGGCCTCATTGAGCTTTGGAGCGCGCAAGAGACGCAGCCGCCCGCCGTCCTCGTCCCACTCTTCATTCATATAGAGAAGGACGCTGATCAGCTTCGTCGCCGTGTCCGTATGAATGTCGCCATCCTTGCGCCGCGCGTGCCCGCGAATTGTGAGCATCTTCGGTCGGCCGGTGAGATCGATCTCGAATTTGCGTTCGATCGCCTGCCGGAAACATGGACCGTCGAGGTCATCGAGCAACGTCCGGAAAGCCTCGCCGATGGCAAGAGTCTCCGGCGGAAACGACCCTGGGCCCGGCACATTCGGGAAAGCACCCGCGATATCTTTGAACGCCGCCGGCTTGATGAAATTCGGGACGATGACGAAAGCGAATGGATCGCGCGTGAGCGGCGCCGCGTCGAGCGCGCCGAAATCGAAAAACGGGCTGGCGAGGAGGTCTTTTCCCACGCCCGGTTTGGACCATGTTTGGGAAAAGCCTGTCAACTTCGGCGGCGTTGCAGCGAAAACGATGTCTTCGCGTCAAGACCGAATCAATGGGCCGTCGTTGCGAGGAGCGCGGCGACGAAGCAATCCATGCCTTTGATGGAGCGAGTACTTCCTGGACTGCTTCGCTTCGCTCGCAATGACGCTTCTGATCAAGTAATGATCAGGTCTGGGCCTAAGCAGCCGCGGCTGAGAGGCAGGCCTCGATCTTATGCATGAGCGTGCTCGGAGCATAAGGCTTGGCGACGAAGAGTTCGGGCAACCCCTGCTTTTGCCGGGGCGGCTCGCAGCGTCCGGAGGTCACGATCACCCCGATCGAAGGCCAGCGCTCGTGAACGCATCGGGCAAGCCCCAAGCCGTCCAAAGCACCCGGCATTTCCACGTCGGTGAAAACGATCCTGACGTCGGAACCGGCTTCGAGCACCCGCAAGGCTTCCTCGGCGTTGCAGGCTTCAATGACATTGAAACCGGCGTCGGCAAGAAGAAGCGTCCCAACGAGGCGGACGAGAGGTTCGTCTTCGACGACGAGGATGGTGGGGGATAAAGCCGATGTCTGTTCCATGGCCTGCCCATCTGTCGAATTTGACTTAAGTTTGAACAATCACACTCGGTTCTTAACAAAGCCTTATGGAAATCACCGGGTGAGTCTCGCCTCCGAAGCTTGAGCGGAGATGGTGATACGGACCGGCGCCGCACTGGAACCGCCTTGCGGCGGCGCCAAAAGAAAAAGCCCGGACCGAGGTCCGGGCTTCTTGTATTTTGATTTCGCCTTGGGATCAGAAGGCGCGCTGAACGCGGGCGCGAAACTCGCCTTCATCCTGAGTGTTCTTAAACGACGGAAGACCCGTGGTCGCCAAAGTCGCATTGGTCGCGAGACCCGCCGGGGTGTTTTGGGTCAAGTGAATCCACATGCCCTCAACACCGATGTCGAAGCCCTTGATCGGGGTCCAGACAAGGTTCGTGCCGATACGTGTTTCCTTGGGGGCGACGACGCCGACGGAGTTGGTCGTAGACCCAAAGCCAGACGTGCCCGCATAAGCCGCATTGCTGTAGAAAGTCTCAAGATGCGACCCGTAGATGGCCGACGACAGGGTCGGCATCCAATAATGCTTATAGGCCGCCGTCACATCCCAGCCCCATTGACGATCGCATTGACCAGAACTGGTGAAGACGCAGTCGTAACCGGGATTGGTGTTCCAGAAGACGCTGTTATCCATCGGGGTGAAGGCATCGCCTGCATAGCGGTTGCCGTTGACCGGACCGTAGGAGGAAGCGAGGTTGTTGCCGGCGATATAGGCGTAAGCGCCACTTTCATAAGCCGCCTGGACCCAAGCTTTATCACCGGGCGAGATAATGTCGGCATTATACATGATGCCGAGTTGCACTGCGCCGCCGATTTCGTTGGTGCTCAGGGCGGCAAAGTTGCCCGTAGTGGCCGGAGAGGTCAAAGCAGTAGTCGAGAGCGGGTAGAGAGCGGCGTCGATCTGGTGGATCGCGCCGGATACCTGCACCGCACCCCAAGGGGCGTCGTAACGGACGTTGCCGACGATTTCAGGCAGACGATTGCCTTGCGGGTTGCCTTGGAACGACGTACCGGCTGCCGTTACCAGAGTGGCTCCCACAAGCGTTCCCGCCGGGATGCCGGCGACTGTGCTGCCGATCGCCGTGCGGCGCGAGTTATTGTCTTCGACGGAGAGTGTGCTCGAGAAGCCGCCGCCGAACGTATAGGTGTAGGACAGGAGTTCGACCGTCGCGTTCGAGCCGCGCAGAGACGCGTAGTTATAGGCGTCGGCATAGAAGTCGAAGACCGATTGGGCGCGCCCCGCGGTCAGGCCCGCGAATTGGATGAAGGCCTTATTGACGATGGTCGTCTCGCGCGATCCTTGCGTGGCCTGGCCGTTACCGTATGTGTTGGGGATTGCGAAGTTGCTGCCGGTCGAGGCGTTTGCGCCCGAACCGTAGAAGGCGTCGATACGGATGAAGGTACGGACCGTGCCATAGCCGGACTGCGTGCGCGCATCCAATTCGACGCGGCCCAAGGCGCTGAAGCCTGTCGTGTCGCGGGCCTTGGCATTTGTAAAGCTGCCGCCCGTGTAGCCTGCGGCGGTCCTCGCGACGCCGTTGGCGTATCCGGTCCCACCAGCGTTGGAGGTGCCGATCGAATAATTATTCGTCAGAGAACGCACTTCGCCATAGGCCAAGCCGCCCACCTTCAAGCAAGTGTCCGTCCCGGGGATATAGAAGAAGCCGGCGCCATAGGCGTCGCAAATCCGCACATATTCGATCGGCGCGGCTTTCCGCACCGGGAGATCAGCAGCGTAAACGCAAGTGACAGCCGAAAAACTCGCTGTCGATCCAAGTAAAAGGCTCTTGATGAGCTTCATGAGTAGACCCCCAGAATGAACACGCCAGATCTGCCTTCGAGGCTCATCGCCTTCCCGCCAAAATCCAGATATTGTGACCGCCGACCGAGGAGGCTTGTGCCTCCCCTTTGAAATCAGGCCCTTTTCGAACCGATCCCCGCCGGTTCTGGCGGGCTCGGTTTCTTAAACTTATTTTTAATATAGCTGCGCCGCAGACAGCGTAAATCGAGAAAAGCCACCATCTCGCCATTCTTGGGGGGCTGTGGCATTCCAGCAACGTCATTGTTTTACAATCGCATTTGAGCGTGCTGGGCGCCGCTGCTGTGCAAAACGGAATAAAATCTAATATATTCCGCAACATAGCTGATCATAATTGGAAATGCCCATGAGCTGCGTACTTGCCACGCAGGCTAGGCTCGGGCATATCTCGCCAGCATTCCGGAAACGCATTCGAAGATGCGCCGCATTCGGCATGTGTGTGGAGACGTGGCCGAGAGGCTGAAGGCGGCGGTTTGCTAAACCGTTATAGGGTTGTAAAGCCCTATCGAGGGTTCGAATCCCTCCGTCTCCGCCAGTTTTCGGGCGGAGCACCTACCCGTTGAAAAGCCCCCAAGATTCCTTCTCTGGAGCAGAGTGATGCTGCTGGCACGTGCCTATTCTGCCTATCGCCCGTCATGCCCCGATTCGACCAGCGCCCGCGCGGGGTCCGCTTTGACTGCCGCTGCGGCGGCCTTGACGCTGATGACTACATCCGGCTTCGCCGCCCCGGCGGCGCCAACCGATCCTTCCGGCTATTGGTCAACCAAGGACGACGAATCGATCATCCGAATCGGCCCTTGCACCCCGCCGGCCGGTACGACCGCCACGCCCAGCACACCGCTGGTTTATTGCGGTATGATCGTATGGCTGAAGGAGCCGCTCGAAAAAGGCGTTCCCAAGGTCGACAATCTCAATACCGATCCGGCCAAGCGCGGCAGAGCGATTATCGGGATGGAGGTGTTCAGCGAGTTCGTCGCCGATGGCGATCATTGGAAGGGCAAAGCCTATAATTCCGATGACGGCAAGACATGGGACGTGACGCTCAAAGTCCAACCCGACAAGGTCAATGGCGACAAGGCCGAGATCACGGGCTGCCTGGTCTGGCCGCTTTGCCAATCGGAAACCTTTACGAAGGTTCAAACGGTTCCAGGCGGCGATCCGACACTCGCCGGCAATGCGCCGCCGCACGGCACGCCCGCGAAAGCCGCGCCGCCGCCGCCGCCCCATCACTGACGAACCGGCGTCCGGAGCTTCTCTATATATAATGGAGTGAGCGGGCGGCCCGGCGGGAGAGTCGCAGCCACCCGGCTCACGCTAGCCCACACGGCGAGTTCCGACGACCTGCAAAAATTCGCCTCGTTTGGCCCATAGGTTCGAATAATGCCTGGGCTATTCGATCCATTTTTGGCGTCAAACGCGGCCTTGACCCGGTCCGGCTCTCGGGCGACGTCCGCCAAAGAGGATGATTTGAGCTCCCAATTCCGCACGCCGCGCGCCGCTTGTCTTCCTCTTTTCAGAGCGAGTCATGGCTTCGCACTGGGGCTCGGCCTGGCTGCTCATCTGTGCTTGATGGTCCCTTTCGCGCTGGCCGCGGAAGAAGACGGCGGAAAAAATAAGCCGGCTCCCATGCCACCGGCGCGTCCGATGCATTTGCAGGCCTCGCCCACTCCCGCAGCCGCACCCAAAACCGCGGCGGCGCCAGCCGCGCCGATGGCTCCGCAGCAGGCCACGCCCAATGACGCGGTCTCGACGATTTATGTGGATCATGGACCGATGCTGCCGCCGGCATCCCGGTCCCGCATGCATCAATGCGGACATGAATGGGAGGCCATGAAGGCCTCTGGAGCCGCCGCAGACCAGACATGGCGGGCTTTCGCACAGGCCTGTCTCATCCGCTGATTTTTTTGAAACAGGCTAGCTTTCCGTCTCGCGGCATTGCCGACACAGACGCTTTATGGCCAAGACTTTCCGACATCGGAACAATCGCGATGTCCGGACGTATGACTTTGGATTACCCAACTTGGACCCGCCCAAGTTGGACTTTTTGAAAGGTTCACGTTGGGCAAGCCCGACTTGAACTCATCCAAAGTCATCGTGACTGGAGCGGGATGAGGAAAGTGTGTGCGGTTTTCCGCCCGCATCCCGCTCTAAACTATGAAATCGATCACGGTCACGATTTTTGATTGATTCGATCAAAAATCGTCGTGATCTGTGAGCGCAAGCCGATCGGGCACGGATGCCGGCGAAAGGCCGATCTTTTGAAAAGCGCCAAGCTTTCGAAATCAGATCAAGCGCGCAAAAACCGGAAACGCCTCGCTCGCCCGCCCGACCGGCACAAGCCCGATCAAGCCTGGCGAGGAGACGAGACGACCGGTGATCCCGAATTATCCGCAAGCTCTGCGGCAGCGGTAATCTCCGATCGTCTCTTCCTTGTCTTCCTCGAATTCAAGCAGACTCCGGCACAACCGGTGCAGGGGCTTTCGCCTTACGGGTCGACTTGCGGACGGCCTTTTTCGCCGGCGCCTTGCGGGCGGACGACTTCTTCACAGCGGACTTTTTGGTCGCGCTCTTTTTCGCTGCCGTCTTCTTTGTGGCCGTCTTCTTTGTGGCTGCCTTCTTCGTAGCCGACTTCTTGGTCGCCGACTTCTTAGCAGCAGCCTTCTTCGTGGCCGTCTTCTTCACGGCAGCGATTTTCTTGGTCGCTGTCTTGCGAACGGCTTTCTTGGCCGTGCTCTTCTTAGCCGCGGTCTTCTTCGCGGGCTTACGCTTGGTGGTTGCCTTCACCATCTTTAGTCCCCTTTGCTATTTCGTCAGCCGCATCTTTGTGCCGACAAGAGGCCTAAGTAGCGTAGCGTGGTTAATCAGTCGTGCAAGTAGTGCTTTATCAATTAGCGTCGAATCCTGGTCTTTCGATGCTTCAAATGGGCGCTTGAACGGTCTTCGAACATCACTCTTCATTGTCCAAAGACTGCCTCATCTAAGGCTATATCGAACGTTGATTCCGATCGAACAGATGCAAGGTGAAACCATGCCTTCAATGCATCGCAGATCGCTTGCACGGCACATCGCGCCAGCCTTGATCAAGTTCTTCCGCACATTTGAAAACAATTGTTTTTGCACAATAAAATTGTATTTCGAGGTTATGTACGATGGCTTGAATGACGTCTCGTTTCGTTGCGCGCGAAGCCTTCGTAAAACGTGCCGCGCGACAATGATCGGCGCAAGATCAAGCCATGTCGAGGCGTCGTTCCAACGCGCAATCGAGCCGTCAAACGCAACGCTCGACATGCGTCCGAACTCGGCCGCAAAGGCCGCAAAAATTTTTCATGTGGGAAATAAAAAAAATGCCGTTCGAACGGCATCGAGCACGCTTCATCGCGCAAAAATGAGCGAATCGAGCGAATCGTTTTGTGATTCGGAGCGCCGATTTCAGGCCCGATCGAGCTCGAAGACGCGCAAAACTTCGCCGATACGCGAAGCTCGCACCCATCAAAATGCCGGGGAGAAAAGCCGCTTCGGGGCTTTCGGCAGCGCCGATACGAAGGCGCGAAGGGTCCATCGCACGAGCGATGGACCCTTCGAAAAGCTCCGATGTCAGATGCCGAGTTTGGCTTTCAAGAGATCGTTGACGGCCTGCGGATTGGCTTTGCCGCCGGTCTGTTTCATGACTTGGCCGACGAACCAACCGAGCATCGAAGGCTTCGCCTGCGCCTGTGCGACCTTATCCGGATTGGCGGCGATGATCTGATCGACCGCCGTCTCGATGGCACCGAGATCGGTCACCTGCCGCATGCCGCGGGCCTCGACGAGCGCGGCGGGATGCGCCTCTTTCTCTTCGGCGATGATGAGCGCCAGCACGTCCTTTGCGATCTTGCCCGAGATCGTACCGTCGGAGATGAGATCGACGATGCCAGCGATCTGCGCCGGGCTGATATGGGTCTGATAGAGCGGCACGCCGATCGAATTGGCGTAAGCCGCGACGTCGCCCAAGATCCAATTGGCGATGGCCTTGGCATCGCGGGCCTTGCCGCCATGCTTGACCGTCGTCTCGTAGAAATCCGCCGTCTCGCGATCGGCGACGAGCACGCCGGCGTCATAGGCCGGCAGCCCATATTCGGTCATGAAGCGGGCTTTCTTGGCATCCGGCAGCTCCGGCAGATCGGCGGCCAAGGCATCCACATAGGCCTGATCGAATTCGAGCGGCAGAAGATCGGGATCGGGGAAATAGCGATAGTCATGCGCTTCTTCCTTGGAGCGCATGGATCTCGTCTCGCCCTTCCCCGGATCGAAGAGCCGCGTCTCCTGATCGATCTTGCCGCCATCTTCCAAAATGCCTATCTGGCGGCGGGCCTCGACCTCGATCGCCTGACCGATGAAGCGGATCGAATTGACGTTCTTGATCTCGCAGCGCGTGCCGAAAGGCTCGCCGGGCCGCCGCACGGAGACATTGACGTCGGCGCGCAGACTGCCCTGCTCCATATTGCCGTCGCAGGTGCCAAGGTAGCGCAGGATCGTGCGCAGCTTGGTGACATAGGCTCGGGCCTGCTCGGACGAGCGCATGTCGGGCTTCGACACGATCTCCATCAAGGCCACGCCCGACCGGTTGAGATCGACGAAGGAATCCGTTGCCGACTGGTCGTGGAGCGATTTGCCGGCATCCTGCTCCAGATGCAACCGCTCGATCCCGACCTCGATCTGTTCGGTCGGCGAGACATCGACCGTGACGATGCCTTCGCCCACGATGGGGGTCTTGTACTGGGAAATCTGATAGCCCTGCGGCAGGTCCGGATAGAAATAATTCTTACGATCGAAGGTCGAGCGCAGATTGATATGCGCCTTGAGGCCGAGGCCCGAGCGCACCGCCTGCGCCACGCATTCCTCATTGATCACGGGCAGCATGCCTGGCATGGCCGCATCGACAAGCGAAACGTTGCTGTTCGGATCATTGCCGAACGTGGTCGAGGCGCCGGAAAAGAGCTTCGAGCGCGAGGTGACCTGGGCATGGGTCTCGATGCCGACGATAACTTCCCAATCGCCGGTCGCACCCTTGATGAGGTTTGAGGGTTTGACGTGTGTGTTCATGAAAGACCCAATCGTAATCTGACGGATGATGTATCTGGACTTAATATAGTGGCATTTCCACCGCCCGTCAGCCTCGGCCGCCCGTTTAGGGATCAGCGCGGAGCGCGGGACGGGACAGGTCCCGACGAGAAGCTCGCAATCAGAACGGCGATGATACCGGCCAAAAATATGCCGTCGAAAGTCCCCGCGCCGCCGATTGAAGCGACCGGAGCCCCCAACCCCTGGATCTTATCAAGGTTGAGAAGATCAGCGCCGATCAGGGTTCCCAAACTGCCGCTGATATAGGCAAGCGGCGCGGCGTAGGACGCGGACAGCAGCACGGAAACAATGGCGGCGGCCAGTGGCGGCACGAAGATCGGTACAGCGATGCCGATGCCAGCGACAGGCTTTGCCATCATATGGCAAATGACCGCGACCGCGAGCGTAGCTAAAGCGCCCCTGATCCAAATTTGGTTTTTAGCGAGCAGATAAAGCGACAGGAGGGTCGGTATGACCGCGCCGCCGACATTGACGGCGATGATCGTGCCCGGCCAATCCGCAACCACGGGGACGACATAGCGCATGCCGAAAAAGATCACTTCTTCGCCGGACCGGACCTGCGCATCCGGCAATTGGTAGATGGGCAGATTAAAATAGCTGCCGAAAAGCGAGCCCAGCAGCAGCAAACTCGCGGCCGGCGCGCTCAGGCCGATGCGGCGATAGGCGTAGCGCAACGCCCCGATCTGGATAAGCACGACCAGCACCAGGAACGCGAAGACGAGGACTGAAAGGAAGGGCAGCGCTATCGGCGCGTAGTTCATCTGGGAGCCAAGCATCCGTCGATAACTCCCATACGCAGGCTACCGAAACCATCCGCGCCTGCCGATCACGCCCACCATTTCGCCGCTTGCGGCAATTTCGGCGCCGATTGCTCGATGACGTCTGCCACAGAAAAAAGGGTTTCCTCGTCGAAGGCGCGGCCGATGAGTTGCAGCCCGAGCGGCAGGCCCTCGGACGACAGGCCGGCAGGCACCGCGATGCCGGGCAGGCCAGCCATATTCACCGTCACCGTGAATATGTCGTTCAAATACATTTCGATCGGATCGGCGGAGCTTTTCTCGCCAAGCCCGAAGGCGGCGGACGGCGTCGCGGGCGTCAGGATCGCATCTATGCCCTTCTCGAAGACCGTTTCGAAATCGCGCTTGATGAGCGTGCGGATCTTCTGCGCCCGGACATAATAGGCATCGTAATAGCCGGCAGACAGCACATAGGTGCCGATCATGATACGGCGCCGGACTTCCTTGCCGAAACCCGCCGCGCGGGTGTTCTCATACATGGAAGCGATATCTTTGCCGGGCACACGCAAGCCGTAGCGCACGCCGTCATATCGGGCGAGATTGGAGGAAGCCTCGGCCGGCGCGACAATATAATAAGCAGGCAGTGCGTAGCGCGTGTGCGGCAGCGAAATATCGACGATCTCGGCGCCCGCCGCCTTCATCCATTCTATACCTTGCTGCCAGAGATTTTCGATCTCTGCCGGCATGCCGTCGATCCTATATTCCTTCGGAATGCCGATCTTCATGCCCTTGATCGAACGCCCGAGCGCCGTCTCGTAATCCGGCACCGGCAGATCGACCGAAGTCGTATCCTTCGCATCGACGCCCGCCATCGACCGCAGCATGATCGCCGTATCGCGGACGGTGCGGGCGATGGGGCCTGCCTGATCGAGCGAGGAGGCAAAGGCGACCATGCCCCAGCGCGAACAGCGGCCATAGGTCGGCTTGATGCCGACAGTGCCAGTAAAGGCCGCGGGCTGGCGGATCGAGCCGCCCGTATCCGACGCCGTGGCGGCAAGGCAAAGATGCGCCGCGACCGCCGCGGCCGAACCGCCGGACGAGCCGCCTGGCGTCAAAGGCTTGGTGTCCCCGGCCCGGCGCCAAGGTGAGACCACCGGCCCGAAATAAGACGTCTCGTTCGACGAGCCCATAGCGAACTCGTCCATGTTGAGCTTGCCGAGCATATTGGCGCCGTCGCGCAAGAGGTTCGACGAAACGGTCGATTCATAGGGCGGCACGAAGCCTTCGAGCATATGGCTGCCCGCCGTCGTCTGCACGCCCTTGGTGCAATAGAGATCCTTGATGCCAAGCGGCAGGCCTTCGAGCGGTCGCGCCTCGCCTTTGGCGAGCTTTTCATCCGACTGCGCGGCCGCAGCGAGCGCGAGCTCCGGCGTCTCGACGATAAAGGCGTTCAAGGCGCGCGCCTTCTCGATCGCGTCGATATGCGCCTTGGCGAGATCGACGGCGGAGATTTGCTTTTGCTTCAGCGCATCGCGTGCGCCGGCGAGGGTCAGATCGGTCAGGTCGCTCAATTTGGCTTAAAGTCCTTGGGTCGGCATGGGCATGAAGGCAGTTTGGCGGAAGCTTATTCGACCACCTTGGGCACCATGAAGAAATGATCCTCGCTGACCGGCGCATTGGCGACGATCTCGTCGGCAATGCCGCCGTCGTTCACGACGTCGTGGCGCTTTTTCATCGGCATCGGAATGACCGAGGTCATCGGCTCGACGCCCTCGACATCGACCTTGGTCAATTGGTCGACGAAGGCCAGGATCGCATTGAGCTCGCCTTGCAGGTGCGGAACTTCGTCATCCGTGACCTTGATGCGGGCGAGATGTGCGATGCGGCGGACGGTCGCCTGATCGACGGACATGGAAACTCCCTGAAAATGGCGCGGCGGGACGGATGCAGAGCCTATAGCATCTGCCGCGTTTCAGGGGCAATGCGACGGCTTGGCGTTCACCAAATCGGCGTATGCGGGCGAAGCCTCCCGGAAGTCAGGGACTTATGACGTTTGAGCCGCGCCGACCGTGTCGGCCATGGTCGCGCCGCGCGCGCCGAGCGGCAGAGGTTTGCCGGTGGTGGTGTCGGAAAGTGTCTGATGTTCCATTTCAGCGTCAAGTTCGGCGCCCATCAGAAACACCACGACGGAAAGCCAGATCCAGACCATGAAGCCGATGACCGCGCCGAGCGATCCATAGGTCGCATTATAGGCGCTGAAATGCGCCGTATACCAGGAAAACAGGATAGAAGCGCCGAGCCAAACCAGAGCTGCGACAGCACTTCCCCAGGTGATCCAATGCCATTTGGCACGAGCGCGGCTGGGGCCATATCGATAAAGGACGGCGAGCGCGAAAGTGACCACGACAAACATCAGCGGCCATCGCAGAAGCGGCATCATCGGATCGACCGTATGTTCGACGCCGACGAAATGCAGCACGATCGGAAGGACCACGATCGCGCCCAAAGCGAACAGAAAAAACATGATCGCGCCGCTCGTAAAGGCAAGCGAAAGCGCGTTGAGTGCGATGAAGCCGCGCTTTTCGGTCTCGCCATAGATAATATTGAGCGCATCGAAGAAGGCTTTCATCCCGGCGTTGGCGCTCCACAAGGATGTCAAAAGACTGACCGCGAAAGTGAATCCGAGCGTCCCCTGCCCCTGCGCGGCCAAACGCGTCATCTGTTCCCGCAACACATCGAGCGCGCCGCCTGGCAGGACGCCGGACAGATCGTCGAGATGCACCGCAATCGTTCCCGCATCCGCGAAAAGCCCGTAGAGGGAGACGATTGCTGCGATCGCCGGAAAGATCGCGAGGAGCGAATAGAAGGTGACGCCCGCCGCGATCGCCATGACCCGGTGCGCCGACACATTATTATAAATGCGCAGCAAAATATCTTTCCAGCCGCGCGCCGGAATCTCGGAGGGCACCTCCGCCTGGCGCCCTCGGTCTTGTGCCTCCTCGATGCAATATTGGCCATCATGTTCGACCGGCTTCGCGTCCAGGCCGAAAGAGACTGGCGACGCCGCCGAGGGCGACGATCGGGAGACAGCACCGCTCGCGAGAAAACCGAGGGCCGCCGCGATGATCCATTGCATCAGATGCATCGGCGGCCGGCCGGCCGTTTCGCCGAGCGGCTGTTTTCGCCTGATGAAAATGGCGAAAGCCGCGCCGGCCAGCAAAAGGATGGGGAGTGCCGCGCGCTGGCTGAGGCTGCTATTGCGGGCCGCTTCGAAAAGCTGAGCCTTTATTTCTTTCGGAGAAAGGCACGCACGCAGTTCAGCGAGCGTGTCAGCAAGCTTCTGCCGGGTTTCCTCAACCTCGCGTTCAAGCTCTTTTGTCGAAGGCATCGTCCGGCCCAAATTGACGCTTGGCCAAGTCCGCATCAGCGTGGATTTGGCTGGCAGTGGCGTGAAGCAACATGTTTTTGGCTTTGAGCCGGCTGAGACCCACCACCACAAGCACCGCACTCACCAGAAAAACACCAGCGGCAACGATCAGTGCCGCCCAATAGCTGGCAAAACCAATGGCCTCAAGCGCTGCGACACCCGCCAAGAGCAGAATGAAGAAGGCCGGGACCGATAAAATCCCGCCGGCTATGACAAGCCCCAGCCCGATAGCGGCACCCCGCGCCTTTTCCGAGATCTCGACGCCGACGAGCTGACGCTCCTGACGCAGAAGCAGCATCATTTGCGCCAGGGCTTCCGGTATGACCTGTGACAGGGGCCGCGTACTGCGCATGAATTCCAAGCTCATCTCGCTGACCGGGTGACAGCAAGATCGCAGTGCCTTGCTGCAATTGGAACATCAAGACCGTTGGGAAAGTTCCGCTCCGCCGCCTACCAAAACTCCACCGGCGTTCCGATCTCCGGCACCACCACCTTCTGGCCGGTGCCCAGAGCCGCGATGAAGGCATTGGCGTCGGGCGCAATCGCATCGAATGTGCCGTAATGACAGGGCACGACAGTCTCGAAGCCGAAATAGCGCTTGACCGCGAAGGCCGCCGTCCGCGCGCCCATCGTAAAACGGTCGCCGATCGGCACGAGCCCGATTTTCGGCTGATAAAGCTCATGGATGAGCGCCATGTCGGAAAACACGTCCGTATCGCCCATGTGATAGACCGACGGGCCGTCGTTCGGCGTGATAACGAGCCCGTTCGGATTGCCGAGATAGATCGAGCGGCCGTCGCGTACGATGCCGGACGAATGCAACGCCTGGGTCAGGGTGACGCTGAAATCGCCGCAAGCGATCGTCCCGCCCGTATTGCCGGGATTGATATTTTCAACGCCCTC
Organism: Methyloferula stellata AR4; assembly: GCF_000385335.1. Taxonomy (NCBI): domain Bacteria; kingdom Pseudomonadati; phylum Pseudomonadota; class Alphaproteobacteria; order Hyphomicrobiales; family Beijerinckiaceae; genus Methyloferula; species Methyloferula stellata. The sequence goes on along the minus strand of NZ_ARWA01000001.1, from coordinate 2,078,211 downwards.
GCTCGCCAGATACATGCAAACCTCGTAGCAGGAGACGAGCTGCGCGCCGGTGGCTTTGGCGATCTCGACCGCGTCGCCAATATGGTCGTCATGGCCATGGGTGATCAAAACATGCGTCGCGCCTTGGCTCGCAGCCGCGACCGTGCCTTTGAACTTTGCATTGCCGGACAGAAATGGATCGATGATGATCACGGAATTCCCGAACTCGATCCGGAAGGCCGCATGGCCGAGCCACGTGAGTTTCATTGACATCTCCTGAACGAAACAAAGGCGTCATCACACGCCGGACGAGAGCCTCTCATACACTTATTTATATGGTAGATAAGTGAAATGGCGGCTGAAGTACTCGATCTCGTGGATTTGAAGCCGCGTCTGCAGCGATTGCAGCGCCTGATCGGTATCGATCTCGGCACGAAAACCATCGGCCTCGCGCTGTCCGATGTCGAGCGCCGCCTCGCCTCGCCTTTGGAAACGATCCGTCGCACGACATTCACCAAAGACGTGGCACGGCTCCTCGCACTCGCCGATCAGCATGGCGCCGCGGCCTTCGTCATCGGGCTGCCACTTAATATGGATGGGTCGGAAGGCCCGCGCGTCCAATCGACCCGCGCCTTCGTCCGCAATCTCGGCCTGAAGACCGATCGCCCCTTCGTCTATTGGGACGAGCGGCTCTCGACGGCGGCGGTCATACGCGAGCTTCTCGCGCAAGATGCCTCCCGGGCCAAACGGGCCGAAGTCGTCGATCGCATGGCGGCGGCCTTCATTCTGCAAGGCGCTCTCGACCGGCTGGCCAATCTCGAAGCACGATTGGAATAGGTCCCGGCGGCTTGGATCAAGGATGCCTATCAAAGCCGCTAGACGTATCGCGTCCCGTCGCAAAGCCCCCTTGCAGACCGCCATAAAATCCAGAAAAGGAATGGCTTTCATCCGTCGCCGGCGCATCTTGGCCCGTGGCGCCGACGGCAGGCCGTTGTGCCTGGGTGGCCGAGCTTGCCGCGGAAGATTTGCCGGAGGCCCGCGACGAGTCTCTTGCCGGATCGGCCTGGGCTGCAGTTGCAACCGCGATGAGAAGAAGCGTGATCGCGAGGCCGTATCTGCCAATCATCCGCATGTGAGTGCCCTTTTGTGAAGCGGGTTCCTCGAGCCAACGAGCGCAGAACGCTTCTCGTAATCGTTTTTTAATGACGACGGCCTTAATTTCCAGAGATGGTTAACCATCGCACTTCAGTAGAATCCAGTTTTCTCTCCTGCACCCCGCTTGCGGCCTTTTTGGCCGCTGTTCTGGCGCCCGAACCCGGCCAAGCCGCGGTAACTCCGCTTTTTTCACCGTCGCGCAGGCGTACCCACCTAACAGACCTCGCTTTATAAGGATATCGAACCCATGGATGGCGTCCGCGCTTATCGGCTGGTGGTCGGCAAATGGTTCGTCGTCTTCCTTTGGGCCAATTTCCTTGCGCTCGCGGGACTCGTGCTTGCGACGAAACCCATGTTCGGAACCCCGATTCTGATGATCGGTTTCGGGCTCTGCACCCTGTCCACCTTCGCTTGGCAATGGAACCATATCGCTTTTCCGACCCGGCTGATCACCTCGCTCAGCGCCGTGGCTTTTGCCGCGCTTTTCGTCGCTTGCGCGAGTCCGAGGCTTGTTCTCGACGCGCATTTATATTTTTTGGCGATGCTCGCGATCTGCGCCACATGGTGCTGCTGGCGCTGTCTGATTGCCTGCGCCGCTTTCATCATCCTGCACCATCTCATTCTCAATGCTGTCCATCCGGGCTGGGTCTTTCCGGACGCGGGCTCGAGCCTCGATCGCGTCTTGCTGCATGGCCTGATCGTTTCGACGGAGGTCGCGGCGCTTTCGCTGATCGCTTATTACATTATCCGGGCGCTCAAGGCCGTTGAAATGGCTTTGGCCGAAACCTCGGACGCGCGCGCCGTCGCGCTTCAATTGGCGGAAGAACAGCAAACGATCGCCGTCCGCGAAAGCGACGCGCGCGAAGCGATCATGGCCAATGTGACCGATTTTCACGACGCCGTCGGCACGCTTTTCGTCTCGATCCGCTCGGCCGCCTCCAATCTCAAACATACCAGCCAGACGCTTCTCGCCACCGCCAATCAATCCGAAAACGATGCGAGCCATGCGGAGTCGGCCTCCTCTCAATCGGCGACGGATATTGATTTCGTGTCGGCCTCGACGCGCGAACTCGCCGTTTCGATCGGCGAGATCGGGCGCCGCATGGCGGCGACGGCCGGCATGGTGCAGCAAGGCACGACGAAAACGCTGGAGACGACCGAACTCACCTCGGCACTCGTCGATACGATGAGCCGCGTCGAGCAATTCGTCAGCATGATTCAACAGATCGCCGCGCAGACCAATCTCCTCGCGCTCAATGCCACGATCGAAGCGGCCCGCGCCGGCGAAGCCGGCCGCGGCTTCGGCGTGGTGGCCAACGAGGTCAAGGATCTCGCCTCCGCGACGGCCCGTGCGACGACGGAAATCGAAAAGAACGTCATGGAGATCCGCAGCGTCAGCCGGTCGGCGATTGAAGCGATCAGCGAGATCGCGACGATCATGAAGGGCATTCAAGACCACGCTTTCGAGATCGTCACGGCGGTTCGCGAGCAGCATAGCGTGACCGACGAAATCGTCGATGTCATCGGCCGCTTCACCGAGCGTCTTCACACTTTGATGCGCCATATCGGCATGGCCAGCCGGTCGGCCGGACAAACCTCGAGCTCGGCCATGGTCGTCGACCGCTCGGCAGAAGAGGTCTTGAACGCGGGAGACCAGCTCTATTCGGAAATCGCCGAATTTCTGCAGAAAATGATGGTCCACGAAGGCAAGCAAAAAACCGCGGCTTAGCTGCACCTGGACAATCGCCGAACCAGTCACCGCCCAATAAAAAAGGAGAGCGTGAGCTCTCCTTTTTGCATTCCAGCCTTGGAGGGGCCGATCACAAACCGATGATCACAGACAATCTAGGCTCGTCAGTCAGATTGGCAATTGGCATTCATCGTCAAGGTTAACCGCGCCGGCCCGATCGATAGGAAACGATCAGGCGTGTCCCGAATCCGACGACAGCCGCCCAAGGTCTATGCCGAGCTTTTGCAAAGCCCGCTCATATTTGGACCCGAGCGCCGTATCGAAGATCAAAGCAGGATCGGCGGGGCATGTGAGCCAGCCATTATGTTGCATTTCGGTTTCGAGTTGACCTGCCGACCATCCGGCATAGCCGAGAGCGAGGAGCGCCCGGTCCGGGCCCTTGCCATTGGCGATGGCCCGCAGAATATCGATCGTCGCAGTCAACGACACGCCCTCGTCGATCGGCAAGGTCGAATTGTCGATGAAGAAATCGTTGGAATGGAGCACGAACCCCCGGCCCGTCTCGACCGGCCCACCCTTGAGCACTTGAACCGACTCGGCTTGCGAGGGCAGACGGATAGCCTCATCCGGCGCGATCACATCGAGTTGAACGAGAAGCTCGGAAAAATTGACCTTGCGCGCCGCCTGATTGACGACGATGCCCATCGCGCCTTCTTCGGAATGGGCGCAAAGATAGATGACCGAGCGCGCGAAGCGGCTATCTGGCATTCCCGGCATGGCGACCAGCAATTGCCCGTCGAGAAACGCGCCGCTTGACTGACGCCTTGGTTCCGTCGTGGTCATGCTGTCCATGCTATGCGCCTCGCTTATATGGAACAAGATGGCGCAAGGCACAGCTTGTTCATTTGATCTGAATAGCGACTTAAATGCCAAACTCCCCGCAGGTTCCCATGCAAAATCCCTTCCAGTCCTGCAGATTGACGATTTGCGCAGCGGTACTCTCGTTTTTCTGCCTCTCGCCCCTTTGGGCCATGGCCGATTCTTATGCAAATGGCCGGCCCGGCGATAAAACCTCGGAATTGCGGCTGATCGCAGCCGAAAATGCCAGCGACGGCCTCTACCATCTCGGCGTCGAAATCACGCTGAAAGAGGGCGCCCTTACCTATTGGCGGCAGCCGGGTGACGCTGGTGTGCCGCCCATCTTTTCATTCGATGGGTCCGACAATCTGGCCAAAGCCGAAGTGCTCTACCCCGCGCCGACCCGGATTAAAGAGGACGAAGGCGAAGCCTTCGGCTATCGCGAGAAAGTCGTCTTTCCGCTGCATGTCACGCCACGCGACAAAACCCGGCCGGTCGCCTTGAAACTGACAGCCGATTACGCCGTCTGCGAAAGGATCTGCATCCCCGCCAAGTCTCACGTCGAGATGAGTTTGCCTCCGGCTCATGGCGATTCGCAAGATGCGGCGGTCGCCGCCGCGGAAGCCCGCGTTCCCCGTCGCCTTTCCGAGGATGAAATCGCTCGGAAATTGACGCTCACGCCTGAAAAAAATTCTGGGACTTCGGCGTCCGGCGCGGCCTCTTGGCGCCTCGCCTGGAAGGATGCCGCGCCGGCTACCGACCTTTTCGCGGAAGCGCCCGAGGGCTGGTATTTCGAAACCAAGAAGACGGCTCTTCCGAATGAATTCAGGATCGTCGCAGTGGAGACTCCGACGAAAGATGGGGCATCGCGGGTTCCCGTCACGCTGACCTTGACGGGGCCGCAACAGAATTTTGAATTCACCCTGCCCCTCGACGCCGCGCCCGCGGGCCGTTAGGTTCGGGTCAAGCTACGTTTCAGCTCCGAGGGTTTCTCAATGACGATCAAAGTCGGCGACGCATTGCCAAGCGCGGTTTTCACCTTCATCAGCGCGGATGGTCCGAAGACGACGACGACGGACGAGGTTTTCAAGGGCCGCAAGGTCGTGCTCTTCGGCGTGCCAGGCGCCTTCACACCCACCTGCAGCATGAACCATCTGCCGGGCTTTCTCGCCAATGCCGAAGCGTTCAAGGCCAAGGGGATCGATGCCATCGCGGTCGTCAGCGTCAACGATGCCTTCGTGATGAACGCCTGGGCCAAGCAGACGGAAGCCTTGGACAAGATCATCTTCCTGGCCGACGGCAATGGCACGTTCACCAAGGCGCTCGATCTCACGCTCGATCTGACCGAGCGCGGTCTCGGCCTCCGGTCGCAGCGCTATTCCATGCTGGTCGAAGACGGCGTGGTGAAGCAGCTCAATGTCGAAGATGCGCCGGGCAAAGCCGACATCTCCGGCGCCGAGGCTCTGCTGAAGCAGATCTGATATAAGTTAGGCGCTATCGACGATGTGCGAACCTTCTCCCTGTGGGAGAAGGTGGCCCGACGTAGTCGGGTCGGATGAGGGGTTACGATCCCTCAAAATTGGCAGATTGTAACCCCTCACCCGGCCAGCTCCGCTGACCACCCTCTCCCACAGGGAGAGGGTTTACGCGCACCGAAAATTCGCCTTACGAACTCAATCCGTCTTCGCCGCGAAATCGCTCGACCGTTTGAGCAAAAATGGCCGCATGCCTTCGCGCGCCAGTTCGTCGGCGCGCTCGTTCAATTCCGTACCGGCATGGCCCTTCACCCAATGCCAGGCGACGTCGTGAGCCTTGGCGGCCTCGTCAAGCCGCTGCCAGAGTTCGACATTCTTGACCGGCTTCTTATCGGCCGTGCGCCAGCCATTGCGCTTCCAATTGGTCATCCAGCTCATGATGCCGCCGCGCAGATAATTCGAATCCGTATAGAGATCGACGGCGCAGTCGCGGGTCAAAGCCTCGAGCGCCGAGATCGCCGCCATGAGCTCCATCCGGTTGTTGGTGGTTGCGGCCTCGCCGCCGGAGAGTTCCTTCCGATGGTTGCCGAAGAGCAGGATCGCGCCCCAGCCGCCGGGTCCCGGATTGCCGGAACAAGCGCCGTCGGTCCAGATTTCAACGCGGCTCATCGCAGCAAACCCAATTCGCGCGCGCTCCCGACCTTACGGTGGAAGCGAAGCTTCTGCACATATTCGAGCGGATCTTTCGGCCGCACCATGGCGCCGTCGGGCCGGTTCAGCCAATCGACGAGCCGCGTCAGGCCGAAGCGCAAGGCCGCGCCGCGCGCCAGGACCGGCAAGGCTTCGACCTCGGCCGGCTGGAGCTTGCGCAGGCGTTCATAGCCGTTGAAAAGCGCCATGCCCTTCGTGATGTTGAACGAGCCGTCCGGCTCGAAACACCAAGCGTTGAGACAGACCGCGAGATCGTAGACGAGGAAATCCGTGCAGGCGAAATAGAAGTCGATCAGCCCCGACAATGCGTCGCCGAGAAAGAGCACATTGTCCGGAAAGAGATCGGCATGGATCACGCCTTTCGGCAGGTCGGTCGGCCAGGATTTTTGCAGGAAGGCCAACTCTTCCTCAATAAAGGCCTTGAGCCCTTGCTGCACGTCGTCGGCACGGGCAGCGACTGTCTCAAAAAGTTTAGGCCATTGCGCGAGCGTCAGCGTGTTCTCGCGCGTGCCTTTGAAATCAACGCCGGCTTTGTGCAATTTGCCGAGCGCCTCGCCAAGTGCCGCACAATGCCGGACTTCCGGCCGCCTGTGCCAGATGCCGTCGAGAAACGTCACGATCGCCGCCGGGCGTCCGCAGAGATGGCCGAGCGCTTCGCCTTGGCGGTTTCGCACCGGCTGCGGGCAAGTGAGGCCGCGCGCGGAAAGGTGTTCCATCAGACCTAAGAAAAACGGCAGGTCTTTTTCTTCGACGCGCTTTTCGTAGAGCGTCAGGATGAAGTGGCCGGTTTCCACATGCAGAAGGAAGTTCGAATTCTCGACGCCTTCCGCGATCCCCTTGCACGACAAGACGCGGCCGAGATCGTAGGAGGCAATGAAGGCTTCGAGCTGTTCGTCGGAGATTTCTGTATAGACGGCCATGAAATAGCGTTTTCAGATCGCGGCGCGAAGGTCAATCGAGACGTCAAATCTGGCGGAAATAGGGGTGGCTTTTCAGGCGCAGCATGACAATCGGAAAGGCCATCAGGATGGCTCCGATGATCAAAGCGAGAATCGCTGAGCCAATGTCGAGCCGCCCTTCGGCATGCGCCCGGAGGAATATGGCGATTCCGATGGGATAGAAGAGAATGAGAGCCGTGACCAGACCCGGCGAAAAGCGGCCTTTCGTCCAAAGAAAGGGCGCCACATGAAAGAAGGTGGCGTTGATGAGCATGAGCGCAGCGAAGGTGAGCGGAGCTATGGCCAGCGTCGGCGCGAGTTCGGCTTGTACGATGCCGAGCACGACCACAATGGCATTCGTCATGTAGAAGTCGCTCCACTCGACCGGCAAACCAATCACCGCACGCGCCCAGTCACGCCAGTCGAACATATATTCTTCCAGCATGTGGACGGCATAGGCGGCGAGCGCCAGCCATGAGAGTTCGGCAAGCGACACGGCGGCTTAGACCGCGCCGGCGCCGTCGACCGGCTCGGCGATAGGCTTGTGCTTCACCGGCTCGGCCACGACGGCGTGAATATCCGGCTGAATGACGCCGCAGGACATGATGAGTTTGGCGGCATCCTCAGGCGTGAGGCTCACTTCGGTCACTTCATGCGCCGGCAGAAAGAAATAGAAGCCGGTCGTCGGATTGGGCGTGCATGGCAGGAACACAGAAAGGTAATGTTCGCCTTGCGGGAGTTTCTCCGCGAGACCATCGTTCGGCGGAGCCGAAATGAAGACCAGGGACCACATGCCCTTGGAAGGAAATTCGATCAGCCCGACCTTCCGGAACGATGTGCCGGACTGCGCGAACAGGGTCTCGAAGATCTGCTTCACGCCGCGATAGATGGAGCGGATGATCGGCATCCGCTCGAGGATGGCTTCGCCGAGCGTGATCAGCGTTCGGCCAGCGAGATTGGCGGCGAGGAAGCCAAGCAGCGTCAATCCGAGAAGCGCGAAGATGACGCCAAGACCCGGCACTCTCACCGGCAGATAAGTGTCCGGCCAGAAGGACACCGGCACAAGCTTCTTGACCCAGGTGTCGACCGTATCGACAAACCACCAGACAATATAGGCGGTGACCGCGAGCGGACCGGCGACGACCACGCCGGTCAAAAACCAGTTGCGGAGCCGCGCGCCGAAGCTCACCCCTTTCAGCGGCGGCAGCGCTGCTGCGCGCGGCATCTCGGCAAGAATTTCGCTGCGGCCAGGGGTCATCGTCGTTCCGAATGTGAGCTGCCCAATCCGTGCTTATCACCTTGCCGGACGACACGCATATGTTCCAGGCGGAGTATGCTGGGCCGGGACCTCCGGGAAAAGTCCTTCTTGGCCCCAGCCTGCCTTTTCGACTCGCAATCGACGACAGGCAGCAAGCGCCTGCGACACACAGACTGACGGGCCTAAACGCGTTTTCTCAGAGGAGACCCATTGTTTTTCACGGTAAGTCTACCGAATTCGCCTCCTATTGTTCCCGCGATGGAAAAAAATCGCAAAATTTTGCCTTTCCACCAAACAAGGGCCCTCTCTTCGCGTGACATTAAGTCACGCGTGCGATATAGGAAATCCGCCATCCGAAAAGGGGCTATGCCGAAGCAAAAATTCGGCGTTGAGCATGCAGTCCAAGTCGTGGGAGGACGCCCGTCCATCGTTATCAGCGCCGCCAGTTCGGCGCGGTCTTTCAAAGAGACTAAATATCGGCGGACGGTCATAAGGACAGGTGCACAAAGGGCGGGGACGACCGAAGGTCGCCTCGCCCTTATTCGTTGGAAAATTCGTTTCATCGATAAAGCGCATCGCTCAATTGCCTCCGGCAATTGTCACATTCGCTTTTGGCCCGTCACTTGCCTCATGGCTTGCCTTCGCCTTGCGCCCAGGCAGCCTTGGTCTCGGCGCGAAAACCGTCGAAACCTCCCGCGAGAATGGCCCCGCGCATCCCAGCCATCAGCTCCTGGTAATAGGAGAGATTGATCTCCGTCAGCAGCATCATGCCGAGGATCTCGCCCGCTTTGACGAGATGATGCAGATAGGCGCGGGAATAGATCCTGGCGGCCTCGCAGGCGGCCTGCGGATCGATAGGTGCCTTATCTGACGCGTGCTTGGCATTGCGCAGATTGATTCGCCCCGCGCGCGTATAGACGAGCCCATGGCGCCCTGCCCTCGTCGGCATGACGCAGTCGAACATATCGATGCCGCGCGCGACCGATTCCAACAGATCATCCGGGGCCCCGACACCCATGAGATAGCGCGGCTTCGCTTCCGGCAGATGCGGGACCACCGTCTCGATCATGGCGAGCATCACGGCCTGCGGTTCGCCGACGGCGAGGCCGCCGATCGCATTGCCGTCGAACTCCATCGAGGCCAGAGCCTTGGCGCTTTCGATGCGCAGAGGCGCATTGGCGCCGCCTTGTACGATACCAAAGAGCGCATGCCCCGACGCCTGATCGAAAGCGCGCTTCGAGCGCTCCGCCCAGCGCAAAGAGAGCCGCATGGCGCGTTCCACATCCGCGTCGGAACATGGCAGGCGCACGCATTCGTCGAGCTGCATCTGAATATCCGAGCCGAGAAGGCCCTGGATTTCGATCGCGCGTTCCGGCGTCAGCACATGGCGCGAGCCATCGATATGGGACTGGAAGGTCACGCCGGTCTCGTCGAGCTTGCGGAGCTTCGACAGCGACATAACCTGAAAACCGCCGGAATCGGTCAGGATCGGCCCCGGCCATTGCATGAATTCATGCAAACCGCCGAGCGCCGCGATCTGCTCGGCGCCCGGCCGCAGCATCAAATGATAGGTATTCGCCAGAACGATATCGGCGCCAAGCGCCTTCACCGCCTGCGGATGCATGGCTTTGACGGTCGCCGCCGTTCCGACCGGCATGAAGGCCGGCGTGCGGATTCCTCCGCGCGGCGTGGTGATGACGCCGGTTCGCGCTGCGCCCTGCGTGGCAGCAATGTCGAAGCTCAATCCGAGACTCATACGCCGGCCTCGGGAGCGCGATGCAGAAGGCAGGCGTCGCCATAGCTGTAGAAGCGGTAGTGCGACGCGATCGCGTGACTATAGGCGGAACGCATGACATCCAATCCGGAGAAAGCTGAGACCAGCATGAAAAGCGTCGAGCGCGGCAGATGGAAATTGGTCAAGAGCAGATCGACGGCGCGAAACTTATAGCCCGGCGTGATGAAGATCGAGGTGTCGCCTTTGAACGCTCTGACCTCGCCCGAGGGCGCGGCTGCGGATTCGAGAATACGCAGGCTGGTCGTGCCCGCGGCGACGATCCGCCCGCCCGCCGCGCGCACCTTGTTGAGCGTTTCGGCTGCCTCGGCGCTCACCTCGCCCCATTCGGCATGCATGCGGTGCTGCTCCGTATCCTCGGCCTTCACTGGCAGAAAGGTGCCGGCGCCGACATGCAGCGTCACCCGGCAGATATTGACGCCTTGCGCTTCGATCGCAGCGATGAGCGCCGGGGTAAAATGCAGGCTCGCCGTCGGTGCCGCCACCGCGCCGGAGCGCGCGGCGAACAAGGTTTGATAATCCTCGGCGTCGCGCGCGTCGATTGCGCGCTTTCCGGCAATATAAGGCGGAAGCGGCATCTGCCCGAAATGCTCGAGCGCTTCATCGAGCGCCGTACCTTCCAAGGAAAAGGCTAAGAGCACCTCGCCCTCGCCGGACTTTTCGCGTACTTCGGCATGAAGCGGCGCCGGATCGGCATCAGCGTTTGCCGTGAAGACGATCGTCTCGCCGATCTTCAATTTCTTCGCCGGTTTGACGAAGGCGCGCCAGCTCGAATCTGACTCGCGCTTGTGCAGCGTCACATGGATATGTGCTTCGGCCTCGCCCCGAAGACGCGTGCCTTCAAGGCTGGCCGGAATCACCCGTGTGTCATTGACGACGAGCACATCGCCTGCCTGAAGCAGGTTGCGCAGATTGGCGATCGTGCGGTCTTCGAGCATTGGGGCGGCGCTCGGCCGCACCACGAGAAGCCGCGCCGCATCGCGCGGTTCTGCCGGACGCAAGGCGATGCGGTCCGGCGGAAGCTTGAAATCGAAGAGGTCGACACGCATAGACGCGAAAAACGACTTAGCAGGCCGCGAGTCCTTCTCCCGCTTGCGGGAGAAGGTGCCGAATGAAATGAGGCGGATGAGGGTTCCTCCATCCCCAACCACCCCTCATCCGACCCCGCCTAACGGCGGGGCCACCTTCTCCCGCAGGCGGGAGAAGGGAGACGCCCCTTTTTGAGATGCAAAAGTTCAACTGATGGTCGCGCTGATGATCTTGTCGGGGTCCTTCACCGGCTCGCCCTTCTTGATCTTATCGACATTTTCCATGCCGGACGTGACCTTGCCCCAGACAGTATATTGCTTGTCGAGGAAGCGCGCATCGGTGAAGCAGATGAAGAATTGCGAATTGGCCGAGTTCGGGTCCTGCGCGCGCGCCATCGAGCAGGTGCCGCGCACATGCGGCTCGGCATTGAACTCCGCCGGAAGGTTCGGATATTTCGAGCCGCCGGTACCGGTGCCATAGGGGCAGCCCGTCTGCGCCATGAACCCGTCGATCACGCGATGGAACACGATGCCGTCGTAAAACTTTTCTCCGACGAGCTTCTTGATGTGCTCGACATGTTTAGGCGCGAGATCGGGCCGCATCTCGATCACCACGGGTCCTTGCGTGGTTTCGAGCGTCAGCGTGTTGCCGGGTTCCGCCATGGTATTCTCCTCGTCGATGGCTTCCAGAGAAGCACCGGATTGGTCCCGAAACGGGTTCCCGCTTTCGGGTCCGATGCCGTAAGTTGGCGCCTGCAATAAACGAATGGCCCCGGAAGGTAAACCGGAGCCATTTACCAGAGCGGCTGCAGGCAGCTTATGTCTTTCTTCGATTTGGCCTATTTCGCCTTGCCAGCGGGCGCCGCGTCCGTGGCGAGCTGCATCTTCACGATCTTGTCCGGGTTCGTGACGGTGCCGCTGCCGGCCGCGCCCTTCTTGATCTTATCGACTACGTCCATTCCGGAGACCACCTGACCGAAGACCGTATATTGGCCATTGAGAAAAGACGCGTCGTCGAAGCAGATGAAGAACTGAGAATTGGCCGAATTGGGATCGGACGAGCGAGCCATGCCGAGGGTGCCGCGCTTGAAGGGTTCTTTGGAAAACTCGGCTTTGAGATTGGGAAGATCGGAGCCGCCTGTGCCCGTGCCCGTCGGATCGCCGGTCTGCGCCATGAATCCAGCGATGACGCGATGGAAGACGATGCCATCATAGAAACCGCGCTTCGTCAGCGCCTTGATCTGCGCCACATGTTTGGGTGCAAGATCCGGCCGCAAAAGGATGGTGACACGGCCATCCTTCGTATCGAGATAGATCGTATTTTCCGGGTCGGGCGTCGCTGCCGGCGCCGCATCGAGTCGCTGTCCGAGAACGGTGAAAGCGCAGAAGCCTACGGCGAAAGCGGCCAAGACCGCGCGGCGATGAATGGTCATGAGAATCCTTCCCTATGTTTGCGGCGGTAAGCATGGTCCCGAGAAGTTGCAGACTTTTCGGATAAGATCATGCTTAAAAAAACCGCCTCAACTCTTCTTGAATTTGACGGCAAGCGCCTCGGCGACGCCTTTCGGTACAAAGCCCGACACATCGCCGCCAAGCGAGGCGATCTGCCGGACCAATGTCGCCGTAATGTGACGCACTGCAGAGGGGGCCGGTAAAAAGATCGTTTGGATCTCCGGCGCCATGGCCGCATTCATCCCGGCCATCTGCATTTCATAATCGAAATCGCCGCTGTCGCGCAGGCCGCGGATGAGATAATGCGCACCGGCCTCCCGCGCAGCATCGACCGCGAGACCCGCGAAGGTTCGAACCGACAGGCCGCAGGAGACTTTCGCCAGCGCATCGCCGCAGGCCTCCTTGATGAGGTTCGAGCGCTCCTCGGCCGAAAAAACCGGCGTCTTGCCAGGATGCACGCCGATCGCGATCACGAGCTGATCGCAAAAAGACGCCGCCGCCCTGACGACCTCGACATGGCCGTTGGTCAAGGGATCGAACGTACCGGTATAGAGGGCGATGCGGGGCATTGATCCTTCCTTAAAGAAGCTCCGGCGCAAGCGCAAATCTGGGGACGCGCCTTGGCCGGTGTATAAAGAGCCTCGTTTTTATGCAAATTCATGTTATTTTTCCGGAAATTCCGGAAAAAACACATGACCGAATATCTGACGACCCGCGAACTTGCCGCGATGCTCCGCGTCAAAGAACGCAAGGTCTATGATCTCGTGGCGACGGGGACGCTTCCGGTCCACCGCGTCACCGGCAAGCTTTTATTTCCGAAGCTGGAGATCGAGGAATGGATCGTCACCAACGGAGCCGCCGCAAAGCCCGATCAGAGCCAACGCAGCAAGCAGGTTTCCCCGGAAGCCGCGGTCATTATCGGTGGACATGACCCCTTGCTTGAATGGGCCTTGCGCGCATCCCATTCCGGCATTGCGAGCTTCATGGACGGCGCCGTCGACGGATTGCAGCGCTGGTCGGATCATCATTACCTCGCCGTCGGCTTGCATATTCCCGAGCCCGGCGGGGGATGGAACGTCGCATCGGTCAGCGGCGAATATGGCGATCAGCCGGTGGTCCTCATCGAATGGGCGAAGCGTAAACGCGGGCTGATCTACAGAGCCGACCTTCATCGCGCAATCGATTCCTTCAAGGCGATTGGCAAATTGCGATTTCAATCGCGCCAAGCGGAATCGGGCAGCGAATTGGTGCTTGCGCGTTTATTGGAGCGCGAGGGTTTGAAAAGAACAGCGCTGAATTGCGTCGATGCGGTCGAACGGTCCGAAATGGATCTCGCCATGGCCATTGCTGCCGGTAAGGCCGACGTCGGCCTCGGCATCGAGGCGAGCGCCCGTCAATTTCAGCTTGAGTTCAAGGAACTGATCGAAGAGCGCTTCGATCTTTTGATCTGGCGGAAAGCCTATTTCGATCCGGCGTTCCAAAAGCTGATCCGCTTTTGCGCCGGCGACGCGTTCAAGACGCGGGCGCGCGAACTCGGCGGCTATGACATAGCCGGGCTCGGTACCGTCCATTTCAACGGTCCCTAACCTTTAAGAGAGTTGCCGGTCACAAAGACCAGCGGTTGCTTAATCCGCAGCCACCATGACATCGGAAGATTTGATGATCGTCTTGACCTTCAATCCAGCCTTCAGGCCCAATTCGTCGACGGCTTCATTTGTGATCGAAGAGGTGAAGGTCACGCCTTTCACATCGACGATAACATGCGAAGTCGTCGAGCCTCTGTGGACCTCTTTGATTGTCCCCTCGAACACATTGCGCGCCGAAATTTTCATGTCTCAAATCTCCCCGACCTTCAGGCGTTGAAGATACTCTGCTTCGAACAATATGCGAAACGCCGGAATTTGCATGCACGTTTTCCGGCGCGCGCGAAACGAGCTCCCTGTTTTAAATTCGGTCGTGAAAGGACTAAAAATGAGCGCGGTCTGGAATATTGAAGAGGCGCAGAGTCAACTGCCGCAATTGATCGATCATGCCCTCACGATCGGACCGCAATCGATAGCCCGCGATGGAGATCGGCTTGTTATTGTCGTCGCGTCGCATGAATGGGACGGCATGGTTCAAAGAGAGTCCGATACCGCAGCTTTAGGCCAGAGATTGCAGGGCATCAATCAGCCGCAGGCGGGCAGTTTAAAAAGCTACATCTGCGGTTGAGAGGAAATCGGATCGCCTTGCAACCCTGCTAGGCCTCAAAGCCCGCGATCGTTCGAGATCAGGCGGTCCGCCCGATCACGGCCCAGAGCGGATCGATGCCCTTTTGCCCCGGCTCGACCAGCGCGCGGGTCTCGACCTGCGCGAAGCCCGCATGTTCGAGATAAAGCGTCACGAGCTTCGCATGGTCTTCGTCCCGCAACGCCTGCCAGACCGCGACCGCCTTCGTCGGAAAGCACCGGTTCGAGAAGGTGATCGACACCAAGCCGCCAGGCTTCAACACGCGCACAAGATCGCGCAACACGGCGACGGGCTTCTGCAAATATTGGATCGAGACGCAAATTGCCGCCGCGTCGACGCTTTGGGCTTCGAGCGGCAGGACCTGATTTTCGTTGAGATTTTGAACGAAGAACCGCTTGAGCCGCGGATTGGCCTTCAATTCCATCGCGTTCATGCCATGACCGATGACTTCGCCATAGGCGACGTCGGGCGGCAAATGGCTGATCCAAGACGACATGAGATCGAGGATCACCCCGCCCGCCGGCAAGACATCGTGATAAAGCGCGGTGACGGCTTCGACCGCATTGCCGTCAATATGAGCGACGAAACGCGGCGCCGCATAGAAGAGCTGATCCGGCGACGGGTCTTCTTTCAGAAAGGCATCGGCCGGCAGGCCGGGCAGTTGTTCGTCGGTTGCATCACTATCAGCCATCGATCCCAAACTCTGCCAGATGTCTTCAGGCGAATTATCGAACGCCTGACGCCCTCGTGCTTCGAGACGGCGCTTTCAGCGCCTCCTCAGCATGAGGGCTTGGGAAGGTTGCCCTCATCCTGAGGAGCGAGCGCAGCTCGCGTCTCGAAGGAGAGGGCAACACAGTTTGTATAGACGTCTAGCCCGGTTCGTCCGTGCCGGGATCTGACTCATCCGGACCCGCGTCCGGTGCAGGCTCGTCAGGCCCGGCCTCGTCGGGTCCTCTCTCAGGCTCGTCGCCGCCGCCGCGCTCTTCCTCGGTGATGCACTCGACCGAGACGACCTCTTCGTCCTCTGCCGTATCGAAGACGATGACGCCTTGCGTGCCACGCCCGGCGACGCGGATGCCCTCGACCGGACAGCGGATCAATTGGCCGCCATTCGTCACCAGCATGATCTCGTCGCCCTCCTCGACCGGCATGGAGGCGACAAGCTTGCCGTTGCGTGTATTGACGGCCATCGCGACAATGCCTTTGCCGCCGCGCCCGGTAACACGATATTCGAAAGACGATGTGCGCTTGCCATATCCATTGGCCGAAATCGTCAGAATCACCTGCTCGGCTTCCGACAATTGCGCGAGCCGCTCGACGGAAAGGCTTGCTGCCTGCACGGGCTCGGCCTCAGCGCCTTCCGACGCCACATCGTCGGGCACGACTTCGAGGGCCGTATCCCCCGACGGTTCACCGGCAACGGCACGCCTGTTTTTCAGGTAGGCGAGACGCTCGCCCGCGTCGACATCGATATGGCGCAGGATCGCAAGCGAAATCACCCTGTCGCCTTCGGCAAGCGCGATGCCGCGCACGCCCATCGAATCGCGACCCTTGAAAACACGGACGTCAGTCACAGCGAAACGAATGCACTGACCGTTCGCCGTTGTCAGCAGAACATCCTTGTCTTCCGTGCAGATCTGCACGTCGACGATTTCCTCGCCCTCGTCGATGCGCATAGCTATCTTGCCGGCGCGGTTCACCTGAGCGAAATCGGAGAGCTTGTTGCGTCTCACCGTGCCGCGTGTCGTGGCGAACATCACGTCGAGCGTTTCCCACTTCGTCTCGTCTTCCGGCAAAGGCATGATGGTCGTGATTCGCTCGCCCTGTTCGAGCGGCAGAATATTGACGAGCGCTTTGCCGCGCGCCGTCGGCGCCGACAGCGGCAGGCGCCAGACCTTTTCTTTGTAGACTTGCCCATGTGAGGAAAAGAACAGCACCGGCGTATGGGTTGAGGCCACGAAAAGCCGCGCGACGAAATCCTCGTCCTTCGTCTGCATACCGGAGCGGCCCTTGCCGCCGCGCCTTTGCGCCCGATAGGTCGAAAGCGGCACGCGTTTCACATAGCCGGCATGCGAGACGGTGACGACCATATCCTCGCGCTGGATCAGATCTTCGTCCTCAACACCGGCGTCGCTGTCGAGAATGATGCTTCGCCGTGGCGTCGCATGGGCGGTTTTGATCTCGGTCAGCTCATCTTTGATGATGCCGAAGAGCCGCGTGCGCGAGCGCAGGATGTCGAGATAATCGGCGATCTCGCCTGCGAGCTTGTTCAAGCTCTCGGCAATCTCCTCGCGGCCGAGCGCGGTCAGACGCTGCAGCCGCAGTTCGAGGATCGCGCGCGCCTGCGCCTCCGACAGACGGCAAGTGCCGTTTTCGGTCAAGACATGGCGCGGGTCGGCGATGAGCAAGACGAGCGGCGCCATGTCATGCGCCGGCCAATCGCGCGCCATCAAGGCCTCGCGCGCCGCCGCCGCATCGGCGGAGGTGCGAATGAGGCGGATCACCTCATCTATATTGGCGACGGCGATGGCAAGACCGACTTGCAGATGCGCCGCGTCGCGCGCTTTTCCAAGAAGGTGCCGGATACGCCGCGTCACGACCTCTTCGCGGAAGTCGACGAAAGCGCGCAGGAAATCCTTGAGGTTCAAGACCTCCGGGCGGCCGCCGTTCAGCGCGATCATATTGGCGGGAAAACTCGATTGCAGCGAGGTGAACCGCCAAAGCTGATTGAGCACGACATCGGCGACGGCATCGCGCTTCAATTCGATGACGATGCGCATGCCGTCGCGATCGGATTCGTCGCGCAGATCGGAAATGCCCTCGACCTTCTTCTCGCGTACGAGTTCGGCGATCTTTTCGATCAGCGTCGCCTTGTTCACCTGATAGGGGATCTCGGTGACGATGAGCGCCTCGCGCTCCTTGCGCATTTCCTCGATCTCGACCTTCGCGCGGGTGAGAATGGATCCGCGGCCCGTCAAATAGGCCGAACGGATTCCGGCGCGACCCAAAATGCTGCCGCCGGTCGGAAAATCCGGCCCCGGCACGATCTGCATCAGCTCTTCGATCGTCATCTCGGGCCGATCGATCAGCGCGAGGCACGCATCAATGACTTCGCCCAGATTATGCGGCGGAATATTCGTCGCCATGCCGACGGCGATGCCGCCCGCGCCATTGACGAGAAGATTGGGAAAACGGGCTGGCAGAACGACGGGTTCGTGTTCCTTGCCGTCATAGTTCGGCTGGAAATCGACCGTGTCATTGTCGATATCTTCGAGCAGCGCCATCGCCGGGCGGGCAAGACGCGCCTCGGTGTAACGCATGGCGGCCGGCGGATCGCCATCGACCGAGCCGAAATTGCCCTGCCCGTCGATCAAGGGCAGCCGCATCGAAAAGAGCTGCGCCATGCGCACCAGCGCATCATAGATCGCCTGGTCGCCGTGCGGATGATATTTGCCCATCGTGTCGCCGACGATGCGCGAACATTTCACATGCGGCCGGTCGGGCGTGTGATTGTTCTCATGCATCGAAAACAGAATGCGGCGATGCACGGGCTTCAAGCCGTCGCGCACGTCGGGCAGCGCACGGCTGACGATCACGCTCATCGCATAATCGAGATAGCTGCGGCGCATTTCGTCGGAAATGGAAACGGGGCGAACGTCGGAACCGGGCGGTCCGGCGCCATTCTCGTCGTTATCGGCCAAGGCGGGTCAATCCAAAGCTGCGGGGTATTACCCAACATATAATCTATCGGGCCGCCGATAGCCAGTTACGAGCCGTCAAACAGCTATAAAAACACCCCGTATTTCCAACCACTTACGCGACCATCCCAGAATGTGCACAGGCTGTTGAAGATGCCGCATTTTTTTACTTCTGAACGGCCTCCCCGTGCTGCCAATCGGCAGGCTTGAAACCGTCGCGGTTCGGCATGCGAACCTCCGGCAAAGTTCGCGCATCGAGCACGGCATTGTCAGGCACGATCTTGTTCAGCGAGAGCAGATAAGCTGTGACCGCATAGACCTCGTCATTCGAGAGCGATTGCGGCGCGTTGAAAGGCATGGCGCGGCGGATATAGTCATAGAGGGTGGTCGCATAAGGCCAATAGCTGCCAATGGTCTTCACCGGCTTTGCGCTCTTGAGCGTGCCCTGGCCGCCGACGAGCACCGCCCCGGTCGGCACGGCCGTTTCGCCCTTCTCTCCATGGCAGGACGCGCAGGTTGTTGCGAAGATCTTGGCGCCGTCCTGTACGCTGCCATGGCCGGGCGGCAGGCCCTGGCCGTCGGGGCGCACATCGATATCGAAGGCCGCGATTTCGGCCGGCGTCGGCGCGCGGCCGAAGCCAAAGCGCGCCGGCTCGCCTTGCACCGGCAGCGTAACGAGAATGGCAGCAAGGATCATCGCAGCGCGCGGATCACACAGCATAGGACAAGGCCCCGCTCGGTTCGATGCGCCACGTGTGGATCGCATTATAATGATAGTAGAAGTTGGTCCCGAGCTTGGCGACGAGTGCATCATGCGTCGGCTGCACATTGCCGAACTCGTCCGTCGCCCGGCTCTGCAGCAGAGCTTCGCGGCCGTCCCAGGTCCAGGGTAAGCGAAAGCGCGTCAGGCATTTGTTGAGGACGGGCTCCTGCAATTGCGCCGCGCGCCATGTCGCCCCGCCATCGGTCGAGACATCGACGCGGCTGATCCGGCCGCGGCCCGACCAGGCGAGGCCGGAAATTTCGTGAAAGCCCGGATCGCGCAATTGCTGCCCGCCCGATGGATACGTGATGACCGATTTCACCTCCATGACGAAATTGAAGCTCGTTGCCGTGCCATCCGGCAACAGGCCCGTATATTTCGAGGTTTCTTCGCGTGTAAAAAAGGGCTGATCCCCAACCTTCAAGCGGCGCAGCCATTTGACGCTCATATTGCCCTCAAAACCGGGCAAGAAGAGCCGCAGCGGATAGCCCTGCTCCGGCCGTAGCCGCTCGCCATTTTGCGCATAGGCGAGGATCGCATCGTCGAGCGCCTTTTCGACCGGGATGGAGCGCGTCATGGCGGAGGCATCGGCGCCTTCGGCCAGAAGCCATTTGGCTTGCGGCTTCAAGCCCGCCTCGGCGAGCACGGTCGAGAGCGGCACGCCGGTCCATTCCGCGCAGCTCAAAAGCCCGTGCGAATCCTGCGCGGTCCATTCCTTCTTGGCATTGGCCCAGCCCTGCGTATTGCCGGAACATTCGAGGAAATAGGTGCGCGAAACGGAGGGATAGCGGGCGATGTCCGCCATCGACAGGCTCAACGGACGCTCGACGAGCCCATGGATCAAAAGCCGATGCTGGTCGGGATCGATCGCCGGCACGCCGGCATGATGACGCTCATAGTGGAGACCATTGGGCGTGATGATGCCATGCAGATCCTGCAAGGGCGTGTCGCTATAGGCAGCGCTCGGAAAAGGAAAGTTCATTCCCCCGCGCGTCCGCCGCACGACATCCTTTTCGAAGGGCGAAGGCACGCCATAGGGCGGCGTTTCGATCGGCGCGCCTTGCACCTTCGTCCATTCGGGAATCTTGGACGAATCCGCGGTGTCGGCGCGGCTTCCGCCGCCTGCGAGAAATCCGCCCGCAAGGGCGGCCGCACCCGCGACAAGCCTTCTGCGGCCCGGATCGACGGGCTCCGATTTTTCTTCGATCAAAACAGCCTCTCCTCGAATTTGGCTGGTTAACGCAAGATCGCGCAGCAGGTCCCACTCACATTTGCGGGATATCTATATAGTTAGTCCATTGAATAAATATATTTTTAAAAAAGCAAGAGCCAAACTGCCCAATCGGGCGTCAGGCGGCCCATGCCGGGATTGCTCTATCTCTTTGTTTGAGCGTGGGATCGTCCCAAAGGAGCCGATGCTCTATCGCGCCAAAAATTCCGCGATCTTGGCGCCCAGGGGCGCCAGCGCCGCCAATCCGTTGAGATGACCGTAAGGCCCGAGGATCTCGGCCGTCTCCACAATGGCATGGCCCTGCACGATAGCGGCCGCCGTCGCCAAGACGTGTTCTTGTCGGAACACCTGGTCTGTCGGCGTATAGAGCAGCAAGGTCCGGGCTTTGATCGCCGCGAGATCGGCCGAAAAGGTCTGGTTCGCCTTGACGAGATAGAGAAGATGATTGGCGTCGGAGACGGCAGCCCGGGCCGCAGCCAGATCGGCAATCGCAGCTTCGACCTTGAACCTATTTGCAAGATCGGCCCCAGGATCAGCCCCCTCGACGGCAAAAGCGCGGCCGAATTGTGCATCGGCCCAAAGCCAATGATTGGCTTGAAGCGTGACCAATCGCAGAGCCAGCGTAAGACCTTTGACAGGTTGCGCGTCGGGCGCATAGGCGCCGTTCTTCCAGGCTGGATCGGCATAGATCGGCGCGGCCCAAAGGCCGAGCCAGGCGGTGAGCCACGCGTCGATCACACCTGCGCAAATCACCGGGACGATGCGCTCCATCATGTCGGGGAAAGACGAAGCCCAGCACAATGTCTGCAAGCCGCCCATGGACGGCCCCATCACGGCATGCAGTTTTTTAATGCCGAGATGATCGACAAGTTCTTTCTGTACGCCGACGAAATCGCGGATCGAGACCAGCGGAAAAGAGAGCCCATAAGGCTTGCCCGTATCGGGATCGAGGCTCGCCGGACCCGTCGTCACGACATTCTTGTCGCGCGCATTGAGATTGACGAGCGTATCGGACGAAAAGACGAAATAGCGATCGGTGTCGATCGCTTTGCCCGGGCCGATCAGATCGTCCCAATAGCCGGGCAGCGCGTCTTCTTCCGCATATTTGCCGGCGGCGTGGCTGGTGCCGGAAAAATAATGCGCGATCAGAATAGCGTTCGATTTATCGGCATTGAGCGTGCCGTAGCTTTCCCAGCCGACGCAGAGATTCTTAATGAGCCTCCCGCTTTGGGTCTGGAAGCTCGGAAGCTCGAAGGTTTTTTTCTGGACGATCATGCTCAAACACGATTTCGAGCGCCCTCGTCCTTCGAGACGCATGCTGCGCACGCTCCTCAGGATGAGGGCTAAGCAGCTGATCACAAAGCCGTCATGCAGAGGAGCGCTTCCTTAGAAGCGCGTCTCGAAGCACGAGCGCTTCCCACCAAACTTTAGCAAGCGACTAGAACGGGATATCGTCGTCGATCACATCGGCCATGCGGCCCGACCCTGCGGCCGCCGGGCGCTTCTCCATCGGAGACTGACGGCCAAAGCTCCCGCCGCCCGAGGATTCGTAGGAGCCGGAATCTCCATCCGACATGTCGCCGCCCCGGCCGCGGCTGTCGAGCAGAGTGAGTTCGCCGCGGAAGCGCTGCAAGACAACTTCCGTCACCTTGCGCGGATTGCCGTCCTTGTCCTGATATTCCCTCGTCTGCAATTGGCCTTCGAGATAGACCTTCGAGCCCTTCTTGCAATATTGCTCGGCGATCTTGCCGAGGTTCTCGTTGAAGATCACGACATTATGCCATTCGGTGCGCTCCTTGCGCTCGCCCGACATTTTGTCCCGCCAGGATTCCGTCGTCGCCACGCTGAAGCTCACGACCGAATCCCCCGAATTCATCCGCCGCACTTCCGGATCGCGTCCGAGATTGCCGACGAGAATGACCTTGTTGACGCTTCCGGCCATGACGCTCTCCTCATACTTGAAACTGACATCTTGATATTGACCTTAGACCCGCGCGCCGCCAGGGGCAGCACCGCAATCCAGCCATCCACTAAAGAATAATGTTCTTTATTTGTTCTTAAAGCCTGCTCGCGCTGAAAGCAAGCCTTCCGCGCGGTTTTCCGGCCTATTCGGCGGCGTGCGCGGCTTCCGGTTCCGGGCCGTGGGCGTCGAGTTCGCGCTTTAAAGTGGCGCGGTCGAGTTCATTTTCCCAGCCGGCGACGACGACGGTCGCGACACCATTGCCGATAATATTCGTCAGGGCCCGGTTTTCGCTCATGAATTTATCGATGCCGAGTACGATCGCCATGCCCGGCACGAGTGCCGGATTGATCACTGAAAGCGTCGCCGCAAGCGTGATGAAGCCCGCGCCGGTCACGCCGCTTGCCCCCTTCGAAGCCAGCATGGCGACGACGATGATCGTCAATTGCTGCTCAAGGTCGAGCGGAAAGCCCAGCGCCTGGGCGATGAACAGCGTCGTCAATGTCATATAGATATTGGTGCCGTCGAGATTGAAGGAATAGCCGGTCGGCACCACAAGCCCGACGACGGGTTTCGAACAGCCGAGCTTCTCCAGTTTCCGCATGAGTTGCGGCAACGCGCTTTCCGACGAGCTCGTGCCCAGCACGATCAGAAGCTCATCCTTGATGTAGCGCAGAAACTTCAAGATGTTGAAGCCGGCCAAGGCGGCGATGGTCCCGAGGACCACAAGGATGAAGATCGCCGACGCAGCATAGAACGTCAGGATGAGGCCTGCGAGATTCCAGAGCGCCTCGTGCCCGTATCTGCCGACCGTGTAAGCCATGGCGCCAAAGGCGCCGATGGGAGCGGCCTTCATCACGATATTGATGACACCGAAGACGGCCTGGGTCAGATCGTCGATCACCGAGCGCAGTTTTTCGACGCGGTCGCCGAGCGCCAGCATTGCAAAGCCGAAAAGCACCGAGAACAGCAAAACCTGCAGAATCTCGCCCTTGGCGAAGCCGCCGACGACGCTGTCGGGAATGATGTTCAAGACGAAGTCGACGGTCTTTTGCGCCTCGGCCTGTTTGGTGAAAGCGGCGACTGCCTCGGCGTTGCCCTGGCCGGAAAAGCCGGCGCCCGGCTTGACGACATTGCCGATAACGAGCCCGATCAACAGGGCCGCGGTGGAAACGACTTCAAAATAGAGCAGCGCCTTGACGCCGACGCGCCCGACCTTCTTGGCGTCGGAGACATGCGCAATGCCGGAGACCACCGTGCAGAAGATGATCGGCGCGATGACCATCTTGATGAGTTTGACGAATCCGTCGCCGAGCGCCTTGATCCAGTCATTGGTCGCAAAATGCGGGAACAGCCAGCCGACAATGGTGCCCAGCACGATGGCAAACAGGACCTGCACATAGAGGACCTGATAGAACGGCTTAGCCGGCCGTCGTATCAGGGCCTCCGGCGAAATTGCGACCATGGCGTTTCCCTACCGCTCTTGATTTGCTGCATTATTCTGAAGGGGATTTTAAGGCTTCGCAAGGCGTCCAAATGGACCAGATTCACGATTTCCGCGCCGAAACGCGCCTGGTCTTTCCCCAAAAGACGCGATTGCCGCAGGGGATGGCGCGAGTTTGGCATGGCGAGGCCGTGGCCGAGCCCCTAAATTAGCGCTATCTCGCCGCTTTACCCTTTGCGCAGGTTCCCGGAACAGTATGAAGACCCCCAGATCGAGAAAAGCGACGTCCGAGACCGCAGAACTCGCATTGGAGCCCCGTTCCAACCTCCGCAATATCACGGTGCGCGGGGCGCGGGAGCATAATCTCAAGAACGTCGATCTGACGATCCCGCGCGACAAGCTTGTCGTTTTCACCGGGCTTTCGGGGTCTGGGAAGTCGTCGCTCGCCTTCGACACGATCTATGCCGAGGGCCAGCGCCGCTATGTCGAGTCGCTCTCGGCCTATGCGCGGCAGTTCCTGGAAATGATGCAAAAGCCGGACGTCGATCAGATCGACGGGCTTTCGCCGGCGATTTCGATCGAGCAGAAGACTACGTCGAAGAACCCGCGTTCGACTGTCGGAACCGTCACCGAGATTTCCGACTATATGCGGCTTTTATGGGCGCGCATCGGCATTCCCTATTCGCCCGCGACCGGCCTGCCGATCGAGAGCCAGACGGTCTCCCAGATGGTCGATCGCGTGCTGGCTCTTCCCGAGCGCACAAGGCTCTTTCTGCTGGCGCCCGTGATCCGCGGCCGCAAAGGCGAATATCGCAAGGAAATCGCCGATTTCATGAAGCGCGGCTTTCAACGGCTGAAAGTCGACGGGCAATTCTACGAGATCGCCGATGCGCCGGCGCTCGATAAGAAGGTGAAGCACGATATCGAGGTCGTCGTCGACCGCATCGCCGTGCGCGAGGATATCCGCGCGCGGCTGTCGGAGAGTTTCGAGACCGCGCTCGAGCTGGCCGACGGCATATCGATCATGGAATTCGCCGACGAGAAGGAAGAGGACGGCACGCCGAAGCGGATCGTCTTTTCGTCTAAATTCGCCTGCCCCGTCTCAGGTTTCACAATTCCCGAGATCGAGCCGAGGCTCTTCTCCTTCAATGCGCCTTTCGGCGCTTGCCCCGTCTGCGGTGGCCTTGGCGTCGAGCCCAAGGTCGATCCCGAGCTGATCGTCCCCGATCCTAAAGTCACATTGCGCAAAGGCGCCATCGCGCCCTGGGCCAAATCGACCTCGCCTTATTATCAGCAGACGCTCGAAGCGCTCGGCAAGCATTTCAAGTTCCGGCTCGATACGGCCTTCGCGAACCTGCCGAAGGAGATCCAAAAGCTCCTGCTCTACGGCTCGGGCACTGAATCGGTGCGCTTCACCTATGACGACGGGATGCGCACCTATGACATCAACAAGCCCTTCGAAGGCGTCATCCGCAATCTCGAGCGGCGCTATCGCGAAACCGAGAGCGAATGGTCACGCGAGGAGATTGCGCGCTTCATGACGTCCGAGCCCTGCTCGGCCTGTCATGGCTATCGGCTGAAACCGGAAGCGCTCGCGGTGAAGATCGATATGAAACATATCGGCGAGATCACCGAACTCTCGGTCCGCAACGCGCATGCCTGGTTCGAGGCGCTGCCTGCGAAACTCGATGCCAAGCGCAACGAGATCGCCAAGCGCATCCTGAAGGAGATCCGCGATCGGCTGTCCTTCCTCATCGATGTGGGGCTCGACTATCTCACTTTGGCCCGCGCGTCGGGCACGCTCTCCGGCGGCGAGAGCCAGCGCATCCGGCTGGCCTCGCAGATCGGCTCCGGCCTCACCGGCGTGCTTTATGTGCTCGACGAACCGTCGATCGGCCTGCATCAGCGCGACAATGCGCGGCTCCTCGAAACGCTCCGCCGATTGCGCGACCTCGGCAATAGCGTCATCGTCGTCGAACATGACGAAGACGCTATATTGACCGCCGATCATGTCGTCGATGTCGGCCCCGGCGCCGGAATTCATGGCGGCGAGATCATCGCGCAAGGCACCGCGCAAGAGATCATGGCCAATAAGAAGTCGCTCACCGGCCAATATTTATCCGGCGTGAGAGAAGTCGCCGTGCCGCGCATGAGGCGCAAGCCGGAGGCGGCCCGCAAGCTGAAGATCGTCAATGCCTCCGGCAATAATCTGAAAAACATCACGACCGAGATCCCGCTCGGCCTCTTCACGGCCATCACCGGCGTTTCGGGCGGCGGCAAGTCAACGCTCATCATCGACACGCTTTATAAGGATGTCGCGCGCCGCCTCAATGGCGCCCTCGAACACGCGGCGCCGCATGAGCGCATCGACGGGCTCGAACATCTCGACAAGGTGATCGACATCGATCAATCGCCGATCGGCCGCACGCCGCGCTCGAATCCTGCGACCTATACGGGCGCCTTCACGCCGATCCGCGAATGGTTCGCAGCGCTCCCCGAAGCCAAGGCGCGCGGCTATTTGCCCGGCCGCTTCTCGTTCAACGTGAAGGGCGGCCGTTGCGAGGCTTGCCAAGGCGACGGCGTCATCAAGATCGAGATGCACTTTCTGCCGGACGTCTATGTCACCTGCGACGTTTGCAAGGGCAAGCGCTACGACCGCGAAACGCTAGAGGTCAAATATCGCGACAAGTCCATCGCCGACGTGCTCGACATGACGGTCGAGGAAGCGGGCATATTGTTCAAGGCCGTGCCGTCGATCCGCGAAAAGATGGAGACGCTGTCGCGCGTGGGCTTGGGCTATATCAAGGTCGGCCAGCAGGCGAATACGCTTTCCGGCGGCGAGGCGCAGCGGGTGAAACTCGCCAAGGAATTGGCGCGCCGTTCGACCGGCCGCACGCTGTATATTCTGGACGAGCCGACGACGGGCCTGCATTTTCACGATGTCGCGAAGCTTCTCGAAGTGCTGCACGAGCTTGTCGATCAGGGCAATTCGGTCATCGTCATCGAGCATAATCTCGAAGTCATCAAGACGGCGGACTGGGTGATCGATCTCGGCCCCGAGGGCGGCGACGGCGGCGGCGAGATCATCGCCGAGGGACCGCCGGAAGCAATCGTCAAAGTGAAGCGCTCCTACACCGGCAAGTTCCTTGCCGATGTGCTGGCGCGCCGGCCGCTCAAGAAAGAAAAAGCCGCGGCAGAGTAAAGAAAAGGATAACGCACGGGTATCAAAATGCCGTGCGTTACGCCGCTTCAGTTGCGTTTAGCGCCGCTGCTTCGAGCTCGCCGCAAGTAGACGGCGATGCTTCGACACAACGCTTCCGGACGCGGGAATTATAAGTAAATGTACCTATTTTTCATTTACGAGACTACAAGATCTTGGATGTAGCCTGCACGCGATCCGGGGCCACGATGGCACCGCGACACCGGAACGGGAAACACCCTATGCAGAATCTTTTATCGCTTTTTTCGCGTGATGAGTCTGGCGCGACGGCCATTGAATATGGACTGATCGCCGGCCTGATCGCCGTCGTCATCATTGCGACGATCACGACCGTTGGAACGAGCCTGTCGGCCAAATTCAACGCCATCGCCGCCAATCTGACCTGAGCTTTTTCGCTCAAGACCGAACGCGTCTCCGGATCGCTTGCCGCAGATCCGGAGACGCGTTTTCTTTCAGGCGCTCATCAGCATCAAAAGATGCGCGGCGGATGAGGCCGCCAGACCTTCGAGATCATAGCCGCCTTCGAGGACCGAGACGATCCGGCCCTTGGAATGTTTGGCCGCGAGCCCCATCAGCTTCTCGGTGATCCAGGCGAAATCCACCGCTTCGAGATTGATGCTGGCCAGCGGGTCGAGCCGGTGCGCGTCGAAGCCCGCCGAAATCACGATGAGGTCCGGCGCGAAAGCGTCGACGCGTGGCAAAACCCGCGTTTCCATCGCCGCGCGAAAGGCCTCGCTGCCGTCGCCGGGGCTAAGCGGCGCGTTGACGATCGTATTATGCTCTCCCACTTCGCCCACGGCGCCCGTGCCCGGAAACAAAGGCATCTGATGCGTCGAGCAATAAAGCACGCTCGGATCGTCCCAGAAGATATCCTGCGTGCCATTGCCGTGATGCACGTCGAAATCGACGATCGCGACGCGTTCAGCGCCATGCACGGCCTGCGCATGGCGGGCCGCGATGGCGGCCGTATTGAAGAAGCAAAAGCCCATCGGAGTCGCGCGTTCGGCATGATGGCCGCACGGCCGCATGGCGACGAAGGCGTTCGCAGCATTGCCGCGCATGACTTCATTGACCGCCGCCGAGGCACCACCGATCGTATGCATCAAGGCCGTCCATGTGCCTGGGCTCATGATCGTGTCGCCGTCGACCCGTACGAGCCCTTCCTTCGGCGCGGCGTTCTCGATCGCCCGGACATATTCCTCCGGATGGACCCGCAGCAGCGCCGGGGTATCGGCGCCTGGCGCCAGGGCGCGGTGAAGGTTTTGGAAACGTTCATGTTCGACCATCTGCTCGATGATTCGCAAACGGTCGGCCCGCTCCGGATGGCCGGCACCCGTATCATGTTCCAATCCGGACGGGTGACTCAGAAAAAGCGTGGTCAAGGCAAGCTCGCTGGCTGACAGAGAAAGGCAAGGGCCCCTCGCCTTTGTCCAGCATGGCGCGGGAGAGGAACGGCGCGGTTTATGACGGGCTTCGCAGCTTCTGTCCAAGCGAAAGTGAACGGCTGATTAAGCTTTACAGGAAGAAACACAGCTTGGGTCTCCCTAAAATTGTTTCTTTTCGGCCACAGCTCGGCGCGTTCTGTCATTCGCGGGGGTGAATGACGCATAAGTTTATGGAGTGTGTTGGCGTGCTGCGTTAATCGAGAAAACGAAGGTTTTGGGGGATTTTGAATGTTGTTTCGTGCGGTTTTCGCAGCGCTGCCTGCGGCTCTTCTTCTCAGCGGTTGCATGTATACGCCGATGCCCGACCCGTCCCTGTCGTCACGCGACGCCGAATTCCTCGCGGTCGTGCCGAAATACGATGTCGACAACAATTTCAAGCGCTATCTGGTCGAAGATCCGACCGGGGAAGCGCCCGGCACGATCATCGTCGATACCAGAGACAAGTTCCTCTATTTCGTTCTGCCCGGACGTAAGGCGGTCCGCTACGGCGTCGCCGTCGGCAATGAAGCCTCGGGCTGGACCGGCACGGCCACTGTCGGCCGCATGGCCGAATGGCCGCATTGGATGCCGCCGGCCGACATGCTCGAGCGCTGGCCGCACCTGAAGCCAACGGCCGCTGCCGGTGGCCTCGAAGGCGGCCCCGACAATCCCTTGGGCTCGCGCGCGCTCTATCTCTACCAGGGCAACAAGGACACGCTCTACCGCATCCATGGGACGAACGAGCCCGAGAAGATCGGCCAGAACGTTTCGTCGGGTTGCATCCGCATGACCGATATCGACGCGATCGATCTCTACAACCGGGTCAAGATCGGCACCAAGGTCATTGTCCGCTAAAGAGCCGGACTAAGAGCCAGATATGTGTGGGAGGACTTAAGTCCTCCCTGCCCGTCTTAGCACTCCTACGCACATCTTTACGTTAAAATTAACGCTTGCTGAACCGGACTTTCACTCAGGCTTCACCTGTGATCTACAATATGACCCATGGGGGTCAGGACAAAGTAGATACTGGAGGAGTTTCATGAAAACCAGTTTGAAATTGGCCCTGGCGGCGGGCCTGACCATTGCAGGGATCGGCTATTCCGCATCCTCTGCATCGGCACTCCCGATAAGCGGGCTTGACCCCGCGATCGCCACATCGAGCGATGTGGCACAAAATGTCGATAAAGTCTGGTGGTGCGGCCGTTGGGGCTGCCATCGCGGTTGGGGCTATCGCCGGTGGGGCTATTGGCATCGCCCCTATTATGGCTGGCATCGCCCCTACTATGGCTGGCATCGCTGGGGCTGGCGCCGCTGGTGAGTACGGACAGGCCGCCGCGATATAAAGCTCAAGTCTAACGCAAGCCTCTGGGAATAGAGGTTCCTCTTGCTGGGAATGTCGTCCCGGTTCGACTGAAAAATGTGAGCCCCGACGTGTGCCGCGCGTCGGGGCTTTTTCGTTGAATGCGGCACAAGGCCGACCGCAAGCCCGGCTGCGAAAGACTGCACCTTGGCGAGACGGGAGCGAAAAACCGCTTCACCTCCCCTCAGCCCCGGCAAGTTGCACGTGACTTGCACCGGCTCCAATAAGGACCTAGATGGGATCAATTTTACCGGGCGGCGCTGCGAAGGCCCCCCGCATTCAGCAACAGCGCAAGGAGAAACCCATGGCAGAGGGGGTTTTTGTCGTCCTGTCCGATCCGGCGACGAAAAAAGAAGAAGCGTATCACAATCACTACCCAGAATTTATCGATAGCATCACAAGCATTCCGGGCGTGAAAAAGGTTCATAGCTTCATGTTCGGCCCGCATCAGGTCGATGTGCGGCCGCTGCAGCAGTTCTTCTTGATCTTCGAGCTTGAAGACGTAGAGCCTGTCCGTAATGCCGTCGCGGAAAAATATGGCGTTAAGACCTCCAAGGAAAACCTGCGTTTCCCAGATGTTTTCGATGCCACAACGATTATGCCGACGTTTTTCGAATATGCTTCGCCCGTCATCCCCGCCCCGAACGCAGCTGATACGCCGATCGAACAGCAAGAGATCGTCATCTCGTTGCTCAGCGTGACGCTCGATAAGCAGGCGACTTTCGTCGAAGACTATTTGAACGAGCGTTTGCCAACCATGATCGAAATCCCGAACCAGATTTCGGGGCAGGTTTTCGCATTGAGCAAATTCCAGATCCAGAACGCGATCTATCCGTTCATAGCGCTTTATAGAAACAATGACGGCAAGTCTGTCGTGTCGTCATGGCCCAAGCCCAATACCAATTGGCGTTCGATCGCCGCGGCCCGCGCGACAGACCCGACGAT
This sequence comes from Methyloferula stellata AR4, assembly GCF_000385335.1. Classification (NCBI taxonomy): domain Bacteria; kingdom Pseudomonadati; phylum Pseudomonadota; class Alphaproteobacteria; order Hyphomicrobiales; family Beijerinckiaceae; genus Methyloferula; species Methyloferula stellata. Next base: position 2,047,601 of record NZ_ARWA01000001.1, on the reverse strand, counting down.
CCGTCAAGACGGCCGCTTATACGGCATGAAGACGCGCGACTTCATGTTCGTGCCCTATGTGAAGCCGGAACCGCCGCCGCCCCCGCCGCCGAAACCAGCACCTGCGGCAAAACCCGCCGAAGCGCCGAAGCCCGCGGAAGGCGCCTGACAACACAAGCATTCATGGCCGGGCTTGTCCCGGCCATGAACTGCGCGCCTCTATCAAGCTGCGAGGGCACCGTGACGGTTTTCTGGATCTCGTTCCTCGATCCCGAGCGGCCGGTCGGGAAAAAGGCGACCGGCGTCGTGATCGTCGAGGCGGATGCACCCGAAGCGGCGCTCGATTCCGTCACGCGCCAGAAGCTTCATCCCGGTGGCGACCCGACGATCGAAGACATCACGCATCGCGCGCCATCATCCGAATGGTTCAACCGCATTCTCTCAGGCAAAGAAGCCCGCGACGTCACAAGGCTCATGTGCATCGCCTCACAAGACAGGTTCGACGACGATGAGGATTGAGACGACCCGGCTCGCCTGCGAAGGACTGATGCTATGAGGCTTGAGCCGAAGAGCGCGGAGCCGAAAGCGCTCACGACTATTCTTCAAACCGGAGGCCGCGAGGTAAAGATCTCGGTTCTGGACAAGGGCTTCATCTGCGAGATTGAAGTCGATCTGCCCAAATACGAACTGCTTCAGATCAACAGCGATAGCTGGGTGCTGTGCCGCCCCAAACAGCTCGATGATCCGCTGGCGCTCGTGCGCCGCCGCGAAGCCGCCCGCCTTCTGACGCCGGACGAGCAGCGCTATTGGAAGATGTGGCGCACGCTGCAGCTGTGAGCGGTTTACCGCCTTCATGCGCGATCCCCATATCGTGATTGGCGCCGATGTAACGATCCTCCTCCTGCCGCGTAACGACCATGAAGGGGCGAGAGAAGCGCCGCCTCGCGATGCGACAGGAGGGCCGGTTGAACCGACGCACGGGACTGGGCGTGATCGCCGCCGCGATAGCGGGCCCGCTGATCGGCCCGCGCTTTCAAAACGCCGCCGCGCAATCGGTCTACATGCCCGCTCAAGGCATGCCCTATGAGGCCTATGACGCCTTGCCGCGAACGAATGTCGCGATCGGCAAGAGCACGATCGGGGTTGCCTTCGCGCCGGGCGAGATCGCGCTGGCGAGAGAAGCCGTGCTCGCCTGGATCGATAAAGCGGCGCAAGCGGTCGCAACCTATTATGGCCGGTTCCCTGTCTCTTTCGTAAGACTGCTCATCCTGCCTGTCGATGGCAGCGGCGTCCGCGCCGGCACGACATGGGGCTATGCGGGCGCAGCCATAAGGATGCAGCTTGGCCGCGATGCCAGCGCCGACCAGCTCAAGCGCGATTGGCGGATGACGCATGAATTCGTGCATCTGGCCCTTCCCGATGTCGTGCGGCGCCACACTTGGCTTGCCGAAGGGCTCGCCGTCTATATCGAGCCGATCGCGCGGGTTCAGTCGGGCGATCTCACCGCGCAATCGATCTGGGGCGACATGGTGCGCGACATGCCGAAAGGCTTGCCCGCTAAAGGCGACAAAGGTCTCGACTTCACGCCGACTTGGGCGCGCACCTATTGGGGCGGCGCTCTGTTTTGCCTTTTGGCCGATCTCGACATCCGCAAAAGAACGGGCAACCGGCTCGGCCTGCAAGACGCCATGCGCGGCGTGCTCGCGGCGGGCGGCACGCATGAAGTCGAATGGCCGATCGGCAAGATCCTTGAGACCGCCGATCATGCCGTGGGGATCGACGCGATGAGCACGCTTTACGATCGCTGGCGGGCTGCGCCGGTGACGCCCGACTTGCCGGCGCTTTGGCGCGATCTCGGCATCGATGCCACAGACGACGGCACGATTCATCTGCGCGACGACGCGCCCTTGGCCGCCGCGCGCGAGGCGATTACGCGAAGGCCGGGTGATTAAAACCCTCATCCTGAGGAGCATACGCAGCATGCGTGTCGAAGGACGAGGGTTTGTTGAAAGAGGTTGCCAACGATCCCTCGCCCTTCGAGACGCCGCTTTCAGCGGCTCCTCAGGGTGAGGGGATTATGCTTGCGATAATTTGTAGTAGCGGCGCTAAACCAAAACCCTCATCCTGAGGAGCGCCTGCAAGGCGCGTCTCGAAGGACGAGGGTTTTGCGAGGTTGATAAACAAATGAGCCAAGGTGCATCGATCTACATTTTGCGATGCGCCGACGGCACCTATTACACGGGCATCACGCGTCGCTCTGTTGAAGAGCGCGTGAGTAAGCATAGGCAAAAGCTCGCCGATAGCTACACCGCACGGCGCTTGCCGATCGAATTGATCTTCAGCGAAACTTACGAGCGTGTAGATGAAGCCATCGCGGCGGAGCGGCGCATCAAAGGCTGATCGCAGACACATCGACCCATTCGAATAGGGTTGAAGACTTATTCGACGAACCAATTATACTCAGTTCCGTCAAAACCGTAATACCTACTTCTAAATGCGGAAAGTGCCCCCTCGTATTGCGACATCGCGAGGATTGCGTCCCCATATTGGGGCAGCGCATCATCGTCTAAAAGATCAAGGTACTTTGCCTCGGCTTGGCCTTCCAAGCATGCTTTTGCGTCCACCAAAACTCGATTAATTAAATCCACTTTGCTTTTACTTAATAAGGCTTCCGGTTTCTTTTTTCCTAGATCTTTCAGCTCTTTATAAAGCGCTGTAAAGACAGCTATTATAGCATCGTAGGCGTCCGCATTTTTCCGAGACGTAAATAGCTTGTTAGCTCGCATCATTTTTTCTCATTGATTTTTTTAGGAGGGGCCGTTCTTATTTTTTCTCCACTGTCAGAGATAATAAAGCTCCACCTACTCATCTCTTGCCGAATATTATCTGATCGAAGTCTTTCAAGTTCTTCCAAATATTGACTGACCACCAGAGCCACATCGCTGTTAGATGGTACGTCGTCTTCATCAAATTTGACGAAATCTTTGAAAGGCTGATACTCCGTGCCAAGGACAGCATTCGCTTCGACAATAGCCGTATTAACAAGTTTTAATTTGAATTTGTTTAAGGCATCATTGGACGATTTTTTCGCTAACGCGGTGACTTCTTTGTGCAAGCCTTCCATTTGGCCCATGACTTTTTCAAGCTGCTTCACTTGCTGCAATTTCATATTAATTCCTTAGGAAGGGCAGGCTCGTTTAAAATCGACATAAGCTTTTTTTAGAAGGTCTAGCGGCGAACGTTGCTTGCTCTCAAATACCTCTACCATTTGTTCTATATCGGCGTCAGTTAAAGTGACGATACAGCGTCGTTGTCCTGACCATAAATCAATTGTGCTTTGAAGCCGGGCTTTCTTAAGCCGGTTTCTTGTGACCAAAACGCCAAACCTTCCCAAACTATCGGTCATATAACGATTTAGTTGATTGACGTGATCGCGAGAAACCTCTGCTACATTCTTTAGCTCAAACACAATCTGACTCGACCCGTAGTCGCTATAGAGCTCCTGTAGGAACGGTTCTCGCCGTCCATTATAAAAAATCAAATCCCTGATGATTGCACCGCTGTCAGTTCGGCTTTGAACAGCTGCAAAATCTAAATGCGGATAAAACAATGATGGAAACAGCTCTCCAATCGCCTCCTCATACATACGGTCTGCATTTTCGCTTTTTCCAGAAGGTAACTTCCGAATAGTTTCGAACTTCCGCTTTGCGGAAACTACCGGGATTTGCGAAAAAAGCGGATCATTTTGGCAATCGTCGCGGCTACGCTCCTTTTCTTTGATGTACGAATCTACAACGCCGTAATTCCGTCTATTGAAATTGAGGACTTTTACTCTCTCTAAAGGCTAACCTGGGTGAAAAATCTCATCTTGTGGGCAATGGTGTTCAAAATAATTATCATAAGAAATCCATGGCATAAAACGCAAAAATCTTTTCGGCACCAAAATGAGAGGCTCGCCTGATTGTGGATTTATCGGCAATTCAACCTTTTCAAATTCGAAGTCGTTCTTTTGATAGTTGTAAATGTGGATGTTAGTAAAGCCGGTTGGTATACGAAGTGAATGACACTGGTCTATCGTAAAATCGACCAGAAAAGATTTTATAAAGTTGCAGGTGAAATCACTAATGCGGTCTTTTGAAATGCCTTCAATAAAGAATTGAATTTCCTCAAAGTGCCTAAATCCTTTTGTTTGATAATTGGGTATCTCCCGAAAAAGATCCAAAATCTCCGCTGCTTTATTTTTTGAAATGCGTTTTCCTTTCCTTTTCCCAGACGATCCCAATCCGACTTCATCACACTCGGAAGCCCTCACAAGGATATTTATTGCCTTTTCGCGCTCGCCGCGCCCGTCGAGCATCCCTAAATGATTAAAGGCATTTATAAGCGAAGTGTGAAGCGCTTGATCCAATTGGGACGGAGACTTCCATAGTAAGAAAGGATCGACATAGAGAGGGACATCTTCGTTAAAAAATGGAATAGCAAAGTCCAAATCGACCTGTGGTACTGCTATTCCATGAAAATCGGTCAGTCTTGGATTAATAAGCAAGCGCGACATCTTACAATTGAACTTTGTTGCAGCTGCTGCTGTTGTTGCAGTAGTAGCGACCCCTCAGCTACACCCCGTCGTGGCGCCGCAGGTGTCGCACTTGAGGCAGGTGCCGTTCCTCACCAAAGTGAAGTTGTTGCACTCGGGGCAGGATTCGCCCGTATAGCCTTTCATCCGCGCTTCGGACCGCCTGTTCGCGACCTCGGAACGCTCGGACGATGCCGGGCTCCAATCGAGCGCGCCAAGCTCGGCTTCCACTTCATGTTCGAGATCATGCTTCAAGGCCGTCGCGGCACCGGCCGCGGCTGCCTTGCGGGCGCCGCCTTGCAGCAGCATCAGCTTGTCGCGCACGAAGCCCGATGAGACGAGCTTGCCCGCGCCGCCGGACACGCCGGATGATGCACCGCCGCCTTGCGGCTTGCTCTGCGCCTCGCCCTTGCCGAGCACGTCATGGCCGATCTCGCTCGGATCGATATGGGCCAAATCGTTGCGGCCGAGGTAGGAGATGGCGAGTTCGCGGAACACATAGTCGAGGATCGAGGTCGCGTTCTTGATCGCCTCATTGCCCTGCACGAGACCCGCGGGCTCGAAGCGCGTGAAGGTGAAGGCATCGACATATTCTTCGAGCGGCACGCCATATTGCAGGCCGACCGAAATCGCGATGGCGAAATTATTCATCAGCGAGCGGAAGGCCGCGCCTTCCTTATGCATGTCGATGAAGATCTCGCCGATCCGGCCATCCATATATTCGCCGGTGCGCAGATAGACCTTATGGCCACCGACCACCGCCTTTTGCGTATAGCCTTTGCGGCGATCGGGCAGACGCTCGCGCTCGCGCGTGCGTTCGATCCGTTCGACGATGCGCTCCACGATCTTTTCGGCGACGACAGCGGCGCGTGCCGGCGCATTGGCGACCAGCAAAGTTTCGACCGCGTCCTCGGCCTCGTCGTCCTCGTCATCGATCAATTGCGAGTTCAAGGGCTGCGAGAGTTTCGAACCGTCGCGGTAAAGCGCGTTGGCCTTCAGCCCGAGACGCCAGGAGAGCATATAGGCCTCCTTGCAATCCTCGACCGTCGCATCATGCTGCATATTGATCGTCTTCGAGATCGCACCCGAGATGAAGGGCTGCGAAGCCGCCATCATGCGAATATGGCTCTCGACCGAGAGATAGCGCGTGCCGATGCGGCCGCAGGCATTGGCGCAATCGAAGACGGGCAGATGCTCGGCTTTAAGATGCGGCGCGCCTTCGAGCGTCATGGCACCGCAGACATGCACATTGGCAGCCTCGATGTCCTGTTTCGAAAAGCCGAGGAAGCTCAGAAGATCGAAGCTTCCATCATCCAATTTTTCTTCCGGCACGCCCAATTGCTTGACGAGGAAATCCGCGCCGAGCGTCCATTTGTTGAAGACGAATTTGATGTCGAAGGCCGACGCCAAAGTCTTTTCGACCTCGGCCAACTTCTCGTCGGTGAAGCCCTTGCGCTTCAGACTCGTGTGGTTGATCGCGGGCGCCTGCCCCAATGAGGCATGGCCGACCGCATAGGCCTCGATCTCGGCCAAATCGGATTCGCCATAGCCGAGCGCGCGCAAAGCCTCCGGCACAGCGCGGTTGATGATCTTGAAATAGCCGCCGCCAGCAAGCTTCTTGAACTTCACCAGAGCGAAGTCGGGCTCGATGCCGGTCGTGTCGCAATCCATGACGAGGCCGATCGTGCCGGTGGGCGCCACGACCGAGACCTGCGCATTGCGGAAGCCATGCTTTTCGCCGAGCGTCACAGCGCGCTCCCAGGCCGCTTCCGCATGTTTGGCGAGCGCCTGATCGCGCAGCGCGGCGCGGTCGAGCGGCACCGGCGGAACGGCCAAAGCCTCATAGCCCGCCGCTTCGCCTTGCGCCGCGCGCTGATGGTTGCGCATCACGCGCAGCATGGCGGCGGCATTCTTATGATAGCGCGGGAAAGGTCCGAGCTCGCCCGCCATCTCGGCCGAGGTCGCATAGGAAATGCCGGTCATGATGGCCGACAGCGCGCCGCAGATCGCGCGGCCCTCGTCGGAATCATAAGCGATGCCGGACGACATCAGGAGCCCGCCGACATTGGCAAAGCCAAGGCCCAAGGTGCGGTAGTCATAGGAGAGCTGGGCGATTTCCTTTGAGGGAAATTGCGCCATCAGCACCGAGATTTCGAGCACCACCGTCCACAGCCGGACGGCATGTTCGTAGCTCGCGATGTCGAAGGTCTTGCTCTGCGGGTCGCGGAACTGCAACAGGTTCAGCGAGGCGAGATTGCAGGCCGTATCGTCGAGGAACATATATTCCGAGCACGGGTTCGACGCGACGATCGCCCCACCTGCCGGACATGTGTGCCAATCATTGATGGTCGTGTGATATTGCAGGCCCGGATCGGCCGAGGCCCAGGCGGCATAGCCGATCTTCTCCCACAAGGCGCGGGCCTTCATGACCTTATGCGCACGGCCGTCGAGGCGGCGGGTCAAAGCCCATTCGCGATCCTCTTCGACGGCCGCGAGGAAATCATTGGTCACGCGGACCGTATTGTTCGAATTCTGCCCGGCAACGGTGAGATAGGCCTCCGAATCCCAATCCGTATTGAAGGTCTCGAATTCCATATCCTTATAGCCCTGGCGGGCGAATTGGATGATCTTCTTGATCGACTGATCCGGCACGAAGGCGCGGCGCGCGAGCTTGATCTCTTTCTTCAAGGCCGGATTCTTGTCCGGATTGAAGCAATCGTCGCCCGGCCCTTCGCAATTCACGCAGGCGCGCAGAATGGCCTTCAAGGCCTTCTTCACGACCTTCGAACCGGCAACCAGCGCCGCGACTTTCTCTTCCTCGCGTACCTTCCAATCGATGAAGGCCTCGATATCGGGGTGATCGGCATCGACCACGACCATTTTGGCAGCGCGGCGCGTGGTGCCGCCCGATTTGATCGCGCCGGCCGCGCGGTCGCCGATCTTCAAGAAGGACATCAGGCCGGAGGATTTGCCGCCGCCCGAAAGCTTCTCGTTCTCGCCGCGCAGCTTCGAGAAATTGGAGCCGGTGCCCGAACCATATTTGAAAAGCCGCGCCTCGCGCACCCAAAGGTCCATGATGCCGCCCTCGTTGACGAGGTCGTCGGCGACGGACTGGATGAAACAGGCATGCGGCTGCGGATGCTCATAGGCCGATTTCGATTTGACGAGCTTGCCCGTTTCGAAATCGACATAATAATGGCCCTGGCTCGGCCCGTTGATGCCATAGGCCCAATGCAGGCCGGTGTTGAACCATTGCGGCGAATTGGGCGCCGCCATCTGCTTTGCCAGCATGAAGCGCAATTCGTCGAAGAAGGCCTGGGCGTCCTCTTCGCTGTCGAAATATTTGCCTTTCCAGCCCCAATAGGTCCAGGCGCCTGCAAGCCGGTCGAAGACTTGCTTCGCCGAGATCTCGGAGACGAAACGATCGGGCTTGGCGAGGTTTTCGAGCGCCGCCTCGTCGGGTGCGCCGCGCCACAGGAAGGACGGCACGTCGTTTTCCTCGATCCGCTTCAGATGGGCGGGCACGCCGGCTTTGCGGAAATATTTCTGCGCCAGAACATCGGCCGCGACCTGGCTCCAGGCCTGAGGCACTTCGATCCCATCGAGCGAAAAGACCACCGACCCGTCCGGATTGCGAATCTCGCTCTTGGTCGAGCGAAACGCGATCTCCGCATAAGGTGACTGTCCGGCCTTAGTGTAATGCCGCTCGATCCGCATGTGTCCTATCCCCTGAAAATCGGCTGCCTGCCCACCTGAAACCCCTCATCGTCGCCAGATGAGGCCGGTTCCCACAGCCTTACTGACCCTAGGATGCGGCGGAATCACCACCGCAAGCAATAGATATTATCGGGCCACACAACACTAAATGTTGTGGATTAATATAAGAATAACGGGGATGAATCGCCAGGTCCGATAGGTCCGGACAAGCTAAGGCTGGCCGGTATTTGGGGGCCGAGTCGCGGTTTTTGGCAAGGCTCCAGCTCGGGTTCTTTCGGCCCCCTCTGGACAGTGGGGAAAGGCCCCGATAAGCCGTGCCCGACGATGTCCTGACCGGAAAATCCCATGCACGGCCTTCTGAATTGGCTCGCTCAAATCTTCACCTGGTGGAATGGCGCGACCCTCAACACGCGGTTTTACACTTGGCGTCACGGCGAGAAGGTCGGCGAGGACGAGTTCGGGAACATCTATTATCGAAAGCCCGGCCCCGATCCTGCGCTCGGCTTCGAGCGGCGCTGGGTCATCTATAAAGGCTACGCCGAGGGCTCGGAGACGCCGCCCGGCTGGTACGGCTGGCTGCACCACACGGTCGATATCCCGCCGACGGAGGAGAGCTATAAGCCCCGCGACTGGGAACTGCCGCATCTGCCCAATATGACGGGCACGCCGCTGGCCTGGCGGCCGCCGGGCTCGACCTTGCGCAGCGGCGAACGGCCTCCGGCCACGGGCGATTACGACGCCTGGACGCCGAGCCCTTGAGATTGGCCCTTGAGACTTTGGTCCCCAAAACGCGAGAGCCGCCCTATTCCGGCCCGTCTTTGATGATTGCTGTCGGCGTCATCGGTAACGCGTCTATCGTTCACCGCGTCATGCCCGGCACTCGGGTCCGCCTTGGCGGCCCGAGCACAGGCTCTTGAGCCGGGCATCCATGGATAGCCTTTATTTCTAGATCTGCGTCTGGATGCGCGGGTCAAGCCCGCGCATGACGGTTCAGGTTGAATGTTCTACCCAGAGACGAAGCACCCTTTGAGACTATCAATCAAACTCGCAGCTTCCGCGCTCGTCCTATGCGCAGCGGTCGGTCCCGCCTCAGCCGACAAGATCAAACATCCGATCGCTGTCTTCTCCGGCCTCGACAAGATCACCGGGCGCATCATTTCCTTCGAAGTCGCAACCGACGAGACCGTGCAATTCGGCTCGTTGCAGATCACCGAACGGGTCTGCTACACGCGTCCGCCGACAGAGGCGCCGCAAACGACGACCTTCATCGAAGTCGAAGAGGTCGATGCGGCGGGCGGATATAAGAAGATTTTTTCGGGCTGGATGTTTGCGTCGAGCCCCGGCCTGCATGCGATCGAACATCCCGTCTATGATATCTGGCTGACCAATTGCAAAGGCGGCACCGAGATCATTCCCTCGCCCCCCGATACGGCCGATGCCGAGCAGGTCCCGCCGCCGCCTCCGCCGGTCACCGCGCAAGATAAGCCGAAGCCTAAACCGCGTAAGGTTCAGCCAGCGGACGACCTCAATGGCGGACCTGTCGAAGTCGGAACGCCGCCGGTGCCGCCCGGCACCGTTCCGCGCGGGCAGCCATCGCAACGCTATTATCCGACGCAGGCGCAACAACCGCAGCCACAGCCGCGCCAGCAGCCCTCGTTCTGGGATTCGCTGCGCAACGGATTTCAATAAAGCCGGCCGCTCTGAAACTTAGTCCGTTTCAGCCGCCTTCGCCAAAGCCGCAAGCGCCTGTGCGCCCGACACGCACTCGCCTTTCGGCCAGATCCAGAAATCGCCGCGATGCGCCATGGCCTTGGCGAGCCGCAAGCGATAGGCGTCGCGCGGGATTTCGAGCGCGCCCAGCGTCGCCAAATGCGGCGTCACGAATTGCGCATCGAGAAGGCTGAACCCGCCGGCAGCCAGCCGCGCCGCGAGATGCACGAGCGCCACTTTCGACGCATCGGTCTTGCGATGAAACATGCTCTCGCCGAAATAGGCCGCGCCGAGGCTCACGCCATAAAGGCCGCCGACGAGTTCGCCGTCGAACCAGGTTTCGACCGTATGGACATGACCCATATCGAAGAGTTCGCGGTAAAGCGTCCGGATGCGATCGTTGATCCAGGTCTTCTCGCGGCCGGCATCGGGCGCCGCGCAACCGTCGATGACGGCGTCGAAATCATAATCGACTCTGACCTCGAACCGATCTGCGCGCACCACTTTGCGCAGGCTTTTCGAGATCACGATCCCATCCAAGGGAAAAATCCCGCGCGCTTCGGGATCGACCCAGTAAAGGTTCGGGTCTTCCGCGCTTTCGGCCATCGGGAAAAGCCCGATGGAATAGGCGCGAAGCAGAATATCCGGCGTGATCTCGAACTGATTGCGCGGGCGAGCCATAGGCTTAAACCTGGACCTTTCCACCGCGTGACGTCAAGCGCAGTCGAACCTGTCGTGCTTTTGAGATCGGATCAGACTATACTTAACGCGCCGACGGACGGCAGGGCTTGACGCTCTTTGGCAGGTCCCGCAGGTGATCAATGACAATGTTCCGCCCCCTACGCCTCACTTTTCCGCTTCTGCTGGCGATTTCGTTTCAGCCTTCGCTGGCCGATGAAGCAAAGACTGAGTCCGGCTCAACCGCGCCGGACATCGACACCGAGCATATTTTCGGTTTCGCCGAGGGGTCCGACATTGGTTTGAAAGGCGAACGCGAGATCGAGAGCGTCACCATCGGAAGTTTCGGCGCGATCGGCAACTACAACAATGTCGACAACGAAACCTCGTTTCGTTACGGCGTCACTGATAATCTGCGGCTCTCGATCGGAACGCTCACAGATTATTACAATATTCATGGTGTGCAGGGTCTCAGCGACCGCAGTTCGGTGAGTTTCAGTGGCCTGATCACTGAGTTGCGCTGGAAAATTGTCGATCGTCTGACGCAACCTTTCGGGATGACGCTCTCTATCAACCCGGCATGGCGCCAATTCGATCCGACCTCGGGCGAGAGAAGCGGAAATTATGCCGTTCCGGTGACGCTCCTCATCGATAAGGAGGTGATCCCGAACAAGTTGTTCGCGGCACTCAACCTTATCTACACGCCGTCATTCCTTCGCGTGAATGGCGCAAGAGGTCATGACGATTCCTTTGCGGTCATAGCGGCCGGGAGTTACGCGATAGCGCCGAATATTTTTGTCGGCGCGGAAATCCGCCACGAGAACCTGGCCGAGAACGGCTCTCTCGACGCCCATGCCCTCTTCGTCGGGCCAAGCCTATTTTACAGGTTATCCGGAGACTTCACGGTTAAGGTCGCCTGGGCCGCGCAAATTCCCGATATAGGTGCGACGCGCCTCGATCTTAGCATCTACGAACGCCACCAGGTCGAACTCCAATTCGCCTATACTTTTTGAGCTTCATGCACTCAAAACTATCGGCATGAGGTAGCATGCCACAGTGATCTCGGTTGACATCAATGCGTCCTGGCTGCGGGCCAGGAAGGTGAGCCATGAAAAAGCTCTTCGATGTTCGCGCGGTCGAGAGCCGCGTTCAATCCGTAACCTTTGTAAAGTCCTGCCGGGGCCGCCCTCGCGGCTGCGTCTGGCGGCCTGATTAGAACAAATCAAAAGTATTTCGCCATCATGTGGCAATAGACCAAATAATTCTGCAACATGTCCGTACGAAACTTCGCATTCAAGGCCCCGCTGCTAGACATTCGCCGCAGCTTAAATCTATTGAATAATAGGCGAGTTCGAATCGACGCGCTCTATAGCGTCACCGCTCTACCTGATGAAAACGAGCGACCGATAACCGGGGGGTTGTCATGAAGATCCTTGGGGCGTTCAGCACGGCCCTGGCGATGTCAGCTTGGCCGCTGACTCTCGCCTTCGCCGCCGACCCCGCCGGGATCCCGCAGCCTGCCCTGGTCTCGATCAACCCATGGGAAGGATTCTATGCCGGCGGAAATGTCGGATATGTTTTCGCCGGAAGCTCCTCTTACGCCACTGATCTCTCGGGCGTGCCATCGGCCGGACGGACGAGCGTGGTCGGCGAGGAACACATCGATTACGCGCACCAATTCGGCCCGCTCTCCGGCGGTTTTCAGGCCGGGTACAATCATGTGACCGCCTCGGGTCTCCTGCTCGGCGTCGAGGCCGACTTTTCCTTTCCGGCCATCCTGCGGAGCAATCTGCAGCAAAACATCGCCGCCCTGGGGCCGTCGGTCGTCAACGACAACATCCAAATATACGGTTCCTTGGGCGGTCGTGTCGGCTACACGTTCGGCAATTGGCTCGTCTACGGCACCGGAGGGTTCGCCTATGATCGAGACCGATTGAACACCACGGATTTCGCGAGCGGTAACGTCGACGATAATGTCTATTTCTGGCGGCCCGGTTGGACGGCCGGGGCCGGCGTCGAAGTTTTGCTGACGGCGAATTTGAGCGCCAAGCTCGAATATGCCTTCTTCGATTTCGCCCGCGCCAACACTTACCTTCCGATCGCCGGCGAACGATACAATTCCGATCTCACCTTCCAGACAGTGCGGGCCGGGTTGAACTATCATTTCGGCGACAATCCATTCGCTCCTACCGTTCCGGGAACGACCGGCGGGATTCTTCCTCCCTCCCTTCGCGACAATATGAGTATCCATGGGCAAGCGACTGTCATCGGACAGGCCAATGCGCCGTTCCCCGCCGCCTATTCCGGGACAAACAGCTTGAATCAATACGGTGAACTGCGTGAGACGTTCAGCGTGACAGGATATTTCGGTTTCAAAGACCCCTACGAAGGCACCGAATTCTATATCAACCCCGAGGCGTTCCAGGGCTTCGGACTTTCCAATACGCACGGCCTTGCCGGCTTCTCGAACATCGAAGCCCAGAAGGCCGGTTATGATTTTCCGCATTACAATTCAGCACGCTTGTTTCTTCGCCATGTCTTTGGTCTAGGCGGCGAGCAGGAGGATATAGCGGACGGTCCGAATCAAGTGGCCGCCAAGGAAGATATCTCCCGGCTGACGTTCACATTCGGCAAGCTCTCGGTTGGGGACATCTTCGACAACAACACCTACTCGCACGATGGACGAGTCGGCTTCATGAATTGGGCCTTGGTCGATTCCGGCGCGTTCAATTATTCCGCCGATCAGCAAGGCTATACTTATGGGTCGGTGCTCGAACTGAACCAGAAGGAATGGGCGGTCCGCGCCGGCTATTTTCTGGTGCCCGATGTTTCCAACGGGGAAAATATCGATACGAGGATCGGCCGGCGAGGCCAGACCCTTGTCGAGCTCCAACACAACTTCTCGCTGTTTGGAATGGACGGGGTCATCCGCGTCCTCGGCTTCGAGAGTCAATTCTACGCCGGCAGCTATGCCGCCACACTTTCCAATCCCGTGCTCATCAATCCTATGACCGATGGCGGTACGCCGGACATCGCGGCGACACGCAAGACGCGATCGCAATTCGGCTTTGTCGGCAATGCCGAGCTGGCCGTGACCAAGGACCTTGGCCTATTCGCTCGGCTCGGATGGTGGAATGGGCAATCGGAAATCATGTATACCGATATCAACAGCAGCATCTCTGCCGGAGCTGTCTTGGCGGGAACGTCGTGGGGGCGTCCTCTGGATAGGATCGGGTTGGCGACAGCCATCAACGGCATTTCCAGCAGTTACCAGAATTTCCTCAGAATTGGCGGCCTGGGCGTCAACATCGGTGATGGGGCGCTGAGCTATCGGCCGGAGTCGATCGTCGAGACTTACTATTCGTATAGCGTGACGCCGAATATCTTCCTCAGCGCCGATTACCAGTTCGTGGCCAATCCCGGTTACAACTATGTGCGCGGGCCAGTGTCGATCGGCTCGGTGCGGCTGCACGTGCAGCTTTAAGCGTCGCGAAGGAAGGCCAAAGTGGATTACTTCGCGCCCGCCTTCAGCAATTTATACGTAATCGCGTCGGTCAAGGCCTGAAACGAAGCATCGATGATGTTGGCCGAGACGCCGACCGTCGACCAGCGCATATCGTCCTTATCGGCGAATTCGACGAGCACGCGCGTCACCGCGTCCGTACCGCCCTGAAAGACGCGGACGCGATAATCGACGAGTTCGACATCCTCGATGAAACGCTGATAGCGCCCGAGATCCTTGCGCAGCGCAAGATCGAGCGCATTGACCGGACCTATGCCTTCGGCCGCCGACAGTAAAAGCTCGTCATGCACGCGGACCTTGACCACGGCCTCCGAGACCGTCACGAGATCGCCCTGCGCATTGTGGCGGCGCTCGACGCCGACGCTGAAGCGCTCGACATCGAAATAATCCGGCACCTCGCCGAGCACGCGGCGCACCAGCAGCTCGAAGGATGCCTCGGCGCCTTCATAGGCATAGCCGAGCGATTCCTTTTCCTTCACTTCGTCGAGCAGCCGATTGATGCGCGGATCGTCCTTCGCGAGCATGACGCCGATGCGCTCCAGCTCGGCCAAAATATTGGACCGCCCAGCCTGATCGGAGACGATGACCTTGCGCTGATTGCCGACGCTTTCGGGCGTCACATGTTCGTAGGTGGCCGGATCCTTCAGCACGGCAGAGGCATGAATGCCGGCCTTTGTCGCAAAGGCCGAGGCGCCGACATAGGGCGCATGGCGGTTCGGCTGGCGGTTCAGCAATTCGTCAAGCGCATGGCTGATCTTCGTGATTTGCGCGAGCTTCTCGAGCGGCACGCCGATCTCATAATGATCGGCATAATCCTTCTTCAACAGAAGCGTGGGGATGATCGACATCAGATTGGCATTGCCGCAGCGCTCGCCCAATCCGTTGAGCGTGCCTTGAATATGCCGTGCGCCCGCGCGCACCGCGGCCAGCGAATTCGCAACCGCGTGTTCCGTGTCGTTATGCGCGTGAATGCCGAGATGGGAGCCAGGAATATGCGCCGTCACTTCCGTGACGATGCGCTCGACTTCATGCGGTAGACTGCCGCCATTCGTATCGCAGAGCACGATCCAACGCGCGCCGGCCGCGTGCGCGGCCTTGGCGCAGTCGAGCGCATAGGCGGGGTTCGCCTTGTAGCCATCGAAGAAATGCTCGCAATCGAGGATGACTTCGCGCCCGCGCGCGGCTGCCGCCTCCACCGACTGGCTGATGCCTTCGAGGTTCTCATCGAGCGTGCAGCCAAGCGCCACACGGACCTGATAATCCCAGGTCTTGGCGACATAAGTGATGACATCGGCATCGGCTTCGAACAGGCTTGCGAGGCCCGGATCGTTCGCAACCGACCGCCCGGCGCGCTTGGTCATTCCGAAAGCCGCGAAACGCGCCTTTTTCAGCACCGGCCGCTTGGCGAAAAAGGCCGTGTCGGTCGGATTGGCGCCAGGATAGCCGCCCTCAATATAATCGAGGCCGAGATCGTCGAGCAGGGCCGCGATATGGCGCTTGTCGTCGAGCGAAAAATCGACGCCTGTCGTCTGCGCGCCGTCGCGCAAGGTCGTATCGAAAAGAGCGAGCGTCTCGCGGCTCATTTCGGCGCTCCTTGCTGCGCCTGCACCTCGAAGCGCTTTTCCATATGCGTATTGCCGAGCCATTCGTCGCCGCAAGGCACGGTCTGGCGGCGCTGCGCCACAAACCCGCGCTTTTTGAAAAAGGGCTCGGCCGTGTCGCTCGCGTCAACGGTGAGATGCGTCGCGCCGCGCGCATGTGTCAGCTTTTCGACCGCATCGGTCAGCAAGGTGGCCACACCGCACAGGCTCATGCTCGGATGCACGTAGAGCATGTCGATATGGTCCTTGCCCTTGACGCTGATGAATCCGACCGGCGAGCCCGCCACCGTGGCAACGAGGGTCAATTGCCCGGCAAGCCGCGCGATGAACGCTTCTTCGTCGTCGGCGACGGCGATCCAGGCGCCCCGCTGCGCGTCGTCATAATCCTCGACGGTCAATTCCTCGATACTGTCGCGAAAGATCTGCGCGAGGAGTTCGCCATCCTTTGGGAGAAACGGACGCAGCGCCGCCTTGGAAAAAGCCTCGGTGTTCATCGCTTCACCTCCCAGCCGGAGCGCAAACCCTCTCCCTGTGGGAGAGGGTGGCCGCGAAGCGGCCGGGTGAGGGGTAAGAGATGACTCATCGCTTCACCTCCCAGCTCGTCGTCCCGTCCTTATTGTCCTTCAGCGCGACGCCCATATCGGCGAGTTCATCGCGGATGCGGTCCGACTCCGCCCAATTCTTCGAAGCCCGGGCCTCAAGCCGCGCGTTGATCAGATGCACGACGCGAATTTCATCGATCGCCATCGATGCCGGCTTCCAATGCGCCCATTCGGCCTCGGTCTTCTCGAAGAGCCCGAGAAGCTGCCCAGAGGAGACAAGCCGCGCGCCTGCGAAAGCGACCTCTTCCACCGCCTCTTTATAAAGGCGGCGCAGATGCGTGATAGCCTCGGGCGTATTCAGATCGTCGTCGAGGGCTGCTTCGAACTCCGGCGGGATCATGGCTTCTGCCGCTGCATATTGCTTGGCGACCGGATACCAGCGGGAGAGTTCGCGCTCGGATTCTTTCAGACTGGCGATCGTCCAATCGATCGGCTGGCGATAATGCGTCTTCAGCATATTGAAGCGCACGACCTCGCCCGGCCAATCCGCGAGCGCCTGCCTGATGGTGACGAAATTGCCGAGGCTTTTCGACATTTTCTCGCCTTCGACCTGCAAATGCCCATTGTGCATCCAGACATTCGCCATGATCGAATGGCCGAAGGCGGAGCAGGTCTGCGCGACCTCGTTCTCGTGATGCGGGAAGACCAGATCGATGCCGCCGCCATGAATGTCGAAGGTTTCGCCCAGATGTTTCCAGCTCATCGCCGAACATTCGATGTGCCAGCCTGGACGCCCGCGCCCCCAAGGGCTCTCCCAGCCGGGTTCCGAAGGCTGCGCCGGCTTCCACAAAACGAAATCCATTGGCCCGCGCTTGTAGGGCGCAACCTCGACACGCGCACCGGCGATCAGCTCGTCGAGCGGACGTTTGGAAAGCTGGCCATAGGCGGGCATAGACGGCACGTCGAAGAGCACATGGCCCTGCGCCACATAGGCGTGGCCATTGGCGATCAGCTTCTCGATGATGGCGATCATCTCGGCCATATGCTCGGTCGCCCGCGGCTCGACGGTCGGCGTCAGGCAGCCGAGTTCGGCAGCGTCTTCGTGGAAGATCTTCGTCATCTCATCCGTCAACACGCGGATATCGACGCCACGCTCCGCCGCCCGCGCGTTGATCTTGTCGTCGACATCGGTGATGTTGCGGACATATTTGACATGCTCGGCGCCATAGATGTGGCGCAACACGCGAAACAGCACGTCGAAAACGATCAGCATCCGGCCATTGCCGATATGCAGATTGTCGTAGACCGTCGGGCCGCAGGCATAGAGCCGCACATGCGCCGGATCGATGGGCGTGAAGACGTCCTTCTGACGGGTCAGCGTATTGTAAAGGCGCAATGCCATAGAATCCCTCTCAAGCCCTAAGCTGGCCTGGGACGCCGGTGTCTTAACTCTGGAAGGAGGACAAGACGGCTCAAGCCAGCGCGGGGCTAGCCGATAATAATCTCAATGGTCGGACAAGTTCCGATCGAGCGCGTCATCCTTGAACCATGCCTGTTTCGGTGCCCCCGCGTCAAGCCTTCTTCACGGACTCGCTCCAAAGCCACTGCGCCAATTAACTTTTTCTTCAACGGAAGGCGGCAGATTCAGGGAATACGTAGATTCGACTATGCCGGCCGCTGGCAAGCAGGCCGGTGCGAGAGACACCCATGTTCCCGGCCCATATCGACTATCGCAAGGCCCTTCAGATCATCCTCACCTTGGCGGCGGGATGCCTGTTCATCATGGCCATGCATGTCACGGCCCAGGCGGGTCAGACCCAAACCTTCGTCATTCCCATGGGCGAGGGCTATGGCATTCAGGACTGCATGATGGATCGCGCATCCTGCGGCCAGGTCGTGGCGGATGCCTGGTGCGAAGCCCACGGACTTGCCAGATCAGCGAGCTACGGACCGGCCGAAGATATTACCGCCAGCACCGGCGTGGCGGACACGCCGAAACTGCAACCCGGGTCATTCGTCGTCACCTGCCAGGAATAACCCGTCATTTATTGACGAGTCAGTTCTTCAGCCAATCGGCGCATTTTTGCACCTCGCCGCTGCCGCCCCAGGGCGCGATCGGCACGGTCGATGTCGAGTTTTTCGGCGATCCCTCGATCAGCTTATCCGAATAGACCATATAGACGAGCACGTTGCGCTTGGTGTCGCAGCCGCGCACGATCTGCATCTTCTTGAAGATGAGCGACCGGCGCTCGCTGAAGACCACATCGCCCTGCGCGAATTTCTCCTTGAAGGTGATCGGTCCATATTGCCGGCAGGCGAGCGAAATATCCGAGACCTGCTCGGCGACGCCGAACGTACCGGCGATCCCGCCTTTTTCCGGCAAAGTATAGTGGCAGGCGACGCCATCGACCGCCGGATCGTCGAGCCCATAGGTGGCAAGCTTGTCATTCGGCGTCAGGAAGTGAAATACCGTCGACTTGCGGAAGATGAGATCCGGATCATCGGCCGCCGCCGCCGGATGGGCGGCCAGAAGCATCATGCTCAAGACGGCCGAAGCCGTTACGCGCACGAACCGATCTATAAGCATGTTCAGCCCCTTAATGTTACGGTGCCATACATATGGCATCCATGATCCCTCGCGCCAGAGGCGGAGGGCGACAGGGCGCCGCACCGATTTTTCGCGGCTCCGGTCAAGATTGTGCGGCCCGTCATGTTTGCACCATGAAAAAGGAGACAATCCCCACTCATAAAGAAGTAACCAATAATCGCGACATGATTGAAAATGAGACGATTCGGGGCGGGAACGCGTCAATCTTGTCCGCTTGGCTGCGCCGCGTTGGCAAGCGGCGCATGAGGATTGAATGAATCAGGTGCGGTACGGGGCCTATAGGTTTGGGGCCAATCCCGAAAAGCAAGGATCTGCGACGCGACGGCGGCTGCGCGGACGGTTTTGGCGTCTCGCGACGGGCCTTTTCGCGATCCTTACCGCTTTCCTCGTCACCGCGCCCATTCATGCGCAAAACGCAGATTGCGACCGCATCCGCGCCCAAATCGCCTATATCGACCAAAACGGCGGAGGCGGCAGCAGCCGAGCCGGCCAATATGCGTCCGCCGCGGCGCGTCAGCAGGCCGAACTCGAGCGGACATCGAACTATGCGCGCTCGCTTGGTTGCGACCGGGGTGGCTTCTCCTTTTTCGGCGCCGGCCAGCCATTGCCACCGCAATGCAGTGGGCTGAATGCGCGCATCCAGGCCATGCAGGCCAATCTCGGCAAATTGCAGGGCATGGCGGGCGGCGGCGGTTCGCGCCAGGATCTGGTGGCGCGCTACAATGCCTATTGCCGCAGCCAGCCGCGCGGCTTTTTCGACTCGCTTTTCGGCAATTCAGGCAATTCGCAACCCGATATTCCGCTCGAAGCGCCGCCCACCGACGAACAGACCCCGCGCGGCGGCTCGCAAGCGATCTGCGTGCGCACCTGCGACGGCGGGTTCTTCCCGCTGAATTATTCGGCCCGAAACGGCAATCTCGAAACGCTCGGAGAGCTCTGCACCGCGCTTTGCCCCAATGCCGAGGTGAGCCTTTATACCCGCAACCCGGACAATGACGTCGGCACCGCCGTGGGCGCCGACGGAACGCCCTATCGCGATCTTCAAAACGCGTTCAAATTCCAGAAGAGCTACGATTCCAACTGCACCTGCAAGGCAAAGGGTGAATCCTGGGTTCAGGCCCTGAGTCAGTCCGATGCGGAACATGTGCTCGGCCAGGAGCGCAAAGGCGACATCATCGTCACGCCGGAAAAATCGCTCGAAATGTCGCGGCCGAAAGTCGAAGCCGTGCGCAGCCGGGTTCAAACCGCCGATCCGAACCTGCCGGCCCTCCCGTCGAGCGCGACGCCCGCCACGAATAGCGCCATCACGAGCATGCCGCAGGCAAGTCCGCCATCTCCCGATCAGGCAGACACGGCGGAAGTCACCGGCCCCGATGGCGTCAAGCGGCGCGTCCGGATAGTCGGGCCGACGCCTTAAGCTTGCCGATCAGCGGCAGGAGCCCGGCCAATTCCGGCCCCTGCTCGCGCCCAGTGAGCGCCAGTCGCAAAGGATGGAACAAAGCCCTGCCCTTGCGCCCTGTCCGGCTCTTCAAAACCTCGGTCCAAGCGGCCCACGCATTTTCGTCCCAGGGCTCTTCCGGCAAGGCTCTGCCCGCTTCTTCCAGATAGTCGAGGTCTTCGCGCACCGGCTCGATCTCGCCCTCGATAATGCGCCACCAGGTGACGACATCGAGGAAGGTCGAAAGATTGCCGCGCACGGCAAGCCAAAAGGCTTCGGCCTTGTAGCCGAGGATGTCATGCGCCGCGAGCCGGTCGCGCACGGTCTCGAAAGGCAGCGCATGAAGCGTGCGCGCCGAAAGGCCCGCGAGTTCGGCCGGATCGAATTTCGCCGGCGTCCGTGAGATATGCGAGGGCTCGAGATCCTTGCCGAGCTCTTCGAGCGAGGTCACGGCATGAACCGCATGCGACGTGCCGGTCAGCACCGCCAAAGCGGCGACCGCCAAGGATTCGATGTCCTGGTCGCGCAACCCGCCGATCGACAGCGCGCCTGAACGTTTCGACAGACCTTCGCCGCTCTCCGACACCAGAAGATTGTGATGTGCGAAGACCGGCGCCGTGCCGCCCAAAGCCTCGAAAAGCTCGATCTGTACGGCCGTATTCGTCACATGATCTTCACCGCGGATTACATGCGTGATCTTCTGGTCGAGATCATCGACGACCGACGGCAAAGTATAGAGATAGGAACCGTCTTCGCGCAGCAGAACCGGGTCCGACAAGGATGCGGAATCGATGTGACTTTCGCCGCGCACGAGATCGTTCCAATGCACGGTTCTATGCTCGAGCAGAAAGCGCCAATGCGGCTTGCGGCCTTGCGCTTCGAGAGCAGCCCTGTCGTCGGGCGTCAGCGCCAGCGCGGCGCGGTCATAGACCGGCGGCTGGCCTTTCGCCTGCTGGCGTTTGCGCTTGCGGTCGAGTTCGTCCGCCGTCTCATAACAGGGATAAAGCCGGCCCGCCGCGCGCAGCCGCTCGGCCGCCTCATGATAAAGCGCGAAACGCTGCGACTGCCGCAAGACGAGGTCGGGCTTCACGCCGAGCCAGGCAAGATCGACCTCGATGTCGAGCGCATATTCTTCCTTCGAGCGTTCGAGATCCGTGTCGTCGAAGCGCAGCAGGAAGAGCCCGTTATGGGCCTTGGTGAAGAGATAATTGAGAAGCGCGGTCCGGGCATTCCCGAGATGGATGCGGCCGGTCGGCGACGGGGCGAAGCGAACGATTGTCATTAGGTTTTTTAGCATTTTCCAGTGGCGGGGACAGCCGCGTTGATTGGAGCCCAAGTCAGCTCAAATGCCGGCTTTGGTTAACAAAATCTAAAGTCTCGCATCGAAATGGCCTGCGTGTTGCTGCCTTGGCCTTATCAATTTTCTTTTGTGCCATTGAGGGATTCATGCAAGAGCGCCGCAATTTTCACAGGGGCCGGACGTTTCTCAGCGGCCGGATCACCTTCAACAATCGATTTTCCACCATGGATTGTTTGGTCCGCAACCTGTCCCAGAATGGCGCGAAGCTTATCATTTCGAGCCCGGTCATGATACCGCATGAATTTGATATTCACATTCATAGGAAAGGCGACAGTCAACGCGCGCGCCTGATCTGGCGCAGCGATACGGAAATGGGGATCGCCCTCGTACGTGCCGGTGACGGCGCAGTCGTGTCGATTGAGACGGCACGGCGGATCAGAATGCTTGAGGCCGATCGCGACGCCTTGGCAAAGCGCGTCACCGAACTCAGCGTGCCCGCATAATGTTCAAGTGGGCCGCAACCTTCATATTTAACCGGCTCGTTTTTTTGGCCGTGGTCATCCTTGTTTTGAACACCTACGCCAGAAGTACGTGTTCCCCCGGCGACGGCAATCTGTTCAGCCGGCTTGAGCAATCCCTGTCTTCGCTCAAGGATGTCGCCCGCGCATTGCAATAAGGCGCACCGGCAGGCCGCGCATGCGCCTGCCGGTGAAGTCGAACAGCCGGCGATCTAGGCCGGGCAAGGTGCCCCGGCCGCTTCCCAGACTTTCATCAGATCGATGAACTCGTCGTGCGAGATCGGCACCGGCTTGCGGCCTGCGCCGGGATTCCAGCCCCACAGCACGAGCGGCGTGCTCATATGCTCGATCAAGGCGGGCACGTCGCGATCGCCATTGCCCTTGCGGTCCTTCAACGCATGGCAAAGCTCGGCATGGGTCAGGCCCTGCCAGGACATGCTTTTGGGCGCGAGCGACCATTCGGGCGCACCGGGCACGATCGACATTTTGCTGTTCTCGTCGCGATGGCAGGCATAGCAGCGCTCGCCGGGCGCGCCGAGATTGTCCGCGCCGCGCGCGACATTCATGAGATGCGGATGGCCGTCGTCGCCATTCAGCGGGGCATCGCCCGCCGGATGGCAATTCACGCAGCGCGGGCTTTGGAGAACCGTCGCGATCTTATCGAAGGCCGCCGTCCCCTGATCCTCGGCCTTGCTTTGCGTGAATGTCCCGGGCGCGAACAGCGCCGCGAGGACCAAGACAGAAAGGGTCTTGAACATGGAAAATGCCTTTCGTCGCAAGAATCAGGAGCGGCTCAATTCGCCGAAATCCCAAGGCAGGGACGACAGGCGCTTTCCCGTCGCGGCGAAGACCGCATTCGAAACGGCCGGCGCGACCGGCGGCACGCCGGGCTCGCCTATGCCTGAGGGATCCTCCGTCGAAGGCACGATATAGACTTCGACCTTCGGCATGTCCGACAATCTCAAGGGCTCATAGGTATCGAAATTGGATTGCTCCACGACACCATCCTTCAAGCTGATCTGATTGCGCAGCGCCGCGCCAAGCGCATAGCCGGCACCGCCCTCGACCTGTGCCTTGATCACGTCGGGATTGACCGGAATACCGCAATCGACGGCGGCCACGATGCGGTCGACCTTGACCGAACCGTCCTTGCTGACGGTGACATCGGCGACCATCGCCACATAAGTCTTGAAGCTTTCGTGCACGGCGATGCCGCGGCCCTGGCCTGCCGGCATTTTTTGGCCATAGCCGGCCTTTTCCGCCGCGAGCTTCAAGACGCCGACATAGCGCGGCTCGTCTTTCAAGAGTTCGAGGCGGAACGCGAGCGGATCCTTGCCCGAAGCGGCAGCCAAGGAATCGACCATGGTTTCGACCGCTTGCGCGGTGTGGGAATGGCCGACCGAGCGCCACCACAGAGTCGTGACAGGCGATTGCGCGCGATGCCATTCGACCGAGAGATTGTCAATCGCGTAAGGCATGTCGGCCGCGCCTTCGACGGCCGTGTCGTCGACGCCATTCTTCACCATCACCTTCTCGAAGGGCGTGCCAAACATGAAGGACTGGTTGACGATGCGCGATTCCCAACCCGCCACATTGCCCTTCGCGTCGAGACCGGCGCGGATGCGATGCACCGTGGTCGGCCGGTAATAGCCGCCGGACAGGTCGTCCTCGCGTGTCCAGACGAGATGGATCGGCTCTTTGCGCTGCGCCACTTTGGCGATCATCGCAAGTTCAGCGATATAATCGGCCGTCGGCGTCGCGCGGCGGCCGAACGAGCCGCCCGCCCAAAGTGTGTTGATGGAGACCTGCTCAGGCTTGAGGCCCAAGATCGCAGCCGCCGTTCCCTGCTCTACAGTCTGGAACTGCGAGCCCGCCCAGATTTCGGCCGAACCATCATCCTTGATTTGTATGGTGGCGTTCAAAGGCTCCATCGGCGCATGCGCGAGATAGGGAAACTTATATTCGACATCGATGACCTTGACCGCCGCGTCGAGCGCTTTCGACGCATCGCCCTTGCGCTTCGCCGGCGTGCCCGGCGTCGCCGCCAATTTGCTATAGGCGGCATAGATCTGATCGCTCGACCGCGTTTCGGCCTTCTGATCATCCCACTCGATCTTCAACGCCTTGCGGCCCTTCATGGCGGACCATGTGTCGGTTGCAAGAACCGCGACGCCTTGCGGGATTTGAATCACATCGACGACGCCTTTGACCGCCTTGGCGCCTGTCGCATCGAAGCTCTTGACCGTGCCGCCGAAGCGCGGCGAACGCTGCAAGACGGCCGTCAGCATGCCCGGCTGCTTGTGATCGAGCGCGAAAATGGGCTGACCCGTGGTCTTCATCACCGAGTCGAGGCGGGGGATGACCTTGCCGATATAGATCCAGTCTTTCGGATCCTTTAGCGTGACATTCACCGGCACCGGCAGAGCCGCGGCCTTCTCAGCGAAGGTGCCGAAGGGGGCCTTATGGCTGCCCGAAATCAAGACGCCCTTGTCAATGCGAACGGAAGACGCCGGCACTTTCCACGTCTGCGCGGCAGCTTCGATCAGCATTGCGCGGGCGGCCGCGCCAGCCTCGCGCAACTGCTTCCACGAATTCGCGATGCCGGAGGAACCGCCCGTGCCTTGCACGCCGAACGCAAGATTATTGTAAAGCGCCACATTGGCCGGCGCGAATTCGGTTTTGACATGCGCCCAATCGGCATCGAGCTCATCGGCGACGACGGTCGCCAGGCCCGTTGCGATGCCCTGCCCCTTGTCGAGATGTTTGACGATCACGGTGACGGTACTATCGGGCGTGATGCGAATGAAGACATTGGGTTGCGGCGGATCGTTCGCGGTGAGCGCATAGGCTTTGTTGCCGAGCGGAACATAGGCGGAAAGCACCAAGGCACCGCCGGCGGCGGCAGACGTCTTCAGAAAATTCCGGCGCGAGGGCGAAGCCGGCATCGCGCTTTTCGAGGTCATGGGTGAGGTCGTGGGTTCGTCCAACATGGTTTTCCTCCTCACGCGATTTCTTTGGCGGCTTGATGCACGGCGGCTCGGATGCGCACATAAGTGGCGCAGCGGCAGACATTGCCGTCCATCGCCTTCTCTATGTCTTCGTCAGTTGGTTTTGGAATTTGCGACAGAAGGCCGATCGCGCTCATGATCTGACCCGACTGACAGAAGCCGCATTGCACGACATCGAGCTTCTGCCATACGGCCTGGACGGTGTGCGCGATCTTGCCGCTGACGCCTTCGATCGTGACGACTTCGCGGTCTTGCGCATCCCGCACCTGGATCTGACAGGAGCGCACGGGCTCGCCATCGAGATGAACCGTACAGGCGCCGCATAAAGCCGCGCCGCAACCGAACTTGGTGCCGGTCAATCCGACATGGTCGCGCAAGGCCCATAGAAGCGGCATTTCGGGATCGACGTCGACCGCATGAGCGGTGCCGTTAATGGAAAGGTTGATCATGATCAGAGCCCCAATGGCAGCAAGATTTCAGTGAACGCATCTGTTCGGGCGAACAAACGCTTTGATGGCGCGACCAGTTTTCACCGGCGCCGGACATCGCGGCAGGACTGCCGCGCAAAGGGAGAGACAGGCACGCAGCAGCACTGTTTCAGCCAAACAATGCATATGCCCGCTTTTTCTAAGGGTGGGGCGGAACCTTAATCGGTTCAAGAGGATCCGCTCTATTTCCGATCACGAAATTATGAAATGTCGCGGAAGCGATTCACGATCGGATATCGTCTGTCGCGGCCAAAATTTTTCTTTGTGACTTTAACGCCTGGGGCCGATTGCCTGCGTTTATATTCGGCAAGATATAGCAACCGCTCGATTTTTTTTACGGTCTCGGAGTCGTGGCCTACAGCGACAAGATCGGTGACGCTCAAATCATGTTCGATGAGACCTTCGAGAATCGCATCGAGGATGGCATAGGGCGGCAAGGAATCTTGGTCGGTTTGATTCTCGCGCAGTTCCGCCGTCGGCGGTTTCGTTATGACGTTGGGGGGAACAACGATCCCTCCCGGCCCCAGGGCGCCTTTCGGTTTCCAATGATTGCGCAAATGCGCGAGACGAAAGACTTCGGTCTTGTAGAGATCCTTGATCGGATTGAAGCCGCCGTTCATGTCGCCGTAGATCGTCGCATAGCCGACCGACATTTCGGATTTATTGCCGGTCGTGACCAGCATGGACCCGAATTTATTCGAGACCGCCATGAGAAGCGTGCCGCGCACGCGGCTTTGAATATTCTCTTCGGTGACATCGCGCTGTGTCTCCGCAAAAAACGAAGCGAGCACCGCCTCTATGCCTTCGACGGCGGGCGCGATGGGCAGAAGATCGTAGCGCACCTTCAGCGCCTCGGCGCAGGCCTTGGCATCGGCCAGCGACTCCGCAGAGGTGAAACGATAGGGCAGCATCACGCAATGCACGCGATCCGCGCCGAGCGCATCGACGGCAATCGCCGCGCAAAGCGCCGAATCGACGCCGCCTGAGAGCCCAAGCACCACGCCCGGAAAACCGTTCTTGCCGACATAATCGCGCAAGCCCAGCACGCAGGCTTGATAGTCGGCGGCATCGCCGTCCTCGCGCGGCGCCTGCGGCCCTTCGGTGCAGACCCAAGTGCCGTCGCGCCGCTCCCAGACCGTCTTGGCGACCGTCTCCGCAAAGGCCGGAAGCTGGAAGGCCTGGCTTCCATCGGCATTCAAGGCAAAGGAAGCGCCATCGAAGACGAGATCGTCCTGGCCGCCGAATTGATTGAGATAGATGAGCGGCAAATGGCTTTCGCTCACGCGCGCCTGGGCGACCGCCAGACGCTCCTCGGTCTTGCCGCGCCAATAAGGCGAGCCGTTCGGCACGAGCAAAATCTCGCCGCCGGTTTCCGACAGGCATTCGACCGGCTCCGGTCCCCAAATATCCTCGCAAATCGGAACGCCGATCCGCACGCCCCGAAACGCGATCGGGCCGGGCATGGGACCCGGCGCGAAGACACGCTTTTCGTCAAAGACGCCATAATTCGGCAAATCGACTTTGAACTTCACCGCTTCGATGCGGCCCTGGTCGAGAAGCGCATAAGCATTAAAGCATGACCCATCCTCGCCCCAGGGCAGGCCGACGAGAATGGCCGGACCTTCATCGGCCGTGTCGCGCGCGATCTCCTCGCAGGCGCGCCGGCAGGCGTCTTGAAATGCGGTTTTCAAGACGAGATCTTCCGGCGGATAGCCGGAGAGGAAGAGTTCGGAAAACATCACGACGTCGGCGCCGAAGCGTGCCGCCTCGGCCCGCGCCTTGCGCAGACGCGCGACATTGCCGGCAATGTCGCCGACAGTTGAATTGATCTGCGCGAGCGCGATGACGAGACGATCGACGGGTGTCATGAAGTGAAGAGCACCATGGGGCGGCTTATTGAAGGACAGGCACGCCAACCCTCTCCCATCCTAACTCGGGCTTGCCTGAGTTAGGCATTTTTATTGTGCAAGTTGGGCAAGCCCAACTTGCATGAGAGGGTGGTCAGCGGAGCTGACCGGGTGAGGGCTTAGGATCACGACTGAAAGAACGTAACCCCTCATCCGTCATGCTTCGCATGACACCTTCTCCCACAGGGAGAAGGATCGCACACCATGAATTTTACCGACTACTGGAACATATAGGCGTCCATCATCAGCGCGCCACGCTGCACCGATGTATGGATGCGCTTGCCCTTGGCGCCTTCGCCGCCCGCGCCGAGCGCGAAAGGCAGCGGGAAAAAATGATCCGCCTTCGGATGATGTTTGACCGCGTGAGGCGCTAGAGCACGATAATCGTTGATTTCGTCGACCGAGCCCGCCTCGGCCTTCTCCTTCACCCAATCGGCGAACTCTTGAACGAAAACCGGCGGCGGCGACACAAAGTCTTGGTGCGAGTCGTAGAGCTCGTCAAAATTATGCGTCAGGCTGCCGGAGCCGATGATCAAGACGCCATGTTTGCGCAAGGGCGCGAGCGCGCGGCCGACCACGAAATGATGGCCGGCGCCCTCTTCCGGCTGAATCGACATCTGCACAACGGGGATATCGGCATCCGGATACATGAGGCTCAAAGGGCTCCAGACCCCATGATCATAGCCGCGCCCGACGACTTCCTGCACCGGAAACCCCGCTTGCTCGACAAGGGTCGCCGCAACCGTCGCAAGCTCCGGCAGGCCCGGCGCGGGATAGACCTTTTTATAGAGTTCGGTCTCAAACCCTTTGAAGTCGTAGATCATGCCCGGCTGTTCGTCGGCGCCGAAAGATGGGACCGGCGATTCAAAATGCGCCGACATCAAGATGATCGCCTGCGGCTTGCCGATCTGGGCGCCTAGCCCCGTCAGAAACTCGCGCGCTGGATTGGGATAGAGGCATAGGTTTGGTGCCCCATGCGACAGAAAGAGGGTTGGAAATTCAGCCATGGCTTGATTCAATCATACGAGAATGGACACGCGGGCGATAGCATCTGAGATCCGCCGGAACCGAGAGATTAAAACTGCCTCGGTAATCCAGCGTCTTTCAGAATGCCATTGGCGGTATGGACCACCGTTGTATTTTTTGGAACGGTAATATTCCGGTTTGTATGTGGACTGTGCCAGATCTCATGCGAGCCTACCTTGCCGGACGAACGTACAGCCTGCCTCTTTGAGAAGGCGCACGAGCTCTGGATAGAGATTGGAACCCATCAGGCTGCGAGAGTTACAATCTGTTGAAAGCTGATCTCCGATCCAGGTGCAGCTTCGCCCAAAAGGTCCGGCGCCACGTCCTGGACGATATTGACGAACTCCTCGAACGTATCGGCTTCAACATGCAGCCCCGGAATATCGGACGAATCGACATAGTAACGGCCCGTCTCTCTATCTTGGCTGACATGGACCACATAAGTCATTGGATCACAGCTCCAGCCGCTCAACCTTATTTCAACGCATGATCTTGTCCGAAAAGTCTGCAACTTTTCGGGATCATGCTTTACTCTGCCGCATCGACCTCGGGTTTGCCGCGCGCGATGCGCTCGGCCTTCAAAAGCTCGGCCACCAGGAAAGCAACTTCGATCGATTGCTCGGCGTTGAGCCGCGGATCGCAGTGGGTGTGATAGCGATCGTGCAGATCGGCTTCCGTGATGGCGCGCGCGCCGCCGGTGCATTCGGTGACATTCTTGCCGGTCATTTCGAGATGCACGCCGCCGGCATAAGTGCCTTCGGCCTGATGCACGGCGAAGAACGAGCGGATCTCGCCCATGATCCGGTCGAAAGGCCGGGTCTTGAAGCCCGAACCGGCCTTCACCGTATTGCCGTGCATGGGATCGCAGGACCAGACGACGGTGCGGCCTTCCTTCTTGATCGCACGCACGAGCGGCACGAGATGTTCGGCGACCTTATCGGTGCCGAAGCGGCAGATCAAAGTCAGGCGCCCGGCCTCATTCGCCGGATCGAGAATATCGGCGAGGCGCAGGAGATCGTCCGGCTTCATTGAGGGGCCGCATTTGAGCCCGATCGGATTTTTGACGCCCCGCGCATATTCGATATGCGCATGGCCCGGATCACGCGTGCGGTCGCCCACCCAGATCATATGGCCGGAGGTCGCGTAATAATCGCCCGTCGTCGAATCGACTCGCGTCAGCGCCTGCTCGTAACCGAGCAGCAGCGCCTCGTGCGACGTATAGAATTCCGTCTGGCGCAATTCCTGATGGGTTTCAGGATCGAGCCCGATCGCGCGCATGAAGCCGATCGTCTCGGTGAGCCGGTCCGCCAATTCCGAATAGCGCGCAGACTGCGGCGTATCCTTGATGAAGCCCAGCATCCAGCGATGCGCATTTTCGAGATTGGCATAACCGCCAGACGCGAAGGCGCGTAGGAGATTCAGCGTGGCCGCGCTTTGGCGATAGGCCATGAGCTGACGCCGGGGATCGGGGATACGCGCTGCCTCATCGAAGGCGATGTCGTTGACGATATCGCCGCGATAGCTCGGCAGTTCGACATCGCCGATCTTCTCGTTCGGTGCCGAGCGCGGCTTGGCAAATTGACCCGCGATGCGGCCGACCTTCACGACAGGCGACGCCGCGGCGAAGGTCATCACCACGGCCATCTGCAAAAAGACGCGGAAGAAATCGCGGATATTATCCGCCGCATGCTCGTCGAAGCTTTCGGCGCAATCGCCGCCCTGCAACAAAAAGGCTTCGCCTTGCGCGACCTTGGCCAGGTACTTTTTCAGCTTGCGCGCTTCGCCTGCGAAAACCAAAGGCGGAAAACCGGCAAGCTGCCGCTCGACCTCGTCGAGCACAACGGCATCGGGATAATCAGGCACTTGCTCAATGGGTTTCGCCCTCCAGCTATCGGGCGCCCAACGTTCGACGGACATTTTCAACTCCAGACAGCCTCCTCGCGGAGCCATCGATTAAAAAAAGCCTTTTAGCGCATTTGCCGCCCGCATGGGAACTATCTGAAAAAGCCAGGCTCCGTGCTTTTATGCAGCACCCTTATTAAGGGGCGAGCTTGGCATTTATCAATGCCACAAGTGCCCCCGGACCAGCCCTCCCGCACGTGGGGTAAAACTGCCGGACAAACTATTGCGAAATAAAGCCTTTTTCTGCGGCCAAGCCGGAACCACCGCGCCCGCGCCCCGGTTGAGGGCCCACAGGCCGATAGCCGGCCGATACTCCAGGGGACGCCCATGTATCATCACGTTAAAAAGCTCATGTACACGGTCCGGGTTGCTGCGCCCGACCCGCGCTTCGGCAATATGCTGCTCGAACAATTCGGCGGCGCCAACGGCGAACTCGCCGCCGCGATGCAATATTCCATTCAGGGCATGAATTGCGACGATCCCGGTCTCAAGGACATGCTGATGGACATCGGCACGGAAGAGATCAGCCATCTCGAAGTGGTCGGCGCGCTCATCCGCCTGCATGTGGCGCCGATGAAGACCGCGCGCGACGCGGCCGAGATCAATCCTCTCGTCTCCGTTCCGGGCGGCGGCGGAATCTCGCTCTGCAATTCGATGGGCGGCGCTTGGACGGCCGATTATCTCAAAATCTCCGGCCAGCCGGAAGTCGACCTTCGCAGCAATATGGCGGCCGAAGCGCGCGCCAAGATCACCTACGAAAGACTCATCAACTTCTGCGACGATCCAGACACCAAGGACGCGCTCCAGTTTCTGATGACGCGCGAAATCACTCATATGAAAGCCTTCGGCTTGGCGCTTGAAAATCTCGGTCTCGAACCGCTTGAGATCGGCGCGATTCCGCCGACTGCCGGCCTCGTCGATCAATATTTCAACGATTCGACCGGCGAAGGCGATGAAGGCGAATTCGACGCGCTCGGCCCCTGGAACGATGGCGGCTCCTGGCAACGTGTCGATGCCCCGGCCTTTCAAGGGCTCGCCAACGGCGAGACCGGCGCACGCAAGACCAAGCCAGCCGCCAAGGGCGCTGCCCGGCATTAATTGGAACGAATGCGACTCCTAACGAAAGCGCGGCATGCGTATCAACGCTTGCCGCGCTTTCGCATTTTCGGATTCGAGGCGGAACATTTCGCAGATGTCGAGGTTAAGAGCGCACCCTTAGCTTCACTTCAGGAGGAAACATCTATGCGTCGTTCGATTCTTACTGCTGCCTTGATCTTCACGCTTCCGGCCGTGGCGCTCGCGCAAGCGACCGCGCCCAATCCGAAGGTTCAGCCGACCACCGTGCCTGCGAGCGCCGTTCTCAGCTATGACGTCATCGGCTTGAAGCTCACCAACGGCAACAATGAAAACGTCGGCGAGATCAAGGATCTCGTCATGGAAAATGGCAAGCTCGACGGCTACATCGTCTCGGTCGGCGGCTTCCTCGGCATGGGCGAGCGCTACATCGACGTGACGCCCTCGTCGATCGGCATCAGCTACGATTCCACCAAGAAGGAATGGAAGGGCGTCATCAATGCGTCGAAGGACGAGCTGAAGTCGGCGCCTGAATTCAAGTACGAAGGCAAGTTCAAGCACTAAAACCCGAGGGCTTTAGGCTGAATTTAAAGGCGAAGGTCTTGGACCTTCGCCTTTTTCGCGTTGCCTCAACCGACGAAAGCGATCCAGTGCCTCAAAATTTGAAAATCAGTCCGGACGAACGCGCGGCTTTCCTTGCAACCCAACAGAGCTTGAAGATGGCGCGTTCGGCGCATGCCTTTGTGCGCGGATCGACCGTCAGCTTCTATGAATGGCTCGAGACCGGCCGCGTCACGGATATTCCGACCGGACCCGCCATCTGGATCTGCGGCGACTGCCACCTTGGCAATCTTGGTCCACTGGCAAATGCAAAAGGCAAAGTCGACATCCAGATTCGCGATCTGGATCAGACGGTCATAGGCAATCCCGCGCATGATCTCATACGTCTCAGCCTGTCGCTCGCAAGCGCGGCGCGCGGCTCTGACCTTCCGGGCGTTACGACGGCGCGGATGCTGGAGGAAATGATCCGCGGTTACGGCCTGGCTTTGCGCGAACCGGGCCCGGATGATCTTGTGCCGGAGCCAAGCGTCGTCAGAAGCGTGCGGCGCCGCGCGCTCGGGCGCCGTTGGGATCATTTGGCGCGCGAGCGGATCCAAGATATTTCGCCGGCCATTCCGCTGGGGCAAAAATTCTGGGCGCTTGCCGACGAGGAGCGTCAGGCCATCGCCGCGCTGTTCAAAGAACCGGAGATCAAGCGGCTCGTTTTGACGCTGAACGCCCGCGCCGACACCAGTAAAATCGAAGTGGTCGATGCCGCCTATTGGATGAAAGGCTGCAGTTCACTCGGAAAGCTCCGCTATGCGGTGCTCGTCGAAGTGATTGACAGCCGTCAGAAAACTTATGCGCTGATCGACATAAAGGAGGCTGTCGAAGCCGCGGCCCCGCCCCATCCGAGCGCCGACATGCCTGCTCATTATGGCGCGCGGGTCGTAGCCGGTGCGCGGGCCCTATCGCCAAACCTTGGTAACCGCATGCTTGCGGCAAACCTGATGGGGCATCCGGTCATCATCCGCGAGCTCATGCCGCAAGATCTGAAACTCGAAGTCGATCAATTTTCGCGCACGCAAGCAGTCGAAGCCGCACGCTATCTCGCCTATGTCGTCGGCCGCGCGCACGCCCGGCAAATGGACAAGGCGGTGCGCGCCGAATGGTCAAATGAATTGGAGCGCCGTCATCCGGCGGATCTCAATGCCCCGAACTGGCTTTGGTCGAGCGTCGTGTCCTTGGCGGCAAAGCATGAAGAGGGCTATCTCGAACATTGCCGCCGCTACGCGCTCGAGGCGGTATGATGGTAAACGGCCACGCCTCTGTTGAGCAGTTTTCCACCGCGAAAAGCAAACAGCAAAGCCATCCGAGCAAGAGCAATATCTTACAGAAACAATATAGATTCCACCAGACTACACATCA
Organism: Methyloferula stellata AR4; assembly: GCF_000385335.1. Classification (NCBI taxonomy): domain Bacteria; kingdom Pseudomonadati; phylum Pseudomonadota; class Alphaproteobacteria; order Hyphomicrobiales; family Beijerinckiaceae; genus Methyloferula; species Methyloferula stellata. The sequence continues at coordinate 2,014,041 of NZ_ARWA01000001.1, read as the reverse complement.
TCGCACAAATACATTATAAAATTTGAATAAAATCCTCTATATTATATTAATACTTCATTTTCACTGTAAATTTATTATTTATAAATCAAATTATACGGGTGAGGGAAAGACTTTGGAAAGCTTTCAGCACTGCCGTACGCTCATCGTCGATGAAAACATCCTAGCCTGCGCTCTGCTCGAAGAGACTCTCAAGCTCCTTGGCTTTCGGGTGATTCATACGGCGTCGCGCCTGGACACAGCGCATCACCTTATCCGAGAGGCGCAATACGATCTCGTCCTTCTCGATTGGCCTTCGAACCGCGATCTTCTGAAGGCCCTGAGGGGCGAACAAAACCGGCAAAGCCCGGCGATCGTCGCGACGGGCTTCGATAAAGATCCGCGCAGCCGGCTCGCCATCATTCAGGACGGCGCCGACGCCTATATCAACGCGCCTTTTTCAAAGGTCCAAGTGTTGATCACAATGGAATATGTGCTGAAGGATTTCCTGTCCCCGCCATGGCACTTGCGGCTCTATTCGCCTGCCACGGCCGCGTTGGGGCCTTCTTCGCCGATCGTCTCACGCTCGTAGCGCGCCGTGCGCACCCGCATGGTGACGAGTTCTTCCGCCGAGGTGGGATGGACGGCCATGGTCGCGTCGAAATCGGCTTTCTTGACGCCCAGCTTCACCGCGATGCCGAGAATCTGCGCCATCTCGCCGGCATCGTCGCCGAAGATATGGACGCCAAGCACGCGATCCGTCGTGCCGTCGACGACGATCTTCATCGATGTCTTTTCCTGGCGGCCCGACAAGGTCGCCTTGAGCGGCCGGAAGCTCGCCGCGTAAACATCGACGCAATCGAATTGCTCGCGCGCCTGCTCTTCCGTCAGGCCGACAGTACCGAGTTCCGGCGTCGTGAAAACCGCGGTCGCGATATTCGCATAATCGACCATCGTCTCCTTGTTGCCGAAGACCGTATCCGCAAAAGCATGCCCTTCACGGATGGCGACAGGCGTCAGCGCAATGCGATTGGTGACATCGCCGACAGCATAGATCGAATCGACATTGGTCTTCGAGAAATGATCGACCTTCACCGCGCCCAGCGCATCCAATTCGACGCCCGCCTTTTCGAGCCCGAGCCCTTTCGTATGGGGATGGCGCCCTGTCGCGAGCATCACATGATCGACATCGAGCACGGTTCCATCCGTGAGCGTGACGTTGAAACCGCTTGCGGCCTTCTCGATCTTGGTCGGCAGGGTGACGGTCTTAAGATCGACGCCTTCCTGAATGAGCGCGTCGCGCACACTGCAGCGCATATCTTCGTCGAACCCACGCAAGACATTTTCGCTGCGCACCACGAGCGTGATTTTAGTGCCGAGCCGCGTGAAAACCGAAGCGAACTCGACCGCTATATAGCCGCCGCCGACGATCAGCATATGGTTCGGCAGGTTCGGCAGATCGAACACCTCGTTGGAGGTGATCGTATATTCGAGGCCCGGAATACGCGGCTCCAGAACCGGTGTGCCGCCGGTCGAGACGAGGATATAACGCGCACTGATCTCCTGCCCATTGGATTTGAGGCGGATCTTGTGCGGCCCTTCGACTTCGGCACGGCTGTCGATGATCGAGACGCCGGCCTTGTCGAGATTGGTGCGATAGATGGCCGAGAGCCGCGAGATTTCCATCTCCTTCGCGGCGACGAGCTTGTTCCAATCGAAGGTCGGCTTGACGAGCGTCCAGCCGAAGCCCGCTGCGTCGGCGAAATCATCGGCGAAGCGGCTCGCATAGACCATCAGCTTTTTGGGAATGCAGCCGCGGATCACGCAGGTGCCCCCGACGCGAAACTCCTCGGCAACCAGCACTTTGGCGCCATAGCCGGCCGCGATGCGCGCAGCGCGGACGCCGCCCGATCCGGCACCGATGACGAACAGATCAACGTCGAAGGCGGACATCCCCACTCCTCATATCTTTGAGGGGCAAGCGCCCGTCAAAGCTGGTGGCCCTTCTTCGCCATTTCGACGCGGACGCGGGTCATCATGTCGGTCGAGATTTGCTCCCGCCAGCCTTCCATGATGACGACAATGTCTTTCATGAAACTCGGCTGGGTCTCGACATATTTCTTGCCGGCATCGGATTTGAAGAAGGCGTCGATCGCCTTCAGATCCTGCTCGGAGAGCAGCTTCGCGTAGAGATGCGCCGCCTTATCGGTCAGGTCATCGGCCTTTTTGTCGAATTCCGGCTTCAACTGCACGAAGACCTTGCCGAGGTCGGAGGCAAGTTCCGGCCGCGTCTGGGTCAAATTGCTGCCGACCTGATCGAAGAATTGCGGGATCGATGACGAAAACGAGGCCGCGATTCCGTTCAATTCGAGCAGTTCGCGAGCGGCCGCGAGGTGAGAGGCGGTCGGCTCGCCGGCAGCCGGCGCGGCGGCCGCGGGTGCTGTCTGGGCAGGGGTTGGCGGTTTCTGGGCCCATGCGGCCGCAGGCGCGAACAAAACAAAAGCCAAGCCGATCCAAAAGGGCCTGAAATGGGAACGCATGCACTTGCTCCTTGAGACCTGAAGGGATGACAGACGAATGACCCTTGCGGCCACGACGGGCTCCAATATCACGCGCCTCAATCTAGGTGTCCGAAAATTTCGATGCCCTGCGGCCCGGCGCTGATGACGCCCTTGGCGATACCTAGAAAAAGCCCGTGCTCGACCACGCCCGGAATGGCGGCGAACCGCGCGGCCAGTGCCTCTGGATCGGAAATAGACCCGAAAAAACAATCGACAATATGATTGCCATTGTCCGAGACATAAGGATGGCCACTGGGATTTTTGCGGATCTCGATCCGGCCTTCGCAGCCGGCCGCCTTGGCCTCCTTCGTCATCAAGGCCAGGGTGGCTTTGAGGCCGAAGGGCGTGACCTCTACTGGCAAAGGAAATTTGCCGAGAACCGCGACCAATTTCGAGGAATCGACGATCACGATCATACGTTTTGACGCCATGGCGACGATTTTCTCGCGCAAATGCGCGCCGCCGCCGCCCTTGATGAGACGGAGATCGCGGTCGAACTCATCGGCGCCGTCGATGGTCAGATCCAATTCCGGCTGCTCGTCGATCGTGGCGAGCGGAATCGACAGAGCCGCGGCCTGAGTACGCGTGCGTTCGGATGTTGGCACGCAAAGCACGTCGAGCCCCTCGGCGACGCGGGCACCCAGCAGATTGACGAAATGCGTGGCGGTGCTGCCGGTCCCAAGGCCAAGCTTCATGCCCGGCCTGACCAGCTCCAGGGCGCGTTCGGCGGCGGCCTTTTTGGCATCGTCTGGACTGAGGGCGGCCATGGCTCACGCTAACGACGGGACGCGGAAAGGATGCGGGACAAGGCCGCGGGGATAAAGGCCGGGTTAGGCTGCCGGGCTTTCGGCGTCAACCCCGCAGCTCTGGTGCGCTGGGACCGAGGTGCAGGCCTGCCCTATTTCGCCTGAGGCGTGCAGACGACATTGTCGTTCAACACATAGCAAATCGACATCATCCCGGTGCGCAGATCGACCCGGAACACGCCGCCTTCACGCTCGTGACGCGAGGCGACCAGGGCATATTCGCTCGAGGCCTGCGGGCCGGCCCCCTCGCCCGGCGCATAGCAGAGGGTGACGCCGACTCCCCCCTCCTTCAGGCCATATTGGCAGGCGCCCACCTCGCCCGTCGCCTTGTCGAGGCGGTAGACGCGGTTCAAATCGGTTTCCGGCGCTGCGAGAAATTCATAATTCGCCGCTTGCGCGGCGGAAAATCCCAAACCCGCCGAAAACGCGGTCAAACCGGAAATGAAGGCCAACCGCCTCCAGGCTGGTGAAAATTTCATGACATCGGCCCCCTGCGCCCGAATCATCGGCCCATCTTATACGCGGCTTTAGGCCTCTGTCTCACCTCTCGCTTGTGCCAGCGCTTCTTTCAGCCTAATCGGTCGCGCATGACGCATGAACCGCAAGCCAAACCGCTTCTCGTCTTCGATCTCGACGGCACGCTCGCCGAAACGGCCGGGGACCTGATTTCGACGCTGAATGTCATTCTCGCCCGCGAGGGCCTGCGCAAGCTCGCGATGGAGGAAGCCCGCCCGATGATCGGGGCCGGCATGCGCATGCTCATCAAGCGCGGCTTCGAGGCGGAGGGCGTGGCGCTTTCGGACGCAAGGCTCGAAGAGCTGTTTTTAGCCTTTCTCGCTCATTACAACGATCATATCGCGGATGAGACGCGGCTCTATCCGGGCGTGATCGAGGCGCTCGACCGGTTCGAGGCGGCCGGTTGGGGATTCGCCGTCTGCACCAACAAGCTCGAACGGACCTCCATCCTGCTTTTGACCGCGCTCGGCGTCGCCGATCGCTTCGCCGCCATTTGCGGGCAGAACACATTCGCCGTGTCCAAGCCGAACGGCGAGGCCTTGCGGCTGACGATCGAACGCGCCGGCGGCGATCTGCGCCGCGCCATCATGGTCGGCGATTCCAAGACCGACATAGATACCGCGCGCAATGCCGGCGTGCCGGTCGTCGCCATGACGTTTGGATATACGGACGCACCCGTTTCGACCTATGCGCCGGACCGTGCCATCGACCATTTCGACGAGCTTTGGGCGGCCGTCGCAGCGCTGGCACCCGCGCTCAATCCCTGAGCCGGCGCTGCGCCCTTGACTTGCAGCGGGCGGGGCTCGTACACGAAGACACCTGACGCTTCAAAGAGCGGGCGATTAGCTCAGCGGGAGAGCACTCCCTTCACACGGGAGGGGTCACTGGTTCGATCCCAGTATCGCCCACCATCGTTTTGGCTGGATCAGCGGATCACGCAAAAGCCGCCGACGATACGGCCCCGCGCGCACCACGCCTCGTGAACTTTCGCTTGCGGCCGCACTTGCACCATCGAGGCGACGTGAACCTCGCTTTTCGGATGCGGCACGGATGAAGGCGTGGGAAGCCTGATACCGGCAGCATAAGCCATGACCTCCGCGATCATCGCGAGGACGAAGACAAAAATGGCCGGACCGGCGATGCCCTGTTTCATGCCCCAATCAAGGCAGAGAGATTTTAACGCGCAGTCGACGCCCATCGTCGAATGATCGCAAAATTTTAGGCCATTTTATCTCTGCGATTTATTCAAAAGCCGCGGCTGCTGCGCGCCGAGGCCCTTCGCGGCATGCGCGATCGACGCGGTACGCCTCATTTCAGGACGCAAAAGCCGCCTTTGATCTCGCCGCCCTCACAGGCCTGAGCGCGCGGCTTAGGCTTAGGCTGGGGCTGAGCCTGAACCGGGGATTGAGGCTGCGGCGCCGCGGTCATTCGATGGTAGTCCGAAGACCGCCAAAATTGCGGAACCCAGCCGGATGCAAAAGCATACACAACTCCGCACAACACAAAAAATGCGGCTATTGCAACGAGACTGGTGTCTCCCTCTTTCATCCCGCGAGGGTAAAATAAGATAGGTTTAGAAATGATACTTTAGCTTTGCTTTGAAATGACTTTGGTCCTGCCGATCGGGGCTCATTCGTGATTCCGGCGCCCCTGGTTGAGCGCTTATTTTCCGCGCGCCATCGTCCGCGGCAGGGCGCTCTCCCTCACATTGAAGAAGGCGCGGATGCGACCAAGCAGATGCCCGTTCGGGGTTGCACCCGAGCAGGCCTGTGCCGCGATCGTGCGATCGAGAAGCGCCTGCGCTTTCGAGGCTCCCGCTTCGAAGGCATGGAGCAGATCCGGATTTTCATCGAGCAGCGGTGCGATCATCGCCTTGCCGACCTCATAGGCGAGAAACGGCGTCAAAGCCGTGACGGTCGCCGCATTCGGTTCACCCGTGAGCAGCGCGAGCTCGCCGAAATAATCGCCAGGTCCGATGGTGCCGAGCCGCCGCGAGCCTTGTCCCTCGTCGCGCGTCACTTCGAACGTGCCGCTTGCGATGATAAACAAGGACGCGAGCCCGCCGCCCTGATCGAAGATTTTATCGCCCGCTTCGCCATGATGCGCGATGAGGCGGGACGCGAGCACGGCGCGTTCTTCATCGGTCAGCGCTTCCAGCACATGGGTTTCTTGCAAGAGTTGCGAGAGATCGGGCGCCGCGACGGATGTGAGCGGCGTGCCATTTTGCGTGGCCAGCGCCACGCCGCCATAACGGGCGTGCCGCGCGACCTGCTGCAGTAGATCGGACCTTGCATTGCCGAGGCTCGATATCGACGCCGAGAAACTGATCTCATAGGTCGCGCCGTCGCCGCCAAGTTCCAAACAAGTGACTTTCGGCGCCGGATGGAGCACGAGCGCGCTCGCATTCAGCGCGGCAGCGCGCAAAAGCGTCACGCCTTTTCGCGGCGACACGGCCGGATCCAGAACGACTTTGACCGTTTCGGTTCTTGTCTCCGTCGGCGAGCTGCGGTTGAGGATGCGGGATTTGGCAACGACGCTGTTGGGCACTGTGGCAATATCGTTTGCGCCCGTTGCAATGCGCGTCGAACGCCAATTCGTCTCGATCACGCGGCCTTCGACCGGCCCCTCGATCCAGATGAGATCGCCGACCTTGAAAGGCCGGTCGATGCCGATCGCGATACCGGAAAACAAATCGCCGAGCGTATTCTGCAAGGCAAGGCCGAGCACGATCGCGATGACGCCGGATGTCGCGACGAGACCCGTCACCGACACGCCGAAGACGAGATCGATGATGGCGAGCGAAGCGCCGAGATAGATCGCGCCCGCCACGAGATCCAAGGCTAGCCTCGCCGAATGAGCCTGATGATTGACATTGAGCACGATCTGCCCGGTAACGACGGCGATGCGCGCAACGCCGATCCACCAGGCAGCGACGAAGAGCTTTTCGGAAAGCGCCTCGAAAGTGTTGGCGTCGGATGCAAAATGCGGGTCGAGGGTAGAACCGACGATTGGCCAGAGAAAATAGGTGAGCACGGCAACCGAGCCGATGCTCAAGGCCAATCGCACCCATGGCGAATGCGACCGCATCAGAATGGCCGTTACGATCGTGAAGACAACCACCAACCAGGGAAGAACAAACCACGGCATCAAGGGGACCATACTGGGCACGAGAGCGTTAGATCACCGCTTTTGGCGGCGTGGCATCATAGGGCTTGCGGATCGGCACGCCAAACGGGTGATTTTCCAGCCGTGCGCCAGAGTCTATATCTGCCAAATATGGAGGATCAGGGATGACGGATTTTTTCGGCGCGGACATTCCTTTCGCGCATCATTGCGGCATTGTTGCGCTCGAGGGGACGCCAGACAAAACGCGGCTCGGCCTCAAGCTCGGCGAGCCGCATCAAAACCATATGGGCACTGCCCATGGCGGTATTATCCTGACCCTTCTCGACATTGCGCTTGGCAGCGTCGCACGCCTGGCCTCGGGCCATTCGGTCATGACGATCAATCTGCAAAGCTCGTTTCTGTCGCCCGGCCGCGGCGAACTCGTCGCCGAGGGTCGCGTGCTGCAACAAGGCCGCTCCTTGATCTTTTGCGAAGGCGAGGTGCGCGACGCGCAAGGCGTTTTGGTCGCCAAGGCGACGGGCCTCTTCAAAACCGTGCAGGAGGCCGTCCCCAATCCGGATGCGCCCAAGGGCTAGAGCATCGGACCGAAAAGTTGCGCGACTTTTTGGATGAGATCACGCGTCAAACAAATGCTCAGGCGGGTTTCCGGCTCCAGCGCGCCAGGCCCGCTCCGGCCAGAACCACGGCCATGCCCGCGGGCGCCCACCAAAAAGCAAGCTGCGCGAAGCGCGGCCGCATCCAAGCGGCCACCGTCGGATCGGAGCCGATGAGATCGCCCGCGATCCAGCCGAGCAAAGCCGCACCCGCCCAAACTAGAACGGGAAACCGGTTCAACAGCGCTAGAATCAGGCTCGAGCCAAAGACGATCAGCGGAATGGACAGAGCCAGACCGAAGACGATGAGAACGAGATCCTCTTTCGCGGCGGCCGCGATGGCGATGACATTGTCGAGCGACATCACGCCGTCGGCAATGGCGATGGTGCGGACCGCGGCGAAAAGGCTCCGCGCCGGTCTCACGCTCTTCTCTTCTTCTTGATCGAAAACGAGCCTCATCGCGATCCAAAGCAAAAGCACGCCGCCAGCAACTTTGACGAAAGGCAGAGACAGAAGCTCGACAACAACGAAGGCGAATAAAATCCTGAGCGCGACGGCGGCCAGCGATCCGAGCAATATGCCCCAGCGGCGCTGATGATCCGGCAGAGTCCGGCAGGCGAGTGCGATGACAATCGCATTGTCACCGGAGAGAAGAATATCGATCCAAATGATTTCCAGAATTTGAAGGGCGATCGCCATGGTTTCGGGATGCGCCGATCCTATGCCCGACGCGAACTCCGATATCGTGATTGCGAATTGTTGCACCTCATGGAGGAAATCCATCCCGTCAAGTCCTGAACACTTCAATAGCGGAAGACAGCGTCCGTTTTGTTTGGCATCTCAAGAATGGTTTGTCACGATCAAGCTTTGGCAATGGTCTTTGCGACGTCCGCCGCAAAACCGGCTGCAAACTCATGATGAGAATAATTGCCGCCCGCGCGAGCGTCGAGGCGCGCATATGCGGCACATGGACGAAGCCGACGGTGCGATTCGTCGCCGTGGCCATGGCGAGCGACAGATAGAAGGTCTGATTGCAGACATAATTCCCCGCGTCGTTCGACGGCCTGCTGGCGATCCAGGCCCGGCGCAGCGCTGCGTTCAGCGCGGGCACCGGGACTCCTGCCCGTTTTACCGCAGCGGTCCCGCGCAGAATGCTGGAACCAGGCGCGCATTTTCCCGCCGCATCCGGAGAGGTACCAAAATGGTTTACAGCGCGCGTCTCGATGCTGATCGCACGCCGCCCTCGGGCAAGGCCGAAATGCAGGATGGCGTCAGGCGCGGTCTCAGCGATCAAAGCTGTCAATCTCGGCGCGATCTCGCTATAGACGACGGGCAGAACCCGGCGCTCAAGCTTGATGCCCATCCGCGCAAGCCGCCTCTCGTGGGCGGCGAGATTTCGCATCAAAACCGCCGTAGGATTATGAGGTGCTCCCGGAAAAGCACCAAAACCTGTGACGAGGATCACGGAGCCTTTCATATTAACCTTTTATGAGGATTCTTCCGAAAGACGGCATTCAATCACCGTGGGGTTGGTTAGGTTTCAATCTGACGAAGTATCGGGTTCTCGATGTCAAATATGGTGTTCTCATCCGCAGCTTTATTTGCAGTTTTCACGGGAATTGCGATTTTGCGCGCTGTTGACACTTTTCGAGGGGATGATCGGCGGGGTTTCCTGACTGCCTTGGCAATGACTTTATCGACGACCGCCGCTACCGGCGGCGCGCTCTGGATCGGCATTCAGTATCCGAACGCCAATTTTTGGGCGAACCAGGGTTTTGGCCCGGATTGGGAGTGCAGCAATCTTGGAAAAGGCAGCGCACAAGTCTGCGCCCCCGATCTTCCGAAACGCCTCCAAATTCAACCGGCTGCTCAACCCAATTCCAATGCAAATTAGGCCATCGTCCAGCGTGTCCCATTCTAGACATGTTCAAGGCCCACAAAGGGCAAATGCGGTTGCATTTTGATATTTCATCCTCGTTTGAGCTCCGAGGCGGCCTTTCGCACGCGGGTTTTGCCGTGCTCCTTGGCCTTTCGATGATTCTTGCCGGCTGCGCCTCTTCCGGGCTCACCGATATATCGACCAAAGTCGCGTCCATCGGCGATTTTTCATCCTCCGCCGCACCTGCGACGGCGCGAACCATTTCGGCTTTCGTCGTCTCGACACGCTCGCCCGATCATAAGGCGGCAACCGACAATAATGCGCATCTCTCCTTACAGATGATCAGCGTGCCACCAGGCCACCAGGCCGGCCAGATGGAAAAGCCGATGTTCGGCGCGCCTGACCCCAACAAGCATTTCGTCATCACCGCAAAACGCGAACTCGACGATGCGACGTTCAAAGCCGAGATCGAGAGCCATTTGTCGGGGCGCATCGGGTCGAACCGCGACGTGCTGATCTTTGTGCATGGTTTCAACACGAGCTATGACGATGCGCGGTTTCGCCTCGCCCAGATCGTCGCCGACGGCCGTTTCGGCGGCGTACCCGTGCTCTTCACCTGGCCGGCCACCAGCAATCTCCTCGACTATGAGGCTGCGAAGGAAAGCGCCGCCGCCTCGCGCGACGCGCTCGCCAAATTGCTGCAGGAACTGGCGGTCGCGCCCGGCGTCGGCCGAGTTCAGATCGTCGCCCATTCCATGGGAACATGGCTCGCGATGGAAGCCCTGCGCGAGACGGCGATCGCCGGCATGCCGGATCTGAACGGCCGGCTCGGCAATGTCATGCTGGCGGCGCCCGATATCGATCTGTCCGTCTTCCGCGCGCAGCTCGCGCGGATCGATGCTTCGCATGTGTCGGTTCTGGTCTCCGCCAATGACCGCGCGCTGTCCATTTCGCAAAGGCTTGCCGGCAATCGCCAGCGCGTCGGCGCGCTCGATCCGCGCAATCCGGCCGATCAAGATGCGCTCCGGCAGCTCGGCGTGAAGGTCTATGATCTCTCCGGCGATTCCGTCGGCTTCATCGGGCACGACACTTATGCCGATGCGCCCGAGATCGTGCGCCAGCTCGGCGCGCAGATCGGGGCGCCGCGGATTCAAGATGCCAATGTTCAATCGATCCTGGGCGACAGGCCCGTGTCTTCCGAGGTCACGACAGAGCCCCTGCCCGCGACCGCCCCCGCCACGGCTGCGACGACCCCCGGCGGCGCGGCGACGGCCAGCGCGACACCGGCACGGTAGATCTGCAATAGCTGCTCCACTCTAGACGGCTTCAACGCATCCCTATAGCCTTTGCCGCAGCCATGGGAGGGATAGCCATGCGTGAGCAAATTTTCGGAAGCGCCGCCCTTATCTTCTTGTCGAGCGCATCATGCGCGATCGCCGAAGACTCGTTTTGCAAATGCATGGAACTCAAGGACCCTAATCAGAAGGCGGAATGCATCAAACAATGCGTCATCGTTAAACATCCCTATGAACCGCGTCCCGGCGGCACGGCTTTCGTTCCGAATTCAAAGGACAATTGGGCGACCGGCCCCTGGCAGCCTTCGATCGGAGGTTTTTGGACAATCCCCGGCGAATCCTCGACGAACAGGCTGGTGATCGAACGTAAACCCAATCCTGAGTGGGATTGGACGCATGGCCAGACACCGCTCATTACGGGTCCAAACACTTAAGCGGCGGTTCGTTCTTTTAGGCTGAATTAAGAGGCGGGAGAGAGAAGTGGAACTTCTCAATTGGTGGGCGCTGAATGTCATCCTGACCGCCCTGCTTGTCAGCTCCGCCACCTCCTTCATCGTCTCGATCGCAGCCGTCCGAATCCGGCCCGCTGCCCCGGCAGGCAGTTTCTGGCTGCTCTTCCTGGCTGTGTTTGCATTTTCGATGCTGGGCTTCGTCACCGGCCAAATTCTGGGCGATAGCCGTGAATCGGTCGTGGGCAGTGTCGTTCCCGCCGTTCTGACTTTGCTCGGCGGCGTCGTCGCTTATATTTTCAGCTCGAAAGGCATAAGATCGCAGACCGCGATTTCCGCGGTACTTGTCTGCTTTACATTTTCGTTTCTGGTCGGCTCTCTTTTTGGGATCAGATTGCGCATCGAATATGAATACAGCCTCCAGGATCCTGCGTGGCTTTCGCAACGCGATCTGGCCTTAGAACAAAATAAATTGGCGGTCGAAATCCAGCGGTTGCAGAATTATGTCGTCTGGCTCCAACTCCGCAATGAATTTGCGGAGAAGGACAAGCTGGATTTGTCGCGTTTCGAGACCATTTTCGAAAAGTCCAAAGAAAAAGAAAAAGAAAGCAAGTCGCCGGACGAACCAACAGGCTCATCCCATCACCAAGCTGAACCTCACTCAACGGGACCTGCCGGCGAAAGTGCCAAACCGCATGGCTCTCCTTCGACGAGTGAAGGTCCAAAACCAAAATGACCGGCGCTTCGCAACATCATCTTTCTGGCAGCAAAAAGCCCCGCCGGCCTGAACCAGCGGGGCATATTGCAGGTCATGCATAAGGGCTGCATGGGGCTTCGAAGGCTTTCCCTCAGTAGCCGTTATAACCATAAGGGGCGTAGCCATACCCATAGGGCGCAGACCCGTAATAGCCGTAGCCATAGGGCTGATTGTAATAATAATTAGAGGCCGCTGCGCTGGCGATCGCCGCGCCGGCGATTCCGAGGCCAAGCGCGGCACCGCCGCGGCCCCAGCCGCCATGGCCGTAACCGCCGTGGAATCCGCCAAATCCGCTGTGAAAATGCTGCGCCTCGGCGGGCGAGATCGTTGCAACCGCCGCCGCTCCAAGCGTGACGGCCGTTATTGCCGCGATCGCAGCTTTTTTGAAAGTTGTCGTCATGGTCTCTCCTTTCGTGCGGGGACCAATGACGAGCGCCGGAAATGGTTTCGACGGCTCCGGTTTTAATCGCTGCCGGCGCAAAGCTTGAGAGCGGCTCGCGGCGGATCGATTCTCGGCCGGAATGCACGAAAACTCCCTTCCCTCAGCTTGGCGAAAGCCGAGGACAAAAAGTTTAATAGTGCAATAAAATCAATATAATGGTGCGGCCAAGAGGACTCGAACCTCCACGGGTCTCCCCACTAGCACCTCAAGCTAGCGCGTCTACCAATTCCGCCATGGCCGCGAATTCCCGCACGACAGACCTGTGACGGCGACATCGGGAGTGGCGTCGTCTAACAAATCGGGCCGGGCCTGACAAGGCTCCGTTCGTGTGGAATGATCGAAGAGACACATCTACAAGAGAAACCAAAGGCCGGACGAAGAGAATGTCGCGCCGCGAGAACCTGAAACCTTCGTTTTTGCCGATGCCGGACGCCCCGCCGGTCGAATGGCACATTTCCGAGGGTTTCATCGATTATACGCGGGCCGTCGCCGAAATGGAGGCGCGGGCGGAGGCGATCGCGTCCGGCACCGCGCCCGAACAGGTGTGGCTGCTCGAGCATCCGCCGCTTTACACGGCGGGAACCTCGGCCAAGGACTGCGATCTGAAAGAAGCGCGCTTTCCCGTCCATAAGAGCGGCCGCGGCGGCCAATTCACCTATCATGGTCCCGGCCAGCGCGTCGCCTATGTCATGCTCGACCTGAAACGCCGCAGGCAGGACGTGCGCGCCTTTGTCGCCGCCTTGGAAAGCTGGATCATCGCGACGCTTGCGGCTTTCAATGTCAGTGGGGAGCGGCGCGAGGACCGCGTCGGCGTCTGGGTCAAGCGGCCCGAAAAGCCGAAAGGCCCTGATGGCGAGAGCGCCGAGGATAAGATCGCGGCGCTCGGCATACGCCTGCGCCATTGGGTCTCGTTTCACGGCATTTCGCTGAATGTCGAGCCGGAGCTTTCGCATTTTTCCGGCATCGTGCCATGCGGCATCGCTGCCCAGCATTATGGCGTGACGAGCCTCGGCGATCTCGGCTTGATCGTAACGATGGATGAGGTCGATATGATCCTGCGCCGCGAGTTCGAGACCATTTTCGGCGCGACAGAACCGGCGAAAGCAGGCAGTTGAGATCATGCTCGATATCGTCGACCGGCGGCCGCACATCTGGCACGTCAATCTCCAGACAAATAAATCCTATCGCTCGCATCGCACCGACGTGACGGATGCCGCTGTCGATGTCCTGCGTCCGCTGGTCGCCGCCGATGGCGAATTCGACGTTCCGAATATTCCGGGCCGCAAATTATGGGTGACACGCTCCGGCAAGCTCCTGCTGGCGACCGTACAGGCGGAAAACCCCATTTGCACGATCGCGGTCGCGGCGCAGACCGTCGGCGCCGACAAGCTCTGGCAGATGCTGCATGAAAATATCAAATTAGCGACGCGGGCCGATTATCTGCCGTCGGAAAATCCCTGGTCGGCTGTGCGCACGGAGGTCGGTCTCGCCGATCATCCGGACGATATCGAGTGGCTTACCGATTTCGAACGATGCCTCGCCTGGACGTGGCTGGAGCGGGTCGGGCCGAAGAGGTAGGGCACGGACCTTTCCGTGCGTCATGCGCGGACTTGATCCGCGCATCCAAGCCCAATCGCTAAAAGGGTCGTACCCTTCGTCAAACTGCGTTCGTGGATGCCCGGCTCAAGGCCGGGCATGACAGCCACCAGGGTGGCAGGCGCGCTTAATCGATCAGATTGCGCTTGCGCGCCTCGGTCTCGGCAAAAGCCCGCGCGTCCGCGCCGAAGACGCTCGCATCGTTCAGCGTCCCATTATTGCCTATCGTGACATTGTCGCCGAGGATGCGCTTTTCACCGTCTTTCGTGATGAAATAGGCGTAGCGATGGGCCTCCGCGCGATGCGTGACCAGAATGCTCTCTTCATCGGCCTGATCTACCGAAAATTCCGCTTCTTCCTCGTCCATGATCCCGACCTTGAGCCTCGATGCGGCGGCACGACGCCCGCGCCCGCCAAATTTCCCCGCTGATAGCAGATCGGCACGCCTGCGGCCACCCATAGGGGAAAGCCGCCGGGATGCGCCATCAGGCGGGAAAAGGGCTTAGAGGCGCGTCAGGATGCCGCCAGTAGTTGGGCTGCCTTCACCTCGCGGCGGCGCTCATGCAGGATCCATTCGGTATAGCCGTTCGGCTGCGTGCGGCCCTTGAAGATCAGATCGCAAGCCGCCTTGAAGGCCGGCCCGTCGAAGGCAGGCGCCATCGGACGATAGAAAGGATCGTCGCGGTTTTGCCGATCGACAATCTCGGCCATGCGATGCAGGGTCGCCGTCACCTGGGCTTCTGTGACGATCCCGTGGCGCAGCCAATTGGCGACATGCTGGCTCGAAATGCGCAAGGTCGCGCGATCTTCCATCAGCCCGACATCGTCTATGTCCGGCACTTTGGAACAGCCGACGCCCTGGTCGATCCAGCGCACGACATAGCCCAGAATGCTCTGGCAATTATTGTCGAGTTCTTCCTGCACGTCGCCCGGGTCCCAATTGACGCGCGCGAGCGGCATTGTGAGAATTTGCTCCAGCCAGGGCTTCATGCTCTTGCGCAGATCCTCCTGCCGCTTGAACACATCGACGCGGTGATAATGCAACGCGTGCAAAGTGGCGGCCGTCGGCGACGGCACCCAGGCCGTATTGGCGCCGGCCAGCGGATGTTCGATCTTCTGCGCAAGCATATCGGCCATACGGTCGGGCGCGGCCCACATGCCCTTGCCTATCTGCGCATGGCCCGGAAGGCCGCAGGCAAGGCCGACATCGACATTGGATTTCTCGTAAGCGTCGAGCCAGGGCGTCTTCTTCATCGCATTCTTGCGGATCATCGGGCCCGCTTCCATCGACGTATGGATCTCGTCGCCGGTGCGGTCGAGGAAGCCCGTATTGATGAAGACGACGCGGTCCGGCGCCGCATTGAGGCAGGCCTTCAGATTGACCGTAGTGCGGCGCTCCTCGTCCATAATGCCCATTTTCAGCGTGAACTTCGGCAGGCCGAGCATGGACTCGACCCGTGCGAAGAGAGCATCCGCCAGTTCGACTTCGGCCGGCCCGTGCATTTTGGGCTTCACGATATAGATCGAGCCCATCGCGCTATTGCGCGGACCATCCGCGCGCTTCAGGTCGTGAATGCCGATGAGCGCCGTGACCGCGGCATCGATGATCGTTTCCGGCACCGGCTGGCCTTCTTCGTCGAGCACGGCATCGGTCAGCATGTGATGACCGACGTTGCGCACCAGCATGAGGCTGCGCCCCGGCAAAGTGAGCGTGCCGCCGTCTGGCGCGGTGTAGGTGCGGTTCGGCGCCAGCTTGCGCTCGACGGTACGGCCGGATTTTTCGAACGAGGCCGTGAGGCTTCCCTTCATGAGGCCGAGCCAGGCACGATAGACCTCGACTTTGTCCTGCGCATCGACGGCCGACACGCTGTCTTCGAGATCGACGATGGTCGTCACCGCCGATTCGAGCACAACGTCGGAAATGCCCGCCGCGTCGTCGTGGCCGATATCCGACGTGCGGTCGATCTTGATCTCGATGTGCAGGCCATGATTGACGAGCAGCACGAGCGCGGGACTTGCGGCCTCGCCCACAAAGCCCGCGAATTGTTCGCTCTGGAGCAGACCGCTTTGGCCGCCGCCGTCGAGTTCGACGACAAGCTGGCCGTCTTCGACGCGGTAGCCGATCGCGCTTTTATGGCTGCCATGCGCGAGCGGCACGGCTTCGTCGAGAAAATCCCGCACGAAGGCGATCACGCGCGCGGCGCGCACCTTGTTGAATTTCTTGCCCCGCTCGGCCCCTTCCGTTTCCGGGATGGCATCCGTGCCATAGAGCGCGTCATAAAGGCTGCCCCAGCGCGCATTGGCCGCGTTGAGCGCATAACGCGGGTTCGACGCAGGCACCACAAGCTGCGGGCCGGGAATCTGGGCAATCGGATCGTCGACATGGTCGGTGCGCACGGCGACCGTTCCCGGCTCCGGCACGAGATAGCCGATGATCCGCAAAAAGGCCTCATAATCAGCCATATCGAGGGGCTTGCCGGCCCGCCGATGATGATAGGCGTCGATCTCCTCCTGCAGGAGATCACGAACCTGGAGTTGGGCGCGAATCAAAGGGCTGAAATCGGCGACGAGTGCTGCCAAGCCCGAGGCAAATTGCTCCGGCGCGACCCCTGTTCCCGGCAAGGCTTCGTTTACGATGAAATCGCGAAGAAGAGTGGCGCACCGCAAGCCGCCTAAGAACGTGTTATCCATGTTCAACCCATCTTGTCGTAAGAGACCCCGAAGAGGTGATTCGTTCACTGGAGTACAAGATATTCGCCGCAAGCAGCCTTTAGAATGTGGACCTTCGGCTGAGAATGGCAGCAATGCGGCCTCAGCGGATTGCGCCAGCGCAACCGATGCCAATTCCGGAAAAGTCTAAATTGGTAATGACAGCGGCGATTTACCGCTTTACAGCCTTGCCAGTGCGATCACATTGGTTTGATGGAATCGCGCGTCGGGCCTGGGATTCCGTCCGAAAGACGTGCTTTTTCCGGTCTATGCTTAGATGTTGATGCAACGCGAGAAATTCAATCGTGGACCTTAACTCAAAACTTCCCCACGTGGTCATTGTCGGCGGCGGATTCGGCGGCCTCGAAGTGGCTAGAGGTCTCAAAGATCTCCCGGTTTGCATCACCTTGACCGACCGGCAAAACCATCATTGCTTTCAGCCCCTGCTTTATCAGGTCGCGACAGCCGTCTTATCGCCGGCCGATATCGCCTGGCCGATCCGCGGCATTCTTCGCGCGCAACCCAATGCCCGCGTGATCATGGCGGAAGTCACCGGCGTCGATACGGCTGCCAAAATCGTCCACACGGATTCGATCGATCTTCCTTACGATTATCTTGTGCTCGCGACCGGCGCGACGCATTCCTATTTCGGCCACGACGAATGGGAGCGGGACGCGCCGGGCCTGAAGCGCATCACCGATGCGACTGAGCTTCGCCGCCGCCTTTTGATCGCTTTCGAAGAAGCCGAGCTGACGGACGATGGCGCCAAGCAGCGCTCGCTTTTGACCTTCGTGATCGTGGGCGCCGGTCCGACCGGCGTCGAGATGGCAGGCGCCATCGCGGAAGTGGCGCTGCAAACCTTGCCGCCCGAATTCCGTGAAGTCGACCCGGCCTCGGCCCGCATCATCTTGATCGAGGCGGGTCCGCGCGTCCTGCCGTCGTTCCCTGAAGATCTCTCGGCCTATACGCAGAAGTCGCTCGAAAAAATGGGCGTCGAGGTCATGACCGGAACCCGCGTGACGAAATGCGATAAGGCCGGCGTCGATATCGAAGGCGGCCGCATCGACGCGCATACGGTCATTTGGGCGGCGGGCGTCGTCGCTTCGCCGGCCGCGAAATGGATTGGTGCGCCGGCCGATTATGCCGGCCGCGTCGAAGTCCTGCCCGATCTCTCCGTGCCGGACCATCCCGATATTTTCGCCGTGGGCGACACGGCGGCCGTCTTCTACAATGGCGGCAAAAGCGTGCCGGGCATCGCCCCCGCGGCGAAGCAAATGGGCAAATATGTCGCCAAGCTGATTGCGAGCCGCCTCAAGAATAAGCCCGCGCCGCCGCCCTTCGCCTATAAGCACCAGGGCGATCTCGCGACGATCGGCCGAAGGATCGCCGTGGTCAAACTGCCGAACCAGAGTTTCGCGCTCAAAGGCTTTATCGGCTGGCTCTTCTGGAGCCTGGCGCACGTCTATTTTCTGATCGGAATCAGAAACCGTTTCGTCGTCGCCTTTACCTGGCTCTGGCAATTCCTGACGCTTCAGCGCAGCGCGCGGATCATCTCGCAAGTGCCGAAATGGTCGAAGTACACGGCGGAAGAGGATACGTAAACGGCATATCCGCAAAGGCTGGCGCGGGTCCTTCTCCCCTTGCGGGAGAAGGTGTCATGCGCAGCATGACGGATGAGGGGTCGCACAATCATTCAGGGGTGACAGCAAAAGACGTCGGCCGTGTGGGCTGGCGATGTCACCCCTCACCCGGTTGGCTCCGCCAACCACCCTCTCCCGCAAGGGGAGAGGGAAGCTTGCGCCTCTAAACCTCGACCACCAGCACATGCACGGTGGGTTTCTTGCCCCACACGTTGCCGACCACGTTGCGGACGGCCTTTTCGATCGCGCTTGAAACAATATCCGCATCGCGGCGCTTCTGACGCGGCAGAGAGTCGAGCGTCTGAAACATAGTCTCGTCGATCAATGCATCGATTGCCGCGCCGCCACGCGTTTTCATCGGCAGGCCAGCGAAGACGACATCCGGCAGCCCGACGAGATCGCCCTTGTCGTTGAGCGCGAGCGCGATCGTGACAATGCCCGCGAAAGCGAGCTTCTGGCGCATGTGGATGCTCTCGTCATCCGATGGCAAAAGCGCGTTGCCATCCTTATAAAGCCGCCCATGCGGCACCTCGTCGATGACGCCCGGCTCGCCGGGCGACAGCAAGACCACATCGCCATTGCGCGCCTTGACGACATGCGGCACGCCGCGCGAGGCAGCAAATCGCGCATGTTCGGCAAGATGGATCTCCTCGCCATGCGCGGGCACCGCGATTGTCGGACGAATCCAATCGTAGAATTGCGCGACCTCGCCGCGGCGCGGGTGGCCGGACGCATGGATGAGCGCCGAGCGGTCGGTGATCACTTCCACATCCTGGCGGATGAAATTATTGATGATCCGGCCGACTTCCCGCTCGTTGCCGGGGATCGTGCGCGACGAGAAAATCACGCGGTCGCCGGGGTTCAAAGCCACCGGATGATCGTTTTCGGAAATGCGGGCGAGTGCCGCGCGCCTCTCGCCCTGGCTGCCCGTCGCAAGCACCACGACCTTGTCCCGCGGCATATGCGGAAAGGCCTCCATCGAGAGGAATTCCGGGATGCCGTCGAGATAGCCGCATTCGCGCGCGACCGTCGCAACGCGATCCATCGAGCGGCCGACCAAAACGACGTCGCGTTCCGCTGCCATGGCGGCGAGCGCCACGGCGCGCATACGCGCCACATTCGACGCGAAGGTCGAGACAACGACGCGGCCCGTCGAAGCGACGATGATCTCGCGCAAGGTTTTCGCAACCTCGCCCTCGGACGGGCTGATGCCCTCGCGCAATATATTGGTGGAATCGCAAATAAGCGCCAAAACGCCTTCATCGCCTATGGCGGAAAGACGCTTGGAATCGGTGACTTTGCCCAGGCCCGGGTCCACATCGATCTTCCAATCGCCCGTGTGCAGGACGGTGCCCGCGGGCGTGCGGATCGCCAGCGCGCAGGCCTCGGGGATGGAATGCGCGACGGGGATGAACTCGATGGAAAAAGGCTCCAGCGAGATTTTCGCGCCTTGCATGACGATATCGATCGGCACTTCCGGCGCGCCCGGCTCCGAAAGCTTTTTCATCTTGAGAAGGCCTGCCGCGAAAGGCGTCGCATAGAGCCTGCATTTGAAGCTCGACCAGAGATCGGCGACGGCGCCGATATGATCCTCATGCGCGTGGGTGATGATGAGCCCCAAAAGGTTCGGCCTGATCTTCTCGACGAAGCGCGTATCCGGCACGATGAGGTCGATGCCTGCCTGCTCGGGACCGGCAAAGCCGATGCCGCAATCGACCATGATCCATTTGCGGCTTTGTTTTGGCCCGAACCCGTAAAGGGCCATGTTCATGCCGATTTCGCCCAGCCCGCCGAGCGGCACGAAGACGAGTTCATCCGCTCCCGCGCTCATCGGTGCTCCTCACGAAAAGGTTGCGGCGCGGCGCTCTGCACACCGGCCAAGGCGCCGATCGGCGGAGCGCTCAAAAACACATCTCCCGCTTCAAGGTTCAGCATCTCACCATCGACATTCAAAATCAGCCGCCCGCTCGCGTCGATCGTCTCGAAAATACCGTCGCGCGGGCCGGACGGCGTCGAAACGGAAATGCGCATACCGATCCCGCCCGCATGGTTCAACCATTCGGCGCGGATCGCATCAAAATTGCGGCCCCGATCCCAAATGCCGAGCCAATGCACGAAACATTCAGACAGGCGCAGCAACACATCTTCGCGATGGCTGAGTAAGGTGCCAATTTCAGCGAGATCCGTCGCAGGATAGAGAGCGGGCGCAGGATGCGAGCAGCAATTGACACCTATGCCGATCACGCAAGCAAACCTGCCGCCCGTCAATTGCGTGCTTTCAAGCAGAATGCCGGCGAGCTTGGCTCCGGCATACAGAATATCGTTCGGCCATTTGATGCAAAGGAGCGGATCGCTTCCGAGGACACCCCGCAACGCGTGGAAAAGCGCGACGCCCGCGACGAAGCCGAGTTCCGGAGCCTTATGGGCCGGCGCCGCGTCGATCAGCAGCAGGCTCGCATAAAGATTGCCGGGCGGCGAAGACCATTGGCGGCCATGGCGGCCCCTGCCCTTTGTCTGTTCATCGGCGACAATCCAAAGGCGGCCTGCATCTCCGGCGGCAGCTATGCTTAAAGCTTCGTCATTGGTCGAGCCAAGCTCTGCATGATGCATCAGGCGATAAGCTTGGGCGAGAGCCGATTTGGCGAGATGCAACGGGTCGAACCACCTTGTGCATGATGTTTGAAAAGCTGCTGACTTTTCGGACAAGATCATGCGTTAAAACAAAGACTTGACGCGCTGCCACCGTTCAACCTGGATGCTTTCGATCCAAGTTCAGAACAAGGATTTGGCTGCCGCCGCGGCGGCCTCCACGAAAGCGGCCGGATAGGCGAATAAGAAGAGCACCAAAATCCCGCAGGCTGCAAGCACGATACGCAAAGATGGTGCCGCACGATCGAAAGTCACCACCGGATCGTCAAAATACATGATCTTGACGATCCGCAGGTAATAATAGGCTGCAACCGTGCTCAAGAGAACGCCGATCACGGCCAGAGGATAAAGCCCAGCCTGGATCGCACTGTTAAACACATACCATTTCGCGAAAAAGCCCGCGAGCGGCGGAATGCCCGCGAGAGAAAACATCATCAATGCGAGAAAAAACGCCATCGGACCATTGGTCCGCGCAAGGCCTGAGAGATCGCTAATCTGCTCCACGCTCTCGCCCTTCACGCGCATCGACAGAATGGCCGCGAAAGTGCCGAGCGTCATGATGAGGTAAATTCCCATATAGCAGAGCACGCCCTGCACGCCTGTCGGTGTGCCCGCTGCGAGGCCGACGAGCGCAAAGCCCATGTGCCCGATGGAGGAATAGGCCATCAGTCGCTTGATGTTCGTCTGCCCGATTGCGGCGAAGGAGCCGATGGCCATGGATAGCAGCGAGATGAAGGTGATGATCTGCTGCCATTGCGTCGTAATGCCCGGGAAGGCGGTGATGACAACGCGGATCGTCACCGCGATCGCCGCCATTTTCGGAGCAGAGGCGAAGAAGGCGGTCACCGGCGTCGGCGCGCCTTCATAGACGTCCGGCGTCCACATATGGAACGGCGCCGTCGACATTTTGAAGGCGAGCCCCGCCATCAGGAAGACGAGGCCGAAAATGACGCCAAGCGAAGCCTTGCCGCCGACCGCGTCCGCAATGCCAGCGAAAGATACGGTGCCCGCGAAACCATAGAGAAGCGAAGCGCCATAGAGCAGCATGCCGGAGGAAAGCGCACCCAAAACGAAATATTTGAGGCCCGCTTCCGAGGCTTTGACATTGTCGCGATGGAAGGCCGCGATGACGTAAAGCGCCAGCGACATCAGCTCAAGACCGAGATAAAGCGCGATGAGCCCCGTCGCCGAGATCAGCATCAGCGCGCCGAGGGTCGAGAGGATGATGAGGATCGGAAACTCGAATTTGTCGATCTTGGCGCGCGCCATATAGTCCTGGCCCATGAACAGCGAGATGAGTGCGCCGAGCAAAGTCAGAATCTTCATGAAGCGGCCGAATGGATCGTCGACGAAGGCGCCGTCGAAGACAACGGCAGTCCCCGTCCTGGTACTGAGCAGGATCGCGAGGATTGCCAACCCGATGAGGCCGACGGCGAGCTCCGTCATCGGGCCATCCGAGTCCCGGCCACGGAACGCGCCGATCAGGATCAGTAAAAGCGCGCCGACGGCGAGGATGATTTCCGGCAAGGCATGCGCGACGGCGAACGGCAGGGCATTCATGGGACTTTTCTCCCCTCACCCTGAGGAGGCTGCATCGCTGGCGATCTATCGCAACAGCGAGATCGCATTGCAGCCGTCTCGAAGGGTTGAGCTGGCGCCTCGTGAAGCTCACCCATCCTTCGAGACGCTTGCTGCGCAAGCTCCTCAGGATGAGGGCTCTGAACTTGTAGAGGCTGGCGACCTTCTGCCGCCGCGGCCTTGACCTTCGTCGATTCGTCGAACGTCTTGATCATGGCTTGCACGGAGGCCGCACTGCTGTCGAGAATGGGCCCCGGGTGAATGCCGTAATAAAGCGTCAGCGCCAGCAATGGCGCGAGCAGCACGATTTCGCGGCCGGACAGGTCGAGTATGTCCTTCAGACTCGGCTTGTCGAGTACGCCGAAAATGATGCGGCGATAGAGAAAGAGCGCATAGGCCGCCGAGAAAATGACGCCCGTCGTGGCGAAAAGCACGACCCAGCTGTTTACCTTGAACGTGCCGATCATGGTCAGAAATTCGCCGATGAATCCGGACGTACCCGGCAGGCCGATATTGGCCATGGTGAAGACCATGAAAGCCACGGCATAAAGCGGCATGCGTTCGGCAAGGCCGCCATAGGCTGAGATTTCGCGCGTGTGCATGCGGTCGTAGACGACGCCGACGCAGAGGAAGAGCGCGCCGGAAACGAGCCCATGCGAGATCATCTGGAAGATGGCGCCTTGCACGCCCTGCTCCGTCATGGCGAAAAGGCCCATTGTGACGAAGCCCATATGCGCGACGGAGGAATAAGCGATGAGCTTCTTCATATCCTCCTGCACCAGCGCGACGAGCGAGGTGTAAATGATCGCGATCACGGACAGCGCGAAAACCAGCGGCGCAAAATAGACCGAGGCGTCGGGGAACATCGGCAGCGAGAAACGGATGAAACCATAACCGCCCATCTTCAGGAGAATGCCGGCAAGAATGACCGAGCCCGCCGTCGGCGCCTCCACATGCGCGTCGGGCAGCCAGGTGTGGACCGGCCACATCGGCATTTTCACCGCGAAGGAGGCGAAGAAGGCAAGCCACAGCCAGGTTTGCATATGGGCTGGGAAATGCGTCTTTAACAGCACGGTCATGTCGGTCGTGCCGGCAAAGCCATACATGGCCATGACGGCGAGCAGCATGAGCAACGAGCCGGCGAGCGTATAGAGGAAGAATTTGAAGCTCGCGTAGACGCGTCTTTTGCCGCCCCAAATGCCGATGATGAGAAACATCGGAATGAGGCCGCCTTCGAAGAAGACATAGAAGAGCAGAAGATCGAGCGCGCAGAAGACCCCGATCATCAAGGTCTCTAGCACCAGAAACGCGATCATATATTCCTTGACGCGATAGGTGATCGACTTCCACGACGCGAGAATGCAGATCGGCATCAGGAAGGTTGTGAGCAGGACGAAGGGCAAGGACATGCCGTCGACGCCAAGCTTGTAGACGAGGCCCGCGCCGAACCAGCTTTTCTCTTCGAGAAGCTGGAAGGCCGATGAGGACGGATCGAATTTGCTCCAGACGATCAGCGACAGAACGAAGGTGATCAGCGTGGTGAACAAAGCTGCATAGCGGGCATTCTGCCGCGTCGGCTCGTCATCGCCTTGCAACGCGAAGATGAAAGCCGCGCCGGCGAGCGGCAGGAAGATAAGCCCGGATAGGAGGCCAAAGCCGAACATCAGCGAATGCCCCCGAAGAGATAATAGGTCATGAGCGCGGCGACGCCGATCAGCATGGCGAAAGCGTAGTGATAGATATAGCCCGTCTGCAATTTCACGACGCGATGCGTGATATCGATGACGCGCGCCGAGACGCCGTCCGGGCCCAGCCCGTCGATGATCGCGCCGTCGCCGCCCTTCCAGAAGAGCCGCCCGAGCCAAAAGGCCGGCCGCACGAAGATCAGGTCATAAAGCTCGTCGAAATACCACTTGTTGAGCAGGAACTTATAGAGAGCCGGATTAGCCGCCGCCCAATTCGCAGCGGTGCCCGGCCTCAAGATATAGACATAGAGTGCGACGAGGAAACCGCCGCACATCATCCAGAACGGCGAATAGGAGACGAAGGCCGGGATCGTATGCATCTCGTGCAGGATGTGATTGTCGGATGCGTAGAAGAGCGCGCCCTTCCAGAAGTCCGCTTGGCCCTCGCCGATGAAGAAGCCGCCGAAGGCAAGCCCCGCGAAGATCGAACCGAAGGCCAGAACCGCAAGCGGGATCAGCATGACCGCAGGCGATTCATGCGGCACGAAGGTGTGCGCGTGACCGTGAGCCTCATCGTGCGCCGCATGTTCGTCATGGTGATCAACGCCGTGATGGTCCCAATGCGCCGGCCCGTAAAAGGTCATGAAGATAAGACGCCAGGAATAAAACGACGTCAGCCCCGCCGCGAAGTCAATGAGCAGGAAGGCATAGAAGGACCCGAAGCGACCGGAGGCGAAGGCGGCTTCGATGATCGCATCTTTCGAAAAGAAACCCGCCGTCAACGGAAAGCCGGTGAGCGCCAAAGTGCCGATCACCATCATCCAGAAGGTGAAAGGAATCTTTTTGGCGAGACCGCCCATCTTACGCATGTCCTGCTCATGATGCATCGCGTTGATGACCGAGCCCGCGCTCAGGAAGAGCAGCGCTTTGAAAAAGGCATGCGTGAAGAGATGGAAAATGCCGAGGTCATAACCGCCGACGCCGAGGCCGACGAACATGTAGCCAAGCTGCGAGCAGGTCGAATAGGCGATGACGCGCTTGATGTCGTTTTGCACGAGACCGACGGTCGCGGCGAAGAAGGCGGTCGTACCGCCGATGATCGTGACAAAGGACAGAGCGACGGGCGCCTGTTCGAAGAGCGGCGACAGACGCGCCACCATGAAAACGCCGGCTGTCACCATGGTCGCGGCATGGATCAGCGCCGAGACGGGCGTCGGGCCCTCCATGGCATCCGGCAGCCAGGTGTGGAGCAGGAATTGCGCCGACTTGCCCATGGCGCCCATGAACAGGAAGAGGCAGGTGATGGTCATCGCATCGACGTCGTGCGAAAAGACATGGATCGTCTTATGCGCGAGACCGGGCGCCGCGGCGAAGATCGGATCGAAGGCGACGGAATTGGTGATATAGAAAACGAGGAAAATGCCGATCGCGAAACCGAAATCGCCAACTCTGTTGACGACGAAGGCCTTGATCGCCGCCGCATTGGCGGAAGGCTTCTGATACCAGAAGCCGATCAAGAGATAAGAGGCGAGGCCGACGCCCTCCCAGCCGAAGAACATCTGCACGAGATTATCGGCCGTCACCAGCATCAGCATGGCGAAGGTGAAGAGCGAGAGATAGGCAAAGAAACGCGGCCGCGCCGGATCTTCGTGCATATAGCCGATCGAATAGAGATGCACGAGCGCGGAGACCGTGTTGACGACGATCAGCATCACCACCGTCAGCGAATCGATCCGTAACGCCCAATCGACCTGCAAAGCACCGACGTTGAACCAAGTGCCGATGACCGGCACGCTCGCGGGAGTCGAGCCGAGCGCCACTTGCGAGAAGGCGATCCACGACAGGAAGGCCGCGCCGAACAAAAAGCTCGTCGTGATAATTTCGGACGCGCGCGCGCCGATCTGGCGGCCGAAAAGGCCTGCGATCAGAAAACCGGCGAGCGGAAGAAAGACGATCGCGAAATACACGTCCCTCACCCTTTCATCATGTTGATGTCCTCAACCGCGATCGAGCCGCGGTTGCGGTAATAGGTGACGAGAATGGCAAGACCGATGGCCGCCTCCGCCGCCGCGACCGTCAGGATGAAAAGCGCGAAGACCTGGCCGGTGAGATCGCTCAAGAAAGCTGAAAAGGCGACGAGGTTGATGTTGACCGAGAGCAGGATCAGCTCGACCGACATCAGGATGATGATGATGTTCTTGCGGTTCAAGATAATGCCGGCGACGCCGAGCGTGAACATGATCGCCGCGACGACGAGATAATGATTGAGTTCAATGGTCATTCTTTGGCCCCCGCCCCATCGTGCTCAAATTCCACGTCCCGAGGCGACCTTGCGCACCTCGATGGCATTCGCCGAGTTGCGCGCGTTCTGGTCCGCGATCACCTGCCGCTTGACGCCTTCCTTATGGCGGAGCGTCAAGACGATCGCGCCGACCATCGCGGTCAACAGAATGAGGCCCGAGGCTTCGAACAAATAGACATATTGCGTATAGATGACGCGCCCGAGCGCCAAAGTATTCGAAACACCGGGCGTAACCTTCGTCGTCGCACTGGCGATCGACGACGGGCCGACCACCCAGGTTCCGACGACAAGAAAAAGTTCGATCATCACGCCGACGCCGATCAACATGCCGACCGGCAGATATTGCAGGAAGCCTTGCTTCAACTCGGCGAAATCCACGTCGAGCATCATGATGACGAAGAGGAATAAAACCGCCACCGCGCCGACATAGACGACGATCAGGATCATCGCCAGGAACTCGGCGCCGAGCATCAGAAAAAGCCCGGCCGCATTGACGAAGGCCAAGATCAAAAACAGAACCGAGTGAACCGGATTGCGCGCCGAGATCACCATGAAAGCCGAGGCGATCATGACGGCCGAAAAGAGATAAAAGAAAAAGACGGCGACCGTCATAGACACTGCCCTTCCACAACACCCCCCTCATCCTGAGGAGGTGCCGAAGGCACCGTCTCGAAGGATGGGCAGAAACGCGAGACTATGGCCCATCCTTCGAGACGCGTCCTTACAGGACGCTCCTCAGGATGAGGGAAGTGCCGGTCCAAATTCATGCGCTCACCTATAGGGCGCATCGAGCGCGATATTGCGGGCAATTTCGCGCTCCCAGCGCGCGCCATTGTCGAGCAATTTATTCTTGTCGTAATAGAGTTCTTCGCGCGTCTCGACCGCGAATTCCGCATTCGGCCCCTCGACGATCGCATCGACCGGACAGGCCTCCTGGCAAAAGCCGCAATAGATGCATTTCACCATGTCGATATCGTAGCGCGTCGTTCGCCGCGTGCCGTCATTGCGGCGCGGCCCCGCCTCGATCGTGATCGCCTGAGCCGGGCAGATCGCCTCGCAGAGCTTGCAGGCGATACAGCGCTCTTCGCCGTTGGGATAACGGCGCAAAGCATGTTCGCCGCGATAACGCGGCGATTGCGGGTTTTTCTCATGCGGATAATTGAGCGTCGCTTTCGGCTTGAAGAAATAACGCATCGACAGCGCGAAGGCGCCGACGAATTCCTTCAGAAACAGAGCTTTGGCAGCTGTATCAAGTCTCATGAACTGACCTTTAATGCGCCATGGCACCGCCCCAGCCGCCAAGCTGCAAGACGCAGGCGACGAGGACGACCATGACAAGAGAGATCGGGAGAAAGACCTTCCAGCCGAGCCGCATCAATTGATCGTAGCGGTACCTCGGAACGAAAGCTTTCACCATGGCGAACATGAAGAAGACAAGCGAAACTTTCAAAACGAACCAGATCACGCCGGGAATCCAGGTAAACGGCGGAAATGGAATGGGAGACAGCCAGCCGCCGAGAAAGAGGATCGTCGTCATGGCGCACATGGTCATGATCGCCACATATTCGGCCAGCATGAACAGCATGTAAGGCGTCGAGGAATATTCGACCATGAAGCCCGCGACAAGCTCGGACTCGGCTTCGACCAGATCGAAGGGCGGCCTGTTCGTCTCCGCCAAGGCCGAAATGAAGAAGATCACGAACATCGGGAACAGAGGCAGCCAATACCAGCCGAAGAGCCCGAGCCTTGTATCTTGCGCGTGCACGATATCGCTGAGGTTCAAGGAGCCCACGCAGAGCAGAACCGTGATGATGACGAAGCCGATCGAGACTTCATAAGACACCATCTGCGCCGCCGAGCGCAGGGCCGACAGGAACGGATATTTCGAATTCGACGCCCAGCCACCCATGATGATGCCATAGACGCCAAGCGACGAGATCGCGAAAATATAAAGGATGCCCACATTGATATTGGCGACGGCCCAGCCGTCGTCGATGGGGATCACGGCCCAGGCGGCGAGCGACAGAAGGCCCATGACAAAGGGCGCCAGCAAAAACACGCCCTTGTTGGAGCCCGCCGGCACGACCGGCTCCTTGAAGACGAATTTGAGCATGTCGGCGAAGCTCTGCCAGATGCCCCAGGGTCCGACGACATTGGGGCCGCGGCGCAATTGCACCGCCGCCCAGATCTTGCGATCCGCGTAAAGAATATAGGCAACGAAGATCAAGAGCGCGACAAGCAGCACGACGCTCTTAATCAGCGCGAGAACGATCGGGTTCGTGAGAAAGGCGACAAGCTGATCCATCATCGCACTCTCACTCCGCCGCCTGCTGCAGGCGGGCCAGCGCCAGCGCCGAGCATTGCGCCATCACCGCGGAGGCCCGCGCGATCGGGTTCGTCAGGAAATAATCGCCGATCGGCGAGACGAAAGGCTCCCTGCCGGGCACTATGCCGCCCGTATCCAGTGCGGAAAGCGCGCCCGCATCGGCCGGCACGATTTGCTCGAGCTTGGCGAAATGCGGATAATCCGCATAAAGCTTTGCCCGCAGGGCTGTCAAAGAATCGAAAGGCAGTTTCGCGCCAAGCACATCGGATAGCGCCCGCAAAATCGCCCAATCCTCACGCGCATCGCCCGGCGGGAAATTGGCGCGATCGGCCAATTGAACGCGGCCTTCCGTATTGACGTAATGGCCCGATTTTTCGGTGTAAGTCGCGCCGGGCAAAATGACATCCGCGCGGGAAGCACCCCGATCCCCATGCGTGCCTTGATAAATCACGAAAGCACCTGGCGCGATGTCGATTTCATCGGCGCCGAGATTGAAGAGAACCTCAACAGCGCCTTGCTTTACCATGGCCGCCGCATCAAGGCCGCTTTCGCCCGGAACGAGGCCGAGGTCGAGCGCGCCCACCCGCGCGGCCGCCGTATGCAGCACACCGAACCCGTTCCAGCCGTCCCTGATCACGCCGAGCGAAGTTGCCGCCTTCAAAGCGAGAGCGAGAATGGCCGCGCCGTCTCCCCGCGCAAGCGCGCCCTGGCCGATGAGGAACATCGGCTTTTCCATCTTGGCCGGCGGATGCTCGGCAAAACTCGCGAGCGTTTCAGGCCCGGCGCCGAGATAGGCGTAATCATAGGTGAGATCGGCCTGCTCGCCGATGACGCCGATCTTGAAGCCGCCCTTGAGCCAGCGCTTGCGGATGCGGGCATTGAGCACGGGCGCTTCGCGGCGCGGATTGGCTCCGATGATCATCAAACCGTCAGATTGATCGATGCCTTGGATCGTCGGATTGAAAATATAGCTGGCGCGGCCCCATTTCGGATGAAGCTTCGCGCCGTCCTGACGACCATCGACGGAGGCCACGCCCAGGCTTTGCATCAAAAGCTTTAAGGCGAACATCTCTTCGACGGCGCAGAGATCGCCGGCGATGGCGCCGATCTTGTCGCGCGCCGTCGCCTTGATTTTCGCGGCGATGGCGGCGAAGGCCTTGGGCCAAGTCGCTTCCCGCAGCTTGCCGTTCTCGCGCACGAAGGGGCGGTCGAGGCGGCTGGTCTTCAAGCCGTCGACGATCTGTCGCGCCTTGTCGGAAATCCATTCTTCGTTCACGGCGTCATTGATGCGCGGCAGAATGCGCATCACTTCGCGCCCACGCGTATCGATGCGAATGGCCGAGCCCTGCGCATCCATCACATCGACCGATTGGGTCTTG
This sequence comes from Methyloferula stellata AR4, assembly GCF_000385335.1. NCBI lineage: Bacteria > Pseudomonadati > Pseudomonadota > Alphaproteobacteria > Hyphomicrobiales > Beijerinckiaceae > Methyloferula > Methyloferula stellata. The sequence goes on along the minus strand of NZ_ARWA01000001.1, from coordinate 1,983,776 downwards.
GTCAGTTCCCACGGCCGCGCCTTGAAGGAATAGGGCTTCGGCAAAAGCGCGCCGACCGGGCAAAGGTCCGCGACATTGCCTTGCAATTCGGAGCTCATCGCGGTTTCGAGATAGGTCGTAATCTCCATATCCTCGCCGCGGCCGATCGCGCCCATATCGCCCGTGCCCGCGACCTCTGCCGTGAACCTGACGCAACGCGTGCAATGAATGCAGCGGTTCATCGAGGTTTTGACCAGCACGCCTATATATTTGTCCTCGACCGCGCGCTTGTTCTCGGCATAGCGCGAGCTATCGACACCGAAGGCGATCGCCTGATCCTGCAAATCGCATTCGCCGCCCTGATCGCAGATCGGGCAATCGAGCGGATGATTGATGAGAAGAAATTCCATGACGCCTTCGCGCGCCTTTTTCACCATGGGCGATTTGGTGAAAATCACGGGCGGTGCGCCGTCCTGGCCGGGGCGCAGATCGCGCACCGCCATGGCACAGGAGGCCGTGGGCTTCGGCGGGCCGCCCTTCACCTCGACGAGGCACATGCGGCAATTGCCGGCGATCGACAGACGCTCGTGATAGCAAAAGCGCGGGATCTCGACGCCGGCCATCTCGCAAGCCTGCAGAAGCGTATATTCCGGCGGAGCGTCGATCTCGATGTCGTCGACGATGAGCTTGGTCATCGCAAGAAATCCCCTGGAATGAGCCGATATACGCCATCCATGTCAGCGATGCGAATAGGTCTGTTCCGCGCGGCGCTCATTTGCAAGCCTCCAGCGGGGCGCCAGTCTGAGCCGCGAGATCGCGCCTAATCAGATCGAGCTTGTCGGCGATGCGGGCAAGCCGTTCATCGACAAGATCAAGGCGGCTGTTGGTACCGGCCAGCAGAATCTCCGCCTGCGTGCTGGGCGCGCCGATCTCGGCAACGCGCGCCTTGAGATCGGCAAAATCCTTCACGGCCAGATCGAGCTTGCCCTCGATCTGATGCAGCGATTTCAAAATGGGATTATCGGCGTCTTGCGTCATTCCCACCCCTACTCCGCCGCCACGCCGGTGATCACCACCGGCTCGGAATGCGGATTGGCCGCATATTGATCGATGCGCTTTTCGATCTCGCCGCGGAAATGCCGGATCAAGCCCTGGATCGGCCACGCCGCCGCATCGCCCAGAGCGCAGATCGTATGGCCTTCGATCTGCGTCGTGACTTCGAGCAGCATGTCGATCTCGCGCTTCTGCGCGCGGCCTTCCGACATGCGGCTCATGACGCGCCACATCCAACCCGTGCCTTCGCGGCAAGGCGTGCATTGCCCGCAACTCTCATGCTTGTAGAAATAGCTGATCCGGGTGATCGCGCGGACGATATCCGTCGACTTATCCATCACGATCACGGCAGCCGTGCCGAGACCCGATTTGAGATTGCGCAACGTGTCGAAATCCATTGGCGCGTCGGCGATTTCATGCGCCGGCACGAGCGGCACGGACGAGCCACCGGGGATGACGGCCAGAAGATTGTCCCAGCCGCCGCGGATGCCACCGCAATGTTTGTCGATCAATTCGCGGAACGGAATCGACATGGCCTCTTCGACATTGCACGGCTTGTTCACATGGCCGGAAATGCAGAAGAGCTTCGTGCCCGCGTTATTCTTGGCGCCGAAGCTCGCGAACCAGGCTGCGCCGCGTCGCAGAATGGCCGGCGCGACGGCAATCGACTCGACATTATTCACCGTCGTCGGGCAGCCGTAGAGACCCATATTGGCTGGGAACGGCGGCTTCATCCGCGGCATGCCCTTCTTGCCTTCGAGCGATTCGAGCAGCGCCGTTTCCTCGCCGCAAATATAAGCGCCCGCGCCATGGTGGACATAGACGTCGAAAGGCCAGCCGTGGACATTGTCCTTGCCGATGAGCTTGGCCTCATAGGCTTCGTCGACGGCCTGCTGAAGGTGAATGCGCTCCAGAATATATTCGCCGCGCAGATAGATGTAGCAGGCATGCGCCTCCATCGCGACGCAGGCAAGCAGACAGCCCTCGATCAGGAGATGCGGATCATTGCGCATGATCTCGCGGTCCTTGCAGGTGCCGGGCTCGGATTCATCCGCGTTCACGACGAGGTAGGACGGCCGCGCCGGGTCGGCCTTGGGCATGAAGGACCATTTGAGGCCGGTCGGGAAGCCCGCGCCGCCGCGCCCGCGCAGCCCCGAGGCCTTCATCTCGGAGATGATCCAATCCTTGCCCTTGTCGATCAGGCCCTTGGTATTGTCCCAGCCGCCGCGCGCCCGCGCGCCTTTAAGGCCGCGATCGCCGAAGCCGTAGAGATTGGTGAAGATGCGGTCTTTGTCCTCAAGCATCTTAGACCTTGTCCTTCACGCTTTGTGGACCCGAGCGGCCATCGACGCCATAAAGCGAGGTCAGCGATGTGAGCCCGCCAGCGGGCTCCGACGAGACGCGACCAGTCTGCGAGCCCACCGTCACCGGGCGCCCGGCCGCGAGATCGTCGAGCAGCTTCTCGAAATTCTCCGCCGTCAGATCCTCGTAATAATCGTCGTTGATCTGCACCATGGGCGCGTTGCAACAGGCGCCGAGACATTCCACTTCGAGCCAGGAAAAGACCCCGTCGGACGTTACCTGCTGCTGCGGCCCGATGCGTTTTTCGAGGACCGCCTTGATCGCGTCGGCACCGGCGAGCACACAAGGCGTCGTGCCGCAGAATTGAATGTAATATTTCCCGACGGGCGAAAGGTTGAACATCGTGTAGAAGGTCGCAACCTCAAGGACGCGGATGAGCGGCATGCCGAGCATATGCGCGACCGCTTCGATCGCCGGCTTCGGCAGCCAATAATCATTCTGTTTTTGGGCCTGCCAAAGCAAAGTGATCACCGCCGAAGCCTGCCGCCCCGGCGGATATTTGGCGATCTCTTTCTCGCAGAATGCGAGATTGTCGGGCGTGAAAGCGAAGCTTTCCGGCTGGATTTCGGCGAGACGGCGGACGCTCATCGATCGACCTCCCCGAAGACGATATCGAGCGAGCCCAGGATCGCGCTGACATCGGCCAGCATCATCTTGCGGCAGAGGAAATCCATCGCCGACAGATGCGCGAATCCCGGCGCGCGGATCTTGCAGCGATAAGGCTTATCCGTGCCGTCGGAGACGAGATAGACGCCGAATTCGCCCTTGGGCGCCTCGACCGCGGCATAGACCTCGCCGGCAGGCACATGGAAGCCTTCGGTATAGAGCTTGAAATGATGGATGAGCGCTTCCATCGAGCGCTTCATTTCTGCGCGCGACGGCGGAACAACTTTGCCTTGCTTCGAAGCGACGGGTCCCTGCCCGGTCGGCGACATCAGCTTTTCGACGCATTGCTTCATGATCCGGACGGACTGCCGCATTTCCTCCATGCGGATCACCTGACGATCGTAATTATCGCCGTGGAGACCAACGGGAATGTCGAATTCCATCTCTTCATAGCATTCATAGGGCTGGGCCTTGCGCAAATCCCAGGCGGCACCTGAGCCGCGCACCATGACGCCGGAGAAGCCGTGAAGCCAACAATCTTCGAGGCTAATGACGCCGATATCGACATTGCGCTGCTTGAAGATGCGGTTCTCGATGAAAAGGTCCTGCAGATCGTCGCAGACCTTCAGAAAGGGATCGCACCAGGCGCCGATATCTTCGATCAATTGCGGCGGACAATCCCAATGCACGCCGCCGGGCCTGAAATAATTCGCATGCAGCCGCGCGCCCGACGCCCGCTCGTAAAAGACCATGAGCTTTTCGCGTTCCTCGAAACCCCACAGCGGCGGCGTCAGCGCGCCGACATCCAAAGCCTGCGTGGTGAGGTTCAAGAGGTGTGAAAGGATGCGGCCGATCTCGCAAAACAGGACACGCAAAAGCTGGCCGCGGCGCGGCACGTCGAGGCCAAGCAATTTCTCGATGGCGAGGCAGAAGGCATGTTCCTGATTCATCGGCGCGACATAGTCGAGCCGGTCGAAATAAGGCACGTTCTGCAGATAGGTGCGCGCCTCCATCAGCTTTTCGGTGCCGCGATGGAGGAGCCCTATATGCGGATCGACGCGCTCGACGATCTCGCCGTCGAGTTCGAGCACAAGGCGCAGCACGCCATGCGCCGCCGGATGCTGCGGGCCAAAGTTGATGGAAAAATTGCGAACAGCGCTGTCTTCCATGATGATCCTAGTTCGCCGTTGCGCCAGCCAGCTTCGCTTTTTCGGCGACTTTGGCGGTAAACTTGTCCCACACAACGATCATGCGTTGGTGATTTCCTTCGCCAATCAGATCGATGCCGTCGTGCCCCCGCACGTGGAAGCTCACGCGGCGGCCCTCAACGCCGGTGCAAACCGCATCGACGGTTACCGTGAGCCCAGGCGGTGTCGCCGCGACATGATTGAAATCAACGTGCACGCCGAGGCTGCCCTCACCCGCATCGAGATGACCCTTGAGCAGTTCAATGCAGGACCATTCGAAAAGCCCGACCATGAAACCGGTCGCGAAAACATTCGGCATGTCTCGGAAACTCGGCGCTTCCGGATAGAGGCTCGGAACGGTTTTCGTATCGGTGATGGGGAAGATCAATTGATGCGTCAGTCCGGGGCGCAGCGTATCCTTCATTTACTGCCCTCCCCGCCATCGCGCGAGGCCTTTTCGTCGCCGGGAAGCACGTAGCCGATCGCGCCCTCCCATGGCGAAAGGAAATCGAACGAACGGTATTCCTGGTTGAGGCGCACCGGCTCGTAGACGACGCGCTTGCGATCGTCGTCGTAGCGCACCTCGACATAGCCGGTCATCGGGAAATCCTTGCGCAGCGGATGTCCGTCGAAGGCATAATCGGTGAGGATGCGGCGCAGATCCGGATGGCCCGAGAACATCACGCCGAAGAGGTCATAGGCCTCGCGTTCGAACCAATTGGCCGCCGGATAAAGCTCGCTCAGCGAGGGCACGGATGTCGCCTCGTCGGCCAGAACTTTCAGCCGGACGCGGAGATTGTGCTTCGGTGACAGAAGATGCGTCACCACATCGAAGCGCTTTTCACGCACCGGATAGTCGACCGCCGTCAGATCGATGAAGGAGACGAAGAGGCAAGACGCATCGTCGCGCAGAAAGGTCGCGGTCTCGATCAGCCTCTCGGGCGCGACCGTCAAGGTCAGCTCGCCATAGGCCACCAGGATATCCTCGATGGCACCGGGCAAAGCCGCCGCGATCTCTGCGCCGAAATCCTCAAGACTCTTATCCATCGATCCTTCTCGATTCGACTTATTTCTTGAACGCATGATCTTGATCCAAAAAGTCTGCAACTTTTTCGGATCCTGCTCCTCATTCTACGCATGATCTTTGTCCGAAAAGTCCTGCAACTTTTCGGGATCATGCTTTAGCGTTCAATCGTTCCCGTGCGGCGGATCTTCTTTTGCAGAAGAAGAATGCCGTAGACCAAGGCTTCCGCCGAAGGCGGGCAGCCAGGCACGTAAATATCGACCGGCACGATACGATCGCAACCGCGCACGACCGAATAGGAATAGTGGTAATAGCCGCCGCCATTGGCACAGGAGCCCATGGAAATGACATAGCGGGGCTCCGGCATCTGGTCGTAGACCTTGCGGAGCGCCGGCGCCATTTTATTGGTCAAGGTTCCGGCAACGATCATCACGTCGGATTGCCGCGGCGAGCCGCGCGGCGCGAAGCCGAATCGCTCGATATCATAGCGCGGCATGGACGCCTGCATCATTTCGACGGCGCAACAGGCGAGCCCGAAGGTCATCCACATCAGCGAGCCGGTACGCGCCCAGGTGATGAGATCCTCGGTCGAGGTGACGAGGAACCCCTTGTCGGCAAGTTGATCGTTGATCGACAGAAAGAAGGGATCGGCGGGGCCGCCGGCGGTTTGGATCGCCTGATCTAATCCCATTCGAGCGCTCCCTTCTTCCATTCGTAGATGAAGCCGATCGTGAGCACGCCCAAAAAGATCATCATCGACCAGAAGCCGAGCGCCCCGAGCTGGCGGAAGGCCACGGCCCAGGGAAACAAGAAGGCGACTTCCAGATCGAAAATAATGAAGAGAAGCGACACCAGGTAGAAGCGCACGTCGAATTTCATGCGGGCATCGTCGAAGGCGTTGAAGCCGCATTCATAGGCCGATAATTTCTCGGCGTCCGGCGCCTTGAACGCGACGATAAAAGGCGCGATGAGAAGCGCCCCGGAAATGACGCCTCCCACCGCGATGAAAATCACAAGCGGCAAATAATCGTTGAGAAGATCAGGCATTTCGTTCAGGCCTAGCCCCGGCTCTCGGCAAAGATGAGGGCGTCAGAAGATTGATGTCCAATATCTGATGCGCAGCCTTTACCAGAGCGGCTCGACGGCGAACCGTCATCAGATACGGGTTTTGTCTATCACGCATGTTCCCTTTGAGCGGGATATACAATACCGATAATTTTAAAAGCCCGCGGTCTCACGATATCTGCCTGCGGCCTCTTGCCTGCGCGGCCTTATACCGGCTGAAACTCCGATCTTTCGGAACCGGATCTCCGTGCACTGAGAAGCCGATGGGACTGTCTCGATCGCAAGAATTTCCGACCCGTCGAAAAGAAGGCTTCGCAATAGCGAAACCGTCCTAAGCGGCGCGATCCGTATCGCAGAGCTCACGTACGCGCAAGATGCCCCATTTGGCCTGAAAACCGATGTCTGTGGCCAATCGGCCTCTATTTGGGCTCCTCGCGCGACAGTCTAGAGGAGAGTTCGTGACAGCCTCAAGACTGATCCCTAAGCTGTGCGACAAAGGCAAGAAGACTTCTCCAACCTCGACTGCAAAGATCAGCAAAGGAAGATGTCGTCAAAAGCGGCATAAATATAATAAAATGTAGTACGGATGATAAGGCCTATCAGGCGCTCGCTCTGTCGATGTGATCCTTCGAATCGGAAGATTATATCTATATGAATATTGCTCAGATTGCTCGAAGCAGCCTGCAATTGCAGAGCTTCACTTTGAACCTACGCGAAAGAAAAAAAATTTCGGCCTTCAGCCTGAGCTATGCCCAATGGGCGCTCGCCATCGCGCAGGTTTGATCAACGTCCCGTTCTCCCCAGCCAAACGCGGGCATCGCGATTTTGCCGCATGATCTCCGCCGAATAAGCTGCGAGATTCGGGATCATGCTCAAAGGTTCAAAGCAGTTTTAAGCTCCGATGCGGCCGTCTCTCCTCAATCCGCTTTTCGCATCGGCCGCGGGCCTCCCCGGGATCGGCCCCAAGACCGGCAAGCTGTTCGACCGGCTTTTCGAGCGCACATCTGCGGCTGCGCCCGACACGCGTCTCATCGATCTTCTGTTTCATATGCCGCATGCCGTGATCGACAGGCGCCAGCGCGTCAAGATCGCCGATGCCGTCCCAGATCGTATGGTGCTGTTCGAGGCCAGGGTCGCCGAGCATCGGCCGCCGCCGCCACGCTCGAAGGCGCCTTATAAAGTGCTGGTCGAAGACGAGACCGGCGACGTTCTGCTCGTCTTCTTCTTGGCCAATCATCAATGGATCGAAAAAAGCCTGCCCCTTGGCGCGACGCGCTGGATCTCGGGCAAGCTCGAACTTTGGGACGGCTATCGCCAGATCGTCCATCCGGACCGCGTGCTCGATGCCGACGGCCTCGCCAAACTGCCGCCTGTCGAGCCCGTCTATCCGCTGACCGAAGGCCTGCATCTGCGGATGCTCGGCAAAGCGATCGACGCCGCACTGACCAAGGTCCCGGCTCTGCCCGAATGGCATTCCGACTTCGTGACGAAAAGCCCGGATTTTCCGTCTTTCAAAGACGCACTTACCCAGATTCATCGCCCTCCCACGCCGGAAGCCATCGGGCTCGAACAGCCGGCATGGCTACGTCTTGCGCTCGACGAATTATTGGCAAACCAGCTCGCGCTCGTCATGATGCGCACGCATATGCGCCAGACCGCCGGCCGGGCAAACACAGCCAGCGGCGCGCTCGCGGCACAAATCGAAAAGGCCCTGCCCTTCACGCTCACGCGCTCGCAGGTCGAGGCCTTTGCCGAAATCAAAAGCGATCTCGGCGAGGCGAAACGCATGCTGCGGCTGCTGCAAGGCGATGTCGGCTCGGGCAAGACGCTGGTCGCGCTGCTCGCCATGGCAAGTGTGGTCGAAGCGGGCCATCAGGCGGCGCTCATGGCACCGACCGAAATTCTGGCGCGCCAGCATTATGAGACCATCGCCCCGTTCGCCGAGGCCGCAGGGCTTCGCTTGGCGATCCTGACCGGCCGCGACAAAAGCACGGCACGCCAAAAGGTGCTTGCCGCTTTGGCCGAGGGCGAGATCGATATACTCATCGGCACCCACGCCTTGTTCCAAGAGGCCGTCGCCTTTCGCGATCTGGCCCTGGCCGTCGTCGACGAGCAGCACCGTTTCGGCGTGCATCAGCGTTTGGCACTCGGCCGCAAAGGCGAGGCGGTCGATGTTCTCGTCATGACCGCGACGCCGATCCCCCGTACTTTGGTGCTCACTTATTTCGGCGATATGGACGTGTCGGTGCTACGCGACAAGCCCGCCGGCCGGCAGCCGATCGAAACGCGCGCTCTGCCCTTGGACCGGATCGGCGATGTCGTGGCGCGGCTTGCTGCGGCGATTGCTAAAGGCACCCGCGCGTACTGGGTCTGCCCTCTGGTCGAGGAAAGCGAGCTGATCGATGTCGCCGCCGCGCAGGAGCGCTTCGCCACGCTTCAGCGGATCTTCGGCGGCAAGGTCGGCCTTCTGCACGGCAAGATGAAAGGCAAGGACAAGGACGAGACGATGGAAGCCTTCGCCAGCGGCGCAATCCAGATCCTTGTCGCGACCACGGTCATCGAAGTCGGCGTCGATGTGCCGGAGGCAACCATTATCGTGATCGAACATGCCGAGCGCTTCGGCCTTGCGCAATTGCATCAGCTGCGTGGACGTGTCGGGCGCGGAAAGGGCAAGTCGTCCTGCCTGCTTCTCTATAAGACCCCGCTCGGCGAGACCGCCAAAAGCCGCATCGAAATCATGCGCGAGACCGAGGACGGCTTTCGCATCGCGGAGGAAGATTTGCGCCTGCGCGGCGAAGGCGAAGTGCTCGGCACACGCCAATCCGGCACGCCTGGCTTTCGTCTTGCACGGCTTGAGGTGCATGGCGCGCTTCTCACGCTCGCACGGCAGGAGGCGCAGATGATCATGAAGGATAATCCGCGCCTCGAAGGCCCGCGCGGCGAGGCTCTACGCATTTTGCTGCATCTGTTCGAGCGCGACGAGGCGATCAAGCTGCTGAGGGCAGGCTGATCCTCATTAAACGGGATGAATAATGTCCGACACAGAGGTGTTTCTTCAACATGGCTTCGCGGCTTTGAGCCACCTCCTCCAAGAGGAGTATGGCCAGCCGCTTGCGCATTGGGCGCAGATGCCGAAATGGAGCGATGCCGAGAGTCTGCAGATCTCGCGCGCGCTCGCTATTCTGATGAAACAACCCATCGCCGATGCCGCCGAGACCGATGCCGCATCGAACGAGACCGGCGCACGGCGGCGCTGGACGATCAACGATACGAAGATCGCCAGCCCTGAATTTGCGTCGAGCTGGCAATATCATTTGCTCGCCGATATCGAAAATGCCCAAGAGAAAGAAACGGGGCAAATGGCCGTGCCCGCCGACCCGCGCCGCTTCGCGCTCTTTATCTCTTACGAGCGCGGCTATTTCGCCATTCTGGCCGGTCATCTGCTGCGGCTCTTATGCGACCGCGTGAAGCTCCCGGTTTTCGCCGCGCCCGCGCAGCTTTCGCCGGACCAGCCGCCCGCCGATGAAGCCGTGCTCGCAGCCGATCTTTTGCGTCAGGTGCCGGGGCTGGAGCAGGCCAGCGCCACGTTCATCGCTGGCCTCGTCTTTCTCATGTCGAAGCAGGGTGCGCGCGGCTTTGGCGATTGGTGCGACGAGCGCAGCACAGCGCAAAGCGACGAGAGGATGTAGGCAGCTGCGAAACCACTATCGTCCGCCCTCGTCCTTCGAGACGCCCACTTCGTGGGCTCCTCAGGATGAGGGCTTGGCAGCGGAACTGAATGAAGCCCTCATGCTGAGGAGGCTGCGAAGGCCGCCGTCTCGAAGCACGAGGCTTCGTTCACACTCTCCAGTAGGAGATTAAACCGCATTCTCCGGGCGCAATTCGCGCGGCAGCGGGAAGAAGACGCTCTCATCCGCGGTCGAGACCGTCTCGACGACAAGCTCGAAGCGCTCGGCGAAGGCCGCCATGATCTCCTCGACCAGAACCTCCGGCGCCGAGGCGCCGGCCGTGATGCCGAGCGATGAAATATCGGCAAACAGCTCCCATTCGACATCGTCGGCCCGCAGAACCAGACGCGCGAGCTTGCAGCCCGAGCGTTCGGCCACTTCCTTGAGGCGCTGCGAGTTGGAGGAATTGGACGATCCGACGACGATCATCGCATCGACGGAAGCCGCGATCCGCTTTACCGCTTCCTGGCGGTTCGTCGTCGCATAGCAAATGTCTTCGCGCAGCGGCCCAATGATTTTGGGGAAGCGCTTGGTGAGACATTCGACCATGGAGCGCGTGTCGTCGATCGACAGAGTCGTCTGCGTGACATAGGCTAGATTGGCTTCGTCGGCCGGCTGGAAGTTCTCGATATCTTCCGGCGTCTGGACGAGGAAAATCGAGCCTTTCGGCAATTGTCCCAGCGTGCCGACGACTTCCGGGTGCCCGGCATGGCCGACAAGCAAAACCTGCCGTCCGCGCTGATGATGAAACTCCGCCTCGCGATGCACTTTGGTGACCAAGGGGCATGTCGCGTCGATTGCGAAGATCTGGCGCTTCTCGGCGACTTCGGGAATGGACTTCGGCACGCCATGGGCCGAGAAGATGACGGGCTTTGTGGTATCGGGAATCTCGTCGAGTTCCTCGACGAAAATAGCGCCCTTGGCTTTCAGCCCCTCGACGACATATTTGTTGTGGACGATCTCATGGCGCACATAGACGGGTGCGCCATAGATTTTCAGCGCTTCTTCCACCGCGTCGATTGCGCGGACGACGCCGGCGCAAAAACCGCGCGGCGCACAAAGCAGGATGCGAAGCTTCGGTTTTTTTTCCATGCGCTGATCCACTCAAGATCCTTATGGTTGTGGGGTGGCGGCGTATTGGTGTCAAGGGGCCGTCTTTAACCCTGTGGCCGCCAAGCCTTTAGTCCGTGAGGTAACGCACAGATTAAGTCTTGGCTGTAAACTGCGATTCGTCGACGCATATCACGTACAGAGGGCCGATAATGAGTTCCCCTGATCTCGCTGATCTTTTCCCAGGTTTTGCGGTGCATTGGGTCGATACGAAGGCCGGCCGGATTTTTGCCCGCTCCGGCGGGTCCGGGCCGCCGCTGCTCCTGCTGCACGGATATCCACAGACCCATGTCCAATGGCACAAGATCGCCGCCGATCTCGCACAACAATTCCGAGTGATCGTGATGGATTTGCGCGGCTACGGCTGGTCCTCCGCGCCGCAGAGCGAAAAAGGCGAACTCTATACCAAAAGGCTGATGGCCGAGGATGTGATCGAGGTCATGCAGGCTTTGGGGCATTTACGCTTTCATGTCGCCGGACACGACCGCGGCGGGCGTGTGGCCTATCGCCTGGCACTCGATCATCCCGAACGGCTCGAACGCGTGGCCGTGCTCGATATCGTCCCGACCGCCATGCAATGGCGCTATATGGATGCCGAGGCAGCCCTTCGCGTCTATCATTGGATGTTTCTGGCCCAGCCGGCGCCCTTTCCCGAAACGCTCATCGGTCCGAACGCGCTCTATTACCTCGAACATACGCTGAAGAGCTGGAGCGCCTTTAAAACATTGGACTTTATCGATCCGGCCGCGCTGGAGCACTATCGCCGCGCCTTCAACGAGCCCTCCCGCATTCATGCGAGCTGCGAGGACTATCGCGCCGGTGCGACGCTTGACCGCAGTATCGACGAAGACGATCTCGCAGCCGGAAAGAAGATCGACCGGCCCCTTCTCGTGCTTTGGGGCAACCGCGGCCTGCCCGGCGGCGCACCCCTCGATATCTGGCGGGAATGGGGGACCAATGTGTCCGGTCAGAAGATCGACAGCGGGCATTTCCTGACCGAGGAAAACCCGCAGGCGACGCTGACGGCGCTGATGGGGTTTTTTAGCGCCGCTCCTTGAAAAAACTCCGAAGCAGATCGGCGCCTTCGCTCTCCCTTATACCGCCATAGACCTCCGGCGCGTGATGGCAGGTCGGCTGCGCGAAGAACCGTCCGCCGTTCTCGACGGCGCCGCCCTTCGGATCGTAGGCCGCGAAATAGACGCGGCGCAACCGGGCAAAGGAGATCGCCCCAGCGCACATGGCGCAAGGCTCAAGCGTCACGTAGAGATCGCAGTCGTTGAGCCGTTCCGAATCGAGTTCGCGGCAGGCCGCGCGGATGACCAGCATTTCCGCATGCGCCGTCGGATCCGCGTCGCGCAGGCTTTGATTGCCGGCGGAGGTCAAAATCTTGCTGCCGCGCACGATGACGGCTCCGACCGGCACTTCGCCGCGCTGCTGTGCTTGGCGCGCCTCGGCAAAAGCCCGCGTCATGGGGTCATCTCCTGCTAGAGACCGGTCAAATGTCATGTTTTTTGGAAACCTTGAGCATGATTTCGAAAAGATGCTGCGTTTTCGGATAAGATCATCGCAAGATTGCCATCCTGCGACATGATCGGATGATCAAACTCCATGATCGACAAAAGAGTCAAAAACGCCGCGCCGACCCGAAAGGGCGAGAATCCGCGCAAAGGCAAGCCGAGGCCCGAGCGCTCTGCCGTGGCGGCCAAGCCGGCCCGGCCGGGGCTTCATCGCAAGCCGAAACCGCGCAAGCAGGATGCGCGGCCGCCGCGCGACGAAACGGCCGGCATGCGCATCGCCAAAGTCATGGCGCGCGCCGGGCTTTGCTCGCGGCGTGACGCCGAGGTGTGGATCGAAGAGGGCCGGGTATCGCTGAACGGCAAAGTTCTGACGACGCCCGCGATCAATGTCGGGCCGGAGGATATGGTCACGGTCGACGGCGTGGCTCTGGCGCCGCGCGAGCGCACGCGGCTCTTTCTGTTTCATAAGCCGCGCGGGCTTGTCACGACGGACAAGGACCCGGAAGGGCGCCAGACGATCTTCGACTATCTGCATCAAAACTGGCCGGACGGTCCGCGCGTCATCAGCATCGGCCGTCTCGACATCAATACCGAAGGGCTTTTGCTGCTGACGAACGACGGCGGGCTGGCCCGCGTCCTCGAGCTGCCTTCGACCGCATGGGTGCGCCGCTATCGCGTGCGCGCTAACGGCAAGACCGATCAGGCCGTGCTCGACCGGCTGCGCGATGGGCTGACCGTCGACGGCATCGACTATGCCGGCATCGACGCCACGCTCGATCGGGTTCAAGGCGACAATGTCTGGCTGAGCCTCGGTCTGCGCGAAGGCAAAAATCGCGAGATCAAACGCGTGCTCGAACATATCGGGCTTTACGTCAACCGGCTGATCCGTGTGTCCTACGGGCCTTTCCAGCTCGGCGATCTGGCGGAAGGCAAGGTCGAAGAAGTACGCACGCGCATCTTGCGCGATCAGCTGGGACCGACGCTCGCCAACGAAGCCGATGCCGATTTCGACAGCCCCATTGCCGAACCGCATAAGGAGGAAGCGCCGCCGCCGCGCGGGCAAGTGCGAGCGCGTGGCCCGCGCGAAGCAGGAGGCGATAGTAAGCCCGCGCGAACACATGGCGACACCCCGCGTCCAAGAGGCCGGGATCACAAGCCGTCGCCCTTGCGCGGCGACCGGCGCGCATCTCCGGACAAGCGCGAAGCACCGGCGCCGGTGGAGCCTTCCTTCAAGCCGCGCGGTCCACGCAAACATATTTCGGCGATGCGCGCGACAGGCGCGACACCCGAACAGGGCGAACGCAAACGCAGCTTTTTAAGCGAAACAGCGGACCGCAAAGGCCGCGCAGTCGTTGTCGAGCGCAAGGCCAAAGTGGCGCCGCGCAGGCGCGAGGAGCCCGCGCGTGATCAACAGGAAGCCCGCGCACCGAGAGCTGCGAGCCGCTTCAAAACAGGAAATGCGGAGCGCCCCTCCGGCAAAACACGCACGGCTGGAAAGCCTTCGGCGCGACAGGACGCAGCGTCTCGTTCGCCGGACGGCAAGCGCACGCCGCGAAAGCCGGCGTCGGAAGCGGCGGCCAAGCCGGCAGCGGCCCGGCCGCAGGGTACCTATCCCAAAGGCACCTATCCAAAAGGCGCAAATTCGAAGAGCGCAAATTCGAGGGGTGCAAATCCCAAGGGCGCGCGGCCCGCGAGCGCAGCTCCCCGGGCCGGACGCCCGGTAAAGCCCGGCCGCCCACCGCGGCCGCGCTGACCCCATGCGGATTGTCGGCGGCCGTCTCAAGGGACGGGTCCTGAAGGGCCCATCCTCCAATGCCATTCGCCCGACGTCGGACCGGCTGCGCGAAACCCTGTTTAACGTTCTCGCCCATGCCTATGGCGATCCAGTCGAGGGCGCACGCGTGATCGATCTTTTCTCCGGCACGGGGGCGCTTGCCTTCGAGGCTCTGTCGCGCGGCGCAGCCTTCGCGCAAATGGTGGATGACAGCGACGCCGCGCGGGCGATCATCCGCGCCAATACGGACACGCTCGGCCTCGGCGGCGTCACGAAGCTTTTTCGCCGGGATGCGCGCAAGCTTGGCGCAGCCCCGCCGGGTGGCGCCTTCAGCCTCGCCTTTCTCGATCCGCCCTATGGGATGGGCCTCACTGAGCCCGCGCTTGCGAGCCTCGCAGCAGGCGGCTGGCTGATCGAAGGCGCTTTGGTGATTGTCGAGGAATTGGCCGAGGCCGAGATCGCTTTGCCTGCGGGTTTCACATTGCTCGAGACGCGCCGCTACGACGATACGCAGCTTTTGTTTTTGCGGGCACCGTAACTTGCTGCGTCAGTTTCTGTCGCCCTCGTCCTTCGAGACGCACGCTGCGCGTGCTCCTCAGGATGAGGGCTAGTTGCAGCTCTTCCCAAGCCCTCATCCTGAGGAGGGTCCGCAGGACCCGTCTCGAAGGACGAGGGCTTCGAGGTCATTTTCTGCGGCCCACTACGCCTTCCCCGCGCCGATATCTTTCCGGTAGACGGCCTCGGGCCAATCGATCGCGGCGACGGCCGCGTAAGCCTTCTCGCGGGCTTCCGCGAGATCGGCGCCGATACCGGTGACGCTCAACACCCGCCCGCCATCTGCGAGCAATCTTTTGCCGTCCTTCTTCGTGCCGGCCTGGGTGACGATGATGCCTGGCATGTCTTCGACCGCATCGAGACCTTTGATCTCCGAGCCAAGCTGTGGATCGAGCGGATAGCCGGGCGCCGCCATGACGACAGTCACAGCCTTTTTGCCGGAGAGCTTCACCGGATCCATCGGCATGTTTTCGTCCGAGCAAGCCTTGAACAACGGCAGGAGATCGGTTTGCAGTTGCGGCAGAAGCGCCTGGGCTTCCGGATCGCCGAAGCGCACGTTGAATTCGAGCACCTTCGGCCCATCGGCCGTGAGCATCAGCCCGGCATAAAGAACGCCGACGAAAGGCCGGTTCAATTCCGCCATGCCGGCGACCACGGGCTCGATGATTTCCTTCATGACGCGGGCCGTCAACGCCTCGTCCATGAGAGGCGACGGCGAAATGGCGCCCATCCCGCCGGTGTTGGGGCCGGTATCGCCGTCGCCGAGGCGCTTATAATCCTGCGCCGAGCCGAGCGGCAGCGCCCGCGTCCCGTCGCAAAGCGCGAAGAAGGAGACTTCTTCGCCGATCAGCTTTTCTTCGATGACGACGGTTTCGCCGGCTTCGCCGAATTGGCCGCCGAACATGGACTCGATCGCGGCTTCAGCCTCGGCGGCGGATTCGGCGACGACAACACCTTTGCCCGAAGCCAACCCATCCGCCTTGACGACGATCGGCGCGCCTTGTTCACGGACATAGGCCTTGGCGCTCTCGGCATCGGTAAACTTCGCATAGGCCGCGGTCGGCACCGCGAAACATTTGCAGACCTCTTTGGCAAAGCTCTTCGAGCCTTCGAGCAAGGCCGCGTCTTCGGAAGGTCCGAAAGCGGCGATGCCTTCCTCTTCCAGCGCATCGACAAGGCCGCGCACGAGTGGCCCTTCCGGACCGATCACGACGAAATCGATGGCCTGGCGGCGGCAGAAGGCGATGACAGCCTCATGATCGCCGCTGGCGAGAATGACGGATTTGGCCAGTCTTTCGATGCCGGGATTGCCGGGTGCGACGAAAAACCGGTTGAGCGAGGGGCTTTTGCGCAGGGTATAGGCAAGCGCATGCTCGCGGCCGCCGGCGCCGATGAGAAGAACGTTCATAATGCCAGTCTATGCCATCGTTTGAGGCCCGTGTAACGTCTGTTTTAGAAGCACATGAAGGAGCGGCGCATTTGACACATAAGCCCAGCCTGCGGGGCGTTTTAGCCTTTACCATCATGGCCCTCGGCCTTGCCCAGCCCGCGTTCGCCATGGATTGCCAGAAGGCAGCCTCACCCCTCGAAAAGGCGATCTGCGCCGATCCGGCGGCTCAAGCCGCGGATAAGGCGATGGATGGCGCCTGGTCGGCTCTCTACGGGCGCTCCTCGGAGGACGAGAAAAAACAGCTTCTCCAATCGCAGCGCGCTTGGCTGAAACAGCGCGCCAATTTCTGCGCCGAGGATAAAAAGCCCTCGGTCAAATGCCTGATCGACTGGACGCAACGCCGGGCTGCCTATCTGCAAGGCAAGCCAGAGTCGGGCCCCGGCACGGGACATGATCTCGTCCCGGTCATCGTCGCGCAGACGGCCACCGCCAAGCTCTATGAGCAGGATATCACCGTCTCGAAATTCGCCGCGCCGGTGCTGCCGGGCGAAAAGCGCTTCAACGTCGAAATCGATAGACTGCTGGAGGAAGCGCCGTCAAAAAAGGAGACCGACGATCAACGCGACATGACCTATACCTACGACCTCCATCTGCGCGTTACTTATGCCTCGCCGCAGTTTCTCTCGGCTTCGATGGAAACCTATCTTTTTTCCGGCGGCGCACATGGCAATAGCGGAACCACCGGTATCAACATCGACGTCGCCAGAGGCAAGGATCTGAGCTTCGGCGATGTGTTCGAGCCAACCGCCTTTCCGAAGCTCGAAGAGCTTTGCCTCACGCAGATCAAAGCGCAAAAGGCCGAGAAAATGCCGGATTACGATAAAAGCCCGGCCGCGATAAAGGAATTGCGCAGCACGATCGGCGACGATCTCAGCAAATTCGACAGATGGTCTTTTACGGCGGCGCAAGGCACCGTGAGCTTCGATCCTTACGAACTCGGCGCCTATGTCGAGGGCTCGTATGAATGCACCTTTCCGGTCGAAGTGCTGCACCGGTTCTATAAGCCCGGCAGCGTTTTGCCGTGAGGGATCTACATCGTATGCGAACCTTCTCCCTGTGGGAGAAGGTGCCGAGCGAATGCGAGGCGGATGAGGGGTTACGGTCTTAAAATTATAGAAGCTGTAGCCCCTCACCCGGTTGGCTCCGCCAACCACCCTCTCCCCCTGGGAGAGGGTTAGCGCCCAACAATAGTGCCTATCGCCGCCCGAACAATGTCTCGACGTCGGCGAGGGTCAGCTCGATATAGGTCGGGCGCCCGTGGTTGCATTGGCCGGAGCCGGGCGTGCGTTCCATTTCACGCAGCAGCGCGTTCATTTCCTCGGCGCTGAGATGGCGCCCCGCGCGCACCGAATGATGGCAGGCCATGGTCGCCAGAACATGGTCGAGCCGGCGCTCCAAAGGCACCGCCGTGCGCTCGTCTTCGGCGAGCACATCGGCGAGATCGCGCACGAGATGGACGACGTCGCCGCCTCTCAGCACAGAGGGCATTTCGCGCACGGCCACGGCGCCGGGGCCAAATCCTTCGATGACGAGTCCGAATTCCACCAGGCGCGGCGCCGCATCGATGAGACGCTCCACATCGGCCTCGGCCATTTCGACCACCGTCGGAATGAGCAGGATCTGGCGCTCGATTCCTTGCGTGGCCCGCGCGGCCTTCAACCGCTCATAGACCAGCCGTTCATGCGCCGCATGTTGATCGACGATCACGATGCCGTCGCGCGTCTGGGCCAGAATATAGGTGTCATGGATTTGCGCCCGCGCGGCGCCGAGGGGCGCATCGACAGCGGCTTGACCAGATGGCGCGGCCTCATGCGGCCGCGTATCGGCCTGCGGCATCACGCAGGTGTCGAACCGGTCCTGATGCCCCTCGGCGAAACCCGCCGGGCGCGCCGGCGATTGCCGCCAATCCCATTCGACCGCATGTTCCGAGATCCATTGCGAATCCTGCGCATGCGGCGCATGGCGATGGATGCGATCGAGCATGGCCGACGCCCCATTGGTCGGCGAAGCGCGATGCAGCGCACCTTCCAATGTCTGTTTCAACGCGCCGATGATAAGGCCGCGCACGAGGCCTTGATCGCGAAACCGGACTTCGGCCTTGGCCGGATGCACGTTGACATCGACTTCGCGCGGATCGCAGTGGAGAAACAGCACCAGCGCCGGATAGCGGCCGGGCGGCAGATAATCGAGATAGGCGGCGCGCACCGCGCCCAGAAGCACTTTGTCGCGAACCGGCCGGCCATTGACGAAAAGATATTGTGCCGAGGCATTGGCGCGATGCCAGGTCGGCAGGCCGGCATAGCCTGCGAGACCGAAGCCTTCGCGCTCGGCCATCACATGCAGCGCGTTGGCGCGAAAATCATTGCCGAGCACTTGCGCCAGACGCGCGAGAAGCCCCGCGTCCGAAGCCTCGCACGGCTTATAATCGAAGCTCGAAATATCCGGCCCTGAACAGACAAAACCGACGCCCCGATGCGCCATGGCAAGGCGCTGTACGACATCTTTCACGGCCTGGGCCTCGGCCCGGTCGCTCTTTAGAAATTTGAGCCGCGCCGGTGTCGCCGCGAAAAGGTCGCGCACTTCGACGCGCGTGCCGCGGCTCTGCGCGGCGGGCACGATGCCGCGTTTCAGTCCTTGATCGATGCGGATCGCAAAACCATGCTCGGCTTCGTCATTGCGGGTCGCGATGTCGAGCGTCGCGACGGAGGCGATCGACGGCAAAGCCTCGCCGCGAAAGCCAAGTGTCGCGATTGCCGACAAATCGCCGTCGGCGAGTTTCGAGGTCGCATGGCGTTCGACCGCGAGATCGAGATCTGCGGCGCTCATGCCGCTGCCATTGTCGATGACGCGGATCAGACGGCGCCCGCCCGCCTCGATCGCGACTTCGATGCGGCCCGCGCCTGCATCGAGCGCATTTTCGATAAGCTCCTTCACCGCCGCCGCCGGACGCTCAATGACTTCGCCCGCCGCGATGCGGTCGACAAGCAGAGGATCAAGGCGGCGGATGGGCATGAGACTCTTGACGCCAGCGTGACGGTGATTCTTTGGACTCTAACGCGTCCAGATTACATCGGCACGCACGCAATGGGCGGCAAGGCGGCTTTTACGCAAACTTCACAGGCAAGCCTGGCTAAACTTGGGAGCGAACCATCTCCCGTACGAAAAAGACAGGTGCCATCCTTGAGATTTGGGCCGCAAGATCAGATGTCGCCATTCATCTGATGGCGGACATTTTCGGCGAGGTGGGCATTGCTTTTGTCAATGACGGCCCGAAGGGCCGCCGCCTGCGGCGGTCGCGAAGCGATCATTGACTAAAGCTGCCCGCTCGCCATGCTCGCCGCCAAGAGATGATTGGCAAGCTGTGAATGACAATAGGGCTTTCGACTGCAAGCCCCTCATCCGGCTGGCTCCGCCGAGCATCTTCTCCCACAAGGGACTAGGACACGAAGGTCCTACATCCCCTCGGGCCTGCCCGCGACGGCGACCAGCAGCTTCGCATCGCCGAAGAGGTGCTTCGCGGCGCGCTTGGCGTCTTCCATCGTGACGGCGGCGATCAGCTTGTTGCGCTCGTCGAGATAGGTCACGTCATAGCCGTCGCTCTGCAAATGCACGAGCTGACCGGCGATCTTCGTCGATGTGTCGAAGCGCAGCGCATAAGAGCCGATCAGATATTTCTTCGCTTTGTCGAGCTCTTCCTCGGTCGGGCCATGCTCGGAGAGATTCGAGATTTCGCCCTGGATGACATCCATCGATTCCGCCGCGCGCTCGTTCTTGGTCGAGGTGCCACCGATCAGCATGGCGCCATGATCATAGGTCGCGAGCTGCGAGTAGACCGAATAGGCAAGACCGCGCTTTTCGCGCACTTCGCGGAAGAGGCGGGCCGAGAAAATGCCGCCGCCGAGAATGTGATTGACCACGGTCGCCGGCACGAAATCCACGTCCTTGCGGCCGATGCCTTGGCGGCCGAAGCGGATCGTCGATTGCGGCACGTCGACATCGACGACATAGCGCATGCCTGCGCCCGCCACATCGACGTCCCCGATGACGCCGAGATGCGACTTTTCCGGCAGATCGCCGAAGACGTCGTCGAGATGGCCTGCGAGCGTCACGGCATCGATGGCGCCGACGACCGCGATCTTCAACGTATCGCGAGCGAGCATCGAGGACCGCATGGCGAGAAGATCAGCGCGAGTCAGCGCCGGCAGGCTTTCAAGCTCGCCGCGCACCGGCGCGCTATAAGGATGGCCCGGATAGGACATGGCGCGGAAGGTCCGGCCCGCGACATAATCCGGATCGTTCACCTCGCGCTTGAGGCCGGCATAGAGCTGGCTGCGCACGCGTTCCAAAGGCTCCTCGTCGAGCCGCGCCTGGGTCACCGCCATGCGCAAAAGCTCGAACGCGCGGCCACTATTCCGGGACAGCGTCTGCATACGGCCGCCCAGCACATCGCGATCGGCCGAAAAGGACATTTCGATTGCATGATCGTCGAGCGCGCGATGGAACGCGTCCGAGTCGTAAGGCCCTGCCCCTTCGTCGAGCAGGCCGGCAAGCATGGTGGCGACACCCGGCTTACCTTGCGGATCTTGCGCCGCGCCGCCTTTTACCGCGAATTCGAGCGCGATAAGCGGCACCGCATAATCCTCGACAAGCCACGCTTCGATGCCGCCTTTCGAGACGACTTTCTGAACGCTCGCGGCGCGGGAGGGGCTTTCGGTCTTGGCCAGTGCTGTCATGTCCTAAAACGTCCAATCAAGGTGTCGCCGCGAACCCGTTGATTCGCGCGCAGAAGATGCGGCCAGCCGCTCGAGGCCTATTCCGCTGCTATGCCTTGTGCTTCCTGATGGACCGGCAGCAGGAAGCCGGTCACGCCGCGCCTTTTGTCGAGCCAGCGCGCCGCCTTTTTCACGTCCTCGGCGGTCACAGCTTCGATCCGGTCGGGCCAGGCCGCGATATCTTCGAGCTTCAAGCCCGTCGCGAGAGAGGCGCCGTACCAGCGCGCCAGCGTCGCCTGATTGTCCTGTGCGTAAATCGCCTCCGCCACGAGCCGCGTCTTGGCGCGGGTGAGATCGGCCTCCTCGATACCGTCGCGCACGACCTTGGCGACAACCGCGTCGATCGCGGCATCGAGCGCCTCGAGGCTGACGCCGGGCACCGGCATGCCATAGAGATAGAAGCGTGTCTGATCGACGGCCGTCCCGGCATAATGCGCGCCGGCTGCGACCGCGATCTTCTGATCGATCACCAGCGATTTGAACAAAAGGCTCGTCTGGCCGCCGCCGAGGAGATGCGCCAGAACTTCGAGCGCCTCGCCGACGCCGGGCTCGGCCGTCCGATAGGACGGCACGAGATAGACGGCCTGATGCGAAGGCTGTTCGACTTTTTCGTCGGCGAGTTTGACGAGGCGATGCGCCCGCGGCTCCGGCTCTTGCGGCCGGAAGCGCTTCGGCGCTTCGCCATGCGCTTCGATCTTCCCATAGATCGAGCGGGCAAGCTCGACGACCTCGGTCGGCTCGACATCGCCGGCAACGACGAGGATCGCGTTTTCCGGCGTGTAGAAGCGATTGTAATAGCCGAGCGCATCGGCGCGCTCGAGGCTTTCGATCTCATGGCTCCAGCCGATGATCGGCTTGCCATAGGGATGATGCGTGAAGAGCGCGGCTTGAACCGCCTCGTTCAATTGATCGGACGGATCGGAATCGGTGCGCATCCGGCGCTCTTCGAGAACGACGTCGCGCTCGGGCGCGACCACCTCGTCGGAAAGGACGAGGTTCTTCATCCGGTCGGCCTCATATTCCATGCAGACCGACAGATGATCCTTGGGCACGCGCTGAAAATAGGCCGTGTAATCATTCGAGGTGAAGGCATTCTCCTGGCCGCCGAAATCGGCGACGAGTTCGGAGAATTTGCCTTGCGGATTGTCGCGCGTGCCCTTGAACATCAGATGTTCGAGAAAATGCGCGATGCCGGACTTGCCCTGCGGATCATCCGCCGAGCCGTTGCGATACCAGACCATATGCGTCACGACCGGGGCGCGATGGTCGGGGATCACCACGATATCGAGGCCATTTTCCAGCTTGGCTTGCACGATCGCGGGGCCCGAGGGTTTCGCGGAAGCCGAAGCGGACGGTGTGAGGAAGAGGGAACCGGGAGCGGCCGGAATCTGACCTGACGACATAAGATCCATCGCTTTCATTCAAGAGCGCCCGGCCGGAGGCGGTCCACCGGCGCTCTATGATCTTGTTTCAACGCGTCTTTTGATGATCAGAAGACAGCGAAGCGGCAGCCTTCGCGGCGCCAGTTCGCACAGTTGATGAAAGCAATATAGACAGAAATTCCCAAACCGGCACCCCACCCCTGCGGAATTTCGCCGGGGTGGCATGCCTAGGTCAGGCCGGCTTAGTCGTTGTCAACCGAATGCTTATGTGCCTGCTCCTTGCGGATATAGGCCTGCGCATCGCCATCGTCGGGAGCGGTTTTCACCCTATCCGGCGTATCTGCGACTTTGGCCGTCGGCGCCCGGTAACCAGGCGGCGGCTCGGTCAAATATTTCCGGTCCGGCTCCTTGCCGGTCAGGACGACCGTTTCCTCTTTCTTCGATACGCCAAGCTTCTGGGTCACATAATCCCAGGCCGACCCTCCGCACGATGCGGCTCCGCCCAGCGCACCGCAGCTATCGTCTTTGTCATCCACGGTGATCGTCGTATCGCTCCGGCCCTTCATGAGCTCTTCTTTGGAGATTTCAGCCCGGGTGTTCGGCGTGATCTGCGGCGCCGGCCGGTGCGAGTCAGCTAGAGCTTTACGGCGGGCGGTCACGTCCGGATCGATCGGCCAATCCTGCGGATGGCCGGCGTTGGCGGCTTGAGGCGGCGGCAGATCCATCTTCGGCGGCACGACGAGCGGCGCGCGGGCACGATAATCAATCGAATCTTTGTCCTTATCGGCTTGCATGCCGAAGAAGCCCAAGAAGGAATTGAACGTATTCGTATCTTCGAAGGCCTTGGCCGGCACCGCATAGAACGCGCCGATCAAAAGCGCGGCGCCTGCGGTCGCCATGCATGTCTTCTGCGAGAACTTGAGATGATCGAAAGCCATGATATTCGCCTTTTTCACCGTAACACGCGGCGGAACCCCCGGACGACACCCGAAAACTCTATAGGTTTTCAGAGGCATGTCTTTGGAATTATGCCTCACTTCGCGGCGATTTGGTGGCAGTTTGGCTAATCCCGCCGGTCTCGCCCCTCCCGCCTGCCCTCTCGGCGAGCCGGAGAATGAGGGAGTCGTAGATGAGAAGGCCGACGCCCGCGACGATCGCGCAATCCGCAAGGTTGAAAATATACCAAGAGAAGCCGCCCACATGAAAATGGTAAAAATCCGCGACCGCGCCGAAGAAAAACCGGTCGCAGGCATTGCCAAGCGCGCCGCCGACGATGAGGCCGAGACCCAATGCGACGAGCTTCGTGCGCGCCCGCCACAGCCAGAAGGCGATGAGGAGCGTCGCAGCAAAGGTCGCAGCGAAGAGAGCCCAGCGCGCCAGCTCTGTATTGGCACTCAGCAGCGAATAGGAAATGCCCGTGTTGCGCGCATAGATGATGTCGAAGAAAGGTGTCAGCCGCACCGGCTGACGCTCGCCTATGCCGAAGACCCAGATCAGCCAAAACTTATTGGCCTGATCGGCGATCAGCGTGACGAGCGCGGCCAGGCCGCCAAGCAGCCGTGGGCTCATGGCCAAAGGCCCGCTGCCTTCAATTCGCGCAACGCCTGCGCGTCGCGCGGCGTCACATCGGGGAATTCGGGATCACTGCCGACGAGGGGCGAGATCTTCCACGAGCGTGCGCATTTGCGGCCTTCGGCCCGTGCGACGACGACGGCCACACCTGGAACATCCGGAAGACGGAAGGCCTCCGCCGGCCCCTCGCCCGCCTCGATCTTGAGATCCGAGGTGATGCAGATTTCGGCGAAGTCGATGCCATCGAGCAAAGCCCGCATGGCCGCATCCGCGATATAGACGATGGGCGCCGCCTCAAGCGACGAGCCGATGTGTTTTTGCGCCCGTTCGATTTCAAGCGCGCCGGTCACCACGGAACGGATGCGGCGGATCTGCTCCCATTTCGCAGCCAGCGCATCGTCGCGCCATACAGCCGGGATCTCTTCGAATGTTTCGAGATGTACCGAAACGGTGTCGCCATAACGCGCGAGCCAGCATTCTTCCGAGGTGAAGACGAGGATCGGCGCGAGCCACAAAGTCACGGCGCGGAAAATCTGCTCGATCGCTTCAAGCGCGGCGCGGCGCTTCTCGCTTGAGATCGGCTCGCAATAAAGCGTGTCCTTGCGGATGTCGAAATAGAAGGCCGAAAGATCCGTATTGAGGAAGGCCGACAGCCGTGCCACGACGCGCTTGTAATCGAAGCGCTCATAGGCATCGCGGATGTCTTCGTCCAATTCCTTCAGCCGATGCAGCATGAGGCGCTCGACCTCGCCCATGCGGTCGAAGCCGACGGTCGCATGCCGATCATAATGCGCGAGCGAACCCAGCATCCAGCGGATCGTGTTGCGCAATTTGCGATAGGTTTCGACAAAGGTCTTCAAGATCTCCGGGCCGATGCGCAGATCGTCGGAATAATCGGACGCAGCCACCCAAAGGCGCAGAATATCGGCGCCGGAATCCTTGATGACCGTCTGCGGCGCCGTGACATTGCCGAGCGACTTCGACATTTTCTGACCCTTTTCGTCCAAGACGAAACCATGGGTAAGAACAGCGTCGTAAGGTGCGCGTCCGCGGGTGCCGCAGCTTTCGAGCAGCGAGGAGTGAAACCAGCCGCGATGCTGGTCCGAGCCTTCGAGATACATGATCTCGTCCAGGCCGCCGTCGCGCAGACGATGGATTCCGGCGAGGCCCGGAAAATGAACCGGATCGTCGAGCGTGAACGTATGGGTCGAGCCTGAATCGAACCAGACGTCGAGCACGTCATTGACCTTCTCGAACAGCGCGGGATCGTAATCGGCGCCAAGAAAGCGCGAGGCGGCATCATCCGCGAACCAGGCATCGGCGCCTTCGGCCTCGAAGGCATCGGCGATGCGCTTGTTGACTTTATCGTCGACGAGAATTTCTTCGCTCTCGCGATTAACGAAGACGGCGATCGGCACGCCCCAGGCTCTTTGCCTGGAGACAACCCAGTCTGGCCGATTAGCGATCATGCCGGTGATGCGGTTCTCGCCCGCGGCCGGATACCAGCGCGTCTTTGCGATCTCTTTCAAAGCCCTGTTACGTAGAGTGTCCAGCGTCTGCAGATAGTTTGCCTCACCAGAGACGGCCCGCTGGGCAACATGATCGCCAGGCAAAAAAGTCGGAGAGCTGATCGGTCTGTCCAAAGCGATGAACCATTGCGGCGTGTTGCGGAAGATGAGCGGCTTCTTCGACCGCCAACTATGCGGATATTGGTGCTTCAGCCTGCCGCGCGCGACGAGATGGCCGGCCTCGATCAAAGCCTTGATGACGGCCTCGTTGGCATCGCCTTTATTGCCTTTGTCGTCGATGACGCGGCGGCCTTCGAAGCCCGGTGCTTCCTTGGTCAGGAAGCCGTCGGCATCGACCGTGTAAGGAATGCGGGTTTCGATGCCGCGTTCGGCGAGCACGCGGCCATTCGCCATCCATATGTCGAAGTCGTCGCGGCCATGCGAAGGCGCGGTATGGACGAAGCCCGTGCCGGTGTCATCCGTCACATGGTCGCCGTCGAAAAGCGGCACCGGGAAACTATAGGCAGGAATGACATCGGCCAGCGCATGCGCGCAGGTGAGACCGGCGAGTTCGGCGGCGGTGACTTCCCGCACCCGTTCGAAAGCATCGGCCTTGGCCGCCTTGAAGACGCTCTCGGCAAGATTGTCGGCAAGCACATAGGTCGCGCCCACCTTGGCCCAATTCGTCTCGGGCGCTGCCGTCACGCGATAGAGCCCATAGGCGATCTTATGCGAATAGGAGATCGCGCGATTGGCCGGAATCGTCCAAGGCGTCGTGGTCCAGATGACGACTTGCGCATTCAAGAGATCGGTCTGCCCGCTCGCGCCTTCGCATTTCAAGGACGAGACAGGAAACGCCACATAGACCGTGTCGCTGGTATGGTCCTCATATTCGACTTCGGCTTCGGCCAATGCCGTCTTTTCGACGACGCTCCACATGACCGGCTTCGAGCCGCGGTAGAGCAAGCCATTGGCCGCGAATTTCATGATCTCGCGGGCGATCTGCGCCTCGGCCGGAAAACTCATCGTGAGATAGGGATGATCCCAATCGCCGGCGACGCCGAGCCGCTTGAATTCCTCGCGCTGGATATTGACCCAATTCTCCGCGAAGGCGCGGCATTCGCGCCGGAACTCGATGACCGGCACGGCATCCTTGTTCTTGCCCTTGGCGCGATATTGCTCCTCGATCTTCCACTCGATCGGCAGGCCGTGGCAGTCCCAGCCCGGAACATAATTCGAATCCTTTGCCATCATCTGCTGCGAACGGGTGACGAGATCCTTCAGGATCTTGTTCAGCGCATGGCCGATATGAATATTGCCATTGGCATAGGGCGGCCCGTCATGAAGCACGAATTTCGGACGCCCGGCGGCGGTTTCGCGCAGGCGCTGGTAGAGGCCGATCTCGGTCCAGCGCGCCAAAAGCTCGGGCTCCTTCTTGGGCAGCCCGGCGCGCATCGGGAAATCCGTCTGCGGCAGAAAGAGCGTCTTTGAATAGTCCGGCCCATCCGTCTTCTCGGAAGCGGCCATTTTCGGTTGATCGTTCATGATATCCGGCTCATTCGAGCATTTCGTGCCAGGACCCTATGCAAAAAGCGCACGATGGGACCCGTTTTGCCACGAGATGCCGCTTAGATCATGTCCGGGAAATAGGATCAACTTTCCAGATATTAAGCCTGCGTCTAGGGCGGCGAATGTTTATATAGAATCGGTCCGATGCCTTCAGTCTTTTTGGTCGCATCGGATTTATCCGAAAACCGCTTCGCACTTTTCGGTCCGATGCTCTAGCTACGCCAATTGCGCGAGGCGCGCCACAGCGCCCATTGCCGCTGCCATTGCGGCAGGACGACCGGCGTCTTGAACGGGTCGTAGCGGCGCTTGTCCATCTGCTTCAGATAAAGCTCGCACAACGCAACCGGCAGAAACGGTGCCTGGCTGGCGTCGGGAAGGCCGGCGATGCGCGTCGCGAAGACTTCCAAATGGTTGCGCGCGAAATTGCGCATCTCCGCGAGCGCCGCGCAGATTTCGGGCGTCGCCCGCCCCAGCGCGAAATCCGTGCGATCGGCGCCAAACCGTTTCAGAAGTTCGCGCGGCACATAGAGCTGGCCGCGCGCACTGTGCCAAGGCAATGCGCGCAGAAGTCCCGTCACCGCATAGGCGATGCCGCCATGTTCGGCGACGCCGAGCCCGCCGCCAATATCCTCCGGATCGACGATGAGCCGCACAAGCCGGAAGAGATTGGATGTGGTCGCCGCCGCATAGACCTCGAAGGCGCCGATGTCTTCCATCGGTTCGTCATAAAGATCGAAAACACGCGCATCGATCAGCCGCAGAAGCGAATCCTTCGGCAGGGCGAAACGCTCGATCGTATCGAGCAAAGCCGCCGCGACCGGATTGGCTGCGACATCCCCCTCCCCGGGCTTTTCAAGCACATCGCGCCACCATTGATAGCGGATCTCACCGAGCAGAGGTTCGGAGACGATCTCGCGTACCCGCGCGATCTCGATGTTGAAGGCGTAAAGCGCATAGACATGTTTGCGAAACGCCTCGGGAACGAAGAAAGTCGCGAGCCACCGGTCGGAATCGTCGCGGCGCAGCATGGTTTCGCAATAAGCGTAATCTTCCGAGCGTTCTGGCATGGGATCCAATTCGCTTCAAATCGACGGGCGCGTCATATCTGATAATGGAATGTCTGTCTTGCCTGACGCCTGAGGACTCAGCAAATTATGGCACCGCCAAAAGCGCCGCGGCCACCAGACGATCCTCGCGCAAAAGGATCGAATATGTGTTGGCGGCGGCGCCCGTCGTCATCGGCTCTGCGACAATTCCGGCCTCGCGCAGGGCCTGGCGCAACGCTGCCGAAAGCGGCACGAGTGCCTGGCCCGTGCCGACCAAAAGATGTTCGATTGCGCCTTTGGGCTCCTGGAAGACCGACGCAAGCGAGGTGACGTCGATCTCGTCGGGTGTGTGCACGCTCCACGCACTGATGCCGGAGGGAAGCGCCAGGATCGAGCCCTTATGCGACATACCTCCGAAACGGAAGCCGCCTTGCCCATAGGCTTCGATGACATGTTTGCCGGGAAGAAAGCCTGAATATTTCGGTTCGCTCACGCGGCGGCTTTCGCAGCCGTTTTGCCCGTGCCCGTTTTGGCCGGGGCCGTCGGCGCAGGTTCGGGTCCTTCGTTGCGCAGGCCGAGATAGATCAGCATCGGCGAACAGATGAAGATCGACGAATAGGTCGCAACGAAAATACCCCAGATCATCGCGAGCGAAAAGGAGCGGATCACCGCCCCGCCGAATGTCACGAGCGAAAGAAGCGCGAGAAAGACCGTCGTCGCCGTCATGATCGTGCGCGGCAGAACGGCGTTGACCGAGAGGTCGATCAATTCATCGGTCGGCATTTTGCGGTATTTTTTCATCATCTCGCGGATACGGTCCAGCACGACCACGGTTTCGTTCAGCGAATAGCCGACGATCGTCAAAATGGCGGCGATCGATGTCGTGTTGAATTCGAGCTGGGTGATCGAGAAGAATCCAACCGTCAGCAGAAGATCGTGCATGGTGGCGATGATCGCGCCGACCGCGAATTGCCATTCGAATCTAAACCACAAATAGCAGAGCACAGCGATGATCGAGACGACGACGCCGAGCGTGCCGGATTGCACGAGTTCGCCCGAGACGCGCGGTCCAACGAGCTCGGTGCGGCGAATCTCATATTCGTCGCCGATGGCGTTTTTCACGCGGCTGATGGCGCCCTCTTGCGCCGCGTCGCCGCCCGGCTGAATGCCGAAGCGCAAAGTCACTTCCGAGGGCGAGCCGAAGCCTTGCACTTCCACATCGCCGAGATTCATTTTTTCGGTGGTCGCGCGCAATTGCGCGATATCCGCCACGCCGGATTTCGCCTTGAGCTCGATCAAGGTGCCGCCGGAAAAGTCGATGCCGAAATTCATGCCGACGCTCAGGAACAAGACGACGGAGACAATCGACATCACGGCCGAGAATGGATAGCTGATGCGCCTGAAACGCATGAAGCCGAATTTGGTATTCTCTGGCGCGAGGCGGAGAAGCTTCATCTAACTAACCTTCTACACATTCCTCATCCTGAGGAGCGAGCGAAGCTCGCGTCTCGAAGGATGAAGCCTCAGGATCGCCCTCGTGCTTCGAGACGCCCGCTACGCGGGCTCCTCAGCAGGAGGGCTGCGTATTATATCGGCAGGCGCTTCGGACGCGCGAATTGATACCAGACGGCGATCATCATCCGCGTCATGGTCACAGCGGTGACGATCGAGGTCAGAATGCCAAGGCCGAGCGATACCGCGAAGCCGCGCACGGGGCCGGAGCCCAGAAAATACAGGATCGCGGCGGCGACGAACATCGTCACATTCGAATCGACGATCGTCGCAAACGCGCGTTTGAAGCCGGCATCGAGCGAAGCGATGACCGAACGCCCCATATGGTTTTCTTCCCTGATGCGCTCATAGATCAGCACATTGGAGTCGACCGCCATGCCGATCGTCAACACGATACCTGCGATGCCCGGCAAGGTCAGCGTCGCGCCGAGCAAGATCAGCCCGGCGAAGATGAAGCTGATATGCACGAAGAGCGCGATATTCGCGAATATGCCGAACGTGCCGTAGGTGATCAGCATATAGAACGCGACAAGTGCCGCGCCCACATAGGCGGCGCGTTTGCCGGCATCGATCGAATCTTGCCCGAGGCCCGGACCAACAGTGCGCTCTTCGACGATCGTAAGCTTGGCGGGCAAGGCGCCGGCACGCAGCAAGACCGAAAGATTATTCGCCGATTCAACCGTGAAATGCCCGGAGATCTGACCGGAGCCGCCGGTGATCGGCCCCAGAATACGTGGCGCCGAAATGACCTTCCCGTCGAGCACGATGGCGAAGGGCCGCCCGACATTTTCAGATGTCACCTGGCCGAAGCGCTGGCCGCCGCGAATATTGAATTTGAAATTGACGATCGGCTCCTGCGTCCGGCTGTCGAAGCCGGGCGACGCATCGGTCAAGTCTTCGCCTTGCACCATGACGCGTTTCTCGACCGGGATCTTGCCCGGCTGATCGGTCTGATCG
Source organism: Methyloferula stellata AR4 (assembly GCF_000385335.1). Lineage (NCBI taxonomy): Bacteria > Pseudomonadati > Pseudomonadota > Alphaproteobacteria > Hyphomicrobiales > Beijerinckiaceae > Methyloferula > Methyloferula stellata. The sequence goes on along the minus strand of NZ_ARWA01000001.1, from coordinate 1,953,048 downwards.
AGCATTTCGACATCGTTCGAATCGGCGCCTGGATCGGCGACGAGGCGGAACTCGAGCTTCGCCGTCGTGCCCAGAATTTCTTTGAGCTTATCGGGGTTCTGCAGGCCCGGCACCTCGACCAGAATGCGGTCGTCGCCTTGGCGCTGGATATTGGGCTCCGTCGTGCCGAGCGCATCGACGCGGCGGCGCAGAACCTCAATCGACTGCTCTACGGCACGTCTGATCTTGTCCTTGATACCCGCATCCGTCAGCGTAAGCTGAATAAGGCCGCTGCCATTGTCATTGACGTCCAGCGTGGACACGCGTCCTGTCAGTCCGGCGCCGACCGGCGTCCCAAGCTGGTGGAGCTTCGGCAGGATTCGGTCGCGCTCCGCCGCGTCGGCAATGCGCAATTGCACGCCGCGCGGCAAGATGCCTATGCCACCCGTGATCGAAACCTTCTCCTCGCGCAGCACGCGGCGCACGTCGTCGCGTAAATTGTCGACCTGCGTCTTCACCACCGAAGCGCTGTCGACTTCGAGCAGCACATGCGAGCCGCCTTGAAGGTCGAGGCCGAGCACGATGGTCTTGAAAGGCACCCAGGAGGGTATATGCGACGACACGACCTCGCGCGTCGCAGGCGAAAGCAGGCTCGGCACGATCACCAGGAAGGCCAAAGCCGTCATGGCGAGGATCGAAACGATTTTCCAAGTCGCGAAACGCAGCATGAGGGTTCAAATCATCCGGTTGGGCCCGCAATGGCGGGCGATCAAGCCTGTTCCTTGACGGGCTCGGCTTTGGACCGCACATCGGCGATCATCGGACGCGCCACGCGCACCCTGACATTCGGCGCGATCTCGATTTCGACTTCGGCGTCGTCGATCACCTTGGTGACCTTACCGATGAGCCCACCGGACGTCACGATACTGTCACCGCGCCGGACGTTCTTGACGAGTTCGGCATGATCTTTGGCTTTTTTCGTCTGCGGTCGCAGGACCAAAAAATACATGATGATGAAGATCAGGCCGAAAGGCGCGACATATTGGATGAGAATATCGTTCAAACCGACAGCCGCACCAGCCGCGGTCTGCGCATAAGCGGGCGTAATCAAAAGCGTCTCCATCATGGGCCCGGGCCGGATTGGCGGCGGACTATAGCCAGCGGCGCCCCGAAAGCAATGGCGCCGCGAAAATGCGCGGGAAAGCCTGCCGGACCCGATGAACGGCGGCGGCCCCGGCCAAATCCGCATCCCTAGCCGGAAGACGGTCGACTATCGCCGGTCCGATCCGCTGGTATTTCCGGCAGAAGATCAACGCGCTCGTCTATCAAGCCATCGATCATCGAGCCTTTGCGTGGGATGGAGCAACCGTTGATTCGACTTTTCCCGGAGTGGGCATAAGCTCCGCTGCCGAGCAAGGCTGCGCCACCAAAAGCTTTGCTGAAAGGGAGGTTTGTCATGACGCCTGCCGAAGTCGATATGGTCAAGACGACATTCGTTCAAATTCTGCCTCAGGCGGACGAATTCGGACCGAAATTCTACGAGCGCCTGTTCAGCCTGGACCCCACCTTGAAGGAGATGTTCAAGGAGGATATGGCCGTCCAGAGCAAGAAATTGGTCCGCATGCTCGCGACGCTCGTTGCCGGCCTTCAAAGTCTCGAGACCGTCGTCCCGACGCTCGAAGCCCTCGCGATCCGGCACGTCGGCTACGGTGTGCGCGACGAGCATTATAATGTCATCGGACAAAGTCTGATTTGGACCTTGGAGCAGCAATTGGGCGAGGCTTTCACGCCCGAGGTGCGCAATGCCTGGATCGCGACTTATGTCCTCATCGCTGAAACGATGAAGGCCGCGGCCCGCGACGCGATAGACCATTCAACCAAAGGCAATGCGGCCGCCGTCGAACAGGCAGCGCCGGGCTAGAAATAGGGATTCACTTATTAGGTGATCCGAGGACCGTCATTGCGAGCGAAGCGAAGCAATCCAGTGCAACCGCTCAATTATGGCATGGATTGCTTCGTCGCTTTGCGCCTCGCAATGACGGTCCTCAGTGATTCAAACGGTCCATAGCACGCGGGTCTTCGCGGGCTATCCGCCCTCGACTGGAATATGTGCGTATTGAAGTCGAAAGCGTTCATAATTCACAAGACATCGGATATATCCGGTGTCTTTTACGGCCCATCCTGATCGCAAGACCTCATCATCATGTCCAAAAATAAAAAGAATCCCGGCGGGCGCGGTTCGTCTCCGGCGGCGAAAGAGGCGCTTTTCCCGGCAGCCGCCCCCGATCAGAAAAAGAGCAAAAAAATTGCCTTGAAGGCGAAGTCGAAGCCGGCCCCGGTTTCCCCTACGGCGGCAGAGGATTTCGCCAAGGTCTTGGAGCGGATCGCAGACGCGCTCGAAAGATTGGCGCCGGGCGAGACGGAAGCGCCCGCCTTCGCAGCCGCCGATGCTTTCGTCTGGCATGCCGCGGCCGAAATGCTCCAGCCCGTGCCGCGCGTGAGCCGCGTCGAGATCGCGCTTTTACGCGGGATCGACCGCATCCGCGATATTTTGACGGAGAATACGGAACGTTTCTCGAGAGGTCTGCCCGCCAATAATGTGCTTTTGTGGGGCGCCCGCGGCATGGGCAAATCCTCCCTCGTGAAAGCCGCGCATGCCGAGATCAACGCCAATCTTTTGGCGAGCACGCCGCCTTTGAAGCTCATCGAAATTCATCGCGAAGACATAGACAGCCTGCCGCACCTCATGAGCTTGCTCCGCGACGCGCCCTTTCAATTCCTGCTGTTTTGCGACGACCTGTCCTTCGACGTCGCGGACACGAGCTATAAGTCCCTAAAAGCCGTGCTCGAAGGCGGTATCGAAGGCCGACCGCGCAATGTGCTCTTCTATGCGACCTCCAACCGCCGCCATCTCATGCCGCGCGACATGGTCGACAACGAGCGCTCCACCGCGATCAATCCGGGCGAGGCGGTCGAAGAGAAAATCTCGCTTTCGGACCGCTTTGGGCTCTGGCTCGGCTTCCACAATTGCTCGCAGGCCGAATATCTCGACATGGTCTTCGCCTATGTCGACCATTTCAGCCTAGGCGGCGAAAAGGAGAAAATCACCGCCGAGGCGCTCGAATGGTCGGTGACGCGCGGCGCCCGCTCGGGCCGGACGGCGTGGCAATTCATCCAGGAACTCGCCGGGCGGCTTGGCAAGGCGATCGCGTGAAAGAGACCGCGCGCCTGCTGTAACCGGCTAACACCCATCCGGCGCCAACGGGCGTATGATCCCCTGCATCATAAAAACCAATGCAGCAGGGAGAACGTCACATGGGCAAGCGTATCCTTTTGATCGCGGGCGATTTTGCCGAAGATTACGAAACCATGGTGCCGTTTCAGGCGCTCCTCGCCGTGGGCCTTTCCGTCGACGCGGTCTGCCCCAATAAAAAGGCGGGCGAGACGATCGCGACCGCCATTCACGATTTCGAAGGCCAACAGACCTATTCGGAAAAGCGCGGCCATAATTTCGCTTTGACCGCCGACTTCACCGATGTCGCCGCCGCGAATTATGACGGGCTCGTCATCCCCGGCGGCCGGGCGCCGGAGTATTTGCGCCTCGATCCCAATGTCATCAAAATCGTTCAGGATTTCTTCGCCGCCGGCAAGCCCGTCGCCGCGATCTGCCATGGCGCGCAATTGCTCGCCGCCGCCGATGTCTTGAAGGGCCGCACCTGTTCCGCCTATCCGGCCTGCCGTTTCGACGTGGAACATGCCGGCGGCACCTATGCCGATATTCCGATCAATGGCGCCGTCACGGATGGCAATCTCGTCACCGCGCCCGCCTGGCCCGCGCATCCGGACTGGATCGGCCAATTTCTCAAAGTTCTCGGCGTGAAAATCAGCTTCGAAGACCAAGCGGCTCAGGCTCAGGTTCAATCGGCGGCTTGATCTGGCCCGAGGCAATGATACGATTCTCTCCGGCGGACCCAACGAGGCTCCGCCGGGTGATCCAGGAGGCGCGCATGTGCGAGATTTTCATCAGCGCCGATCCGAAGCTTTATGAGATGAAGACGCGCTCATTGCGCCTGCATGGGGTTTCGACAAGCCTCAGGCTCGAGAACCTGTTTTGGACGATTCTGACCGAGATCGGCGCGCGCGACGGCATGACGCTCAATCAGCTCATCACCAAACTTTACAATGAGATCGTCGAGTCGGGCTTCGAAAAGCACAATTTCGCATCGTTTCTGCGGGTCTGTTGTGCGCGCTATCTGGCGCTGCAACGCGACGGGCGCATTCCGGCCGATCGTAAAGTGGCGATCGGCAGCCTCAATCCGGCTTTCGTTCTCGCCGACGAAAGACGGCCCCGGCCGCGTTTGGCGAAAGTGAATTCCTACGCCGCCGCCTCGGCCATATCGCGCCGCGCCGGATCGCGCACATAGGCCAAAGCCTCGCGCAATATCCGCGCATCGGCGCCGGGCTTCACGCCTTCGGTCGCCAAATGCCGCCGCCAGGCGCGCGCGCCCTTGCGCCCATTGAAGAGGCCCAGAATATGCCGCGTCATGGCATGCAGCGGCACGCCCTCGGCCAAACGCCGCTCGACATAAGGCATGAAAAGTTCGATCGCCGCGAAAGCATCTTCGGCGGCGGGTTCGGCACCAAAGAGCAGCCGGTCCACATCGAGCAGAAGCGCCGGGTCCTGATAGGCCGCGCGCCCGACCATCACCCCATCGACATGCTGCTGCAATTGCTCTTGCATCTGATCGAGCCGCACGAGGCCACCGTTGAGGATGACCGGCGTTTGCGGAAAGCGCTGTTTGAGCGCATGCACGAGGCCATAATCCAAGGGCGGCACATCGCGATTTTCACGCGGCGACAGGCCTTTCAGCCAGGCCTTGCGGGCATGCACGATCAAGGCGTCCGCGCCGGCCGCGATCACGCTTTCGGCCAGCGCATGAAGCGCTTCTTGCGGATCTTGATCGTCGACGCCGAGCCGGCATTTCACCGTGACGGGGATTGAAACCCGCGCCTTCATCGCGGCGACGCAGTCGCCGACGAGCGCCGGCTCGCGCATCAGGCAAGCACCGAAAGCGCCCTCCTGCACGCGGTCGGACGGGCACCCGATGTTGAGATTGATCTCGTCATAACCGAAGTCCGCACCAATGGCCGCGGCCGCGGCGAGGTCGGCAGGATCGGAGCCGCCGAGCTGCAGAGCCACGGGATGTTCAGCCGCGTCATAGGCCAGCAGCCGGTCGCGATGACCGCGCAGAATGGCAGCGGTCGTCACCATCTCGGTATAAAGCCGCGCATGGCGCGACAAGACGCGATGGAAGAACCGGCAATGCCGGTCGGTCCATTCCATCATGGGCGCGACGCTGAATATGAACCGCTGATCCAACTTCATTTACCAATTGTCTCATCGCTGGAGACGAGATCGCCGGCGCCTATTACGCCGGGACGAGGTTTCGGTGCACCGCAACTTGATCGATGTCAAAGAACGACACCCCGATCACGGCATACTCCACTCGGCGCAGGGAGGATAATATGCCGACTTTTGAAATCTGCTTTCTTGGATTGGTTGTAGCGTCTTTTATCGTATTCGCGGGTTCGCTCATGATCGTCGATTACCGGTCCCGCAAGCCGTAAACATGGCCCCTAGGCGCTGAACGGCTAACCCCCCGCCGCGATTGCCCGGGAAGCGACATTGTAGCGCAGGCCGGTTGCGATTTGATCCAGATCAAGTTTCAAACGGCTGTCACAATGCATCACCCTCGCCGGAAAGCGAGGGGGGCGGGTTTCGTCAGGCGGCAAAAACCGGCGCATCAGTCTCCAAATCTTCCAAATAGGCGGCCCGTAAAGGCCAAGCCCAGCCTTGACTCGTTATGTATTTTTAACCCATAACGATGCAGGAGCTGCGCTCAAATAACCGATAGTTGGAGATCATAAGATGACTGATAGCGCACCGGCCCAAGAAGCCACAAATGAAACGAAGCCCGCCTCGCCCGCCAGGTCCGGTCAAGGCGCCCGCGGCGAAGTCGTGATCAATGTCCGCTTCCAGCCGAACGGCCTCGTCAACATGATCAACCACAAGCCGCAGGGCCTCAAGGACCAAGAGTGGTTCGACCGCCTCTGCCGCGTCGCCTCCAGCTATTACATGGCCTTGTCGGGCGGCCGCGGCGCTTTCACCATTCCGGGCGATACGTTCCAGCTGATCTTCGAAGCCAATTCCTGATCGCCGCAGCGCCCAATATCTCGAAGACATTTCGATCGGCCTCATGTTTATCATGGGGCCGATTGGTTTTTGAGGGCCCACTATCTTGGACGAGACACGCGTCCCCGCGATCATGATCCAGGGCACCGGATCGGGCGTCGGCAAATCGACCTTGGTCGCGGGGCTCGCCCGCGCTTTCACACGGCGCGGTTTGCGCGTGCAGCCTTTCAAGCCACAGAACATGTCGAACAATGCGGCCGTGACCGCAGACGGCGGCGAGATCGGCCGTGCCCAGGCTCTCCAGGCCCGTGCCGCGCGGGTCGCACCCAGCATCCATATGAATCCCGTCCTGTTGAAGCCCGAGACGGATCGCGGCGCGCAGATCATCGTGCAGGGCCGATCGATCGGCCACGCCAGCGCGGCGGATTATGCGAAACGCAAGATCGAGCTTCTGCCTTCGGTGCTGGAGAGCTTCAGGCATCTCGAACAAGCTGCCGATCTGGTGCTTGTCGAAGGCGCAGGCAGCCCGGCCGAGATCAATCTGCGGGCGAACGATATCGCCAATATGGGCTTTGCCAATGCCGCCGATCTGCCCGTGATCATCGCCGGCGACATCGATCGCGGCGGCGTCATCGCGAGCCTCGCCGGAACCCATGCCGTTCTGGCGCCGGAAGACCGCGACAGGATCAAAGGTTTTCTCATCAATAAATTTCGCGGCGATCCGAGCCTGTTTCAGGACGGTATCGAGGCGATCTCGCGAATCACCTCCTGGCCCAGCCTCGGCCTCATTCCCTTTCTGCCTGCGACGGCCAATCTTCCAGCGGAAGATTCGCTCGACCTCCGCCGCCGGAGCACGGCCTCCAAATTCAAGATCGCCGTGCCGGCCTTGGCGCGGATCGCGAATTTCGACGATCTCGATCCGCTTGGGCAGGAGCCCGATGTCGAACTCGTTTTCGTGCGTCCGGGGAGTGCCCTGCCCGGCGATGCCGATCTCGTCATCCTGCCCGGCTCAAAATCGACCATGGGCGATCTCGCCTTTCTGCGCGAGCAGGGCTGGCACATCGATATTGCCGCGCATGTGCGCCGCGGCGGCCATGTGCTCGGGCTTTGCGGCGGCTATCAAATGCTGGGCCTTGCGATCGAAGACTTGGACGGCGTCGATGGCACGCCCGGCAGCATCGACGGATTGGGCCTCCTTTCGGTCGAAACGCGCATGGCGGCGGAGAAACGCACAACGCCCGTTCTGAGCGCCACGCATTGCCTGACGGGAGCGCAGATCTCGGGCTATGAGATCCATTTGGGCGCGACGCAAGGCGCCGATTGCGCAAGGCCCATGCTCATGATCGAAGATCGCCCGGACGGCGCGACATCGCCCGACGGCCGCGTGCAAGGCACTTATGTCCATGGGCTTTTTTCATCCGACAGCTTTCGCAAGCAATGGCTCGCAGGCTTCGGGATCGCGTCGCAATTGGCCTATGAGGCACAGATGGAAGCAGCGCTCGACGCGCTCGCCGATCACCTCGAGAAACATGCCGATCTCGATGCGGTTTTGAAGATCGCGCGGAGCCGTTGAAGCTGAAATCCATAACGTCGTGTGCGAACCTTCTCCCTGTGGGAGAAGGTGCCGAGCGAATGCGAGGCGGATGAGGGGTTACAATCTCTTCAATATGGATCGTAACCCCTCACCCGGCTTGCTCCGCAAGCCACCCTCTCCCGCAGGGAGAGGGTTCATCGCGCTAGAGAAGCAGCGCAAGCGCCGCATAAATCAAAATCTCAAGCCCGCACCCAGCGACCAGCAAATGCAGCGCACGCGAAATATCATCGGGCGTTGCCATGCGGCCTTGCGGATTTAAAAAAGGATCATCGACCACCTGCCCCGCATATTGGCGCGGACCTGCCAGCGCGAGGCCAAGCGCGCCAGCGGCGGCGCTTTCCGGCCAGCCCGCATTGGGCGAGCGATGCAGCCTCGCATCGCGCCACATGATGGAAAGCGTATGCTTTATGTCGCCGCCCACGACCGGCGCCACGACAGATAAAAGCAGACCGGCGAGGCGCGCGGGAGCGAGATTCAAAAGATCGTCGAACCGCGCGGAGGCCCAGCCGAAGGCGGCATGGCGCGGCGTCTTATGACCGATCATCGAATCCGCCGTATTGACGATTTTATAGGTAATGAGACCAGGCAATCCGAACAGCGCGAACCAGAAGGCCGGCGCCACCACGCCGTCTGAAAAATTCTCGGCGCAGGATTCAATCGCCGCGCGGCAGATCGCGGCCTCATCCAAAACCTGCGGGTCTCGGCCAACCACGCGCGCCACGGCACTGCGCGCCGACTCAAGTCCCTCGTCCGTGAAAGCGCTGCGCACTTTTTTGATGTGGCCGTAGAGGCTTCTCTGTGCAAAAAGCACCGAAGCCAGAAACGCTGCGATGAAAGACCCAAAAGGAATGGCGTCGAGCAGGCGTTCGAGGCCAAAGCCAATGCCGATGGCGGCGATCACCAGGATCGTAAGGACGAAGACCCCCGCAGCTTTCCTTCGCGCTTCAGATCGCGCGGGATCATTGCATCGCCGGTCCAAAGCCGCGATCAATCGTCCCATCAGCACCGCGGGATGCGGCACATGCGCCCACAGGACATCGGGATCGCCAATCACAGCGTCGAGCAGGAGCGCGAGAACGAGTATCCAGAGAGACTCATGTGATAGGAACATGCTAGTTGCGCAGGCTTTCGGTCTTTGCCGCCACCATGGCGGCGCCTCTCATAGGCAAGGTCACTTGAGTCTCCCATGAATCACGGCGGCGATCTTTCAGAAGCGATCGCGCATTATGGCGGCGCGCCTCAGGATTGGCTCGATCTTTCGACCGGGATCAATCCGCGGCCTTGGCCCGTTCCGGCAAGCCTCTTCGCCGATGCGCTGCATCGCCTCCCCGCGCAGGCCGACCAAGAGGCTTTGATCCTCAGCGCGGCCGAAGCTTACAATGCGCCGAAAGAGGCCGCCATCGTCCCCGCGCCCGGTACGCAAGCGCTGATCCAATGGCTGCCGCATCTCGCCCCGCCGGGCGGTGTCGCCATCCTCGGGCCGACCTATAGCGAGCACGCGCAATCCTGGCAGCGCGCCGGACGGACGGTTTTCCCGATTGCCGACATGAAAGCGCTTCCGCGAGAGGTCCGGCATGTGATCGTGGTCAATCCGAACAATCCGGATGGGCGCATTTTCGAGTCCGCGCGTTTCAAGCAGATCGCCGACGAGATGAGAAGCCGCGGCGGCTGGCTGATCGTGGATGAATCCTTCGCCGATATCGATCCGGCCATCGGCTGCGCCGCGCTTTGCACCGATCTTCCCATTGTCGTGCTGCGCTCCTTCGGCAAGTTTTTCGGCCTGCCAGGCCTGCGCCTGGGCTTTCTCATCGCAGAACCGCGCATCGCTGCGTCTTTCGAGGCTGCGCTTGGACCCTGGGCCGTGTCGGCACCGGCATTGACGATCGGCGCCGCGGCATTGAAGGATCGTGCCTGGGCCGTGGCTGCCCGGGCCAGTCTCGACATGATGGCGCAACGCCTCGATGCCATCCTTCAGATGGCTGGGTTTCGTCTCGTCGGCGGTCTACCCTTGTTTCGCCTCGTGCAACATGCCGACGCCCGCGCCCTGCATAAAAAGCTCGCACGAAAATATATCTGGTGCCGGCGCTTCGATGAATCGCCAGATCGCCTTCGCTTTGGCCTGCCGCGCGACGACAAGGACCTCGCACGTTTGAAGGAAGCTCTCGTATCGCCATGACCAAAACCACGCTCTCCTTGCATGACGATGTGCGTCATCTCCTCGCGCTGATGCCCGGCCCAAATCAAGACGCCATCAATGCCGCGGCAAGCCGCGATGCGCAATTGACGAAACCGCCCGGAAGTCTCGGCCGGCTCGAAGAGATCGTCCTGTGGCTCGCAGCTTGGCAAAGCGGTGCGGCACCCAAGGTCGAAGCACCGCTTGTCTGCGTCTTCGCTGCCAATCATGGCGTGACGCAACAAGGCGTCTCGGCCTATCCGGCGGAAGTCACGCATCAAATGGTTGCGAATTTCCGCTCCGGCGGCGCAGCGATCAACCAGATCTGCAAAAGCTTCGATCTTCGTCTCGAGGTGATCGAACTGTCGCTCGACCGGCCGACTCAGGATTTCACATCGGCGCCCGCGATGAGCGAAGACGAATGCCTGGCCGCTTTCACACGCGGCCGTGAGGCCGTGCAGCAAGGCGCGGATCTTCTTTGCCTCGGCGAGATGGGAATCGGAAATACCACATCGGCGGCGGCGATCTATGCCGCACTTTACGGCGGCAAGCCCGAGCTTTGGACCGGGCGCGGCACCGGCCTCGATAACGCCGGCCTTGCACGCAAGCAAAAAGCCGTCGCCGCCGGTCTCGCACTGCACAATGGCTCTTTGTCGGAGCCGCTCGAGGCGCTGCGCCGCCTCGGCGGATTCGAGATCGCCGCGCTGGCAGGTGCCATTTTAGAGGCACGTTTGCAGCGCATTCCTGTGGTGCTCGACGGCTATATCGTCACCGCGGCGGCCGCCGTGCTGCATGCGCTCAATCCAGCGGCCATCGACCATTGCATCGCGGGACATGCCTCCCCGGAAGGCGCCCATGCGGAGGTCTTGATCAGACTCGGCAAAAGGCCTCTACTGGACCTCGGAATGCGGCTTGGCGAGGCCAGCGGCGCCGCCCTGGCGGCTGGAACCATCAAGGCGGCTCTGGCTTGCCACCAAGGCATGGCGACATTCGCGGAAGCAGGCGTCGCCAACAAGGACAAATGATCCCCGAAAGGAGCAGCGTCATGGACTATATGCCCGGTCCCTCCGACAGTGATCTCCTGCCCTTTCGGGACACTGCCCCGCCCATTTTCGACAGCATGTTCCAGGAACAATTGGAGCTGCTCTTGAAATGGCGCCGCGACGTGCGGCGGTTCCGCCGCGATCCCATCGATGAAGAGCTGATCGCGCATATGCTCGATCTGGCGCAGTTGTCGCCTTCCGTTGGCAATAGCCAGCCCTGGCGCTGGGTGCGCGTCGAAACCCCCGCGCTCCGCGCGAAGATCCGCGAGAATTTCGAGACCTGCAACGCGAAGGCTCTGGCCGATTTCGACGAAAGCCGCGCCACGGCCTATGCCAAATTGAAGCTCGAAGGTCTTGACGCCGCGCCTTTGCAATTGGCCGTCTTCTGCGATGGGGCGACCACGCAAGGCCATGGGCTCGGCCACCGGAGCATGCCGGAAATGCTCTCCTATTCCGTCGCCGGGATGCTCGCGATCCTGTGGCTCTGCGCGCGCTCGCAAGGCCTCGGCATGGGCTGGGTGTCGATCCTCGATCCGGCGCAAGTGGCACGGACGCTCGAAGTGCCGCCGTCGTGGCAGCTTGTGGCCTATCTCTGCATCGGCTGGCCGGTCGAAGACCATCTCGATCCGGAGCTCGAACGCCATCACTGGCAGGAGCGGCAAGGCGACAGCCGGCGCGTGATCGTCAAATGAGAGAGGCGAAAGGCAATTCGAACGCATAGCCTTCGAACATGCCTTCGCCGCGCCCGATAGACGAAGCCGCATCCGACATGCGGCCTTTGCGATCGAGCACCGCATCGGCGAGAGCGATCATCAAAGGATTGGGTGTCGCCGAAGGCGAGGCCCGCCGCAAGAATGTCGCGATTGCCTCCTCGGCGATCCGCGGGTGGTGCTGACAGGCAATCGCAAAAGCCGCCGCCGTCGAGCGGCTGATGCCCGCGAAACAATAGATCAGCATGGGCGCCGCCGCGTCCCAAGATTGCGCGAAAGTCAGAATCGCACGCAGCTTCGCTTCATCCGGTGCGACGAGTCCATCTTGTTGCGCGGCAATATCGTTGAAGCGCAGCTCCAATCGATGCGCGGGCGCGCGAGACAGCACGGCCTCGTCCTGGCCCGGCGACAGAAGGCCCAGCACATGCGAGGGCTGATGCGCTTCGACATTTTGCGGAGCATAGATCGCGGGGCAGACGATCAGTTTCATGCAGCTGCGAGCCCCAACAGGCAGCCGATCTCGAAGACCTGTTCGATCGCGCCCAGCACATCGCCGCTATAGCCGCCGATCGCCTTGTGGCTGTAGAGCGTCAAAGCAAGAGACAAAGCCGCGCCGAATATCAATCCGACGATGAGCGCAAAGGGCCGCATGAACAGGATAGGAATGATGGCAAGCAGCGTCCATAAAAGCGCTTGGCGTGCCTCGGACATAGGGAGCCTCGTCGAAGCATAGGAGGTTTTCGCGGTTGACGGATCGCCCGCGTAGGTTTGCGCGGCGAGCACGGCGACAGGCGCGAAACGCGCGCCGGCATGGACTGCGACCAAGGCAAGGACGGCAATGCTGGGCGGCAGCGTTGCAAGAGCGCAGACTCGCAACGCGGTACCGAGACCCAAGGCAAGCACGCCATAGGTGCCGAGCCGAGAATCTTTCATGATCGCGAGCCTTTGCTCGCGCGTCCAGCCGCCGCCAAACGCATCAGCCGTATCGGCAAGCCCGTCTTCATGCAGAGCACCTGTCGCGATAAGGCTCGCGATCACGGCGAGCAGAGCCGGTATGAGACCCGTCCAGATGAGGCTTGCAATATAAAAAATGCTTCCCGAGAGCAGCCCGGCCAAAATGCCTACTGCCGGAAAAAACCGGGCATAGGTAAAAAGCCCAGCGTCCGCGCTGCCCCCAGCCTTCTCCCTCACCGGAAGAATGGTCAGAAAGCCGAGAGCCTGACGGAAGCGGTCGAACGCGATCATTGGTTTCGAAATCATGCAGAAGGACGCAAACTATTATCCGCAAGCCTATCACCGAGCTTCACTGAGCTCTATAGAAGGCCGTGATGAGCAGCATGATGCCGATCCTGGTTCTAGGCGGGGCGCGGTCGGGCAAATCCGCCTTTGCCGAGCAGCTTCTCCGCGAAAGCAATGTCGAGCGGACCTATCTCGCCACCGCCACAGCCGGCGATGACGAGATGAAGGCCCGCATCGCGCATCATCGTCTGGCGCGCTGCGAAAAATGGCACACAATCGAAGAACCTCTCGCCATCGTCGAAGCCTTGCGGCGCGAGACCGGCAAAGGCCACGCCGTGCTCGTCGATTGCCTGACGCTCTGGCTGTCCAATCTTTTCATGGACGCGCGGAACGTCGAGCTCGAAATCGAACAGCTCGCGCTTTTCCTGCAAGAAGCGCCGCGCAACATCGTCCTGGTCTCAAACGAAATCGGCCTCGGCCTCGTGCCCGAAACAAAACTCGGGCGCGATTTCCGCGATGCGCAGGGCCGCCTCAATCAAAGGATCGCGGCGGCCGTGCCGCGTGTGGTCTTTGTCGCCGCGGGCCTGCCGCTTTACCTCAAGGGCAGCGCGTAGTTTTTATTAACGCATCGGATTTTTCCCAAAACCGGTTCCTACTTTTGAGTCCGATGCTTTATTCCGCCGCCTTCAAAGCCGGATTGGTCACGGTCTGAATGGCCTCAAAACCTTCGAACTCGGGATGGCCGATCGTCTTCGGCTTGTCCTGACCGGTGCCGGCATTGGCATGGGCGGCGCGAAACTGCTCGGAATTCGTCCAGGCCGTGAACTCGTCCTTCGAGTTCCAGATGGTGTGCGAGACATAAAGAATATGATCCTCGCGCTCCGGCCCTTTGAGAAGATGAAATTCAACAAATCCCGGCAATTCGTGAAGACGCGACTGGCGCGTCAGCCAGGCTTCTTCGAAAGCCTCCGTGCGATCCTTGATGACCTTGAAACGGTTCATGGCGATGAACATGGGCTGTCCTCAATCTTTCTCGTGGCCGGAACCTATGGCGCGCGGCTTGTCCCGGCAAGGGCGCTTCCTTCAGCTTATTTCAACAGTTGATTGCCTCAGCATGACTTGACTATTCCGAAGAATACCAAATAGTTGCGTAAGTATTCCAAAGAATACTTTTAATTTATTCTAGTTCTAAACTGGCAGGAGCGCACATTATTGGACCACATCGTCTCAATCCGGTCGACGTGGGGAGACGGGCATGGCCGGTGAAAAAGCCGATGAAACATCTGCATCGAAGCCGGAAAAGCCAAAGCCCGACGTGCCGGTCATCAACGTGCGCGACCTCTTGGCCGATTCCCGCGAAGCCGTGCTGATTCACGAAGGCGAGCGCTACCGGTTGCGGATTACCGCCAAAGACAAACTCATTTTGACGAAGTGACCAGGTGCTGGAGCATCATCCCAAAAAGTAGCAGACTTTTTGGACGAGATCATGCGTCAAAACAAAAGATGGGAACATGGCGACGATATATAATTTTAAATCTCACGCGCGCGACTAAGCGGTCTCATTCACCAGACGTAGCGCAACACGCCGAGGCCGGTGTATCTCTGCGCGTTCTCGGCAAATTCGCCATCGAATCGTACGGCGATTGAAAAGCCGCTCTTGAACCAGACTTCCGCTTCGAGCGAGGTGAGCGCCGAATCGCGGGGCGGCGCTGCGCCGATCACGCTGAAGTTCGATCCGGGCAAGGTCTCGAACATCGCATTTGTGCTCGGCCTGGACCAATGGTCATTAGCCCAGGCCGCGCGGGTGCGCAGCACCAGCGTCGTTCCATAATCGCCAGGCGTCGCCCAATCGAACCAAGCGCCGAGCTCGGTACGGGTCGTGGTGATCGTCTGCGACGCGTATGAAAGCGCGAAAGTCGGGAGGCCCAGAGTCGCTCCCTCGCTATAGGCAGGCGTGAAGAAGCTCTGTGCCTGCACGGCGGCGTAAGGGATGAAGCCCATCCGGCCCGGCAAGCCGACATAGGGGAGAGCAAAGCGATATCCGCCTTCGATCCGGCCGCCGATATTATTGGTCGAGAAATTCGCGGTGAGATGGTCGACCTCCGTCAGACTCACATAGCGGTCGGTGGTCGCGCGGCTCCAAGCATAGGCGAGTGCGCCGGAGAGATAGGCTGCATTGATCCGCGTCGAGGCATAAACGGCGGCCTGCGCCATGTCGCTATGGCCGCCGCCAAGTGCGTCCGACAGTCCAAAGCGCGTGCCGCCTCCGCCGAGTGCAAAACCAGCCACCGTGTTCGGCAGAACGAGATAGTCGAGACCAACGACAGAACCGGCGTTGCTGACCGACCGGTCGTGGCTTCCGACTCCGGCAACGTCCCCATACCCCTGGCCTTGCCCACCATATCCCGCCGCCCAGACGCCCCACCGACTCGGCTCCGGACCGGCGGGAGCAGCGGGCAGCGGCCCCTTAATGATCAAAGGACGCCGCACCGGTGTTTCCGAGAAGGGGCGATTGTCTCCGGCAAATGGATTCATCACCAGCGACAGGAAGGAATTCATCGCCTGCGTGCCCGCCTGAGCGGTGCCGGTGCCAGCCTCTCCAGAAAGCTGATCGAACGCCGCCGCCAATTGCGCGGGTGACGAGAATGCAATGAGATTCACGAAGGCGGACGGCAGAGTTCCGCCATTTCTCAGGAAATTATCGATGGCAATGGCGACGGCACGTTCATTTGCCGTGGCATTGGCCGGCAGCCCTGCCAAGACCGAACCCCCGGCACCCCCGGCAGCCGTGCAGACGGTAATCGTATTGCTATCCAAAGTGACAGCGCCGTTTTGCGCCAAAGCATCACCGCAGATAATCGTGGCGCCGGTATCGAGCGTGATGCTCGTCAGCGCGAGAATGTCTCCCTCAAACGATGTGGACGTGCCGAGTGTCGCGGAACTGCCCACTCTAAAGAACACATGGTTCGCCTGGGCGCCGTTGATGAGCAAAATGCTCGAAGCGCTGGCCGTGGTCAGCGTGCTGTTGATGTTGAAGATGAAGACGGAATTGGGATTGCCCTGCCCATTGAGGACGAGGGTCCCGGTCAATTGTGCCGCGTTATTGAAACCGTAGACGCCTGCGACAAGGTTTTTGCCGCCAAGATCCTGACCCGAGAGGTTTACCGTGATCGGTGTAGCGGCCAGCTGGTTATACGCCGTCATGTTGTCTAATTGTGCCTGTTGCGCAACCGCGTTGCCTGCCGAAATTGTTGATGGTGCGGTCACGATGCCGGGCGGGAATCCGATCACGGTCGTGCCAGGCCACACACCGACGTTTCCATTGATCACGCTTGAGCCGGTATTGGTCACCGTCGAGCCGGCCAAGACTCCAAAGCTTCCCGCGGTCCCAAGCGATGGCGCCTGAGCGCGCGCGGAAGGTGCCGCGATCATCATCAGTCCAAGAGCCGCGCAGGTTGCGGTCACTCCTCGCTTTGCGGGAAATTCGGCACGTAAGAGGGGCGCACGCGAAGTTGGCACGATGCTGACTCCTGATCTAAGTCTGAAGGTTGCATTTCAATCGACGCGACGCGGGTCTCGAGACCGTCTTCACGCAACCTGACTGATGACCTTGACGCCGATCGCCGAGCTAAACGCGGTAAAACCAGCGAGCCGTTGGCGACGGCAATTTTTCGTCTCGGGCGAAAAGCGCCGGGCCAGCCGCACCCCTTCGTTTTGCCGCGCGCTTCAACGCAAAATATGCGTGAATCGGCTTCAGGCTGGGCTGTGATTTGATTGAAATTCATAGATCTAATTTAAATAATCTCGTTAAAAATTTCCTAAATTAGCGTATCCACAAACGAATTTTCAAATATTGACACAAAAATGCAACTCAAAGCTCCTGCATAATGGCTGAATAATATGTATTTATACTTATACGTATAAGTATAAATACTTGGCACATTTGGGGCAGAAAGACCGGCCCGTTGTCCTCCTAAGGCCGCCACGACACAGAGGACTCAGCTCTGCCGAGTCGGCTGAAGATTCTGTTCATCCATCGCGAAAGGCATCGAGCCTTGTCTTGCCGCTGAGCCTTGCGGCGAGAGTCAACATGGCCGGAAAGCGCGTGAGAACGGGCCCGAGCAGCGCAGGCGCCACGGGCTGCATGGCGAGATGCGCGAAGAGCGATGCCGCATGGATGCGCGGCGCGAAAGCCTGCCGCCATCGCTTCGCGTAGAGAGCGCCTATGGCATCGAGATCGCGCCCCTGCCCGACCTCGGTGCGGCTCGTCAGCAAGCGCGCGAGAAGCCAGCCGGACTGCATCGCCATGCTGATGCCTTCGGCCACGATCGGATGCGCCTCGCCGGCAAGATTGCCGACGCGGAAGAAGCCCTGCGCATAGCGCGGCCTTATGCCGGGCGCGATCGGACCCGCTGCGAGCGGCGGCGCTTCGAGCACCGCCTCTCGCAATACCTCGCGCGCACCGCGGCAATGCGCGCCGATATGCGCAAGAACCGCATCGGCGGCGCTGCCTTGATGGCGGCGCCGCACGTCTTGCAGCATGTCGCGGCGGATGCAGCATGTCAGCGACAGGGTTTTGCCGCTGCTGTTGACCATCCCGCCATAGCCGCCGGGAAAGACGATCAGCGGCATCAAATCGGAGGCAAGCGCCGCATCGCGGAAGCGCGCCTTGAAGGCGAGAAGATCGCTTGGCCGGTGCGGCCGCATATTCTGCGTCGGCAGATCGCCGCGTTCCCAGGACCCATGTGCGATGACGGCGACCGGCGCCCGGATCTCTTTTGTCTCGGCGCCGTCCATGATTGTGCAGATAAAGTCGGTACCATCGGGGGCAAGCGCGGTCGCGCGCCAAGGCATGAGCAGCGTGGCTCCCGCCTGCACCGCATTTTGGACCAAGAGATCGTCGAGCCTTTCGCGCGCCACGGCGACCCCCCAGCCGGACCTCTTTCCGGCGTGCTGCGGCATAGGCGCGGTAATGGTCCCTGTGCCGGCAAAGATCGCGACGCGGCGGATCTCCGGCCCCGTCTCGGCATGGATCGCAGCCTCTATGCCAAGGTCGGCAAAGAGCGCCGCATTGGTCGCCGACATGAACTCGCCGCAGACTTTTTTACGCGGGAATGGCACTTTCTCGATCAGCGCGACCGACCATCCGGCCCGCGCGAGTGCGAGCGCTGTCGTCGCGCCGGCTGGCCCGGCACCGATGATAACGGCATCAAAACGTGTCATGGCGCCTCGCGGCGCGCCGAAAAAATATGGGTGAACGGACCGCCGCGCCGCTCCTCCAATGCCCAGGTCTGGTCAGCCGGCCAGATGCCGGACAATTCCTGATGTTTGAAGCCCGCTTCGACGCTGACGCGCGCATCGTGGCGGCTGACGTCGTTGCAGCCGAGCACCCAGATCATGCGGCTCGCTGTCCAGGCGAGCGCTGTCCGGCGCGGTTCCGCCGCGACAAAAAGCTTCGTCCGGATCGCCGCACCGGCGAGCAGGCTGCGCAGCGCGGCCCCCTCGAAATGATGCAGGAAGAGATTGGCCGTGATCGCATCATAGAAATCCGGCTCAGCGGGGCTCAGCGCATCGAAGACGTCGGCCGTCTTCGTCTCGACCTGCCAGCCGAGATCGGCAAAGCCAACGCGCGTTGCCTCGCTCACGAGATCCTGCCGGTCGAGCAAAGTGACTGCCACGCCCGGCCAGACGGGCGCGAGCCGGCGCGCGACGCGCAGCATGAAGCTGCCATCGCCCGCACCGAGTTCGAGAAGAGTGCGCGGCGGCATATCGGCGCCCGCGCGCAAGGCATCCGCCACGATCGCGTCATGCCTCATGATCCAATTGAGCCAGACGAGATCGCGCCGCGAGCCGATTGCGCGCCGGTCGGTTGCCGACAAAGCGTCGAGCCGTTCAGGAGTCAATCGGCGTGCCGCGAGGAACGACATCTTCTATCTCTTGTTTTGCCGCATAATCTTTTCCAAAAAGTCTGCAACTTTTTGGGATCATGCTCTAATTCCCCGTATGAAACAGCATGGTCTCGGCGATGAGCCCGGGACCGAAGGCCATGCCGCAGCCGGACGCTTGCTTGGGCTGCGCCTGCAGCATTGATTTCAAAACGAACATCACAGTCGCCGACGACATATTGCCGAAGCGGCGCAAAACGTCGCGCGACGCGGTGAGCGCGGACGGGCCAAGCCGCAGCGCGTGCTGGACCGCATCGAGCACCGAGCGGCCGCCCGGATGCACGGCCCAAAGATCGATCGAAGGCACTTTCGCGCCGGCCAGAATCGCATCCATCTCGGCGGCGAGCACCTTGTGGATGATCGAGGGCACCATACCCGACAGGACCATATCGAAGCCCGACTCTCTTATGTGCCAGGTGATCGAATCGCTCGTGTCGGGAACGAGCACCGCATGAAAACGATCCATCGCTATACCGGCCGGCTCGGCGCTGATGAGGCTTGCCGCACAGCCATCGGCGAAGATCATGAACGACAGGATCTGTTCAAGATCGTCGGTTTCTTTGAGATGCAGCGTGCAGAGTTCAAGGTTGAGGACGAGCACGCGCGCATTCGGCTCCGAACGCACGATATGGCGGGCGAGCTTCAGCGCGTTCATCGCGGCATAGCAGCCCATGAACCCGATCATGGTGCGCTCGACTGAAGGATGAAGCCCGCAGCGCTCGACGATTTCGAGATCCAGTCCCGGCGCCGAAAAGCCGGTGCAGCAGGTGATCAGAAGATGCGTGATGGTCGAGCGATCGGGCCCCAAGCCGAGCTGCTCGACCGCATCGATCGCGAGTTGCGGCGCCAGCCGTTCGAAGGCGCGCATACGCGCAGCCGTATCCGGAAACTGGCCGCGGACATAGAAGCCATCGTGATCGAGCGCGCCATTGCTCAAATCGGTTCGCGGCAGGAAATAGGAGTAGCGATGGTCGATACCGCCTCTGTCAGCCATGCGCTGAAATGCCTGGACCTTGCGCGGGTCGTTGCCGAGCTGCGACAGCGCAAAGGTAAGAAAAGCCGTGTGAACGTCATTGTCCGGCACCGCAGTCGCGATTTTGTTGATATAAGCGGTCGTCATTTCACCAAGACTCCGGCGGCTGCCTCCCGCACTTGCGCCGCGCCTATCAGGCTGGCGCGGGGCGCTACCGCGCGTCTCGCGAAGAGCGCTTAGGGCGCGCGGTGCCTATATGACGCGTGTCTGCACCTCTTGATATATTATAATGTGCTAACGTCCAGCAATCCTCCTCACGCTCTTGTGCGCAGACGCTCATGCACACCGTCAGCTATTCGCGCCTCTGCGTACCGCGGCATCAGGACGCAGAAGTCACAGCGCACGCGCCGCACGTTGGACTGCGCGGACGATGCGTGACTGCGCGCCGCAACGGCAGGCATGACCGGCAAGCGCATCGCGAATATCGGCCGCGCTCGGATTGCGCCTTTTGGCGAGCAAGGCAGCCGCCCGCATGATCATGCCGCTGGCGCAGGAGCCACATTGCATGGCCGGTTCGCCGATGAAAGCCTGCCGGACTGGATGTGGATGGTCGGGCGATCCCAATCCCTCCAGCGTGACGATCTTTTGCGCCGGTGACAGTGCGGACACAGGCACCATGCAGGAATGCACCGCCTCGCCATCGATATGAATGGTGCAAGCGCCGCATTGGCCAAGCCCGCAGCCGAAGCGCGGGCTATCCAGATCGAGGCGATTACGCAGAACGAAGAGCAGCGGCATGCCCGGATCATCGACCTCGACCGTGACCGCATGCCCGTTGACATGGAGGGGAACGGAATGCGGCATGGTTCCTTCCGAGATGCAGCTCGGGCGAGCGATGACACGCAGGATGAGCGAAGTCTACCCTCGCGTATGGGTTAGCCTTTTAAGCTTGCATGATTCGCGTTTTTCTTAGGATGTTCGTTTATGTCCTGCGCGCGAAGCGTTGCCCGATCCGCGGTTTTGAAACCGTCCGCATCCAAAGGAGACGATATGGTTGAAAGCAAGCCCGGGGAGCTCAAGACGGATAATCTGCCGCCGGTCATTCACGCCGCCGAAACGAAACTCGTCCACTCTGCCAGCCGAATTTTCCTCACCATCGAGCAGCTCATCTATATCGTGCTTGGAGCGATATTGGCGCTCACGGCCGTATTGGCGCTCGCCGGCACCACCGGGCTCTTATGGGCAGGGTTCCAGAATTGGACGGGCACAACGGCCGTCATCGCGGTCATGGACCGGCTGCTTTTCGTGCTGATGCTGATCGAGATCCTTTATACGATCCGCGCTTCGCTGCAGTCCGGCACATTGAGCCCCGAACCTTTCCTGATCGTCGGCCTGATCGCCTGCATCCGGCGGATCCTCGTCATCTCGCTTGAAAACTCGGACGTCGCGCAGCAGGCCAAATGGTCGGCCGAACGCGCTGAGCAGTTTCAAGCCGCGATGATCGAGCTCGGCGTGCTGGCCTTTCTCATTATCGTGATGGTCGCCGCGATCTCGCTCGTGCGCCGGCATAAACTGTCGTGAATTAGAAAAGACCTCAACGTTCCATTGGGTCATGGCCGGGCTTGACCCAGCCATCCAGGCATCACGGAGTGTTTGCTTGGATGCGCGGATCAAGTCCGCGCACGACACCTTCAGACGATTCCGCTTAAGTATGCCGCGAGAGATCCGTCAGGCCTTCGGCGCCGGCGCCAGCGTGACGGAGGCTTCCGTCGTCAGCAGGAGGAAGGTGAAGCTCTCCTGAAGATAGAGCTGAACCGTCGTGTCCGTGTGATTGAGATAGCCGATCGAGACATCCTGACCGATGTGCAGATCGAAATCGCCGCCGCGCGTCGTCAGCACCACGGCGCCCTCGATCGCCGGGGCCCAGATGATCTCGGTCTCGATCAGCCGGCGGATATGCTGCAGGATCGGATAGCCATTGTCGCTCGACTCGGCGAGCGCCGTATAGGCCTGCGCACCGAGCAAAACCTGATAAGGTCCATTGACGCCGACAAGCCGCAACTGGCTCAAGGCCTGGGCGATCGCATCCGGGAACTGCCGCACGTCTTCGGGCAACGTCATGGGCGGATTGCTGCTTCCCGGCCGGATGCCGGTGATGTCGCCGGCGGGATAGCCTTCGAAAATGGCGCGATCTTCGGTGAAGGCCATTTTGAGTGCCGCGTCTTTCGCCGGCTGCCAATCCGAGTCGTTTGCGCCGCGCTCGACATCGTCGATCTGCTGGCGATCCAGTTCGAACGGAACCCGCACTTCAATGAGCGGCTTGACCTCGCGCTGGCGCGTGATGATGCCATTGCCCGGCCCCGAAATCGTCTTGAGATGGCCCGTGCCCACGGCGGAGAGAGCCGTTCCGGCAGGCCCCTGCAAATCGACGACGCGTCGTGCCGCGAGATAGCGCTTCAGCGTCCGCGTTGCCTCTTCCTCGATCTGGGCCCAGGCTTCGTCGGAGATGGGCGCAAGTTCACGATGCAGATTGTTCATGACGGATTTCCTTTGAGGGAGCCGATGCCAAGCGAACCGTCGCGCACCGGTGAAACAAGCTGTGCCGAGGCGTCCGTGGACATATCGGCGGGAGATGCCGCGGGCGCGGGATCGTCGACCGTCACATTGTCCAGGAAAGTCCCGGTCGGCACGAAAAACAGGGTGCCGGTGACGGCCTTGCTGAAATCGAGCAGCCGGTCGTAATTGCCGGGCGGCCGACCGATGAACATATTGTCGAGCATCTGCTCGATCGTGCGCGGGGTGCGGCAATAGCCGATGAAATAAGTGCCGAATTCGCCCTGCCCCGGCGTGCCGAAGGGCCGGTTCTCCCGCAAAATCTTCTTCTCTTCGCCGTTCTCGACAATGACCGTCAGCGCATTATGCGCGTAAGTCGGCTTGACGGTGTCGTCGAGTTCGACATTGGAGAGTTTTTTGCGGCCGATGATCTTTTCCTGCACCTCGGTCGGCAGGCTATTCCAGCCCGTCATATCGTGCAGATATTTTTGCGTGATGACATAGCTGCCGCCCGCGAAGGCCGCATCTTCGTCGCCGATCAATATGGCGTCGATCGCCTCCTGATCGGCCGGGTTTTCCGTGCCGTCGACAAAGCCCAGCAGATCGCGATTGTCGAAATATTGAAAGCCTTGAACTTCTTCTGCAACCCCAATGGAACCTCCGAGGCGTTCCAGGATCAGCGTTTCCAATTCGAAGCAGAGATCCATGCGGTCGGCGCGAATATGAAACAAGAGATCGCCCGGCGTCGCGACGGCGTGGCGTGTGTCGGCGATGATCTCGCGGAAGGGATGGAGCTCCAAGGGCCGCTCGGCGGCGCCAAACAAACGGTCCCATGCCGAAGATCCAAATCCCATCACGCAGGACAGCCCGGCGTCCGGATCGCGAAAGCCGACCGTACGAACGAGCGCGGAGAGATCGGCGCATAAAGATTTGACGGCGGCGGCATCGGCATCGGCGGGATTGATCGTTACCACCAGAAAGATCGCGGCGCGCGTCATCGGCGTCGAGATCTTTTGAAAGACAGTGTCTACGCTATTGGCCGAAGGAGGGGTAATCATAAGACCGAAGTTCGTGAGATACCGGACGTGCAAAGCAGTTCGCAAATGCGAATCTGTCGCCAATGAATATGACGATCGCATGAAGTCTTGACGCAATGATCGTGCCGACGATCATTCCCGAAGATGGATCATTCGGCAGCGAGGCTAATCATTGCCTCAATCGAGGTCAAGCTTAAGAAAAGGAGGACGAGCGATGCTCGGGGCTCGCCTATTTTTCGTAAGGTTCGGAAAGCTGCTCACAATCGTCGCAGCGATATTTTTATTGGGAGATTTTGCCATGGCCGCAGATGGACTGACGACAGTTGCGAGCAGCTTCGCGCCGAAGGAAACAATGGACAGGCTCGAGGCCGAGATCGCCGCTAAGGGTCTGACTTTATTCGCGCGCATCGATCATTCGGCAGGCGCCGCGGAGGTCGGCCTGACGCTGCGCCCGACAGTGCTTTTCATTTTCGGCAATGCGAAAGGCGGCACGCCTTTGATGCAAGCGGCCCAAACCGCCGGAATCGACTTGCCGCTGAAGGTGCTCGTCTGGCAGGATGATAAAGGCGTGACGCAGGTCTCCTATAATGATCCGGCATGGATCGCGAAACGGCACGGCGCCGAAAACGATCAAGTTGTAAATGCCCTGACCGGGGCGCTCCACGCGATCGTGCAAAAAGCGACTATGCCGCAATAATTTTTCAAATTCGCACGATGACGTGAAACAGACTGAAGGCAGCCATGATTCTTTCGCGGGCAAAAGCACCAACGCGCCGGCACTTCTGTCTTTGCTGCGCGGCCGCGCCTCTCGCGGCCACAGGCGTATGGCTGACGCCAAGCGAAGTCTTTGCTCAAGCCCGCGCCATTGTGCTGTTCATAAAGTCGGATGCCAAAAGCGCCGACATCATCGTCCATCCCTTGCGCGGTAACATTTTCGTGCTCGAAGGGTCCGGCGGCAATATTGCCGTCGCCGCCGGCAAGGAGAGCAAGCTTCTCGTCGATGCCGGCATAGGCGTGTCACGACCGCGGATCTTCGCGGCTCTGCAAGCGCTTGGTCAAGCCCCCGTCAAGCACCTCATCAACACCCATTGGCATTTCGATCATACCGACGGCAATGAATGGATCCATTCGATCGGCGCCGAAATCCTGGCGCATGAAAACACTTTGAAAAGACTTTCGACGACGCAGCGGGTCGAGGATTGGCTTTTCGACTTTCCGCCGCCGGCGCCGAGCGCCATGCCGACAGAGGTCTTTGCCGACGAGAAAACCCTCAAGCACGAAGACAATACGCTGGCGCTGAAATATTACGGCCCGGCGCATACGGATGGCGACATTTCGGTCCTATTTACGGAAGCCGATATTCTCCACACCGGCGATATTTATTGGAACGGCATCTACCCGTTCATCGATTATTCGACCGGCGGCAATATAGACGGCACAATCAAGGCCGCAGAAGCGAGCCTGGCGATGATCACCGATAAGACCATCGTCATCCCGGGTCACGGACATCCGGTCAGCAATAGGTCAGAGCTTCAAGAATACCGCGACATGCTAGTCGCCATTCGCGACAATGTCGCCGCGCTCAAGAGGCAAGGCCGCTCTTTGGACGAGATCCTCGCCGCCAAACCGACCGCCGCCTATGACGAGAAATGGGGCAATTTCGTCATCGACCCGAGATTCTTCACCCGGCTCGTCTATGAAGGCGTCTGAAGGATCACGGACTGTTGAGGGTGACCTCGACCGGGCTTTGACCCTTGACCCGGTGAAAGCGGTCATCTGCGCCCAATATGAGGTGGAAACGCACTCGCACATTCATCCAGCCATTTGGAAAGCCCTGCCGCGATGACGATGCATACAGAGTCCTATAGCCACGCCGAGGACGCGGAAAACCGCAATGTCCTGCGGTCCATGCTGCGCGGTTTCCATTGCCGCTGTCCGCGATGCGGCGAAGGCGCGATGTTCAAATCCTATCTCGAGGTCAACGACCATTGCCCGGTGTGCGATCTGGCGCTCTTCCATCAAAGAGCCGATGACGCGGCGCCCTATTTCGTGATCCTCATCGTCGGCCACATCATTATCGGCAGCTTGCTCTTCGTCGACAGCACCTGGCACCCCGCGGTTTGGCTTCAGACGCTGATCTGGATTCCGCTGACCATCATTTTATCGCTTCTCTTATTGCCGCGCGCCAAGGGGACGATCATCGGCCTTCAATGGGCCAATCGCATGCATGGATTTGGCGGCGGCGCCGACAGTACGCCTTGATGCCTCGTGCGACGACTTGCGAAATTACCGCTCAACACATAGTCTTCGGCATTATTTAAATCATTCGCGGCAAGCCGGAGACGGGGCGCGGTAAAACGCATCTCCACGCGGCAAAATTGGTTTGATTCGATGCTGTTGTTTTCCCGCAATGGATAACCCCTCCGTTCAGATTCAAGGCTTGATCCCGGCCGATCCTTCACCTTGGGAAGTCGTGCCGCCCGGCGAAGCGCAGGCCACGCAGACGATCGAGGCGGCGCTTGCCGCACTTGTGCGCGCCGGCGCCGCAAACGGGCCAGCCCGCAGAGATGCGCATCCCAAGGCACATGGCTGCGTCCGTGCCGAATTTCGCGTGCTCGACGATTTGCCATCCTCGCTGCAGGTTGGCGTCTTCGCGGGGTCGCGAACCTATCAGGCTTGGATCCGCTTCTCTAACGGTTTCGAGACGCCGCAAGACGACAAGATCGGCGATGCGCGCGGCATGGCGATCAAACTGATGGGCGTCGAAGGCAGTTCTTCCGGCACGCAAGATTTTCTGATGATCAATAATCCGACACTTTTCGTCCGCGACGCCATCGATTATGTGGCCTTTCAGGGGGCGACCGATCATCCGCTGCGGTTTTTCTTTCCGAGCTGGAATCCCTTCACATTCCGACTGCGCGAACTGTGGGTGATGCGCGCGATCATCAGCCAGACCGTCACCAATATGCTGAACATCCGCTATTGGAGTGTCACGCCTTATCTTTACGGCGATATTCCGTGCAAGTTCTCGGCGAAGCCCGCAGGGCCTGCATTCGCCTTCAACGAAACCGTAGGGCCTAACTTTCTGCGCGACAATCTCGCGAAATCGCTGAACGCGGCAGAAGCGACATTCGATTTCTGTGTTCAACTTCGAACGCAGCCGGAGTCGATGCCGGTCGAAGATCCAAGGATCGAATGGCGCGAAGCGGATTCGGCTTTCATTCCGGTCGCACGCATTACCATTCCGAAGCAGAGCTTCGAGACGCAAGAGCAGACGGCCTTTTGCGAAAACCTCTCCTTCACGCCGTGGCATGGTCTCGACGCGCATCGGCCGCTTGGCGGCATCAACCGCGTGCGCAGAACGGTCTATGAAACGATCTCCCGGCTTCGCCACGACATCAACGCTACGCCGCGCGAAGAGCCGACAGCTCGGACACCGCTATAAGTGCCCACTGGTCAGGACGCGTCAGCAGGTTCCGGACGATCTCAAAGATCCAAGATCGCCATCGACGGAGACGAAGCGCGGCCAGACTTGATTGCGTCCATTGCGCTTGGCCGCGTAAAGCGCCGCGTCGGCGCTGGCGATGATATCCGTGGCATGCACGTCGCAGCCCGGTTGGGCGCAGGCAACGCCGAAACTGGCGGTGACAACGGAGCCAGGCGCAAGCGCCGGATGCGGAATGGCGGCGCTTTCGAGAGCCTGCCGCATACGCTCGGCAATTGTGATGGCCCTCGCCAATGCGGTCTTTTGAAGAACCACGATGAACTCCTCGCCGCCGAAGCGGAAGGCATGATCGGCCTGGCCGCGCAACTCGGCCTGGATAATGCCGGCAACACGTTTGAGGCAGATATCGCCTGCTTGGTGTCCGGCCGTATCGTTGAACATCTTGAAATGATCGATGTCGAGCAGCACGATGGAAAATTCGTCGGACGAGCCGATGGACTGCTCGCAAAATTCCAAAGTTTCTTCCAGCGAACGGCGGTTGCCGAGCCCTGTCAAGGCGTCGCGCCGACTGATCATGTCGAGTTCGCGGTTCTGTATGCGGCCCCGCAGCGACAACAGGTAATGCAAACGCAGATCGCGCTCCATTGAATAGGAAGCGATAAGAGCAAAAATGACGGCGCCGCCAAAAACCATATTGATCGCGACCTGCTGGCCGATCGAATAGCCGTAATATCTTTCCAGCGAAAAGGCGTGTACGGCCAGGAAGGCGAGACACGTCGGCGCGAGATATAAGAACCTTATCCTCTGTACGACTGTCAGGAAGAGTACGACCAGGATCATCGATTGGTGCAAGGTGGCTTGCGGCGCAGGCACGCTCATCGCCATGAGATAAAGGATGGTCACCGTCGCGAGAGCACCCCCGCCGATGCACATGAGGCTTTCGCGGAGGAAAACCGGCGGCGACGTATAGAGGATCGTAATCAGAACAAGCGCCAGTGGCGTAAAAAAGATCAGTCTCACCCAAAGCGCTGTCGAAAACAGCTCCGGCGTCGCCCACCAATCGGCGATGGCGAAAAGATCGTATATAATGATTCCAATATAGGCGCGAATGATGAGTTCGCGGCATCTTTGTTTGCCGGTGTCTTGTTCGAAGAGCGTTTCCAGCTTCGGCGAGAACCGCAGCAGCCAGTGCCTCGACACAATGGCTTCTTCGACAGCCTCGAGATCGGTGCCCTCGGGCAGAGACATATCTGCGACAACGCCCGGCGTGCTTATGGCCGTGTCCCCTCTCAGCAAGTCAAGTGCAGAGCAAAAATAGACCGTAAGGCCCAGGCGGCGTCAATTCACGGCGAATATCGAACCCGCCGCAGGCATCTAGCACGATCGGCTGCGTTTCAAAACGCTCATCGGCCGGTGAACCGCGGCCTGCGTCTTTCGAAAAACGCGGCCATGCCTTCTTTCAGATCTTCGGAGGAAACGGCGAGCCCGAACAAATCGGCTTCGAGCCGCAGCCCCTCGGACTGCGTCATCTCCATTCCGGAGTTGACCGCCTCGAGCGCGTAGCGGACCGCCAGCGGCGCATTGGATGCGATGGTCAAAAGCACGGCCTCCGCCCGATCGATCAACTTACCCTTGGGAACGACCTCATCGACGAGGCCGATCCGGCAGGCTTCCTGCACATCCATCATATCGCCCGACAGAATCATCTGCAGCGCGCGTCCCTTGCCGATCAGGCGCGGGAGCCTTTGCGTGCCGCCGAAGCCGGGGATGAGTCCCATGCGCACCTCGGGCTGGCTGAGCCTCGCGTGCTCCGCGGCGATGCGCATGGTACAGGCCAGCGCCAATTCGCAGCCGGCGCCGATGGCATATCCGTTCAGCGCCGCGATGACCGGCTTGCCGAGCGTTTCGATGAGATCCATCAAAGCCTGCCCCTCGCGCGCCAGGGCTTTGGCCTCGGCGGCAGTCAGTCCGCTCAGCTCGTCCATGTCGGACCCCGCCGCGAAAGCCTTGTCGCCACTTCCCGTGAGGATGACGCCGCGTATGGCCTCATCGGCGCGAAGCTCTTGCATCGCCGCGGCGAGTTCCGCGATCACCCGCCGGTTCAACGCATTGAGGACGTCAGGCCGGTTGAGCGTGATTTGCGCGATCGGCGCGGTTTTCGCGATAAGAAGAGTGTCGAACGAGCCTAGCCCTGGCATACGGCGGTCCTATAAAATCTAGAGGCTTAGGAATCACGATGACACGGAATTAAAGTCAAAACCGGAGCCGGTGAAGGGATATTGAGGCAAGACTTTAAAATTGCCGGATTTCCCTGATAGTCAGGATGAACATGGCCAAATAGACCTTTTGGCCATCACCCTTGCGGATTTAACAGAGGCAAATTTGCGTGTTTAACGACGAAGAGCCGGCATCCTTGCGTTCGGACTCCTGCCCTGATGACAATCGGGACTCGCTCCCGTTTCATCAAATATGCTTGTCCACGGGACAACTTAGCCGGTCATAGTGTCATCATTGACGTAAAAGATTGGAATTATTCCCAAGGAGTACCGGATCCGGCGATGCTTCGAGGCTTGGGAAGCCACGCTGGATTTAGACCTGGGCCGATCTGCTCAAGTATTGCGGTCCCGCCTTGTGGCTTTTGCTATAGGTAGTTATACTTATTAGAGGGATTTTCCACGGTGCACCATCCTTTGTCTCTGAACATTCCATACTGCGTTCTTGTGGGTTTGCAGCATGTTCAACGGGTGTAATTTCAAGGTCGTTGTCCCAACGCGGGACAGTGAACGTTGGATTGGTCAATTTCTAAAAGCATACCGAGCGATCGGAATAGAGCCGCTCTATATCGTCGATTCAAGAACCCGTGATCGGACGGAAGCTGTACTGAGAGATGCCGGCGCGGATATCCGCCTCTTTGAGCCCGGTGGCGACTTTGTCGAATTCGGCATGCCTGCATTTGCGTCGCAAATGGTGAGCGAGGATTGGATCTATCGCCTGGACGATGATGAATTTCCGTCCACCGGGCTATTGCGATGGGCACAAGAGATCGGATGCCAATCGAATCGCACCGGCTGGCACCTGTCCCGGCGCGAGCTTTTTCGCAAAAAAGATCGCATCGTCTACAGCCGCCTGTGGTCGCAATTCTACACCGTCTCAGACCCAACTTATCTCAACGCGCAACTGCGGCTCTACCGGCATCGTGACGTCGATTATTGCAACGAGATCCACACTCCGGGCTTTAGACTTCCGCAAGAAAACACCGGCTACGCGCCGCAAGACCATTATTTCATTCACTGCGATGTTCTTTTACGCAGCGCCGAAGAGCGACTCGAAAAGCTACGCCGCTACGAGAGACTGCGCCCCGGCTCAAGCTGGAAGTTCGGCTATAATTATCTGCCCGAGCTTCTCGCCGATGAAGAGCATCCCGCGGCACCTATCGAAACGGACCAATTCGACTCCCTGCTCGCGTCTCTGCCGCAGCCGCTGCAAACGCAACATGTCGCGCTCATTCCAAGCGAACTTGACGCGCTTCAATCTGCGATCTCTGGATTCAGGAGAGAGTTGGAAACAGGCCCGCGGCGTGCCCGGATAATGAATCACTGGCTCGCTACCAAACCCATTGCTTGGGTGCTGTGTGCGCTCGCGAAGATTTTGAATCCTCTCGAACAGTCTGTGACCCGTCGTTGTACCTTTAGCCATCGCCTTCAAGAACTCGGCACGGATATATGGTATTGCGCCGACGTGAGACGATCCAGACGTAAGCTCACCTGGCATCGCCGCGCATTGGCGGCATGCAGGCTCATTCCGGCCGACTCGTAGATCGTTGCCAGCGCAAGTCGAAGGCGGCATCGCAGAATGTCCCACATTTGGCAGCCTGAACCGCCGATCGTACAAGAACGACCCACGCTCTCATATTCCACGCATTTGGAGCGCCGCAGCGATCTCGTCGAGGACGGTCGGATCTTCAATCGTCGCAGGCATGTTCCAAGGGTTGTGGTCGGCGATTTTCTTCATCGTACCTCTCAGTATTTTGCCTGAGCGCGTCTTGGGCAGACGCTTGACCACGATGGCGAGTTTGAAGGCGGCCACGGCGCCGATGTTGTCTCGGACCGATTGAACGAGCTCGCCTTCGATATCCTCCGGCTTTCGGGTTACACCGGCCTTTAAGACGGCAAATCCGCAGGGGCATTCGCCCTTCAATTCGTCTTTTATCCCGATGACCGCGCATTCCGCGACATCGCGATGCGCCGCCAAAACTTCCTCCATTCCGCCCGTCGAAAGCCGATGGCCGGCGACATTGATGATGTCGTCGGTTCGGCCCATCACGAAAATATAGCCATCCGCGTCAACGAAGCCAGCGTCCGAGGTTTTATAATAACCGGGAAATTCGGCGAAGTAGCTGTCCTTCATACGCTCGTCCTGCTGCCAGAGGGTCGGCAAAGCACCGGGCGGCAAAGGCAGTTTGATGACGATCGAGCCCATATGCCCGCGCGCCGCCAGTTGGGCGCCTTCATCGACGACTGCGACCTCATAGCCGGGCATTGCGACGGTGGCCGATCCATGCTTGACCGGCAAGCCGCCGAGACCGACCGGATTTCCGGCGATGCACCAACCCGTCTCGGTTTGCCACCAATGATCGATGATCGGAATCTTCAGAACCGCTTCGGCCCATTGCACCGTATTCGGATCGGCACGCTCGCCGGCGAGAAACAAAGCGCGCAACGACGAGATGTCGTATTTGCGAAGCAGGCTTGCATCGGAATCTTCTTTGCGGATGGCGCGGAAGGCCGTCGGTGCCGTGAACAGGCTTACGACTTTATGTTCGGCGATCACGCGCCAAAAAGCGCCTGCGTCGGGAGATCCGACGGCCTTGCCTTCGTAGAGCACCGTCGTAGCACCCCGGAGCAAGGGGGCATAGACGATGTAACTATGACCGACGACCCAGCCGACATCGGATGCGGTCCAGAACACTTCGCCCGGGGAAATATTGTAAAGATGCGGCATCGACCATGCGAGCGCGACCATGTGGCCGCCATTGTCGCGCACGACTCCCTTCGGAATGCCGGTGGTCCCCGACGTGTAAAGAATATAGAGCGGATCGGTCGCCCTGACCTCGACGCAGGATGCCTCGCGCCCTTCGGCTTCGGCTTTGGCGATTGCATCGGACCAGTCATAATCGCGCCCGGAGACGAGCTCGGCTTCAGCCTGCGCTCGCTGCCAGACGAGGCAGGCCTTCGGTTTGACATCCACCATATCGATCGCCGCGTCGAGCAGCGGTTTATAAGGAACGATGCGGCTGCCCTCGAGGCCGCATGATGCCGTCAAGACCAGTTTCGGCCGCGCATCGTCGAGCCTTTTCGCGAGTTCCTTTGCGGCGAAACCGCCGAAGACGACGGAATGAATGGCGCCGATGCGCGCGCAAGCCAGCATGCCGAAAAGCGCTTGCGGAATCATTGGCATGTAAATGACGACACGATCGCCTTTGCCGACGTTATGCTCTTGCAGCACCGCCGCGAGAGTCGCGACCTCGTCGCGCAGTTCGGCATAAGTGATCTTCCGGACGATGCCGGTCACGGGGCTGTCGTAGATGATTGCGATCTGCGCTCCCCGTCCCGCCGCGACATGCCTGTCAATGGCGTTCCAGCAGGTGTTGCAGGTCGCATCGGGAAACCAGTGGCCGTAAACGCCGGCGTCGGGATCAAACAGCGTGTCCGGCGGTTTGATCCAATCGATCGCTTGCGCCGCGTTGCGCCAAAAATCATGCGGATCGCTCTGCCAGAGCTGATACGTCTCATGATAACGGCTGCTCATGATGTCCTCCCGGCCCCTTGCGGGTTATGTCATGCGAAGCGCCACATTTTTACGGGCACTGGGAGTGCCTCTTGTTTGAGCTGGACAGGCAGGAGGCGTTTGCCTCCAGTCTTCAGTTTTTTAATCGCATCGGATTGGTCCGAAAACCGCTTCGCACTTTTCGGTCCGATGCTTTAACGCCGGGGCATGCCGTCCGGCGTAATGGTTCTGACGATCGAGCTATCGAGCGTCTCGTAGCTTTGATAATCGATCGTCGCATAAAGTTCGGTGCGCGTTTGCATGCGCTCGAGCTCGTTCTGCGCGCCGCCATCGCGTTTGATCGCGGCATAGAGATGTTCGTGGGCTTTCGCCGCGACCCGGAGCGCGCTGACCGGCCAAATCACCATGGCATAGCCCATGGCTTCGAATTCGGCCGCCGTGAAGAAGGGCGTCTTTCCAAACTCGGTCATGTTTGCGAGAAGCTTCACACCCGGCATCCGGCGCGCGAATTCCGTAAACATTCCCGCGTCAGTCAGGGCCTCAGGAAAAATCGCATCGGCACCGGCCTCGATATAGAGCTTGGCGCGTGCGACGGCGCCGTCCATGCCTTCGCTTCCAGCCGCATCGGTGCGCGCGATGATAGCGAGATGACGCCTGGCCTTCGCAGCCGCTGTGACCTTGGCGGCCATATCCCGCGGATCGGCAAGTTTCTTGTCGTTGAGATGACCGCATTTCTTGGGCAGAAGCTGATCTTCGATATGAACGGCGGCGGCGCCGGCATCTTCGAAGGTCCGCACCATGTGCATGACGTTCAGGATTTCGCCATAGCCGGTGTCGCCATCGACCAGAACCGGAAGATTGGAAGCGCGTGCGATCTGCCGGATGAAGAAAGAGACCTCATCGACCGTAATGACACCAAGATCCGGGAGGCCCATCGAAGCCGTCATCGCCGCGCCGGAGAGATAAAGACCTTCGAAGCCGGCGGCGCGGGCCTGTTGCGCGGCAAGCCCATTGTAGGCCCCTGGCAATTGCAGGATCTGCGGCCGCGCGAGCAGCGCACGAAAGCGAACACCTGCGGGCTGATCAGGAAGGTCGGCCGCGACGAGATAGGTCATAGGCTCAATTTCCCTTTTCGGCCATGGCGCCGCCGCGCTGTGCCAAGGGTGTGAAGGGACGCGGCTCCGGTCCAGTGTAATTGGCGGTCGGCCGGATGATCTTGCCGTCTTCGCGCTGTTCGATGACATGCGCCGCCCATCCCGTGGTCCTTGCGATGACGAAGAGTGGCGTGAACATGGCTGTCGGTACATTCATCATATGATAGGAGACCGCGCTGAACCAATCGAGGTTGGGAAACATCTTCTTGCCCTCCTGCATGACGGTCTCGATCCGCTCCGCAATGTCGTAAAGCGAGGTTGTTCCGGCCTGCTCCGAAAGGCTTCTGGCGACTTGTTTGATGACCTGATTGCGCGGATCGCCGATCGTATAGACGGGATGCCCGAAGCCGATCACGACTTCCTTCGCGGAGAGCCGGCGCTTGATATCGATGTCTGCCTCGTCCGGGTTCGCATAGCGGCGCTGAATTTCGAGAGCGACTTCATTGGCGCCGCCATGTTTGGGACCGCGCAACGCGCCGATCGCTCCGGTGATCGCCGAATAAATGTCGGAGCCCGTGCCGGCGATAACGCGGGCGGTGAAGGTCGACGCATTGAACTCATGTTCGGCATAAAGGACCAAAGACGTATGCATCGCACGGACCCATTCGGGCGACGGCTCTTTGCCGTGAAGCAGATGCAGAAAGTGGCCGCCGATGGTCTCATCATCGGTTTCGACTTCGATATATTTGCCGTTATGCGACAAGTGATACCAATAAAGCAGCATCGAGCCGAGACTCGCGATCAGCCTGTCGGCTATGTCGCGAGCGCCCGCGGCCGGATGATCGCCATTCTCCGGGAGCATGCAGCCGAGCGCGGAAACGCCGGTGCGCAGAACGTCCATAGGATGCGTCGCGGCGGGCAAGGTCTCGAGAGCTTTGCGCACTCCCTGCGGCAGACCACGCAGGGCGCGCAGCTTCGTCTTGTAGGCGGCTAACTGCGCTGCGTCGGGCAAGGAGCCATGGACGAGAAGATGCGAAATCTCTTCGAACTCGCAACTCTCCGCCAGATCCAGGATATCGTAGCCGCGATAGTGGAGATCGTTGCCGCTGCGCCCCACCGTACAGAGCGCCGTATTTCCGGCAACGATGCCGGATAGAGCGACCGACTTCTTGGGCGGCGGGGCCGCCAATGATGGCGCGGCCGCTTCAACGCTCGACATGAAAGCTCTCCCTTAAATTATACCCGTGTTCGCATCGTTTGGCGTGGAACAGCGGATGTCTTCTCAACTAGAAAAGGCCCGGATGCCCCTTGGCAAGCGTAGCCGCTGGAACAGCCACATTAAGGAGAAGAAGCTCCTCGGGCTTAAGCGAAGAAAGACGCTGCACGAGCTCCAGGAAGCGCTTCGCCTCGCCGGCTTCGATCAGGCCCTCGGTCAAAGTCTCGAACTTGCGGATATAGTCAGGCCGTTTCCACGGCGTCGCGCCAAGCGAATGCGCATTGGCGACGGCGAGTTCGTCGGCGATCTCGGTTCCATCTTTCAAGCGAATAATGATCCTGCCGCCGAACGCCTTTAAAGTCGGGTCCGGCGTATGATAGCGCTCGGTCCAGCGCGGATCCTCGACTGTTTTGATCTTCCGCCAGAGCCGCACCGTGTCAGGGCGTTGCGCCCGCTCGGGCAAATAGGAGCGCACATGATGCCAAGAGCCATCCTGCAGCGCGACCGCAAGGATATACATGATCGAATGATCGAGCGTTTCGCGTGATGCCGTCGGATCGAATTTTTGCGGATCCTTCGAGCCGGTGCCGATCACGTAATGCGTGTGATGACTTGTCTCGACGACGATCTCCTCGACGGCCTCCCAATCGGTGATCTCTTTGCCGAGTTTGAAGGCAAGGTCGATCAAAGCCTGACTTTGATATTCGGCGGAATGTTCTTTCGTATAAGTATCGAGAATCGCGCGCTTCGCCTCTCCCGGACTGGGTAAAGGCACATGATAATGGGCGCCAGGCCCGTCGAGCATCCAGGCGATGATTGCATCTTCGCCTTCGTAGATCGGGCTCGGCGCGCCTTCGCCGCGCATGCTGCGGTCGACGGCTTCTATGGCCAATTTCCCGGCATGCGCTGGCGCGAAAGCTTTCCAGGAGCTGATTTCGCCCTTGCGGCTTTGGCGCGTCGCGGTCGTTACATGCAGTGCCTGCTGCACGGCTTGATAGATGACTTCCGTTTCGAGACCAAGGAGTGTCCCCAATCCGGCCGCGACAGAGGGTCCCAAATGCGCGACGTGATCGATCTTATGTTCGTGCAGGCAGATAGAGCGGGTCAAATCCACCTGAATTTCATAGCCGGTCGCCAAACCGCGCACGAGGTCGTGGCCGCTGCGATTCATCTGCTGCGCGACCGCCAGGATGGGCGGAATATTATCGCCTGGATGGCTATATTCGGCGGCGAGAAATGTGTCGTGATAATCGAGCTCGCGGACTGCGACGCCATTGGCCCAGGCGGCCCACTCGGCATGGACACGAATATCTGCCGGTGAGCCGAAAAGCGTGGCACCGCCGGCGCGCGAATGAGCCAGCGCCTGATCGCGTGCGGTCACGACCGGATGCCGGTTGACGGAAGCAATCGCCACCGATGCATTGTCGATGATACGATTGATGGCCATCTCGGTCACGTCGGCTGAAACTTCCACAGGGTCGTTTGCCACTTCGGCGATCTTCCAAGCCAATTGCGCGTGGCGCGGCAGACGCTCGCTTTCTGGATGTACGTTCACATCATAGGTCTGCATCGATCGCCTTTGCCTGGGGTGAATGTTACTAAATTTCCAGTCGATGTTTTGGGGGTGACCACTTTAAGGTCGCGCGAGCCCGATCTTTGACAGACAGAACTCCAGGGTACGCAATCGGCGAGGCATTGCAAATCCGCCAAAAGGAATGCCAGG
The DNA here is from genome assembly GCF_000385335.1 of Methyloferula stellata AR4. NCBI lineage: Bacteria > Pseudomonadati > Pseudomonadota > Alphaproteobacteria > Hyphomicrobiales > Beijerinckiaceae > Methyloferula > Methyloferula stellata. The sequence continues at coordinate 1,916,344 of NZ_ARWA01000001.1, read as the reverse complement.
CCGAAATTTTCGCCAAGCCCTGCCCTCTCGCGATTAAGAGGATCTCATGTTCAAAGCCATTTTGGTCGACCAGACGGACGGCGGGACCGAAGCTGTTCTCTGCGATCTCGATGAAGCCCGTCTGCCGGAAGGCGACGTCACGGTCGCCGTTGAATACTCAACTTTGAATTATAAGGACGCACTCGCCATCACCGGCAAAAGTCCGATCGTCCGTAAGTTTCCGATGGTCCCTGGTATTGATTTCGCCGGCACCGTCGAGACAAGCGCCGATCCTCGCTTCAACCCTGGCGACCGCGTGCTGCTCAATGGCTTTGGCGTCGGCGAGTCGCATTGGGGTGGTCTTTCGCAACGGGCGCGCGTGAAGGCGGATTGGCTCATTCCGGTACCGGAGACGCTCAGCACAATGCATGCGATGGCGCTCGGAACGGCCGGCTACACGGCGATGCTCAGTGTCATCGCGCTCGAACACCACGGCCTCTCGCCGGATAAAGGCGACATCGTCGTCACCGGCGCGAGCGGCGGTGTCGGCGGCGTCGCGATCCTCATTCTGCACCGCTTGGGTTATCGCGTCGTCGCGTCCACGGGGCGCGTGCAGGAAGCCGATTATCTGCGCGGTCTCGGCGCTGATGAGGTGATAGACCGCGCCGAATTGGCGGCGCCGGGAAAGCCGCTTGCCAAGGCGCGCTGGGCGGGAGCCATCGATAGTCTCGGCAGCCATACGCTCGCCAACGCTTGCGCGGCAATGAAGGACAATGGTGTCGTGGCAGCCTGCGGTCTTGCACAAGGCATGGATTTTCCGGCCTCCGTCGCGCCATTCATCCTTCGCGGAGTCACGCTCGTTGGCATCAACTCGGTTTATCGCTCCAGGGCTGATCGGCAGGAGGCCTGGGACCGCCTCGCGCGCCAGATCGATTTCGCCGCGCTCGACCGCATGTCGCAAACCATTCCCTTGGCGGATGCGATAGATGCTGCCCGCGATCTTCTTGATGGCGAAGTCCGAGGCCGCTTAGTGATCAGCATGCCAAATACGCAGACAATGGCGTGAGTTGCATCACGGCAGTCCGTGTGTGAATCTTATAAAAAGTAATGAGCCAATGGCAGCTCGGAATCATGTCGACGCGGCATCAGCTTTTCGCAGCAGGCGGGAGGCTTCCGCAGCAAAGCCCCTGCTGCCGGCTCCATTCCAACGATTTAGAGCGATTGCATGTCTTATCCATTGGAGACTTACCAAGACGGCTAAGGCTACCCATATGTGTGTAGCCTGCGGATACATGATTAACGAGCCGCTTTCAGGGTGTCTTCTTCCTTCGCAGCCTGCGCGCCGGAACTTAGCTACCTTGGGGGCACTCTCCCTTTGCCGTGCGATTAACTGTCCACAGGATTGAAATCGAAATAGGACGCCACCGAGGCCGCGCTAAACTCTGCCGCGGCGAACCCAAAATCGGATCATCCATGTCTATGGCATTTCCCCCGCTTGACCCCGAGTACGATGCTTTCCTGTATGCCATCATTTGCAGCGAGAAGAACGGGATGCAGCTTACGATGGCCTCCGCGATCGCCCGTTCCGGCTGCGATCCCTGGAAGGAGGCGGCGCGCATTTCAAAAATGCCAAAGGATATGGCGCTCCAGGTCTTAGCGCTTTTGATGCCGGATCAGCCTGCGGCAGGTGAAAAGGCAACGAATAGCCAAATTACAATAGATCGGCTTTTCGCCTTGCTGCCGAAGCCAAAGCCGGTTCTCGCCATAGGAAAGCCGGTTCTCGCCATAGGCAAGAGAGAGGCGGTCCAAGCGGTGCGCGGCAATCGTGTGAGCGTCATTTTTATCCTCGCATTCTGCACCGCCTTGATCTTCGCGCAGATACTGATCAAAACCTCCCATCACAATGTTGAAGGTCAGACCGGCGCCCCCGCCGCGGCTGCGTCCACCGAGACCGTCCCCGCCGAGTCCGCCCCTGCCGAAACCGCCCAATGATCTCGCTTGAGCTCCAGTCCGGCTGGTGCTGCTGATCTGCTATGGCCAGTCAGTTGCCGATTGCAGCCGAATTGATGAGCCCGATCGTTACATGCGGCGCGGAGAAACCAAACGCCCCATCGCTTCTGACACCGTTGGCTTGGTCCTAAGGTTTGGCAAGCTGACTCCTGATCGCTTGATCGATCCAGGCCTTGTCGCTGATATTCGCCTTTTCGGCAGCATGTCGAAGCCGGTCGTAAAGCGGCGGCGGCAGAGGGACATCGACCAGAATATCTTCTTCAATATTATTCGGCCCCCTATAGATGAAGTCGGCGAGATTGGACGCGAAATGGCGAACCCGCTCGGCCTTGTTATCGTCGGAAAAAGTGGGATTTGCGTCGATGCGGGCACAATAGGCCATGACCAGATGATCTAGAATATCTCCATTTTTTATGCCTTTCGCTTTCATCCGATCTATCGCGCTCTTCAATGGCGTGCTGATGGTCGGCTCGCTCCCCGGCAATTCATCGGAGCTTAGACTCGGCTCACTGCTTCCTTTGGCGGCCTCTGCGGCCGGGCATTTGAAAGCGGCCCAGACAGGCTGAGGTGCAGAGACCATCGCCATGACGGCCAGGACCTTGAACATTCGACGACAATCATTCACTGCACAGCCTCCATGGATAGGATTGTTACAGAATCTTTGGCGACCGCTGCCAAAAAGGGCACTGGACCAATTGCGTCACTTTCACGCCTTCACGGCCTTGTCCTCTGAACGATCATCCGCCCGGATCCGGATCAAGAATGCGGCAGCGGGCAAAACGGCAAAAGATAAGCTATGCGACGGTTCAGCGGATGAACGATGACAATGTATCTCTTCGTGAGAAAATATTCATAGCGCGCATATTGAGGGAGAGCCTTGGTCAGAGCATGGGGCACTCCCGCGATTTTTTGGCGGGGGTCGATTTTTGAACCGACGCTCAGGAGTTTACGCCTATCTATTCGCCACGGCGGATGATCTGCTTCAATCGATCTCGCAATTGCATTTAGAGTAACACCGCTCACAGTTGGTTTGATGTCACCTCGGTTGCAAGCTTTCAGCTTGGCAGAAGCTTGCGAATGAAAGGTCAGTGCCAGTGCAAGGCCCAACGTCAAGCCAAGGTGCAGGGTGCTTTTACGCATTGCAGGGCGGAAGCAAGACACGCGTACGGCCATCCGAAGCTCCATTTCCGACCGGCAATGTCAGTCGATATGCCCGCGCGGCCGGCGCCATCTCAATAGGACATCAGCACCGGCATGCCGGTTTGATTTAACAAAGAAAGTGTCGTCCCACCCAGCAGAAACTCCGCGATCCGCGAATGCCCGTAGCAGCCTGTGACGAGTAAATCGGCACCGCATTCGCGAGCATGTCGTAGCAAGATATCGCCGGCATCTCCCTTTTCGTGAAGACAGGTGACCGATACTTTTGCGCCATGCCGCGCAAGGTGCTCGGCGATTTCGGTCCCAGGAAGCTCTTCATTACGATCCCCCTCACGCGTCTTCGGATTAACGGCGACAACCTCGGTCTGTTCGGCCTTCACGATAAGAGGAAGAGCATCATTAACCGAGCGTGTCGCCGCGCGGCTCGCATCCCAGCCAATCACGATCCGCGTTCCTATCTTCGAACTATACGTATCAGGCGGCACAATCAGCACCGGTCTCCCCGAGAGAAAGATGACTTGTTCCGCAGATTCTCGAACCAGAGGAAATCTTTCATCGTCAAGTGGATTGCTTCCGACGATGCAAAGATCCTTGTAACGCGCCATAGACGACATCGCGTCTCTAGCGGGGCCGTTGTGACATCGCCACTCGCCTTGGATATCTTTTTCACGAAGCGAACGCTCGAAACGCTCTTGCGTTTTTAACATCTCATCCAAAAGAGCCTGGTCGATACGCTGATTGACCTCACTTATGGCGGCTGCGGAGGCCAAACCCAATTCGCCAGCCTGAATGGATGCTTCGTGAGCCATGCTTTGATCTCGAACATAGAGCCCGGTCAGCCGAGCCCCATGCCGCCGCGCCAATTCAGCCGAAAGGTCGAGTCGCGCAAAGCCCGTTTCGGTATGATCGAGGCGAACTAAAATGTCTTTCAATGCCATGTCAGAAACCGCCCTCTCCTTGTGCTCTGTCCTCACCCTGTGCGGACGATATAGCCGCTGCGATCCGACTTAGTCAGCGACTTCAGACGCTCTGACTATTCTTTCAGACATGAAGCCTTCGTGGCATCTCGCGCTTTGGTGCCATGGCGGCGAGTGCAGTAACCGGAATGCTTGACCCCATTTGGCGTGCTAAGAAGGCCACAGGTTGCTGCCGTCAATGCTATGGCTTGACGTCATCGCGCTGCCCCTGGCTCACCCACCATGTAAGACCACCGAGCGCAATGATCACCAGCGTGACAGCCGTCAAAAGCAATGGTGATTGATCGAGCCACCCAAGAGCCGGCACCGCAAGGAATAGAGCGACGCCAACCGCGCAGATCTGCCATACCCTTGCCTGGACGCCGGCTACGAAAGTGCCGAGCGCCAACAAGATCATCATAGCGAGTGAATTGGCGTTGGCGTTCAGCACGCCCCGCACGCCGCTATTGTAGAGTAGATAAATGGCGATTATTAAGGCGCCCCAATTCAGAGCCAGAGAAGTGACCAGCGCCAGCCGTGCTTGTCTTGTTTCAAAATGGCGCCATCCTGCGACGATCGAAATGACACCGAATATCGGCGTCAGAATAACCCAATAAGCGACAGGCAAACGAAAAGCCAAGCCCACGAATGCGAGCAACAGCATTGCGATGAATGGCGAGTCATGAAGCAGCCAGCGGACGGTAACAGACATATTTGACGGCCTCAGTATGCATGCGACTTCGATTAAAGCTGCGAGGCGATCACCTTAAAGGTGCATTGCGTGCCTGTAATGCCATTGCGACGAGCGCAGCACCACCAAACAGCATGTCGATACCGACGAGGAGACCTAGCGCCCAGACCAGTGTACCCGGGAAACCGGAAATAATGATGCCGGCAAGGATCAAATCGACGACGCCATTTAGCATCATCCACTCCCATTTGCCCGACAGCTCGCGGCGATGCTCAAAAGCAAGAGCGATCGTCATAATGCCGTCGACGATGAAAAAGGCTGTCAGAACAAAGGTAAGGGTTGCCATGCCTTGCAATGGGTTCCACAGCAATATGCCACCGGCGACGACCGCGGCGCATGCCGATAGCAGCGACCATCCAAAGCCTGGCGCATGGCGTGTTCGGAATGTCGAAACGAGACCTGCCACGCCCGCGATAAGAAACAGCCAGCCGAGGAAGACCGTCGCGGCAAGACCGGCGATGGGGGGAATAGCAATCGCTCCGAGTCCGAGCAGACTTAAAATAATCCCCTCTGCGAGAAATACCCCCCAGTGGTCATGCATTGATTGGGTCAAAGCGGGGAATGTGGCAGCAGATAGCTTGAGCGGAGGCATGATGCGCCCTTCTTCGTTCGTGATGAGATGATAAACGCAAATTTATCTTGTTAGCTGGACTTTATGCGGCCGTTAGCTTTCGAGCGGATTCTCAAAATCGCGGCACTAGCGGCAGGTACCTTTATTGTTCCAGGCGATATTGGGGCGGTCAACGGGATTACTTGCAAGGCATCAAAACGGGCGTGCCAACTTTGTTCAACAAAGTGCCGGCCATGCCCTTTAGAAATCAGCGCCAAATCCACCTAGGTGTCGCAGTAGAATGCCTAATTATTAATACACCGATCAAGATCGACCCACCGCGTCGATTACTGATGCTACCCGGAAAACGTTACCGCGAGTTGTGCCAGATCAAATCGATCCGTCGCTGACATTATATGGTTTATTTTTATGTGGGCGTCGCAGTTTTATAATGGGAGAGGTTCTCGTGATAACGAGCCTTCAAAGGATGGGAAATCGCGCAGCCTTCGAGAGACATACAGCTTTTGTGCGCGATCATTAAAAATATGTCGAGCGTATCGGCGTTATCATCGGCCAAATCGGGTAATCAGTGCAACCGCAGTAGTTTCCTTCAATCGGCATAAGGACCTAGCGTGATGACCAACAAATTCGATGAAGTCCAGAAATTAGGGAAGGAACAGCTTGAGACGGCGAGTTCTGTTGCCGCTTCGCTTGCGAAGGGGCTCCAGACGATTGCCGCCGAAACAACTGATTTCTCCAAGGAGTCTCTGGAGGCGAACGCGGCGTATCTGGAGAAACTGCTGACGGCAAAATCGCTTGAGGACCTGATTCAAATTCAGTCCGAATACGCGAAGTCTAACTATGAGCGATTTGTGGCTCAGGCGGCGAAGATCGGCGAACTCTATTCCAGACTTGCCAAAGACGTTTCGAAGCCTGCGGAAGCCGTTTTGTCCAAGCTGCAAACGATCGATGGATTCAAGGCTCCAGATTAATGGCTCCAGATTAATATTGTAGCCGCGAAGACGTCGGAAGCATCGAGAAACGCGGCCCGGATGCGATTGGTTTCGATCCCGGCGTGGCTGGTCCTATATCTTTGCATCTGGCCGCAACGGCGGTCACTTTGAACCTGGCGTCCTGCAGATTGCTTGTCCGGGAAGATCATTTCGAACGTGACGATTTTCGACGCCCAGGCGAGCTGCACGTCATCTTGAACATGCGTCGCGAGTTTCGCCGGAAGGCTGCGATGATAAGAAAATTTATGGGTATCTGGCCGTTCAATGGGGAACGGAAATCCGATGCTGCTCGAGCGAATAACGCCGTGCCCACGCGGCGATTCTGACCAGGATTCTCATCGCTTTTTGGCCCAAAGGAGCCAGATCACTGAAGTGACCTGATAAAAGGCGGAGGATAACATTCGCGGAGAGTTAAAATTGGAGCGGGTGAAGGGAATCGAACCCTCGTATGCAGCTTGGGAAGCTGCCGTTCTGCCATTGAACTACACCCGCGCATGGCATCGGCGGCAGAGATAAGCCTACGCTGCCTTTCCTTTCGCATCAAGCACTTATCGAAATCATCAACCCGCGCTTTATGTTATTGAGATCGCGCTGATTTCGCCATCCATCCACATGTGTGAATACGGCGTGCGATCCCGAGCGACGGACGATTACGCCTACGGATTTGCAGGCCGGCCACCGAACAGCCTTATTGCGCCATGATACATGAGCCCGTCTTGCGCTATGCAGTTCGAGAGGCACTTGTAGACGGTGATCGTTTCCGAGCCCCGCCGGTACGGCAAAGCATCAAATGCGCGTCGTATTCGCTAACCAACTGCGCGGTATCGCCGCGCTTTGTGTCGTCGTTACGCATTATCTGGGCGTCTTCTGGAACAATTCCGACATCATAGGCCAGATCACAAGCACGCCCGCTCAGAATCCGCCGACTCCCACTTTCATTTCCGCACTGAAAAATGTTTTTAGCCTCATCTCGTTCAACCCCGGGGCTTTCGGCGTCGGCCTATTTTTCTTGATCAGCGGATTGGTTCTCCCCTTCTCGCTGGCGCACCATACGTCTTTGACCTTTCTCGCCGCGCGCGCTTTGAGAATTTATCCTACCTATTTCGCGGGCTTCGCCCTCCAGCTTTCCGTTATCGCTGCGAATGCGCATTTTTGGGGACTGCCTTTTGTCCATTCGAATAAAGAGATTCTGGCTAATGCGTTTTTGATCGAAGACCTGCTCTATCTGCCCGTTTTCGACACGGTCAATTGGACCTTGCTGACAGAGCTGAAGTTCTATGTGATCATGGCGCTTATCGCGCCTTTTATCCGGCTCGGATCATTGGCCGCTCTATATTCGGTGGCGCTCGCGCTGACCGCGGCGACTATGCTGGCGCTCTCCCCGATCATCCAGGCGAACGCCGCGTTTTTGGTTTTCATGCTGATCGGCGTGCTGTTTCATTACCGCTTGCGCAACTTGATCACGGCAAAGGCCTTGATCGCAGGAATAGCCGCGTTTTCGCTGATGTTCGTCATCTGCTGGAAATATGGCGTTTATGCCAATTTGTTTCCCGCGATCACCATCAACTATTTTTATGCTCTTATCGTGTTTTCCGCTCTCTTCGTGATGCGCGACTCGATTCGAAATGTCGCCATTCTCGACCGTCTGGCGGATATAAGCTATCCGCTCTATCTCATTCACGCCTTGATCGGCTATTCGCTTCTGAAGCTGTTGATGCTGGCCTGCGGCTTGGGTTTTCCGCTTGCTCTGGCGCTGACTTTGGCGATTGTCTTGGGACTGTCTGCGGGTCTCCATAAAGCTATTGAAAAGCCGACGATCGCTGCCGGACGCTATCTGTCCTCGCGCAAAAAAGCGCAGGAAACGAATGATCCCGTGCCGAGAAGCGCCGAATAGACTTTGGCATCTTTGCAAAGAGCAAAGCCGCCCTTCACGAATGACCGAACCATGCGCCCCAATGTCTTTTCAATCCCGCCCGGCGCGCCTTTTCTGAAGACGTTTGTCAAAGCCTTGCTCGACGGCGAGATCATCGCGGGTTTTTCACGCGCGCTTGGCCCGCTCGAGATCGCCGACGCGACAATCTATGTGCCGACACGACGCGCGGCCCGCGCGCTGGCGGATGAACTGGCCCACGCCCTCGATCGCCCGGCGACGCTTTTGCCGCGTCTCCTGCCGCTTGGCGCGCTCGACGCGACCGAGACAGATCTTTTCTTCGAAGAAACGGGCCTCGATTCCCCGCTCGATCCCGATCTGCCGCTCGCTGCCAACGACATTTTGCGGCGCATGCTTCTATCCGATCTCGTGCTGGCCTGGGCGGCGAGCCTGCCCCATGCCATCGTCTCGATCGATGCAGCGGGCAACCGCGCCATCGATCCCGATGAGGTGCCGATCGTCGGTAAATCGCCCGTCGATGCCTGGCATCTCGCCGCGGAACTCGCAGGCCTGATCGACGAATTGATCATCGAAGATGTCGAATGGACGAGGCTCGATCCGCTGGTCTTGCCGGAATTCGACATGTATTGGCGCATCACAATCGAGTTTCTCGATATAGCGATCCGGCAATGGCCGCATATTCTCGATGCGCGAGGCTTGGTCGACCCGGCACGCCGCCGCATGCAACTCGTCGATGCGCAAAGCGCGCGCATTCTCTCCGGCCGTGCGGGCCCCGTCATCGCCATCGGCTCGACTGGCACCAATCGCGCCACCGCGCGACTTCTCGCAGCCATCGCGCGCGCGCCACAAGGCGCCGTCGTCCTGCCGGGGCTCGATGTCCATCTCGACGAAGCGGCGTGGACTCTCATCTCGGCCGGTGTCAGCGAGGGCACGGAACCTTGTTTCGGCCATCCGCAAGCGGCGCTGGCGCGGCTCCTGCCGGCACTCGCGATCAAGCGCGAGGAGGTCACTCAGGTCGGCGATCCAACGCCTGCACTCGCGGCACGGCAAAATTTTGTGTCCGAGGCCTTGCGCCCGGCCGATACGACCGATCTCTGGCGCTTCTATCGCGAAGCGGTGAGCGATGCCGATCTCGCGCAGGCGCTCGAAGGCGTCACGCTGATCGAGGCTGCGGATGAACGCGAAGAAGCGCTTTGTCTCGCCATCGCCCTTCGTGAAGTCCTCGCGCATCCGCATGAGACGGCGGCGCTTGTCACGCCGGATCGCGAGCTTGCGCGGCGCGTGAAGGCGGAACTCGCACGCTGGGCGATAGAGGTCGACGATTCCGCCGGCGAGACATTGAGCGCAAGCCCGCATGGGCGGCTCGCAAGGCTCATCGCAAGCGCGACGCAAGACCACGTCGATCTTCTTGCCTTGCTGCAACATCCCTTGGCACGGTTTGGATTGCCGCGGGACAAAATCGAAGCCCTATGGCCGCTTTACGAAATCGGCATCGCGCGAGCGCCCATCAGCTTCGATCTCTCCGATCCGGCGAAGACCGTGGCCACCGCTCGCGAGGCGGCGCAAGGAAAATCGCATCCGGCCCAGAGGCGGATCGCGGATCGCGAGTGGGCTTTGCTTGAAGATCTTTTGCGGCGCCTCAAAAGCGCCCTGGCGCCGCTGCATGAGCTTCAAGGCAGCTACGCTCTGCCAGCTTGGATCGATGCGCATCGGCGCGCTTTCGCGGCAGCGACCAAGGGCGAGGATGGGATCGGCAGCGGCGGCGAAGACCGCGACGCGCTCGACATGCTTTTCGACGAATTGGGCGCCCACGCATCCCAGCGCATGATGTTCGAGGCCGAATCCTACGCCTATTTTTTCATGCGCGTCGCGCAGGAGACGCGTCTGCAAGGGCCTGCCCGCGCGCATCCAAGGCTGAAGATTTTCGGCCTGCTTGAAGCGCGCTTGATGGAAGCCGACGTCATGGTACTTGGCGGGTTCGACGAAACAATCTGGCCGCCGCAGGCGCAAAGCGACGCCTTCCTCAACCGGCCCATGCGTGCCGAACTGGGTCTGACGCCGCCCGAACGCAAGATTGGTCAGACCGCCCATGATTTCACGCAGGCCATGGGCAGCCGGCGCGTTATTCTCTCGCGCGCCGCCAAACGCGGCGGGACGCCGACGGTCGCCTCCCGTTTCATTCAGCGCCTCGCAGCGCTTGGCGGCCCTGCATGGGAAACCTCTGTCACGCGCGGCGAAAGCATTCTCGCGCTCGCCCGCGCAATCGACCGGCCCGAAACCGGGGCTAAAACGGTCAAGCGTCCGGCGCCGAAACCGCCGCTTGAGCTCCGGCCCACGCGGCTCAGCGTAACGCGCATCGAAATGCTGCGGCGCGACCCTTATGCGATCTTCGCCGAATCCATTCTAAGGCTCGCCGAACTGCCGCCTATCGCGCAAGAGATCGAATTGCGCGCCGTCGGCATGGTCATGCACGAGGCTTTGGCGAAGTTCACCGAACTTTATCCGTCCGGCCCCTTGCCGCCGGAAGCTGGCACCGTGCTGACGGCGTTGTTGAAAGATCTTTGCGCCATCTATCTGCAAGATCCGCAATTTGCAACCTTCCGTTGGCACCGCATCGAAGAAGAGATCGCGTTTCTCTTGAACGTCGAAGCGGTGCGGCGCAAGACGATCACCCATATCGACGTGGAGATCCAAGGCACGCTCGATATTCCCCTAAGCGATGGATCGGTCTTCACGCTCTCGGCCATCGCGGACCGGATCGAACATCTCAGCGACGGCAGCCTCGCCATCCTGGATTACAAGACCGGCGCGCCGCCCGGCCTCAAGGAAGTGCAAGTCGGCTTCGCACCGCAATTGACGCTTGAGGCCGCCATGGCGGAACGCGGCGCATTCGGTCCGGCGTCACCTGTGAGGGAGGCGCTTTATCTGAAGCTCGGCGGCGCCAAGAGTTTCGAACGGCTGCTTCGCTTTGAAAAAGGCAAAGTCGCTTTTGAAACCGTCGTGCAGAAACATTACGACGATCTCGTCCTTCTGCTCAATCAGTTGCGCGATGAGTCTCAGCCCTATCCGGCCCGGCCTTTTCCGAAATATGCGGCACGCTACAATGCCTATGATCACCTGGCGCGCGTCAAGGAATGGAGTGCCGGCGGTATTGACGAGGGCGCGGCATGACACTCGCCAATGACATTCCGCACGATACGCGGGTCCGGCAGCATAATGCGTCGGACCCCGCGCAATCGGTCTGGGTCTCGGCCAATGCGGGCTCGGGCAAAACGCATGTTCTCGTGCAGCGCGTCTTGCGCCTGCTGCTCAATGGCGTGCCGCCCGCCAAAATCCTGTGCCTGACCTTCACGAAGGCGGCGGCGGCCAATATGGCGCAGCGCGTGTTCGAAGCGCTGGCCGAATGGACGCGGCTCGACGATCAGGCTCTGCGCGCCGCCATTATCGAGACCGGCGCGACGGCGCGGGACAATGCGGTGCTGATCTTCGCGCGCCGTCTCTTCGCGCGAACGGTGGAAACGCCGGGCGGCCTCAAAATCCAGACCATTCATGCCTTTTGCGAAAGGCTCCTGCATGTCTTTCCGTTTGAAGCCAATGTACCCGCGCGTTTCGAAGTGCTGGAGGATTTGCGCCAGGCAGGCTTGCTCGAACAGGCGCGTCTCGACGTCTTGACGTATGCCGCGCAAGACAGAGGCATGCTTGGCGCGCATCTTGAGCGGCTTGTCACCGAAACCTCGGATGATGGTTTCGAGGGCATCGTCCAAGAGGCGATGCGCCATGCCTTTCTCTTCCGCAAAATGCCGCCCAGCGCGCATGAGGCGCGGCTGCGGCGGGCTCTTCTTCTGAGCCCGGACGACAGCACCGCTTCGGTCACACGGGAGATGATCGAAGGCGGCATTCCTCCCGCGCGCTGGAATGAGATCGCGGCTTTCCTCGATCAAAGTTCGAAGGTGACGGATCAGGGCCGCGCGGCTCTCTTTCGTGAAGCCGCTGGTACTTTGCGCATGCAGCAGCCGGAAGTGTGCGCCGATTTCTATCTGCAAATCTTCTTCACCGAAGAAGGCAAGGGCACGCCTGCTAAAAATCTTATGACCGGCACGCCGGCCAAAGCGCGCCCCGATCTCTTGGCCGAGTTGCAAAGCGAGCAGCGACGCCTTGAAACATTGCGCGACAAAGGCAAGGCCGTGGCGATTGTCGAACGCACGAACGCGCTTCTCGCCATCGCGCGTGAGGTTTTCGCACGTTACGAGCATTTCAAGGGTGCGCGGGGGCTCCTGGATTTCAACGATCTTATCGAGAAAACATTGGCGCTCTTGGCCCGCTCCGATGCGCGGTGGGTGCTCTATAAGCTTGATCGCGGCATCGATCATATTCTCGTCGATGAGGCGCAGGATACGAGCGAAGCGCAATGGAAGATCCTCAAAGAATTGATGAGCGATTTTGGCGTCGGCGCGGGCGCCGGATCGACGGCGCGCACATTCTTTGCCGTCGGCGACGACAAGCAATCGATCTTTTCGTTCCAGGGTGCGGCGCCGCATATGTTTCATCAGATGCGCCGCATGCTGGAGAAGAAATTCAAGGCCGGCAATGAGGCTTTCGCGCATGTCGAGCTGAACATGTCGTTTCGTTCGGTTCCTGCGGTCTTGAACGCGGTTGACAGGATCTTCGATCGGCCCGAGCATAAAAAGGGCGTCGTCGAGGATATTTGGATCGAGCACGCCGCTCTGAAACGCGACCTGCCGGGCCTCATCGAATTCTGGCCGCTTGCCGGCGCGCAGCAGCGCGATGCGCCCAGCGATTGGAGCCTGCCGCTCGACGCGCTCGACGAACAGGACCCGCCGAGCATCGTCGCAAATCGCATCGCGGCCAAGATCGCAGACTTGCTCGGCAGCTTCGGCGAATATGTCTTCGACTCGAAGACGAGACTGCCGCGCAATATCCGCGCGAGCGATATTCTGATCCTGGTGCGCACGCGCGGACCTTTTTTCGAAGCCGTGATCCGCGCACTGAAACAATCCAATGTGCCGGTCGCCGGCGCCGACCGCCTCGAACTCACCGCGCATATTGCTGTGATGGATCTCATCGCGGTGGGCCGCGTAGCACTTCTGCCGCAAGACGATCTCAGTTTGGCGACGGTCTTGAAATCGCCGCTCGTCGGCTTGGACGATGATGATCTGATGATGATCGCGCCGCGCCGCACCGGCAGCCTGTTCGAGGCTTTGGCTCAATCGCCGGTCGAGACGCACAAACAAGCCTTTGCCAAGGTTTCTACTTGGCGTCTGCGCGCGGCGAAAGACTTGCCCTTTGCTTTCTACATGCGGCTGTTAAGCGAGGATAATGGCCGCCGCGATATGGAAGCGCGTCTTGGTCCCGAGGCCTGCGATGCCATGGATGAGTTTTTGCGTCTGGCGCTTTTGCACGAGACGGAGCCGGCGCCCTCGCTCAGCCTGTTTCTCGACGGTCTCGAAAAGATCGATCTGACCGTCAAGCGCGACATGGAGACAAGTGCCGACGCGGTGCGCGTAATGACGGTCCATGCGGCGAAGGGGCTCGAAGCCAAGATCGTGTTTTTGCCGGATACGTGCGGCGCACCTGGTTCGCATCACGATCCGAAACTCTTTGCGCTTCGCGGTGCCGACGACGATACGATCCTCGCCTGGTCGCCGCGCAAGGCGGAGGATTGCACGGCTGTCGCGGTTGCACGGCAGCACGCGCGGGACACCGCTGAGGAAGAATACAGGCGGCTTCTCTATGTGGCGCTCACGCGCGCCGAGGAACGGCTTTATATCGCTGGCTTTCATGGTGCGCGTGCGCCGCAGCCCGAGTGCTGGTACGGCATGATTAAAGCCGCGCTCGAAAGCGATCTTGAGCCTTTCCCCGCATTTTGGAACCGGGAGGAAACGCTGCTGCGCCGCTTTTCGCCCGGCACGAGGCCGGTGCCGCCGCCCGTCGCACTTGCAGCGAAGCACGATGCGGCTCCGGCGCTGCCCGATTGCCTGCGCGCGCCTGTCGCCTATGAGGCCGCTCCACGTCCGCCGCTGCGGCCGTCGTCGGCGCTCGCCGCTGCCGATGCCTTCGAGATCAAGGCCATTTCGACGGCGCAGCGCGGGGCCATGCGGCGCGGTCAGTTGATGCATGTTTTGCTGCAATATCTGCCCGCGGTCGCACCTGAACGCCGATCGTCGATGAGCGAAGCCTTTCTCGCCGCGCGGGCAGAGGATCTAGAGCCGCTCGAACACGCCAAAATCGTCGAAGACGTCTTGGCCGTCATCGATGCGCCGGAGCTCGTCCAGCTTTTCGCGCCTGGCTCCAAAGCCGAAGTGCCGATCGCCGGGCGCATCATCCATAAGGGCACGCCTATCGACGTCATCGGCCAAGTCGATCGTATCGCCGAAAATGAGACGCATGTCTTGGTTGCCGATTTCAAGACCGGTCAGCCTTGCAACGCCGGTGACACGCCGCACGATTATTTGATTCAAATGGCGCTTTACCGCGCCGCTTTGGCACCGCTTTGGCCGCAAAAACAGCTGCGGATGCTGCTGATCTGGACCTATGGGCCAAAGATCGTGACATTGAGTGAATCCGCCCTCGACCATGCCCTGGCGGCGCTTTAGAGGAGCGGCTTGACGGCAGGGGGCCGGCTTCTTACGTTGCAGCCGAACAGTCGCGGGAATTGGCCCGCCTCCTCGAACGTTAAGAGATAAAAATGGCCACTGTGAAAGTCACGGACGCCAACTTCGCCAATGAAGTTGTCGGAGCCACTGGGCCTGTCGTTGTGGATTTCTGGGCGGAATGGTGCGGTCCCTGTAAGATGATCGGCCCGTCGCTTGAAGAAATCGCCGACGAGCTTCAGGGCAAGGTCACCATTGCCAAGCTCAATGTGGACGAGAATCCGGGCGTTGCCGGCACCTATGGCATCCGCTCGATCCCGACCTTGATGATCTTCAAGGATGGTAAGCTGGCCACTCAGAAGGTCGGTGCAGCACCTAAGGGCGAGCTCAAGAAATGGATTTCGGACGCGCTCTAATCGCGTTATTTCTCGTCCAGGACTCGGAAAGGACCTCGAAAGAGGTCCTTTTTGCTTGGCTTGACCCAGGGCACGGCAGGCACCGGGCCGAGCGGCCATGACCATCTATACGGTCAAGGAAATCTTTCTAACCTTGCAAGGCGAAGGCGCACAGGCAGGCCGTGCCGCCGTGTTCTGCCGCTTTGCCGGCTGCAACCTCTGGTCGGGCCGCGAGGCAGACCGCGACGGCGCCATATGCCGGTTCTGCGATACGGATTTCATCGGTACCGATGGGCAGGCCGGCGGCCAGTTTACGTCGCCCGAGGCTTTGGCCGAGGCGATTGCCAAAATCTGGGGGCCGGACGCAGCCGGCCGCTTCGTCGTTTTCACCGGCGGCGAACCTTTGCTGCAATTGGACGAGGCCTTGCTCGACGCCATGCACGGCAAAGGCTTTGAAGTGGCGGTCGAGACCAATGGCACGGTTTTGCCGCCGAAAGGGCTCGATTGGGTCTGCGTCAGCCCGAAGGCCGATGCGCCTTTCGTTGTGACCTCCGGCGACGAGCTGAAGCTCGTCTTTCCGCAGGAGGCTTTGATGCCGGACGCCGTCGGAGATCTTCATTTTAAGCATTTCTGGCTGCAGCCGATGGACGGGCCGCAAATCGCGGCGCATACACAGGCCGCCATCGCCTATTGCCTGAAGCATCCGCGCTGGCGGCTCAGCCTTCAGACGCATAAGTTCATCGGGATTCCATGAAGTCCGTTCAATGAAGATCGCTCAATGAAAATCGTGCAAGCCTTCAGCTTCGAAGCGGCGCATCAGCTGCCGAACGTGCCCGCGACGCATCGCTGCCACAATATGCACGGCCATTCCTATCGCGTGGAATTGAAGCTCGATGGCCCGGTTGATTCGTTCACCGGCTTCGTCGCCGACTTCTTCGACATCGAAGCGGCCTTCGGCCCTTTTCTGCACAAACTCGATCATCATTGCCTGAACGAGATTTCAGGGCTTGAGAATCCGACCGCCGAAAATATCGCCGTCTGGATTTGGGAAAAGGTCAAACCCGCTTTGCCGCAATTGGCGAGCGTGATCGTTTTTGAGACGCGCGACTGCTGGGCGGAATATGACGGACATTAATTCCAATCTGAACAGGGGCCGCACCATTGCGCGGTGGGTATTGGCGATCATCTATTTCGGCGCCGGGCTTCTGCATCTCTATTTCGCCGAAGCGCTGTTGCAGATCGTGCCCGACTGGGTGCCGTTCGCACGCCATGTCGTTTTCTTCACCGGCCTATGCGAGATCATCGGCGCCGTCGCGCTTCTGACCCGCAGCCTGCGGCACGCCGCGGGCATCGCCTTCGCCCTTTATGCTTTGGCCGTCTGGCCCGCGAACATCAAGCAGGCGATCGAGGGCATACCGCTCGGCCAGATGCAGCTCGGCTGGTGGTATCACGCGCCGCGCCTCGCCTTCCAGCCGGTCTTGATCTGGTGGGCGCTCTTTGCCGGCGATCTCATCACCTGGCCCTTTGGACGAGGCCGCGATCCTCAGAAGGCCGAATGAAAAGCCTCCCGCGACGCTTTGCGTCCGGGAGGCTTTCAATTTCACTGGCTATGACGATTAGCGGTCGCGGTCGTATGAACCGTCGCGAACGCTGGAGCGGCCGGTGTTCATTTCCATATTGCGTTCATGCGCGCGATGGTGCCCATAAGCGCAGCCCGCCGCGGCGCCGATGCCGCCATGGCCGACCATATGGCCCGCGATGCCGCCGACGATCGCACCGGTCATGCAGCCAGCCGCAGCCGGAGCCACCGACGTCACCGACGCAAGACCAAGAACCACCGGGATCAAAAGCAGTTTCCGCATAAATCTCTCCTCTGGCGCCAGAGCGCGACGAGTGGGGATGGGCAGCCTCGGCTGCCTCTCGCTCTAGCTGTGACAGGCCAACTGTCTCAAAGCGAAATGGTTCAGGTTTCGGAAACAATCTTCGAAACTTTTGACCGATCACTCCGGCGGCGTGCCGTTCAGCTTCAACACGGCGCCTGCGAGAAACAGGCTTCCCGCGATCAGAATGCGCGGCGGCACGCGCCATTCGCGCACCGCGAGATAGCGCAAAGCCGATTCAACGCTTTCGCAAGCCGCCGCCGGAATGCCGACCTCCGCCGCAGCGGCAGAAACCTCGCGCGGCGTGCGCGCGAGCGCCTGTTCGGCTTCGACAGGCACGGCGAGCACTTCTTGCGCGAGTCCTGCGAAGGCCCGCAAAAACGCGGCCGTATCTTTCGATGCCAAGGTCCCGCAAATCAATATCAGCGGGCGCGGCACCTTATCTTCGAAATCCGCCATGGCCTGGCCCAGCACGCGGCCGCCATCTTCATTATGGCCGCCGTCGAGCCAAATGTCGGCACCTTCCGGCGCGAGATCCACCACCTCGCCTTTCGTGAGATGCTGCAGCCGCGCCGGCCATTGCGCCTGTGTCATGCCCTTCTCGAAGGCCTCGACCGGCAGATCAAGATTGAGGCGGCGCAAAGTCGCGATAGCCGCCGCTGCATTATTATATTGATGCCGGCCCGGAAGCCGCGGCAGCGGCAGATCGAGCAAGCCGTCGGTATCCTCGTAGATCAGCCGGCCGTTTTCCTCGCGCCCCGTATAATCCTGTCCGGCGACCCAATAAGGCGCGCCGATGCGCAGCGCCTCGCGTTCGAGCACGGCGAGCGCATCCTCCTGCTGCGTGCTGAACACGGCGGGCGCGCCCGCCTTCAAGATACCCGCCTTCTCATAAGCGATCTTCTCGACCGTGAAGCCCAGATATTCCGGATGATCGAAGGAGACCGGCGTGATCGTGGTCGCCGCCGGATGCGCGATGACATTGGTCGCATCGATGCGTCCGCCGAGGCCGACTTCGAGCAGCAGAAAATCAGCCTTGTGCTCGCTGAAGATCTTGAACGCCGCCGCCGTCGTGATCTCGAAGAAGGTGATCGGCAGGCCCTTGTTGAGCTTCTCGCAATCGGTCAAAGCCGCTGCGAGCTCGACATCGCCGACAAGCCGTCCGCCGCCTTCATGCGCGAGCCTGATGCGCTCGTGAAAGCGCACGAGATGCGGCGACGTATAGACATGCACGCCCTTGCCCGCCGCTTCCAGGATCGCGCGCATGAAGGCGATCGTCGAGCCCTTGCCATTGGTGCCGGCCACATGGATGACCGGCGGCAGGCGCTCTTGCGGCGATCCCATATCCTTGAGCAGCCGCTCGATCCGGCCGAGCGACAGGTCGATCTTCAACGGATGCAGAGATAGAAGACGCGAAAGGATCGAGTCCCAATGATCCATCAATTATCCTTAGCCGCGCTCTTTACGCAGCTTCCGCGGCATGCGGCTGCGTGAGCAATCCGCAGAGCCGCGCGAGGGTTGCACGCAGATCATGGCGCTTGACGACCATGTCCACCATGCCATGCGCTTCGAGATATTCCGCCTTCTGGAATCCGTCCGGCAGGGTTTCGCGGATCGTCTGTTCGATGACGCGCGCGCCGGCAAAGCCGATGACGGCGCCGGGTTCGGCGATATGAATATCGCCCAGCATCGCATAAGACGCCGTGACGCCGCCCGTCGTCGGATTGGTGAGCACGACGATATAGGGCAGCTTCGCCGCGCGCAGGCGCTGCACAGCGACCGTCGTGCGCGGCATTTGCATCAGCGAGAACATGCCTTCCTGCATGCGCGCGCCGCCGGACGCCGTGAAGATGATGAAAGGCAGTTTGCGCTGCACCGCCGTCAACATGCCGGTGACGATAGCTTCGCCCGCCGCCATGCCGAGCGAGCCGCCGAGAAAGTCGAAATCCTGCACCGCCGCGATCACCGGGATCGTTTCGATCTTGCCCGCCGTCACCGTCACGCAGTCGGGCGTGCTGGTCTTCAGGCGGTTTTCCTTCAAGCGATCGGTATAGCGCTTCACGTCCTTGAACTTGAGCGGATCAAGCGGCACCTCCGGCGTCGCGATCACCTCGTAATGCGCATCGTCATAGAGCGCGCCGAGCCGCGCCTTCGCCGGCATGCGCATATGATAGCCGGAGCCCGGCACGACGAAGAGATTGGCTTCGAGATCCTTGTGAAACACAAGCTCGCCGCTCTCGGGGCATTTCACCCAGAGGTTTTCCGGCGTCTCGCGGCGCAGGAAGGACCGGATCTTCGGCGGAACCACATTCGCGATCCAATTCATCGCAACCTCGGTTTTCGGTCTTGGAGTTTCAGCCAATTTACGAGCCTCTAAGTCTGGGCGCCCTCGCCCTTCGATGCTTCGACCCTTCGAGACGCCGCTTTCAGCGGCTCCTCAGGGTGAGGGCGTTGGTCATATAAGGCATCCCCTCACCCTGAGGAGCATGCGCAGCATGCGTCTCGAAGGGTCGGGATCATGCTCTTATTTACCGCATGATCTATCCGAAAAGTCGGGCCAACTTTTCAGGACCAAACGTCACGCCAACTCTCTCTTCGCGCTCTTCACGCCCTCGGCGATCTCGCGCACCAGCGACGTCACCGCCTCGACCGTCTTGCCCGTCGCTTTATTGTCGGCATCGAGCGAAGCCCGCAACACCTCCACAATGGCCGAGCCGACGACGACGCCATCGGCCTCGCGCGCGATCGCCGCGGCGCTTTGCGCATTCTTCACGCCGAAGCCGACGGCGACCGGCAGATCCGTATGGCCCTTGATCCGGCGCACCGCCGAAGCGACCTGATTATAATCCGGCACCGCCGCGCCGGTAATGCCGGTGATCGAGACATAATAGACGAAACCGGACGTATGCGCGAGCACAGTCGGCAGGCGCTTGTCGTCGGTCGTCGGCGTCGCGAGACGGATGAAGGCAAGCCCCGCTTCGAGTGTCGGCAAGCAAAGCTCACGGTCTTCCTCGGGTGGCAGATCGACGACGATGAGCCCATCGACGCCCGCCGCCTTGGCATCGGTCAGAAAGCGCGCGACGCCGTAAATATAGATCGGGTTGTAATAGCCCATTAGCACGATCGGCGTCGCTTCATCGCTGCGCCGGAAATCGGCGACGAGCGTCAGAACCTTGGCGAGCGTCGTGCCTGCGTGCAGCGCGCGCAGGCCCGCCTGCTGGATCGCCGGGCCGTCCGCCATCGGATCGGTGAAGGGCATGCCGACTTCGATCACATCGGCGCCCGCCTTCGGCAGCGCGGTGAGGATTTCGAGCGACGTGGCGAGATCCGGGTCCCCCGCCATCACGAAAGTGACGAGCGCGGCGCGGCCCTCCGCCTTGAGGGTTTGAAATCTTTGGTCAATCCGGGTCGGCATGGGGGTGGGTTAGCATAGCGGGGGGCAAGGGGGAAGGGGAGGCACCAAGACGCGTCGAGCCGCCGAGGTTCCGGCTCTTTGTCGTAAGTTAGTTCAAAGTAACAAATGCAGATAGAAGTAATTAGTGCAAGCGTACCGCGATCGCCTCAATCCACTCGCGAACCTCATTCCGCGACGTTCCACCATCTTGGTAAATTGCACGCTGTTCGATCTCAGCCGCCGTCATTTTCCGCATGAGGAATGCACAAATGATTCGCTTGCATGGACTCTCTGCCATTCCAAGGATTGGCTTCGCTTCATGGTCAACTGGCTCAAAAATTAGGCCGGTGGCACGGGCCGCTGACAGTAGCGGAGCTATTGTCCTAGCCATTCGCACGTAGTCTAAATCCGTACCGGCAGGAAGTACAATACGGCCCCCCGTTTCACGAGCGATTACGTCAGGGTGAATATAATTATCTATGCATCGCTTTCTAGTCAGAAACGCTGTGACGTTTGGAAGACCCTGCATCTTCTGAAGCCATTCGGTTTTTTGGGTACTAACTGGAACCGCCTGAGCGCTTCGATCTGAATCCTGAATGATGATCTGATGGATACCTAGTTTCTCAAGATAACGGCGCTCAATCCAATCCATAAGGGTGTGATCTCCTCCACCGATCGTCCAGAAGATTGCCCCATCATCGAGGGCCTCAACTTCTCCGGCTGCGGCTAAGACGGAAGCCATCGAGCGAAGAGCGTCAATATCATTTTTCCCTTCAACAAGTACGGCAACTTTGAGCCCAGTGGTCCGAACAGGATCGGGTAAAACGCCTAATGCCGCAGCAATCTCCGCATATACGTCGGCTGACCCTGAGCGAACGCGAACATCTCCTGTGTTTGGCTCGCGATCAATATAGCGAAGACTATCGAGTGGAACGAGGCCAGCAAGCGCGGGAACATGTGTGGTTAGCAAAACCTGATCGCCCGCCTCTGCGAGTTCACGAAAAGCACGAATGATTTGTTCTTGGCTGTCAGGATGCTGAGAGGTCTCAGGTTCTTCAATTGCGTATACAACACGCCGACCCGGAATTCCTCCCGCCATCGCATCGACGCGTCGTTTCTCGGCCTCAGCCTGAAAAAAACTTAACAGTATAAGCCGACGAACGCCTGACCCGCGCTTATTAAGCGGAATACCATCATCGGCTTCCAAATCCAATTTGAAGATATTTTTCCACGGTGGCTTCTTGAATTTCGGCTGAAGAGTCGATGCAAGATTCGGAAATGTCGCTTGTAACTTCGCAAGGGTTCGCTCTGCAGTTTCCTGCGCCTTCTGTCGAACTTGATCCGTGATGGCATCCAATTCGGTGACAAGCTGATCCAATGCCAGCTCGATCGCAACCTTCATCGGATTCTGGACCTCAGGGTCCTGATCATTGCTGGGACGATCTGACTGGAACAGCGCGAAGATCGGTATGTAATTCTGGAGCGAAGACCAGATTGCTTTGCCGTTGTCTTCGTTCAACGGCACATCACGTGACTGAAGCTGTAAATCGGCGTGCGCCTGATATATGGCGTAACGCATTGAAGGGTTTTCCGTTTGGTTGCAGTTATTTTCCAGCCTCTTGTCTTTGATAATTGCCTTCAAATCTTTCTGGGCTTTTTGAAGAATCTGCGCAACGTCAGGCGCTGTCGGATGCACCGCATGTGCGAATACCGTGGCTTTCGGTGCCTGTAGTGCACAATTGAAAGCTTTATGAATTTCCAGGTCTCCATCGCCGTTCAACAGATACTCATTTGCCAATCTAGTTGGAGCCTTCGAATCCAGAATGAGTTCCGCGGGCAGATCCGCGAAAACGACACCGATACGAACGTTTTTAGAGTCTCCGCCCTTGCTGGCATCGGCGCTTTCGATCTTCACAGTCCCACCCTCGAAAAATATGTCAAGGGCCTCGAGAAGAGTCGACTTTCCCGCGTCATTCTTGCCAATAAAGGCTGTCAGGTTAGATACGGGAACAATTGTACGCGCCTTATATGCGCGAAAATTCTCTAAAATAATTGTTTTAATAAACACCGCGCCCCTCCCAAGAGTGGCCAGCTACGCGCTGATGTTTAAACCTGCGATTGTTTAACGTCTCCGTCAATAAGAAACGGATCAAATACAGCAGACATCGCAACGGTGTCCCGTCATCAACGCAAGATTATCGCCGATTGAACTACGAGCTTTGAGCTTGTTTCACCGTACGATCTTATCCAACAAGCCTCCAACTTTCGGGACACTCCTCAGCACGGCTTCCTCACGCCAAACACCATGCAGCCGCCCTTGCCTTGCGATCGCGGCCGCGCGCGCTGATGCTCGGCGCGTTCGCGATGGCGCGGGCGCTCCTGCTGCTGGCGCTCTTGCGGATGCTCTTGAAGATCGTCCTGCTTCAAGGGCTGCGATTGCGCCGCCGGCTTCTCGCAGGTCGCCGGATCGTCCGGGTTGCATTCGATGGCGACGCATTTGTCGCCATCGGGTTTGAGGCCGCGGTCGCAGACGAGCGGGCACACGCGTGACGCCTGACCCTGCACGGCCTTGAGCGCTTCGGGCGTCGCCGCCGTCACGTCGAGACTCGTGCCGGCATTCTCGTTGAAACTTTGCAGCGCGCGGCGCGAGCCCTCGCGCCACTCCGATGTCGATGGGCCGGGATCGCAGCCGACGCGGCGCAACTCCTCTTGAAGCTGGCCGGTGAGCAGCATGCCGCGTTCGCGCCGGGCGCGGTCGGCGAGCGGTCCGCCCGCGATCTCGCCCGCTCTCACCTTGGCGAGATAGGCGTCCCAGGCCTCGACGGTGCCCGCGGTCTTGGCCTCGTCGAAGGCCGATTGCGGGTTTTGCGCGGCGACGAGCTTGGCGCGTTCGCGCTTGGCCCGGTCGGCCAAGGGGCCGGATTGATAGGTCCCGGCCGTGACCTCGGCCAGAAACTCGTCCCAGGCCTCGACCGTATTCGCCGCCTTCGCCTGATCGAAGCCGAGGCGCGTGTTCTCGGCCGCAACGAGTTTGGCGCGCTCCTGGCGCGCCTGATCGACGAGCGGACCGCGTTGCACTTCGCCCGTATCGACCTTGGCAAGAAAATCGTCCCAGGCCTGGATCGTATTGGCGGTCTTCGCCGCGTCGAAGGCCGGCTGTGTCTCCTGCGCGGCGATGAGCTTCGCCCGCTCCTGGCGCGCCTGATCGGTGAGCGGGCCGGCTTGAACCTGACCGGCATCGACCTTGGCCAGAAATTCGTCCCAGGCCTGCACGGTATTGGCGGTCTTGGCTTCGTCGAAGGCGATCTGCGGGCTTTCGGCCGCAACAAGATTCGCGGGTTCCGCTGGCGTCAGAGCGGCCGCCGGCGCGGGCTTATCGCGCTCGGCCGTCTGCTGCTCGGCCGGACGCAACATGAACCAGGCGAGATCGAAGCCGCCGGCCAGGCCCGCGACGATGAGCACGGTCGCCCAGCGCGGCCAAGCCTTGCGCGGCTTCGCCTGCGGCCCCTTGCCTGCCGCGGACTTGCCCGCCGCGGACCAGTTCAAACCCGGCCGGTCCGTCACGACAGGACCGCCTTACCCAGATCACCCATCAATTCACCCGACTGTGTCACAAGCAATTCATCGAACCTAGGGTCCGGACCTAATCAGCCGATCCCTCATCCTGAGGAGCGAGCAAAGCTCGCGTCTCGAAGGATGAGGGTTTTGAGCCGCGGATAATTACGTCCGAACCCTAGCATAAGCCAGATAGGGGGTCATCGGCCGCGCCGATGCAGCCTTTGCAATACGCACAGTGACGAATAGGCTCGCGCGCGATGTACGGGCGCACACATCGCATGGACCTATCGCCGGACCAAAGGCCTAAGCCCTCTCTTTTCGCCGACATTATCGGAGCCGATCATGCTCGACCTCGTGCTGGCCATAGATCATCACCTTCTGATCTTCGCTCTGTTCGGCGTGCTCGTCGCCGAACTCATCCTCGTGCGGCGCGGCATGGATCTGGCGACGGTGGCGCAGATCGCTAAGATCGACCTCTGGTATGGCGTGCTCGCGGGCCTCATCATCATTGTCGGCTTCGCGCGGGCGATCTACGCCGCCAAAGGCTGGGACTATTACGCGCATAACGCCTTCTTCTGGGCGAAGATCGGGACCTTCGCCGCGATCGGCCTGCTCTCGCTGCCGCCGACTTTCGCCTATATCCGATGGCGCGGGGCAAAGGTCACGCCGAGCGATGCGCAAGTGAGCGGGACGCGGCTTTATCTTTGGCTGGAAGTCGGGCTCTTCGTCCTGCTCCCCGTTTTCGCGGCGGCCATGGCGCGAGGCTATGGCGAGTTCGGCTGACCGGCGGCCGGCGTATCATTCTCCTTCAAGCTATATACGTTATAACACAATATATTGTCATTCTCTTATGATGGCATGAATGCCACAGCCTTGATTTTACCTCTGGTTATAAACTTTAATTGCATAAACTCAGGTTCACATAGCAATATAAATATCTATATACCATCACGGTGATTTGCGGGCTCGGTCAGAGCCGCACCGGGGTGGGGGATTAAGGATGGATAGGGTTCGCTTTGCGAAGAAAACGGTCCGCAATCGGCGGACGGAACAGAGGGTCAGGACACGGATTTTCTGCCCATCGCGTTCCGGACTCTTTGCTTTGGCGGTCGCAGCAACAGGCCTCGCCGCCGCCCTGCCCGCGCAGGCCATGGACCTGGCCGCTCCGCAAATCCCGTTCCTTCCGATGCCCTTCTCCGTGACCTCCGGCATGGACGGCACGATGGATCACGGCAGCATGGATCACGGCACATTGGGTCATAGCCATATTCCGGCCGGCGTCTTCGGCGGCGGCATGGTCGGCGCTGGCGGCTTCATGCTGAGCTACACGCCGATGTTCATGCATATGGCGGATAATTACGTCGGCAGCTCCACGGTGTCGGACCGGGCGATCTTGAACACGAAGACGCCCGCGCCGGTGATGATGGGCGGCATGGCGATGAACTTCTATCGCATCGTGCCGACCTCCATGGATGTGCAGTCGCATATGTTCCACGCCATGTATGGCGTGACCGACTGGCTCAATCTGATGGTCATGGGCTCTTTTCTCCAAAAGAGCATGACCATGACCACCTAT
Organism: Methyloferula stellata AR4; assembly: GCF_000385335.1. NCBI lineage: Bacteria > Pseudomonadati > Pseudomonadota > Alphaproteobacteria > Hyphomicrobiales > Beijerinckiaceae > Methyloferula > Methyloferula stellata. The sequence goes on along the minus strand of NZ_ARWA01000001.1, from coordinate 1,890,622 downwards.
AATATGAAGGGCACCGGGATTGTCGGCTCGTCCACGGCGCAAACATCGGGCATAGGCGACACGATGGTGACGTCGCTCTGGCGGCTTTATCAGGACCAGGTCCATCATCTGCATCTGAATTTCGGTTTGAGCCTGCCGTCCGGCAGCACGACCGAACAGATTTCGATGTTGAGCCCCATGGGAAGCTATATGAACATGCGCGCCAATTACGGCATGCAGCTCGGCACGGGCACGGTCGATTTTCTGCCGGGCGTGTCCTATACGGGCCATATCGCGCAATGGTCCTGGGGCATGATCTATCGCGGACGCTTTCCGCTCGGCGACAATTCCGAGGGCTATCGCTACGGCAATCTGAACGAATGGAGCGGCTGGGCCGGCTATACGCTGATTCCGGGCATCACTTTGACAGGACGCGCCGTCGGCTCGATCCAGGGCCAAATTCATGGCGCCGATTCGCAGATCTCGGGGCTTATGCAGGGGACCAATCCGGCCTTCTACGGCGGCAAGCGCATCGATCTTTTGGGCGGCATCGAAATGGACGGCGCGCCGCTGGGTCTCGGCCCGGCGATGCATCTCGATGTCGAAGGCGGCGCGCCCGTCTTTCAGGATTTGAACGGCCCGCAATTGGGCCGCGCCTGGCAGCTCACCGTTGCCGCCAGACTCGGATTCTGAGGCTTGGCTTTAAGATCGGAGCATGGCTGACGTGTCTTTCACCTTTTTGTCGCGGCGCTCTGTCCTGACGGGCCTCGCCGCGGGCGCGTTCAGTCCGCTGGCGCCTTCGGCCTTCGGCAAGCCCGTGGCCGATGTCGAAATTCTCTGCGCGCCAACGGTCGCCTCGATCGTCGTGGCGCGTCTCTTCGATGCGGGCGCGCTCGCACCGGTTCTGCCCGAGGCGAGCTTTCATCTCTGGCACGATACGGATGAATTGCGCGCGGCGACCGTCGCCAATCGCTCGAAGCTCTTCACGACGCCGACCCATGTTCCGGCCAATCTCGCCAATCGCGGCCTGCCGTTGAAGCTTCTCGCCGTGCTCGGCATGGGCCATCTGACGATCGTCAGCAGCGACCACACGATCGCGAGCCTCGCCGATCTCGCCGGCAAACCGGTGCTGGGCTTCTTCCGAAACGATATGCCGGATCTCGTCTTTCGCGCCGTGGCGCATATGGAGGGGCTCGACCCCGACAAGGATTTCAAGCTCACCTATGTCGGAACGCCGATGGAGGCCGCGCAAATGCTCGCGGCGGGACGCGCCGAGACGGCCATTCTGTCGGAGCCGCCAGCGACCGTCGCGATCATGATGGCAGCGCATCAGGGGCGCGAGCTGTTCCGCGCTTTCAATCTGCAGGACATATGGATCAAGCATAAAGGCGGCGACGGCATTCCCATGGTCGGGCTCGGCGTGCATGAAAGCCTGATCGAAGCGGCGCCCGAGCTCGTGCCGCTCTTGCGCGACGGGCTCCCGCAGGCGAAAGATTGGGTCTTCGCCAACCGGCCGGAGGCGGCGGCGCTCGCCGAAAAACTCATGCACTATCATCAGCCCATGTTCCTCGGCGCGCTCGATCATTCGCAAATCAAGATCATGTCCGCCAAGGCCGCGCGCGCAGGCCTTGAAGATTTCTACAAGGTGATCATCGCGCTGCAGCCGGCCGCGCTCGACGGACACCTGCCGGACGCCTCTTTCTATCTCGATCTATGAGACTGGCACCCGCACGCCGCGCTTTGTTCGCCGCGCTCGGGCTTTGCGTTCTTGTCGGGCTTTGGCAATGGGCCTTTATCCTCGGTGGCCCCTTTGTGATGCCGGCGCCCGCCGAGGCTTTCGCGCAAGCCGTCGATCTCATCCGCGCAGGCACCGTCTGGCAGCCGGCCGGCGTGACCACCTGGCATGTGCTGCTCGGATTTACGCTCGGCGGCGCGGCCGGTCTCCTCCTCGGCCTATTGGGCGGCGCGCATGATGATCTCGGCATTGTGCTCGAAACGATCTCGACCGTGATCCTCGGCATCCCGCCGATCATCTGGATCGTGCTGGCCTTGCTTTGGTTCGGCCCGCAAGGTCTCGTGCCAACCTTCACGGTCGCGATCGGCATTGCGCCCGTGGTCTTCGCGGGCGCCTTCGCGGGCATCCGCTCATCGCATGCCGAATTCGACGAGCTCGCGGCGGCCTTCGATGCACCTTGGCGCCAGCGCTTCTTCGAGATCAAACTGCCGCAGATCGCCGTGGCGCTTCTGCCTGCGCTTGCAACCGCGCTGGGCTTTGCCTGGAAGATCGCTCTGATGGCCGAGGTCATCGATGCCGGCAGCGGCATAGGCGGAAAAATCGCCGATGCACGGAGCCATCTCGACACGGTGGAGACCATGGCCTGGGTCGTCATCGCGCTCGCTCTCTTGCTGGTGACCGATCTTCTGTTGGCGAAGGCCGCGCGCGCCGCATGAAGCTCGAACTCGAAGCAATCGATATCCAGCTCGGCGGCAAGACCATCCTCGAAGGAGTGGATCTCGCCATCGCAGGCCCCGGCCTCACCGCCATCATGGGACCGTCGGGCGTCGGCAAGACGACTTTGCTGCGCGTCATCGCAGGGCTTATTCGGCCGGATGGAGGCCTGCGGCGTGTCGAAGCGAAGGTGGCGGTCATCTTTCAGGACGCCCGGCTTCTGCCTTGGCAATCTGCCTTGGACAATGCCGGTTTCGGCCTGCGGGCAAGCGGCATGAGCCGCGATATAGCCCGCTCCCACGCGGCGGCGTTGCTCGAAAGGCTCGGCTTCTCAGCCGAGGATCAGATGAAGCGCCCGCGTGCTCTATCGGGCGGCATGCGGCAGCGCGTCGCAATCGCGCGCGCGCTTGCGATATCGCCCGATCTCCTTTTGATGGACGAACCCTTTACCAGCCTCGATCTCGGGCTTCGTGCCGACCTTCAAAATCTCGTGCGCGGAATCGTGGACGAACGAAAGCTCGCCGCGATCCTCGTGACGCATGATCCGATCGAGGCCGTGACGCTCGCCGACCGCATCGTCGTGCTCGGCGGGCAGCCTGCGAAAAAGCTGGCGGATTTGCCAATAGCCGCGCGTCCGGGTAATGCGGCCGAAGCCTATGCGGCCGCCGCCGGTCTCATGCGCCGGCCGGAGGTGGCCGCGGCCTTCAGGCCCTTCGCCTCCCAAGACGCGCGATGAACGTGCTAAATTGGGGCGAAGGAAAAAACGGAACCTGACAATGAGCTTGGAAGATACAGTCGCACGGCTCGCGGGCCTCGAGGTCGATCTCATCGACCGCATCTGGGGATTGGTGCAGCAGGAGGAAGACGCGTTCGAGGCCATCTCTCGGGAACTCGTCGCCAATCCCGACCATGCGGACTTACAGAATTTCATCAATCACGCCATGACAGGCGTGCTGCTCGCGGTAGCCTTTCACCGCTTCCGGGAAACGATGAAGCCGTTTCTGTCGCTGGATGAAACAAAACACGCGTTCAAACTGATGACCGAGGCCAAAGCCAGAAATGTCGTCGATCATTGGCGCGAGCCGCCGGAAAAGCCCCTCGCCTGATCGAGGCTGCTAGATCGGGCGTCATATGAGGCCGCAGATGGAAGCCTTCGCCTATCGAAACGATCCGGCGATTCCGCATTTCGCCGACGATCTCCCGATCGTGATCTTCGATGGCAAATGCATTTTATGCTCGTCCTTCGTCCGGTTCATTCTCTGCTTCGATAAGCACCGCCGTCTTCGCCTGCTCGACGGCGAGACGCCGCTCGGCCAGATGCTGTTCAAGCATTTCGGGCTCGATCACGTCGATTATGAAACGATCATTCTGCTGGAGGACGGCCGCCCCCAGCTGAAATCCGACGGATCGATCCGCATCCTCGAAATTCTCGGGCTCCCCTGGTCGCTCGCCGCAATTGGACGATGCCTTCCGCAAGGCCCGCGCGACCGGCTTTATGAATTCATCGCCAGAAACCGCTATCGCTGGTTCGGGCGGCGCCAAAGCTGCTATCTGCCCGACCCCGCAATGGCGGATCGCTTCATCGCATGACCGGAAAAGCGATTCTCATTCTCGGCGGCTATGGCACATTCGGCGGCCGCCTCGTCCGGCTTCTCGAAGATGAGCCGCGCCTCACCCTCATCGTCGCCGGCCGCTCGCGCGCCAAGGCCGAGGCCTTTTGCAAGAGCCGTGGCTCGGTCCGGGCAAGGCTGATTGCCGAAGCTTTCGATCGCGACGGCGACATCGCTGCGCAGCTCGCCGCGCATAAAATCGATCTTCTCGTCGATGCGAGCGGCCCATTCCAGGCCTATGGCGAGGGGCAATATCGTGTCATCGAAGCCTGCATCGCGCAGAAGATCAATTACGCCGATTTCGCCGACGGATCGGATTTCGTCGCCGGCATTGGCGCTTATGATGAAGCGGCGCGCGACGCCGGGCTTTTCGTGCTCTCGGGTGTATCGAGCTTTCCGGTCCTGACGGCCGCCGTGGTGCGCGCGCTTTCAGGCTTCATGATAGAGGTCGATCACATTCGCGGCGGCATCGCGCCATCGCCTTTTGCCGGCGTCGGGCTGAATGTCATCCGCGCCATCGCGGGCTATTCGGGCCAAAGCATCTTGCTGAAGAGAGGCGGCAGGCTCGTCGAGGGCTTTCCCCTGACCGAGCACATGCGCTTCACGGTACGCCCACCAGGCAACGTGCCCTTGCGCAACACTTTATTTTCGCTTGTCGACGTGCCGGACCTTCGCGCACTGTCGGAGCTCTGGCCGGAAGCACAGACGATCTGGATGGGCGCGGGCCCGGTGCCGGAGATCTTGCACCGTGCGCTGATCGGCCTCGCTTGGCTCGTGCGCTGGAGGCTCATCGCAACTTTGACGCCGCTCGCGCCGCTCATGCATTTCGCGACCAATCATCTGCGCTGGGGCGAGCATCGCGGCGGCATGTTCGTCGAGGTCGAGGGCAGAGATGTTTCGGGCAAAAGGCTGAAACGCTCCTGGCATATGCTGGCCGAAGGAGACGACGGCCCGCTCATCCCATCGATGGCGGTCGAAGCCATCGTGCGCAAATGGCTTGAGGATGCACCGCCCGAGCCGGGAGCCCGCGCGGCCATTCGCGATCTCGAACTTCAGGATTACGAAAAACTTTTCGCCACGCGGCGGATCCATACCGGCGCCAGAGACGACCAGCGCGACGAGCACCTTGGCCTTTACGCACAAATTCTAGGTTCCGCTTGGGAGGTGCTTCCGGCGGAGATTCGCGCGATGCATGGCGACATCGTGAGGGCCAAGGGCCGCGCCAGCGTCCTACGCGGGGCCAATCCGCTAGCAAAACTTGTCGCGCGTTTGATGCGCTTTCCTCAAGCCTCGGCCGACACGGAGGTCTCGGTCCATTTCGATCGCTCGGCGAACGGTGAAATCTGGGCGCGCCGGTTCGGAGATGACGGCTTTTCGAGCCGGCATTTCGCCGGGACGGGACGCGCCGAAGGCCTTGTGTGCGAGCGCTTCGGGCCTTTGACTTTCGCCATGGCACTTGTGGTCGAGCGTGAAAAGCTAGCACTCGTCTTGCGGCGCTGGAGCCTTTTGGGTCTGCCGCTGCCGATGTGGCTTTGTCCGCGCTCGCGATCTTATGAAACAGTCGAAGACGGCAAATTTCATTTTCATGTCGAAATCAGCCACCCTCTGACGGGTTTGATCGTGCGCTATCGGGGTTGGCTTGAGCCGCGCGACGAGACAGCCAAATGAAAAGGCCGGTCCAAGGACCGGCCATCATATTCACTATGTGAGCCGCTCAATTGATCGGCCTGCCGAAAAGCGGTTCGTCGTCGTCCGAGGCGTCGCGCGTCCCGGCGCTGTAATAGCCCGCGAAGAACGGCGTCCCGACGCCATCGATCGGATCATAGACGCCATATCTATAGCCATTGACCGCCGAGGTGGGCGTCCAGGCCCAGGAGCGCACGGAATCGTCGATCACAGCCTGCTGAACCGGATTGCCGTAAGGTCCATAATAGCTATGGGCGAGACGATAGCGCTCCGCGCCGGCCTGAATGCTTGCAGGCAACGGATAGAAGCCAAGCCCGCTCTTCCTGTCGCCAACGAGATCGACATAGCGCCGGCCATGCCGAAAGGTTACGCCCGTTTCGACATGCGCATAGCCGACATGACCGCGCGGACCGTGCCCGATGTCGCGATAGCTGCTGCGGCCCGTGTAAAGGCGGGCTTTCGGTAGAGCTAGCTCTCCCTTGAAAGGCTCGAATTTGAGCGTCTCGCTCTTCACCGCGTCGCCACTGGCCTTGCCACTCGCGAGCTGCGCACTCTGGATCGTCACTTGAGGCGCGGCGGAAGCCGCGACGGCCGAAGTCACGAGCGCGGCGAGGCTCGCCGCCAGCAGAGTTTTCATACCCATTGCCATTCTCCACTTGTCGCCACTTTTCGAATGGTGACAGCTCTATAACGGCTAAGGTACAGGCGAAGTTCCAATCAACGGGGCATGGCTATGGGCGAAAAAGATGCAATAGCCCTGCAACCTTTGGGGATGATGTCTCTCTCCCCGCATCATCTCATCCGAAAACTGCGCCTTTTCGGGATGATGTCTCTATCCGCCGCATCATCTTGTCCGAAAAGTCTGCAACTTTTCGGGATGATGCTTAACGCTCGACGATGGTCTCGACCTTCTGCGTGATCTGAGTGCCTGTCGCGTCCGGCGTAAAGTCCATCGGCACATCGAACGTGTGGCCACAGCCGACCAAGGTCCAGGTTTCCCACCAGGGGCGGAATTTAGCGCCGATGCCGGGGTCCGGCGTCGCCGGATCGCGCAGACCGAAACCTTCAAATCGCGTGTTGGTAATGATGAATTGTTCGCAATCCTTCTGCTTCAGGCCAGGACCGGTCGTCGCATAGGGAATCGCATCACGCTGCAGAAGCAAATTCGCATGTGTCATCCCAGGAAGCCCGGCCGTCATTTGCAGCTTGCCGTCGGCCGCCACGAAAAAACTCAGGTTGAGAATCGTATCATTGCCGCAGCCTTTGACGGGAAACCGCTCCCACCACGCGCCCGCCGTCGGAACTCCGTCCGGGCCAAATGTGATCGACTGGACCGGGCTTATGGTTGTCTCAGGCGATTCAAGCGTCGGGCATTTTTGGAAGACTTCTTTCGGGAAGACACCCAGCGCCTTGTTCAAGACCTGCTTGTGAATATCCGACGCCAGATATTTTTGAAAAAGCGCCCGGTCGAACGTCGGCGTTTGCGCTTGCGCGCCAAACGCAAAGCACATTGCGGCAAAGAATGAGAGAGCCCGTGCAGCCCCGCGTTTCAGCCGCCCTACTCCGCCGCCGTCTTCGCGCCGCCAAAGCGCCGTTCGATATAATTATCGACGATGGCCTTGAACTCGGCGGCTATGCCTTCGCCGCGTAAGGTCATCGCCTTTTCGCCGTCGATGAAGACCGGCGCGGTCGGCGTCTCGCCGGTGCCCGGCAGCGAAATGCCGATGTCGGCATGTTTCGACTCGCCCGGTCCGTTGACGATGCAGCCCATGACTGCGACATGCAGATTTTCGACGCCCGGATAACGCGTGCGCCAAAGCGGCATGCCTTCGCGGATATAGCTCTGAATATCGCGCGCGAGCTCCTGAAACACCGTCGAGGTCGTGCGGCCGCAGCCAGGGCAAGCGGCGACAAGCGGAATGAAGGTGCGAAAGCCCATGGTCTGCAGCAATTCCTGCCCGACCTTGACTTCGAGCGTCCGGTCGCCGCCGGGCTCGGGGGTGAGCGAAATGCGGATCGTGTCGCCAATGCCTTCCTGCAACAGAATGCCGAGCGCCGCGGACGAAGCGACGATGCCCTTCGAGCCCATGCCGGCCTCGGTGAGGCCGAGATGCAAGGCGTAATCCGTGCGCATCGCCAGCATGCGATAGACCGTGATCAGATCCTGCACCTGCGAGACTTTGGCCGAGAGAATGATGCGGTCCTTGCCAAGGCCGATCTCTTCGGCCCGCTTGGCCGACATCAGCGCCGATTGCACCATGGCCTCGCGCGTCACGGCGCCCATGTCGAGCGGTGCGCTGGATTTCGCGTTCTCGTCCATCATGGCCGTCAGGAGGTCCTGATCGAGCGAGCCCCAATTGGCGCCGATGCGCACCGCCTTGCCATATTTGATCGCGGTTTCGACGATGGTCGAAAACTGCGTGTCCTTTTTGTCCTTGAACCCGACATTGCCGGGATTGATCCGATATTTGTCGAGCGCCTCGGCGCAGGCCGGATGCTCAGCCAAGAGCTTATGGCCGATGTAATGGAAGTCGCCGATCAAGGGCACGTCGCAGCCCAATTGCAGGAGCCGCTCCTTGATATGCGGCACCGCGGCGGCGGCCTCATCGCGATCAACTGTGATGCGGACAAGTTCGGAGCCTGCCTTGGCGAGCGCTTCGACCTGGGTCACGGTCGAAGCGATATCGGCCGTATCCGTATTGGTCATGCTCTGGACGACGATCGGGGCGCCACCGCCGACCATCACGGCACCGGAACCCGATCCGACGCGCACGCCGACAGCAGTGCGGCGCGGTTTGGGGCCGGAGGCGAGCGGTTCGGAGGAAAAGCCCGAAAAAAGAGAGGCGACGGTCATGGATGCCCTTAGGGTTTCCGAAGCGGGACGCAGGATCAGGCTCTAACAGTCAATCATGACCCCAAAGCCACGATGGAAGAGGTGATCAATCACACCGCATCCGTCAAGCAACGGATTTTGGCGGCCCATCACTGAAACTTTATCGCAAAGAGCGTGTTGGGCCAAGCTTATGGTTGAAAAGCGTTAATCGGCCCCAGCCAAGATCCCCGCATATATGGCGCGATCTATATTGGCGCCCGTCAGGATGAGGCCGACCCGCCGGCCACGCTGACGCTCGCTTTCCTGAATGAGCGCCGCGAGCGGAGCCGCAGCCGCCCCTTCAGCCATATTATGTGTGTCTTCGTGGATCACGCGGATTGCGTGGCGAAGTTCCGCGTCGGAGACGCGGATGACGCGGGCAGCGCCAGCGCGGATAAGCTCCAAAGCGTCCGGATTGGGGACCCTGACCGCCAAGCCATCGGCCAGCGTCTTTGCCGTTTCCGTCGTGACGACCCTGCCCTGCTCGAAGCTCTGCGCATAGCAATCGGCCTCGGTCGAGACCACGCCGACGATCTCGGTCTTGAGACCGAGCAAGTCCCGCGTGCGGATCAGCCCGCAAATGCCGGAGCCGAGCCCGATCGGCACATAGACCGTGTCGAGATCGGAGAAAGCGCTAAAGAGTTCGAGCGCATAGGTCGCGACACCGCGTACCAGTTCGGCATGGAAGGACGGCACCATCAAAAGCCCGCGCTCCTGCGCGAGGTTCATCGCCGTTTGCCGCGCGTCATCGAAATCGCGGCCGGACTCGATCAGCTCGGCGCCGAAGGCGCGCATGGCGGCGTTCTTCTCGGTGGAATTGCCCTCCGGCACGACAATGACCGCTGGAATGCCGGCGCGGGTCGCGGCGAAGGCGATGCTCTGGCCGTGATTGCCGCGCGTCGCGCTGACAAGACCCTTCGGCGTCTCGCCCGATTTCACCAATGTGTCGACATAGACGAGCCCGCCGCGCACTTTGAAAGCCCCGGCAAACGTGTGGTTTTCATGCTTGACGACGGTGAAGGCGCCGGTGCGCTTGGCAAGCAATGGCCACGCATATTGCGGCGTCGGCGGCATGACCGCATGAACGATGGCACTCGCGGCCTCAAGCGCTGGAAGATCGAACAAAAGGAAATCCGGTTGGAGATGAGGGCGTCATTGCGAGCGAAGCGAAGCAATCCAGACAGCCGCTTAGACAATTGCATGGATTGCTTCGCTTCGCTCGCAATGACGGCTCGGCGATTTAGGCCTGACTCTAGCTCGCCTGATCTTCCGTCAGATCGACCAGCGTCATGCAGTCGATCTCGCATTCGACCGCGCGGGCGAAAGTCTCGACGTCCTGATGATAGCGCTGCACGGTCCAGGCCATATCGCCACGCAGGATGAACGTGACCTTTTTATCCTGGATTAGAAGCACCCGGCGCGGCGCGGACCCAGCGGCCTTGTAGCATTTGCCTGGGAGGACTCTCTCGGCTGAAATGGGCATGTCCACCTCCCTCGATTTCGGGGTATTTTTGATGGACTGCCCCCTTGCGTCAAGCTTTGATCGCTCTTTGGCGCCCAATCGGGCCCAAAACGCCTCATTTCCCTTGCCGGAACGCGGGGTTGTTGCTATCTGAGCCTTCATAACCCGCTTTTTCCCGCCGTCTCGCGCCGGCCCGCTGTTTCAGCGGTGGTTCAGTCGCAACGCCGACTGACGCCGGTGGGAAAAAGCACCATTCATTTTTGACCGCCGGCGCCGCCTGACTTCAGGCATTTCAGGAGACCATATGACTGCAACCAGCACCTCGTCGCCGTCGCGCGAGGATTTTGCCGCTCTTCTCGAGGAGACTTATGGCGAAAACGAAGCCTTTGAAGGCTCCGTCATTAAGGGAATTGTCGTTGCCATCGAAAAAGACGTCGCCGTGATCGACGTCGGATTGAAGACCGAAGGCCGCGTTCCCCTCAAGGAATTTCAAGGACCAGGGCGCGAAGGTGCCCTCAGTGTCGGCGATGAAGTCGAGGTCTATCTGGAGCGCATCGAAAATGCACTCGGCGAAGCCGTCATCTCGCGCGACAAGGCTAGGCGCGAGGAGAGCTGGATCAAGCTCGAAAAGGCGTTCGAAAAGCAGGAACGCGTCGAAGGCATCATCTTCAATCAGGTCAAGGGCGGCTTTACCGTCGATCTCGACGGCGCCGTGGCCTTTTTGCCGCGCAGCCAGGTCGATATCCGCCCGATCCGCGACGTGACACCTCTCATGCAGGTGCCGCAGCCCTTCCAGATCCTCAAGATGGACCGCAGGCGCGGCAATATCGTCGTCTCGCGCCGCACCGTTTTGGAAGAATCCCGCGCCGAGCAGCGCCATGAAATCGTCGCCAACCTCGAAGAGGGCCAGGTGATCGACGGCATGGTGAAGAACATCACCGATTACGGCGCCTTCGTCGATCTCGGCGGTATCGACGGCCTTCTGCATGTCACCGACATCGCCTGGCGCCGCGTCAACCATCCGAGCGAAGTGCTCACGATCGGCCAGACGGTCCGGGTCAAGATCATCAAGATCAACCACGAGACGCACCGCATCTCGCTCGGCATGAAGCAATTGCTCGAGGATCCGTGGCAGGGCATCGAGGCGAAATATCCGATCGAGGCGCGCTTCCATGGCCGTGTCACGAACATCACCGACTATGGCGCCTTCGTCGAGCTCGAGCCCGGCATCGAAGGCTTGATCCACGTTTCGGAAATGTCCTGGACCAAGAAGAACGTGCATCCCGGCAAGATCGTCGCGACGAGCCAGGAAGTCGACGTTCAGGTTCTCGAAGTCGATCCGGTCAAGCGCCGCATTTCGCTCGGCCTCAAGCAGACGCTCGCCAATCCGTGGGAAGTCTTCGCCGAGAAATATCCGGTCGGCAGCGAGGTCGAAGGCGAGGTCAAGAACAAGACCGAATTCGGTCTCTTCATCGGTCTCGACGGCGATGTCGACGGCATGGTCCATCTCTCGGATCTCGATTGGACGCGTCCGGGCGAACAGGTCATCGACGAATATAAGAAGGGCGATATCGTCAAAGCCAAAGTGCTCGACGTCGATATGGAAAAGGAGCGGATATCGCTCGGCATCAAGCAGCTCGCCAATGCGCCGGCCACGGCCGCAACAACGGCTGCTCCGAAAACGGCGGAAGAGGCAGCGGCAGCGCCCGGCGGTCCCGATCTCAAGAAGGGCGTCGTCGTCACCTGCGAAGTCACCGAGGTCAAGGACGGCGGTATCGATGTCGTCGTTTCGGGCACGGATCTGACGTCCTTCATCAAGCGCGGCGAGCTTGCCCGCGACCGCGCCGATCAGCGTCCGGAACGCTTCGCCGTCGGTGAAAAGGTGGATGCCCGCATCACCCAATATGATCGCCGTACCCAGAAGGTGACGGTTTCCATCAAGGCGCTGGAAGTCGCCGAAGAGAAGGAAGCCATTGCCCAATATGGTTCGGCCGATTCGGGCGCTTCGCTCGGCGACATTCTTGGCGCCGCCCTGAAAGCCCGCGATACCGACACGCCTGCCAAGAAGGCCGCGGCGAAGAAAAAGGACGAATAGGCGCCTTCCTTCGCCGGGCCATATCTTCACGGCCTATCTCCAAACCCGCGCGGATCACTGCGCGGGTTTTTTGCGCCGCAAATCTGAGAACGAAAATGCATATCGGTAAAGGTGCGGCAATTGGTGTTGATTTCGGCACGACCAACAGCGTCGTCGCCATCGCAAGTCCAAATGGTCACGTCGAAACGCTGGTCTGGCCGACCGCGGAGGGGCCAACGGAGACCTTTCGCACCGCCTTGATGTTCTGGCGCGAGGGCCGCAAGACCTTGCATGTCGCAGGTCCCAAGGCGATCGAACGCGCCATCGCGCAAGAAACCGAACAGCGTTTCATCCAATCGATCAAAACCTATCTTGCGAGTCCGCTCTTTACCGAAACCAGGCTCTATGGCGAACGCTTCACGATCGAACGTCTGATCGAGATCTTTCTCGGCCACCTGCTTGAGGAGCTTTCGCCCGAGGCGCTCAAGACCGTGCCGGTCGCGGGCGGAAGGCCGGTGATTTTCGCAGGCGAAAACCCGAACGAAGATCTGGCGGTCGCGCGGCTCCAAAGCGCCTATGCCGGTGCCGGCCTACCGCAGGTCGCGCTTGCCTACGAACCTTTGGGCGCGGCCTATTGGTATGCTCGCGCCTTGCAGCACGACGAGACCGTGCTGGTCGCCGATTTCGGTGGCGGCACGAGCGATTTTTCGGTCCTGCGATTCCATCTGCGTGGCAAAAGCCTTATGACCGAAGCGCTTGCCCATTCAGGCGTCGGCATCGCCGGCGACACGTTCGATTACCGCATCATTGATCATGTCGTGGCACCGCGCCTTGGCAAGGGTACCTTCTATCGGTCCTTCGAAAAGCTTTTGCCGATGCCCGCCTATTTCTATGCGGCTTTCGCGCAATGGCATCAGCTTTCCTGGTTGAAATCGGGATCGACGCTCGCGGAATTGAAAAAACTCGCCGCCGTCAGCGAAGAGCCCCGCATGATCGAGGACCTCAGCACTTTGATCGAAATGGACCTCGGTTTCGAGCTCTACCGCGCGGTAGGAGCTTTGAAAGCCGAGCTTTCGAGCGCCGAGCAAGCCCTGTTTGCCTTCGACCGCGACGGCATCAAGATCGAAGCCGACGTCAGGCGCAGCGATTTCGAGGCCTGGATCGCGCCGGACCTCGCAAAGATCGCAGAGGCCATGGAAAGCGCCATAGCGAAAGCCAATGTCCGGCCGAAAGACATCGATGCCGTGTTTATGACGGGGGGCACCTCCTTCGTGCCGGCCGTTCGTCAGCTTTTCACCAAACGTTTCGGCAAGGACCGCATTCATGTCGGCGACGCATTTCAGTCCGTCGCCTCCGGCCTCGCCCTTCTGGCACTCGACCAGACACGCCTCAAGACGTGATCGCTGGCGGCTTGCACCGGCGCACAGCGCGATCTAGGTTCGCTCGGCATTTCGCCAATAATCGCTGAGGTTTTCCGGACGCATGGCTTCGCTCCCCCCTTCTGACTATCTCGTCGATCGCCGCCAGTTGCGGCGTAAATTGTCTTTCTGGCGGGTTGCCGCGATCTTGTGCCTGATCGTCGCGGTCGTCGTCGCGGGCACGCGCCTGATCGGCACCAATGCCGGAAAGTTCACGCCGCATATCGCGCGCCTTTCGATTTCGGGCCTGATCACCGGCGACCGCAAAACCCTGACCCTGATCCACGATATCGGGGAGGCCAAGAACGTCTCCGCCGTTCTCGTTTCGATCGAAAGCCCCGGCGGCACGACGACGGGCGCCGAGCGGCTTTATGATGCATTGCGAAAGCTCTCGGCGAAAAAGCCGACCGTCGCAGTTGTCGGAACCTTGGCAGCCTCCGGCGGCTATATAGCGGCGATCGGGACCGACGAAATTTTCTCGCGGGGCAATTCCATCGTCGGCTCGATCGGCGTCCTCGTCCAATATCCGAATGTCGCAAAACTGCTCGATAAGATCGGCGTCTCGGTAGAAGCCATTAAATCGTCGCCGCTGAAGGCCTCGCCCGACGGCTATGAGCCAACCAGCCCCGAGGCGCGCGCGGCGATCGCGTCCCTCGTCAATGACAGTTTCGAATGGTTTAAGGCGCTCGTTAAAGAAAGACGCAAAATGAGCGACCAGGAACTCGCGGCTGTCGATGACGGACGCATCTTCACCGGACGGCAAGGCATCGGCCTGAAACTCGTCGACAAGATCGGCGGCGAGCAAGAAGCGGTCACTTGGCTTGAGCAGGAGCGCGGTATTCACAAGGGCCTGCCCATTCGCGACTGGACTGCAAATAAAAGCCTCGGGAGCCTAGGAATTCTGGGCGTTTCCGCGCGGCTCGCCGAATGGAGCGGGTTTTCCGAACTCAGCCGTACGTTAGATTACGGGCAATCTCTTTCAGACACGCGTCTGCTTGACGGTCTCGTATCGATTTGGCAGTTTGACTCACCTCAAGGAAACTGAGCTGATGAGTCTCGTTTTATAGTGAGCATAAATTTCTTTGAGCTTGGATCGAACGGTTTGATGTTGCGGTTCGCCGCTAACCGTGCATCCTCTTAAGATCAGCTCGGCATTGGTCGAACGGGGGAATGCGTGATCAAATCTGAACTCGTGCAGCGGATCGCCGATCGAAATCCGCATCTCTACCTGCGCGATGTCGAAAAGATCGTAAATGCGATTCTCGACGAGATCACCAAAGCGCTGTCGCGCGGCGACCGGGTTGAATTGCGCGGCTTCGGGGCCTTCTCGGTCAAGCATCGCGACGCACGGCTCGGCCGCAACCCGCGAACGGGCGCTCACGTTTCTGTCACGGAAAAGGCCGTGCCCTTCTTCAAGACGGGCAAGGAAATGCGCGAGCGCCTGAACGACGGCTATTCGGATTGATCTCCGCCGTTGTTAGCAAGTAACATCAAGAGGCCGCAACGAAGTAAGAGCCTGTGAGACCTCTGGCATGAAATTTCTGAAATGGCTCCTCATCGCGCCGCTGGCGCTCATCGGGCTCGCTTTTGCCATTGCAAACCGGCATGAGACGACCGTGTCCTTCGACCCCTTCGCGGGCACTGACATATCGAGCCCGCAACTGACCGTACCCTTGTTCATTCTCCTGTTCGTCGCGGTCCTCTTCGGCATTGTGCTTGGCGGCTTTGCCACCTGGGTCACGCAAGGGAAGAACCGCAAAGCTGCGCGGCTTGCGAAGTCGGAAGCCGAGAAATGGCACAGCGAAGCCGACCGGCTGCGGGCCCAGGTAGGCGCTCAAGTCTCCGATATAGGCCGGTCGCCGGTCGAAACACGGGCCTTGGTGCGGCCTTACTAAAAGAGTTGATTGCCGGGCCTTAAGCTCATAAGGCGAAGAATGAGCCTCACCATCAAAATCTGCGGGCTTTCGACGCCCGAAACGCTCGACGCCGCGCTCGCCGCCGGCGCCGACATGGTGGGCTTCGTCTTTTTCGAGAAAAGCCCGCGCCGCATTTCGCTTGAGGCCGCGCGGCTCTTGGGTGGCCGGACGGGCACGAAAGCGTTGAAGGTCGCCCTCACCGTCGATGCCGACGACGCGACGCTGGCTGCGATCATTGCCGAACTCAAGCCGCAGCTCTTGCAGCTTCATGGGCAGGAAACGCCCGAGCGCGTCGCCGGTATTCGCGCACGCTTCGGCCTGCCCGTCATGAAGGCCGTCGGCCTTGCCCAAAAAGACGACCTGGCCGCGATAGGTCCCTATGCGACCGTCGCCGACTGGTTGCTGCTGGACGCCAAGCCCGCGCCGGACGCCGCTCTCCCCGGCGGCAATGGCGAGGCCTTCGATTGGAGCCTCTTGCACGATCTCCAACTCGGCAAGCCCTGGCTGCTCGCCGGCGGTCTGCGCCCGGATAATGTCGCAAGCGCCGTTGGAATCAGCGGCGCGCCCGGCGTTGACGTCTCCTCCGGCGTCGAAAGCCTGCCCGGGGTGAAAGATATCGCGAAAATCGGGTCCTTTATCGCGAATGCCCGGCAGGTGACCGAAGGGCTTGGTTCGCTGCGCCAAAGCGGATAGATCATCTCTTATGAATAAGCCTGAGATCCCGAACTCTTTCCGCCTCGGCCCTGACGAGCAGGGCCATTTCGGCCTCTATGGCGGCCGTTTCGTCGCGGAAACCTTGATGCCGCTCATTCTCGACCTTGAAGCCGCCTATGCCGCGGCCAAGGCTGATCCGGCCTTCCATGCCGAATTGAACGGTCTCCTCAAACATTATGTCGGACGCCCGAGCCCGCTCTATTTCGCCGAGCGCCTGACCCAGCATCTCGGCGGCGCTAAAATCTATTTCAAACGCGAAGAGCTGAATCACACCGGCGCGCATAAGATCAATAATGTGCTCGGCCAGATCCTGCTCGCGCGGCGCATGGGCAAGACGCGCATCATCGCCGAGACCGGCGCAGGCCAGCATGGCGTCGCGACGGCGACCGCCTGCGCGCGCTTTGGGCTTGAGTGCATCGTCTATATGGGCGCCGTCGATGTCGAGCGGCAAAAGCCGAACGTCTTTCGCATGCATATGCTCGGCGCCAAGGTCGTGCCCGTGCAGGCCGGCGCCCGCACGCTGAAAGATGCGATGAACGAAGCTCTACGCGACTGGGTGACCAATGTCACCGACACGTTCTATTGCATCGGCACGGCAGCGGGCCCGCATCCCTACCCCGCCATGGTGCGCGACTTCCAATGCATCATCGGCGACGAGACCCGCGTGCAGATGCAGGAGGCGGAAGGCCGCCTGCCCGACTCGCTCTTTGCCTGCATCGGCGGCGGCTCCAATGCGATCGGGCTGTTTCATCCCTTTCTCGACGATCCATCGGTCGAAATCTATGGCGTCGAGGCGGCGGGCTTCGGGCTCGACAAGAAACACGCGGCCTCGCTCGCGGGCGGTCGCCCCGGCGTGCTGCATGGCAACCGCACGTATCTCTTGATGGATGAAGACGGGCAGATCGAGGAAGGCCATTCGATCTCGGCCGGTCTCGATTATCCGGGCATAGGCCCCGAGCACGCGTGGCTGAAGGAATCCGGCCGCGTGACCTATCTCTCGGCGACCGATGCCGAGGCGCTCGAAGCCTTCCAGCTTTGTTCGAAGCTCGAAGGCATCATCCCGGCACTTGAGCCCTCGCACGCCATCGCCAAAGTGATGGAGATCGCACCGCAAAAGCCGCGCGATCACCTGATGGTGCTCAATCTCTCGGGCCGCGGCGACAAGGATATTTTCACCGTCGCCGATCATTTGGGCGGGATGTAGCAGGCAACGCAGACGTTTCTGTTCAGACACACAGCGAAACGCAAAAGCCAAATCGAAAACAAATTGCTCCGTTAGCTCCATCGTTGCCGAACGATGGAGAGGCCATTTAATGAATTTATCCTCGCGCCGGATCTTCTTGAGAGCGCTTTCGACAGGCGCCGTCTCTTTCGCTTTCACCGGCACGCGATCAAGCGCTCATGCCATCCCGCTGGAGCAGTCCAAACAGGAGGGGCTTTATAAGCTTACGCCGCAAGTTGAAGAGGGACCTTTTTATATCGCTCCGCAATTGCAAAGGGCTGATATTCGCGAAGGCAAAAGCGGCGTACCGCTGCGCTTCAAGCTGACCGCCATAGAGGTCGCTTCATCTCAACCGCTTACGAATGCGCGCGTCGATATCTGGCATTGCGACGCGCAAGGCATCTATTCCGCCTACCCCGGACAAGGCGACAATCACCGTATCGACACAAGCAATGATCGTTTCCTGCGCGGCTCGCAAATGACCGATGGCAGCGGATCGGCCGCTTTCGATACGATCTATCCGGGCTGGTACGACGGACGCGCGACGCACATCCATTTCAAGATCTATCTCGGAGATCGAAACGTCCTGACCGGGCAAGCTTTCTTTCCCGATGCGCTGAACGAGTTTCTCTATCTGAATGTGCTCGCCTATCAAGGCCGGGCGGGCAATAGAATGGTGGTCAACGCCAATGACATGATCGTAACGGAGCAGGATCCGCAGCGGCTCGGGTTTTGCTCCATTCGCGAGGCACGTGACCACTACGAAGCGAGCCTCATTGTCGGCGTGGATCGGGCGGCCGATTTTACAAAAGCTCCGCCCACGCCCCCGCCCCCGCCCCCGGCAGGTTCTGTGTTTGGCAGGTTGTTTGGACGACCTTCTTTGCCGAAACTCAGGAACCGCACCGCCGCGCTCGTGCCAGGCCTCATTCAAGGCCCATAATTTTCGTCATACGCGGGACCCGCGCGATCAGTTCGTCTCTCCGCGCAATCGGGCCGAACGGGAAATTTGCCCGGCGCCTGTCAGGCGTCCTGCCTCTTCAAGCAAAAGCTCAAACCTCTTAGTTTTTGACAAAGGCGCGCAAGGAAACAACGGCCGTACGGCGGAAACCTTTTCGCAGAGACCAACCCACGGCGCCGGACTATGGAGGAGATCGCAATGGGTAATCAGCCTGTGTCGTTCGATGAGAGCCGTGTCACCTGGTACAAGCTCGACTGGCTGGACCATGTCGAATTCTACGTCTACAAAATCGACGAAGCCAACCGTATCGTCGACATATTGTTCAAGTTCGCGGCCAATCAGAAAGCGGACCTGCATCAGCACCATGCCGATTACGTTACATTCGTGGTCCAAGGGGAACTGCGCTTGTACAATAAGGCTGGGGATCTGATTGAGATCAGGCCGACAGGAAGTTACGTGTCGGGTTCGGCAATGAGCGAGCCGCATACCGAAGGCGGCGGCGATCGGGACGCGATCGTCTTTTTCAGCAATCGCAACGTCCAGGACGTGCTTTATCGGTTCCTGGACGACAATTTAAATCCGATCCGGGATCTGCGTTTTGAGGATTTCAAGGCGCAATTCGAGGCGCAGGGCCAGCCCATCTGGCAAAAAACTGCGGCCTGATGCCCTGAGCGATTTAGCTGCTTAGCCCGCCGATCAGGCTCGGCATGTCGAGCGGGCGGAAGCCGTAATGCGTCAGCCAGCGCACGTCGGCCTCGAAGAAGGCGCGCAGGTCCGGCATGCCATATTTGAGCATGGCAATGCGGTCGATCCCCATGCCCCAGGCGAAGCCCTGATAGACATCGGGATCGAGCCCGCAATTTCGCAGCACGTTCGGATGCACCATGCCGCAGCCGAGAATTTCGAGCCAGTCGTCGCCCTCGCCGAAGCGAATTTCGCCGCCTTTGCGCGAGCATTGAATATCGACTTCCATCGACGGCTCGGTGAAGGGAAAGAAGCTCGGCCTGAAGCGCATCTTGACGTCGGACACTTCGAAGAAGGCCTTGCAGAATTCTTCCAGCACCCATTTCAGATGGCCGAGGTTTGCCTGCTTGTCGATGACGAGGCCTTCGACCTGATGAAACATCGGCGTATGCGTCTGGTCGGAATCGCAGCGATAGGTGCGGCCCGGGCAGATCACCCGGATCGGCGGCTTTTGCGTCAGCATGGTGCGCACCTGCACCGGACTCGTATGGGTGCGCAGCACTTTGCGTTCACCCTTGGCGTCGGGCATCAGGAAGAACGTGTCGTGCATTTCGCGCGCGGGATGATCCGGCGGGAAATTCAGCTTGGTGAAATTATAATCGTCGCTCTCGATATCCGGCCCTTCGGCAATCGAAAAACCCAAGTCGGCGAAGATCGCGGCGAGTTCGTCCATGACCTGCGTGATCGGATGAATGCGGCCGGCTTCAAGCGGCGTGACGCGCACCGGCAAAGTCACATCGACGGTCTCGGCGACAAGCCTTGCTTCGAGCGCAGCTTCCTTCAAGATAACTTTGCGCGCGGCGAGCGCTTCGGTGACCTTGTCTTTGAGGGCATTGATCGCGGCGCCTTGAGTCTTGCGTTCGTCGGGCGCCATTTTGCCCAGGGTTGCAAGCAGGGCCGAGATCGATCCCTTCTTGCCGAGCGCGGCGACGCGCACCGTCTCGAGCGCAGCCTCGTCGGCGGCAGCTTCGACGGACGCGAGCACATCGGCTTCAAGCGATGCCAATTCGGACATGGATGATCGATCTCTATTTTAGCTTGTCTGATGCGCGGTTTTTGCCACGCGCATCAGAGCTTGTCGAGTAACGCCGGTTTCAGCGCTTAGCGAGGCGACGAGCCAGGCTTTTGCCGATTGAACCGTGCCGGCTTTTGCGCCGCGGCAGCCGGACCATTGGCATGCGGAGCAGCGCCCCGGCCAGCCGGCTGGGGGCGTTTGCCCGGCGCATGCGCCCGCGGCCCAGCGGCAGCACCCGCACCGTCTCCACGGAACTCGGCGCTTTTGCCGGGTCCGCGCGGCGGCTGCCGGTTGCTGCGGCCTTTCGGATGCGGCTGCGCCGGACGCTCGGAGACCGCCGGGCGCGGCATCGGACTTCCCGGCGGAAGCCTGCGATCCGTCGTTGCGATCTTCTCGCGGATCAAGGATTCGATCGCCCGCAGAAACGGCCGTTCCTCGCCGTCGCAAAACGAGATGGCAATGCCCGACGCGCCCGCCCGCGCGGTGCGGCCGATGCGATGGACATAGGATTCAGCCACGTTCGGCAGATCGAAATTGATGACATGGGTGACGTCATCGACATCGATCCCCCGCGCCGCAATATCGGTTGCGACAAGCACCTTCACGCTGCCGTCGCGAAACCCGGCCAAAGCCCGCTCGCGCTGGCCCTGGCTCTTATTGCCATGGATCGCGCCGGCCGGGATGCCATTGGCTTCGAGATGTTCGGCGACATGATTGGCGCCGTGCTTGGTGCGGGTGAAAATCAACGTGCGGCCGGAGCCTTCTTCCCGCAAAAGCTCGACGAGAACATGCCGCTTGCGCGCCGTCTCGACGAAGATCACCTGCTGATCGATTTTCTTGACCGTCGAGGCGACAGGCGTCACGGCGACTTCGACCGGCTCGTGCAGAAGTTCGCCTGCGAGCTGGCCGATGGCGCGCGGCATGGTCGCCGAGAAGAACAGGCTTTGCCTTTTCTTCGGCAGCACCTTGGCGATGCGGCGGATCGCGTGGACGAAGCCCATATCGAGCATCTGGTCGGCTTCGTCGAGAACGAGGATCTCGACCTTGTCGAGAATTAAGGTGCCTTGGTCGAGATGATCGATGAGGCGGCCGGGGGTCGCGACAAGAATATCGACGCCGCGTTTGAGGCGTTCGGCCTGCGGCCGGAACGAGACGCCGCCGAAGACGGTCGCAATCGACATATGTTGGTGACGGCCATAGGCGCGGAAGCTCTCGGCGATCTGGCTTGCGAGTTCGCGCGTCGGCGACAAAATCAAGGCCCGGCAGGTCTTGGGGTCCGGCCGGCGCCCGGCATCGGCCAGCCTGTGCAGGATCGGCAAAGCGAAGGCGGCCGTCTTTCCGGTGCCCGTCTGGGCGAGGCCGAGAATATCGCGTCCCGCCAAGGCATGAGGAATGGCCTGCGCCTGGATAGGGGTCGGCACAGTATATTTCTCGTCCGCGAGAGCCCTGAGGATCGGCGCGGCGAGATTCAATTCAGCAAAATCGGTCAAGAATGTTCTTTCAAAAAAGCGCGAAAACCGCCGATGCGAAGCATCGCGGTGTCCCCGAATCACAGGAGGATGTGCAGGCGGCCTCTGTTTATGCTTTCCGCACGCAGATTGGCCATTTTGGAGCCTGATCACTCCCATGCGGTGGAAGATCGAAATCAAATCCACCCGGCCACGCAATACCCATGTGGCCCGAAAGCGGCGTAAGGTCAAGACTTTCCTGACCATCTGCGCTTTTACCGCAGGCGCCATGGCTTGCCTGAAAATGGTGTCGTGACGATTTAACCTATAGTCAGAACAAGGCGACTCGGTTAACTTACTTCTATCGTCAACCATTGAAAGGAGGTGATCCAGTGTCTCAATGTCACATCGCAAGGCCGCTGGAGATCTCCGCCGAGGGTCGGCTTCGCTAACCATTGTTAGCGGAGGACTTTCTGGCCGAAGTCGGCGGGCGCGCTGACATTGTCTTTCGGTCCCTGACGTTGCCCCATCGCGGTGGCGTCTTGAGGATTGTGCATCGGAAAACCCCGGCCCTGCCGGGGTTTTCTTTTGAGCGCTCCGGCGCGATAAACCAGCTGGCCGGGCCGGACCTGATAAAAGGTCAGTCTGCCGTCATTGCGAGGAGCAGAGCGACGAAGCAATCCAGAAGCAAAGGTTAGAGCCTGTCCCTGGATTGCTTCGCTACGCTCGCAATGACGATCGGATGATTGAGTCCCGGTCCTAGATTAGTAGAGCGGAATAGACCGATGACCCATGTCGCGACGCTGGTCTGCGATCCGAGCTTTCCGATCGTACAGGCCAGCCATTTAGAGCTTGCAGCCGGCTTCCTGCCTGGCGCCCAGGCGCCGCAATGGCTCGATCAGGGCGTCGCCGCCGATATCACCTTCACGCCGCAGGCCGGTACCGATCTTCGCGCGCTCGCCGACCAGATCCGCGCCGGGCTGCACCCGTGGCAGATCGATGTGGTCCTGCAGCCGGTCGAAGGACGCCGCAAGAAACTGCTGCTCGCCGATATGGATTCGACCGTCATCGGTCAGGAATGCATCAACGAACTCGCGCAGGAAATGGGCAAGCGGGCGCAGGTCACGAAGATCACCGAACAGGCCATGGCGGGCGAGATCGACTTCGAGACCTCTTTGCGCGAACGCGTCACGGTCATCAAGAATCTGCGCGCCGATACGGTCAACCGCATCCTCGGCAAGAAGATCACCATAACGAACGGCGCGCGCGTGCTGGTGCAAACCATGCGTGCCAATCGCGCCTATACGGTTTTGGTGACGAGCGGCTTTTCGGCCTTCGCGGCGCCGGTGACGGAGAAGGTCGGCTTCAATGAATTCCAGGCCAATGTGCTTGGCGTCGCGGAGAATCGCTTTACCGGCCTGCTCGAAGAGCCGGTGCTGGGGACGGAGGCGAAGCGCGACATTCTCATTCGTCTGCGGGAAAAGGAATTCCTACCGAAGGTGCAGGTGATGGCGGTCGGCGACGGCGCCAATGATCTTGCCATGCTGGCCGAAGCCGGCCTCGGTGTCGCCTTTCACGCCAAGCCCGCCGTCGCAGCGGCGGCGGACGCACGCATCGATCATGCCGATCTCACCGCGCTTCTCTATCTGCAAGGCTATCAGCGCAGCCAATTCTGGAGCGAAGAGCGCAAGGAACTCGACGCATCCGAATGGATGAAGCGCTATGGCTGGATGGCCAGAGAGAATAGCAGGAAGAATTAGCGGCAGCATTTCGGCGGCAAGCTGCAGGCTGCGGTGAGCATATCGGCGATCCCGACCTGTTGCGGATATCAAGGAACCACTGTGGATTTCTTCTCATGAAGCCGTTCCCGCCCGCAGCTGATCTTACGAAATTCGAGGGCGGCTCGATTGCGCAGGTGCGCCTTGATCCACATGGAGTGCAGTTCGCCTTTGATAGTGGGCGGCTAATCGTGGCCGAGTATCGGATCGAGCAGATAGAGGCGGACGGCAGCAGATATCCTTACGAATGTTTAGCTCAAAATGGTTCGCCACTCATTCTTCACCGGCTTCTTTATCGGCGCATCGAAGCGATACGCCGCGCTGACCTAAATCTCACATTTGAAATTGAGGGTGGTTCGCTGCTGACGGTGTTTGCAGATATCGGCCCTTATGAAAGCGGCAATATCTCAGGGCCTGACTATCCCTTTACAATCTTCTAACCTGCATTCATCCAAGACGATAATGAGCAGAATTCAACCATTTGCACCGAAAATGCAGTCCTAATCGCAAAGAGCTTTTTGGTGCAAATCCCCTGTGACGAATTTAGGGCAAAAATCTGACCGTCATTGCGAGCGAAGCGAAGCAATCCAGGTAACTGCTCAGACAATGGCATGGATTGCTTCGTCGCGCCGCTCCTCGCAATGACGGCTTCATGATTGAGTTCTGAATATGTTGGCCTTCACCGCGTCACCGACGCGATCCATTGCAGATAGGCTGGTGCGCCTTTCTCGATTGCGATTTCGACAATCTCCGGCGTCTCATAGGTGTGAAGCGCGCGGATCGCCGCTTCAACGGCCGCATAATCTTCCGATTTGATTTTGCAGAAGAGCATCAGCTCCTGCGCCTGTTCGATAGCGCCCCGCCATTTGTAGATCGAGTCGATCGGAAACATCTGCACGCAGGCCGCGAGGCCTTGAGTCACGAGCGCTTTACCTATGGCCTCGGCATTGGCGCGAGACTCACACGTCGTCATCACAATGGCGCAAGTATTGGCATGAAGCTCGTCCGGCATGTCGCGACTATCCCTCAAACAATGGTGAGATCAATCAGATAGCGCATCGCTGAAAATCACGGCAAAGACGCCAAAACTTTAGGCTCCTGGCTCTTGACCGCACGCTTACACAGTCGAGAATGTGGCGAAAACCAAGCGGTGCCTTTACCATCGCCAATAAATTCCTTACAAGCGCGCTAAGACCACTTCATCCTTAGGGGTTGGGAGCTTCCTATGGCCAAGATACTTGAAAAAATGAACAGCGCGATCGCTGCCGGATTTGTGTTAGCCCTTATCGTCCTCGTCATCTTCAATGCCAAATCACTGGGCGAGGAAGAGTTCTGGCGCGGCTTCTTCACCGTGTTCCATGTCCTATCCGGTGTTCTGTGGATCGGCCTGCTCTATTATTTCAACTTGGTGCAGATCCCGACCATGCCGAAAATCCCGGCTGAGCTGAAGCCGGCCGTCGGCAAGTACATCGCGCCGGAGGCCTTGTTCTGGTTCCGCATGTCCGCGGCCTCGACGGTTTTATTCGGCCTCATCGTCGCCTTCATGATGCGCAAGAACCTGACCGTCATTCTCGATGTCGGCATGCTGCTCGGCCTCATCATGGCTTACAATGTCTGGTTCATCATTTGGCCGAATCAGAAGAAGGCGCTCGGCATCGTGCCGGTCGACGACGCCGCGAAGGCAGCCGCCGCCCGCATCGCCATGCTGACCTCGCGCACGAATTTCGTGCTCTCAGTACCGATGCTCTATTGCATGGTCATGTCGCGCTACGGCGTCAGCGCTTTCTGATAAGCGCAACCGGCAATCGGCAAAAAAAGGCGTCCAGCAATGGACGCCTTTTTTATGCGCGCGATCAGCCGAGATTCAATTCCTTGAAGAAATCATTGCCCTTGTCGTCGATCACGATGAAGGCCGGAAAATTCTCGACCTCGATCTTCCAGATCGCTTCCATCCCGAGCTCGGGATATTCCAGGACTTCGACCTTCCTGATGCAGTCTTGCGCGAGCCGCGCCGCCGGACCGCCGATCGAGCCCAGATAAAACCCGCCGTGCCTGGCGCAGGCCTCGCGCACTTGCGGCGAGCGATTGCCTTTCGCCAGCATGATCTTCGACCCGCCTGCCCGTTGAAAATCCTCGACGAAGGAATCCATGCGGCCCGCCGTCGTCGGACCGAAAGAACCTGACGCGAAACCTTCAGGCGTCTTCGCCGGTCCCGCATAATAGACCGGATGATCTTTGAAATAATCCGGCAGCGGTTCGCCTCTTTCAAGCCGCTCCCTGATCTTGGCATGAGCAAGATCGCGCGCGACAATCATAGAGCCGGTGAGCGACAAGCGCGTCTTGATCGGATAGCTGCTCAGCTTCGCCAGGATCTCCGCCATCGGCTTATTGAGATCGATCGAAACGACCTCGCCGCCGAGCGCCGCTTCATCTATCGCAGGCAGATATTTCGCCGGATCATGCTCGAGCTCTTCGACGAAGACACCCTCCTTGGTGATCTTGCCCAACGCCTGACGGTCGGCCGAACATGAGACGCCAAGCCCGATCGGCAATGAGGCGCCATGGCGTGGCAGGCGGATCACGCGCACGTCATGGCAGAAATATTTGCCGCCGAATTGCGCGCCGACGCCGAGCTGTTGCGTGAGCTTGTGGATCTCCTCCTCGAGCCCGATATCGCGGAAGGCGTGGCCATCGTCGCCGCCTTGTGTCGGCAGTCCGTCGTAATAGCGCGCCGAGGCGAGCTTCACGGTCTTCATCGTCTGCTCGGCCGATGTGCCGCCGATTACGATCGCGAGATGATAGGGCGGGCAAGCGGCCGTGCCGAGCGTGAGGATTTTTTCCTTCAGGAAAGCGACAAGCTTTTCATGCGTCAGGATCGACGGCGTCGCCTGAAACAGAAAGCTTTTGTTGGCGGAGCCGCCGCCCTTCGCCATGAAGAGAAATTTATAGGCTTCTTGGCCGTCGCTATAGATCTCGATCTGCGCGGGCAGATTGGTCTTGGTGTTGGTTTCCTCAAACATCGACAGCGGCGCCAGTTGCGAATAGCGCAGGTTCTTCTTGACGTAGGCGTCCATGATACCTTCGGCGAGCGCGCTTTCGTCATCGCCTTCGGTAAACACGAGACGTCCCTTCTTGCCCATCACGATCGCGGTGCCGGTATCCTGACACATGGGCAGAACGCCGCCCGCCGCGATATTGGCATTCTTCAAAAGGTCATAGGCCACGAATTTATCGTTGGAGCTTGCCTCCGGATCATCGAGGATCTTGACGAGTTGCGCCAAATGTCCCGGCCGCAGCAGATGATTAATGTCGATCATCGCCGTCTCGGCGAGAAGCCGTATGGCCTCGCGATTGACGACAAGCATCTCGCGGCTGCCGAAGGGCTGCAGCGAGACGCCGTCCGACGTCAGTTTGCGATAGGGCGTCGTGTCATGATCCGACGAGAAAAGCGGGCGATAGAGAAATGACATCGTGACATCCTGATCCGGTTTCGGCCCTTGTTTAAACCGGGGCCCGCTTCATTTGAAGGGAACCTTCGGCATGCTTGCGTGGCCCCTTCAACTATGCGGTGGCAGCCGTCCTGGGAGCCTGATACGACACGCAAATGGCGATGAAATTTCCTTTTCCAGTCCTGCTGTCGGACATCGGGGGGACCAATGTCCGCTTCGCTCTGGCCAAGGCGCCGGGCCTCGCGCTCGAACATGGGCCTCACATGAAGACATCGGATCATCCGAGCCTCGAAGCGGCGATCGAGGCCTCGCGGGCGTTTTTTTCGGCGACGCCGCACTCGATGATCGCCTGTGCCGCCGGACCCATCGACGGCCGCAAGGTCAAAATGACCAATGCGGCTTGGAGCATCGATGGTGCAACCGTCGCGGCGGCGGCAAAGCTCGATCAAGGGCTGCTTCTCAATGATTTCGAGGCGCAGGCTTTAAGCCTCGCGGCCTTGCCCGCCGCGGCTACCCAATGGATCGGCGATCCGCGCGAGGGGACCGGTCCGCAACTCGTGCTTGGTCCCGGCACCGGCCTCGGCGTCAGCCTCCTATTGAAGATAGACCAAAAATTCGTGGCGCTGCCGAGCGAAGCCGGTCATGTCGAATTCGGCGCGACCAATCTCGAGGAAGCCTCGATTTGGAGCAAGATAACCGGACCGCCCTTTCGTACCACCGCCGAGGCCCTGCTCTCAGGTCCGGGCCTCGTCAGGCTGCATTTCGCACGGCTTGCCGCGCTCGGCAAAGAACCTCCGAGCCTTGACGAGGTTTCTGTCGTTGCGCAGGCCCATGCCCATCCGCAGGGCGAGGAAGCCGCGACATTGCGGCTCTTCTGGAATTTGATCGCGCGTTTCGCCGGTGATATGGCGCTGGCCTTCCTGGCCAAAGGCGGCGTCACCTTTGCCGGCGGGGTTCTTCCGAAAATCACAGCTTTCCTGGATGAGACGGAATTCCGCAAGCATTTCGAAAACAAGGCGCCCTACGTCGCCTTGATGCAAAAGATCGGCACGCGCCTCATCATCGCGCCCGACTCGGTTCTCGACGGTATGGCGGCGATCGCCGCTTCGCCGGAGCGTTATGCGCTCGACGAAGAGCGGCGGGCCTGGTGCTAGAGCATCGGGCCGAAAAGTGTGAAGCGCTTTTCGGGTAGCTCATTATAGTCAGGCGGCTCGCGAAGCCTGTTCCTGAGTCAGCACGGCATAAAGCGCCATAGGATCGCGCGTCGAGCGGAGCTTCGCGGTCAAGGATGTATCGCGCAGCATGCGTGCGATGCGCGCCAACGCTTTCAGATGATCCGCCCCAGCCGACTCGGGCGCGATCAGAAGGAAGATCAGATCGACCGGAACATTGTCGAGCGCTTCGAAATCGAGCGGCCGTTCGAGGCGCGCGAAAATCCCGAAGATGGCCGGTGCTTTCGCCAATTTGCCGTGCGGAATGGCAATGCCACCGCCGACACCGGTCGAACCCAGGCGCTCGCGTTGAAGCAGAGCATCGAAAATTTCGCGCGAAGGCAGGGCGGACAAATGCCCGGCATGCTCGCTCAACTCCTGCAAAGCCTGCTTCTTCGTGTTGGCCTTCAACGAAGGAAGCATGGATTTGGGGGTGATCAACTCGCTTAAATTCATCTATTTAGAAAATCCGGTGAAGGGAGGAGACGTGTCGATCCTGGGGATCAAGCGCCGGCGCGCGGCGACCGCGCGCAAGCCTTCGGTGTTGCTCTTTTAAAGGGCAATTGCGAGCCATTGCATTCAAAGCGACAAACTCGCGCCCTCATACCAATATGGTGTCGATCCAGCCGATATTACCGTCGGCGCGCCGGTAGACGATATTGGGCCGGCCGTCCCCCGCATGACGGAAAACCACAACTGGCACATTGGTCAAGTCGAGTTCAAGCACGGCGCTTGAAACCGTCATTTCTTTCAGACTGGCCCGAGGCTCGGCAATGACCGCCGGCGAAGGTTCGCCGCGCTCGGTCCGCTCGCTCCCGTCCAATTCATCCTTGATCCCCGGTTGCACCTCGATGCCCGGCGGGAGGTCCTGCACCCCGTGCTTATTGCGGATCCGGCGCTTGTAACGGCGCAGCCGCTCCTCGATCCGATCGGCGGCCCTATTGAAACTGGCATAAGGCTCATGCGCCTCGGCCGCGACCTGAAGCGTCATCCCGGAATCGAGATGCAAAGTGCAATCGGCGCGAAAGCCTGAGCCTTCCGGTTCGATTGTGACATGTCCGCTGATGGGTCCGGCGGAAAACTTCGAGATCGCCGTATCGATACGGGTCCGCACATGGGACCGTAGAGCTTCACCGATGCTGATATTCTTGCCTGAGACACGCAAGGCCATGGCCTACTCCGTTTCCTCCAGCAATCTTTGATCCGGGAATGGAGTTCCCCAGTTTTAAAAGGGTTAGGAGCGTCCCGAACCTCTGTCAATGGGACGAAGAGGCTAGGCCTTGCCCCTTTATATAAAGATATCAGTTATTTGCGGCACTAACTGCGGCAGTTTCAAAGCGAATTTGGCTTCGCTAGAATAGCTCCAGGCGTGCATGCCGGAGGTAAAATGCTGCGGATATCTTTATCCAGCGCCTAATGCATCGCCTTTTCGCGGCGTCTTGCGACGGATGACGGGATTTTCAGGCTCTCACGATATTTCGCGACCGTTCGCCGGGCGATATCGATATTCGAGTCCTTCAACCGCGCCACGATGGCATCGTCCGACAGAACGTCGCCCGCGTCTTCCTGCTCGATCATCTGCCTGATCCGGAAGCGGACCGATTCAGCCGAATGCGCGTCGCCGCCATTATGCGAAGCGATCGACGCGGTGAAGAAATATTTGAGTTCGAACAGGCCGCGCGGCGTCGTCATGAATTTATTCGACGTCACGCGCGACACCGTCGATTCATGCATGCCGATCGCGTCCGCGATGGTTTTCAGGTTGAGCGGACGCAAATGCTCGACGCCATGCGCGAAAAACGCATCCTGCTGGCGCACGATCTCGCTCGACACTTTGAGGATCGTACGCGCTCTTTGCTCGAGACTCTTCGTCAGCCAATTCGCCGTCTGCAGGCAATTTGAGATGAAGGTTTTGTCGGCATCATTGCCCTTATTGCGCGAGACGCGCGTGGCATAGGTCTGATTGACGAGAATGCGCGGCAGGACTTCCGAATTCAATTCGACATGCCAGGACCCGTCCGGCATAGGCTGGACCAGGACGTCGGGCACGACGGGCTGGATCGCGGCGCCGCCGAAGGCCCGCCCTGGACGCGGATCAAGCCTTCGGATCTCAGCCACCATATCGAGCATGTCTTCGTCGTCCACGCCGCAGAGCTTGCGCAGGCTGGCGAGATCGCGCTTGGCCAGAAGATCGAGATTGGCGACAAGCGCCTGCATGGCCGGATCGAACCGGTCGCGTTCGCGCAATTGAATGCTCAAACATTCGGCAAGATTGCGGGCGGCGACGCCGCAGGGATCGAAAGTCTGAATTTTCTTGAGGATCTTTTCGACGAGTTCCGGGGCCGTCCCGAGTCGTTCGGCGATCTCGCGGATATCTTCCGTCAGATAGCCGGTCTCATCGATCGAATCGATCAGGGCATGGCCGATCATGCGCTCGACGGCATCCGTAGTGGCGAGCACAAGCTGACCCGCGAGATGATCCTTAAGCCCCAATTCCGCCGCGACATAGGCCTCGAGATTGGCAACCTCGCCATCGCCCGAGGGGCTCGAAGACCCGGACCAGGAGGTCGCGGAAAGTCCGTTTGAATCGGCCATCTCATGATGTTCGGCCGTGGCATGCACGCGGTCGTCCTCGAACGTATTGGACAGTTCCGTACCAAGGCTCGCTTCGAGCGCGCCGCGGTCTGTCGCAAACGTGTCGGAACTCCAGTCGGTGTCCGAGGCATCGTTGAATTCGAGATTGTTCTGGCTCTCGGCGCCGGCCTGTCCGTCGCTGACCCCCATGATTTCATGCGGGTCGGGCGCGTCTTCGGCGCGTTCCAGAAGCGGATTACGTTCGAGTTCTTCCTGGACGAAAGCCGCCAGTTCCAGATTGGAAAATTGAAGTAGTTTGATGGCCTGCAGAAGCTGCGGCGTCATTACCAGGGATTGGCCCTGGCGCATGATGAGCTTGGTCGTAAGCGCCATTTATGCTGTCGACTCTACGCTTTTCCAGGGTTCTCCGCATGCGAAGGCATGTCGCGGCCCGTTTTTTGCTTATAGCATAGAAATCCGCAGTGTGAGTCCCAGATTCCGCATCTATGGCAATTTTGTCGCAGTTTATCCCCTGCGACGCAAAAATCGCCTAGCGCCAGGGCTCTACATCCGGAAATCTTCTCCGAGATAGAGCCGCCGGACGTCCGGATCAGCAACGATCTCGTCGGGCGTGCCTTCGGTCAGGACATGGCCGGAATGGATGATATAGGCCCGGTCGATCAGGCCCAAGGTCTCGCGCACATTATGGTCGGTGATCAAAACGCCAATGCCACGCTGCGTCAGGTGCTGAACCAGACTTTGGATATCGCCGACCGCGATCGGATCAACGCCGGCAAAGGGCTCGTCGAGAAGAATGAAGGACGGATGCCCGGCGAGCGAGCGGGCGATTTCGCAGCGCCGCCGCTCACCACCCGACAATGCGATCGCGGGCGATTTACGCAAGCGCGCAAGATCGAATTCCTCAAGCAGGCCCTCAAGCTCGGCGGCACGGGCGCGCCGGTCCGGCTGAGTGATCTCGAGCACGGCTAGAATATTTTGCTCGACCGACAGGCCGCGGAACACCGAAGCCTCCTGCGGCAAATATCCGATGCCGAGGCGGGCGCGTCTGTACATCGGCAGGATTGTGACATCGTGGCCGTCGATTTCGATGGCGCCGACATCCGGCCGCACAAGCCCGCTGATCATGTAAAAAACAGTCGTCTTGCCGGCGCCGTTGGGACCGAGCAATCCAATGGCCTCGCCGCGCCTCACTTCGAGGCTGACGTCCTCCACGACGCGTCGGCCTTTGTAGATTTTGCGCAAATGCCGCACCGAAAGCAGGCCGTCGGTGTCAACGCGAGGTTGCTCCGCCGGCGCCCGCATATTCTGTTGGGGCTGGTTCGGCGCGCTCGCATTCTGCGGGGCGGAGAGGTCCTCGGGGATCCATTCGGGCGGAAGGCGATCGTGAAATTGCGCCTCGGCGGCCTGCGTTTCCTCCATGAGCCAATCGCCATAGCCGGCCGCTGGCGCTTCCAGCCGCTCCTTGCTCGATGACCGAAACAACTTAGGAAACAACATGATGATAGGCTCAACAAGCGCGGCAATCCAGCCCGCCGCGGCATTCCGCGCCGAAGAAGTACGGGTCGATCTCACAAGCAAAATGCGCAGACCCTCGACTAACTTAGGCTGGAAAGATGCGGTCCGACAGAGTGACATGATCAGGGCGCTTTCCCGTCGATCCATTTCAACGCCACGACGGGATTTGACAAGAGCCAGAACGCGCTCATTGGGTTTTTAACGCTGCGTCATTCCGAGGAGCGCCGAGTTTGGTGGATCCCCCGCATTTGGCAAATTTTTTGGGTGCCGCGTCCTCAGACGCGTTATTATTCGGCAAAAACAGGCTCCGGACATTGCCGATGACGACAGCCTGGCTCGTATTGAGGTCATAGACCAGTTTATCGCCCTTCGTGACATTGGGGCCCTGCGTCAACGTCACGTTTCCGTTCAAATAAACTTTATTGTCGGCCTTCACGTAAATGCCGTTGTCGCCGGTCCCGACCTGGTCCTTTTGCGTCAGGGTCACGGGACCTGACGCCTCCATCCGGCGGACCTGATTATTGGTCGCAGACGGCGTGCCGGTTCCATTCGACTGATCTTTCGGCATCAGAAATATGGTGAGCACGGGGGCCAGCAAACAGCTCTCGCCCTGCACGGCCACGACATTGCCCGTGTAGACCAGCTTTTGTTCCTTGTCGTAATAATCGAGTTTGGCGGCGTCTATATTGATCGGCTCTTTCGAATTCGATCCCGGCAGCGGGCCGCCGCCCGACGCTTGGTTTTTTTCCGCCGAAGCAGGGACTGCCGCCGCGATGCAAAACAACAAAGCCAGCATGGAGCTGCGGCATCGCGCAGGAAACAAGTCGCGCATCAAGCTCCTCATCGTTCGGCGCTCGTCAAAGCACCCACGGACGTGTCGGTGGAGTCTTGTTGAATGACGGATTTCACCGACCCTTCAAACGTGACCCTGTGACCATTGTCGCCGATGGTCATGCGATCGGCATCGAACCGCGCTCCGTTCAACAGCAATGTCGCCGGTTCGTCGGTGACCATGTCATTGCTT
Organism: Methyloferula stellata AR4; assembly: GCF_000385335.1. Lineage (NCBI taxonomy): Bacteria > Pseudomonadati > Pseudomonadota > Alphaproteobacteria > Hyphomicrobiales > Beijerinckiaceae > Methyloferula > Methyloferula stellata. The sequence continues at coordinate 1,857,483 of NZ_ARWA01000001.1, read as the reverse complement.
TTGAAATTCATCGTCACGGATTTCATTAAGAACTCATAGCCGGCCGCATTCAGGATATGCACATTTTCGCGCAGCTTCATCGTGTCATGCAGACTGTCATGCGTCCCGAAGCCGGCCAGCACGCGCGCGGTTGAGTCATCGCCCATGACCACTTTGGCCTTAACGCCGACGAGTTCCGTTATATTGGTATCGAGAATGTCCTGAATACCTGACGAAGCGACGATCTCATAGGCGCGGCCGTCCTTGCGAAAGCCGGTCATCTTCGGGTCTTCGGTCGTCACGCGCGTTCCATTCAAATGAACCGAAGCGACGGAAATCGTGACGGGCATATGTTTGAAGGGATCGAACAGCCCGATAACGGCGATGAAAGCGGTGGTCACGCTGGCGCCGATGACAATGGCTCGTCGCAGAAACCGGACGCGCGCGGAATGGCGGTCGGCTGTGCGAAGCGCATCATGCCGCTGCGGCACCACTATCTCAAATCGCGCGCCAACCATTCTATCCGTCACATCCCTCTGCGATCGATTTTACGCTATCGCGGCGCAATCCGAAAACCGTCCGCCCGCGCGCCTCATTGCTAAACTTAAGTATAAGCTTGAAAAAACCGCGGCCAGTTCGGAATTGATTCCGCAAAACCATTAAAATCTTTTCGGCCGGTTACGACAGCATTTCAACCATAGCAAGCTTATCTCGTCCGTGCGGCCTTTTTGCGGATGTTCCGGCCCGCCCTGCGCGCCGCTCCTCAAAAAGTCCCTGCTAAATCAATGACGGAAACCGGCGCCGTGAAGGCTCCAATAACAATTTGCAACAAATTTACAGATCAAGCCCGTTAAATATCCAGGTGCGCAAATCCCCCCGCGCCAATCGTTTATACGCGCGGGCAGGCGCGAGCCCCCTATTCGTGGGAAAATATATCCGTATTCGGCCAGCCGCCCAAATCCAGTTTGGCCCGGACCGGCAAAAACGCGAAACAGGCCTCGGCATATTGAAACCGGTTTTCGCGCAAAAGCATCATATCGAGCTTGGCGCGCAGAGCATGGAGATGCAGCACATCCGAGGCCGCATAGGTGAGTTGCGCATCGCTTAACGTATCCGCGCCCCAATCGGAGGATTGCTGCTGTTTCGACAATTCGACGGCGAGAAGCTCACGGACGAGATCCTTCAGCCCATGCCGGTCGGTATAGGTCCGTGCCAGTTTCGAGGCGATCTTGGTGCAATAGATCGGCTCCGCCATGACGCCGAAGGTCTTGTAGAGAATCGCAATGTCGAACCGCGCGAAATGAAACAGTTTGGTGACGGCGCGGTCGGCCAATAGACGCTCGATATTGGGGGCGCGCGTCTGTCCCGGCGCGATCTGAACGACATCGGCATTGCCGTCGCCGCCCGACAATTGAACCACGCAGAGCCGGTCGCGCTGAGGGACCAGGCCAAGCGTTTCCGTATCGATCGCAACCGCATCGCCGTAAGTCGTGCCGTCCGGCAGGTCACCTTTGTGAAGACGAATCGTCATCTCAGCCTAATAAACATTGGCCCAAAGTTTCGCTTTGTCGCGAAAAATTCTCATAGGTTCGGCGGTAGCATCCCGCCTTGCGCGGCGCAAGCCGGAGAGGCCAGGCGCCGGCAAAGGCGCGGTGGATGGCGCACCAGATGACTGCCGCCGGCCCTGCAAACTTCACGGCCACGCTGGAACCATCCCTCGAAGATGCCGTTCGGTTGGCAGTCAACTTCGGGAGAAGACTGCATGACGATAAAGATGGGTATTGCCGTTCTTTCGGGCCTTTTGACGCTTCCGCTCGCGGCCCAGGCTCAGGGCGTCGTCGGGGGATCTGAGAGAGGCGCGGCCGAAGGCGGCGCAGCCGCGGGGCCCGTGGGGGCCGTTGTGGGTGGCGTCGTCGGCGGGGTGACCGGCGGCGTCGCGGGCGTGCTTGGCGCGGACGAAGGGCCGCGGTTCCACGACTATGTGGTGCGCACGCACCGTTCGTCCTATCGCTACGCGGAACCGGTCGAGGTCGGTGCGGAACTGCCGACGGAAGGCATCACTTATTACGACGTGCCGCCGGAATATCATGTGGCACCCGCCTATCGTTACACCATCATCAACGAGCGTACCGTGCTCGTCGACCCGCACACGCGCCGCGTGGTTCAGGTAATCGACTAACCCTACGGCGAAACGATCGACGCCCCGTCTAGCAACAGGCGGGGCGTTTTTATTGGCGCGATGGACCAAGATGCTCATGAAGCGCGATGGCGACACGCGCGAGCAGATCTGTCCAACTCTCCGTCCCGGTCCGGCGAAACAATCGCATCGTCGGGTACCAGGGCGAATCGGCGCGATCGAGAAGCCATCGCCAATCGGGGACGGGCTTCAACAAAAGCCAGACCGGACGTCCCAAGGCCCCTGCGAGATGCGCGACAGACGTGTCGCAGGTCAGGATGAGATCGAGCCCCTGCATCACGGCGGCCGTATCGACAAACGCATCCGGTCCGGCGTCGAAATCAACGCCTAGCCGTTCGATCCGCATGGACGGCGGAAGATCGTCGAGCTGTTCCGTGCCCGCGCCCACCTGCAGGCCGATCAATCTGACGCCCTCGGCCGCAAGCGCCGCGAAAGCCGCCAAGGGAATGGAACGTGCCGGATCAGCGCGGACATTCTGATTGCCGTGCCAGCAAAGACCGATCTTGAACCCCTCGGGACCGAGGCGGTGCTTCCATTGCGCCACCCTCTCGGCTTCGGCGAAAATGTAAGGCGTTGCCGCGGGGATCGTCTCAAGCCGCGTTTTGAGGATGAAAGGGAAACTCGAAAGCGCCACCTGACAATCGAAATCCTCGGCGTTGCCGATCGTATCCACGAGGCGGATCGCCGGATCCAACGTGCTAAGAAGACGATGAAGTTTCTTCCGGCAAAAGAACGTCACTTTGGCGCCGGCTTTGATCAGCGGCGGCAGATAGCGCGAAAATTGGATCGCGTCGCCGAACCCCTGTTCGTCGAAAGCGAGAATACTGTCGCCCGGCTTCACCTCGCCCGACCATTCGGGCAGCGGCAATTTCAACTCGCGCTTCGGCGTCTCACCGCCGATCCAGCGAAACTCGTAATCTTCCCAGCCCCGTTCGAAATCGCCGAGGAGCAAAAGCGCGGCGCCGCGATTGTTGCGGGCATGGGCAAAACCCGGCGCAAAAGCGAGCGCCGTATCGAAAGAGGCAATCGATTCACGGATGCGCCCCAAATCGCGCAAGGCGATGCCTTCGCTGCTCAGGGCCTCGAGATAATCCGGCTTGTGCTTTAAAGCCGCCTCGCAATCGGCCAATGCCAAATCGGGCTTGCCGATACGCAGATAGACGTTGGCGCGATTGAGCAGGGCCTGCGGAAAATCGGGCCGCGTGCGCAAGGCTTCTTCGTAAGACGCGAGCGCCTCGCTGTGCCGTCCGATCTCGTAGAAGGCCACGCCGCGATTGGTCAGAACATCCGGGTGCCCCGACGCAAGGCCGAGCGCGGCGTCATAGGCGCCAATGGCCGCGTGACAGCGGTTGAGCTTTTGCAGCGCATTGCCGCGGCTGAACCAAGCCTGGCAGAAATCCGGCTTCAGCCGCAAGGCCTCGTCGAAAAACTCAAGCGACGCATCGAGCTGCCCGGCCTCGAGAAGGATGGTGCCGCCGGCATAAAGCGCTTCCGGATAGGCCGGGTTGAGCCGCAAGGCGGCATCGTAAGAGGCAATCGCCTCGTCGAGCCTGCCTGTCTCCCGCAGGAGATTGCCGCGATGATAAAAACCGCTTGCGTCGAGATCATCCGCCGCGAGCGCCTGATCGTAGGATTGAATCGCCTCCTGCTGGCGCCCCAGGCGCTGAAGCGCCAATGCACGATGCGCCAAGACGCCTTGCGGCTTCGGATCCACACAGAGCGCGCGGTCGAACCACGTGAGCGCGTCGCGATCGGCTTCTACGCTGAGGTAAATCAATCCGAGAAGCGCGGATTGGGCCGCGTCGAGATCCCTCTCATGCAAGGATCGCAAGAGATCGAGAGCCTCAGGCAAACGCTCGGCTTTCAGATGTTCGATCGCATGCGATAGCGTGAGGCTGATCGGCGCCGCGGCGCCCGGGAGCCGAGGCGGCACTGCCTCGCGCGAACGCGGCCGGGGCGATGATTTCATGCAGTCCCCGATTTCGGCGCCGAAAGCGGACCGCCTGCGTAGGATTTTTCCTCGACGATCGAGGAATTGAAGAGAATGTTGATCGCTTTCTTCAAAGCAGCGCGCCGGTCGTTCGTCTGATAGACCTGCCGCGCAAGCTCGACGAAACCCGTGCCGAAATCCTGCCTGGATTCGTGCAGGCGCAGCGCGTCTTCAATATCCCAAAGCCGCGCATTGGTGGTCTTGAGCTCACCTTCGAGACGCTCAAGCGCGGCACCGACCAGATTTTTTTCGATCTTCATGACGCGCAGCAGAGCCAACTCATAGCGCACGTTATCGAGCTGCTGCGGATCGGAAATGTGATCCGCCTTGATCTCCAAAATCGTGATCTTGTCGATGAGCTCGCCGATGCCGCATGGAACCATGATCTCGGCGCGATCACGGCGATGAAGGCTTCTGCTCACGCGGACCTCGTGAAGGAATCACTATAGCCCGCGCGGATGCGGGCCTCTTATCCCTTCGAGATTATTCGCGGGAAGCTTTCGCGGGCCTGGAGACTGCCATTGACTCAAGCGGCTAAGCGTCGAGGCGCCACTGGGAAGTGCTGGGCCGCCCGGAGGAATACCCTCCAGGCAGACCCCTTAGGCGAGCCGGCCATGCCGGCATCACCAGTCGTAACGATCGTCTTCTACGATCCCTGGGGGCAGCGGCTGCGGATTGAGAGCAATCTGAGCGCCCGCTGCCGATGAGCGGTTGTCGATCGCTGCAGGCCGCATCGCGGAAGTATATTGTTCCGTCGAACCGATTCCGTCGACGGTCTTGGCCGTAGCGCCGAAGGCTGTGGCCGAGGTTATGATTGTCGCGCCAATGGCGCAAAGCATCATTTTGGTGGCGTTCATCATCTTGTCCTCCTCGGGTTGAGGCGACCATCGCCGCAACCACAATGGAGACTCTATGATTCAATCGGAGATGCCGCCGTGCGTGCCCACACGCGTCAGAGCGCGACGCAAGTAGGCTTCAACTGGAGCGCATCCAGCCTACTCCGCGGCCTTGATTTCGGTTTTGAGGGAGGCGGTGGCGTTGCGGCCGACGCTCGTATAGGCGAAGCCATATTGGGCGGCGAGCTCGGCATTATAGACATTGCGCAGATCGACCAGCACGTCGCCGCGCATCGCGTTGCGCAGCCGGGTGAAGTCAAGCGCCCGGAACTCGTTCCATTCGGTCATGATGACCACGGCATCGGCGCCTTCCGCGCAGCTATAGGGATCGTGCGCGAATGTCACGTCGCTCAGGAGCTGCCTGGCCTGCTCGACGCCCTGCGGATCATAGGCGATCACCGCGCCGCCGCCGTCCTGCAAAACCGTGATGATCGTGAGCGCCGGCGATTCGCGCATGTCGTCCGTGTTCGGCTTGAAGGTGAGGCCGAGGATCGCGATCTTCTTGCCCCGCACCGAGCCGTTGCAGGCCATGATGATTTTGCGCGCCATGGTACGCTTGCGATAATCGTTCGAGGCTGCGACGACCTCGACGATGCGCAAAGGCGTGCCGGCATCCTGCCCGGTCTTGATCAGCGCCAAAGTGTCCTTCGGAAAGCACGAGCCGCCATAGCCTGGCCCGGCATGCAGAAACTTGCCGCCGATGCGATTGTCGAGGCCGATGCCGCGCGCGACATCCTGCACGTCGGCGCCGACGCTTTCGCAGAGATCGGCGATCTCGTTGATGAAGGTGATCTTCGTCGCCAGAAACGCGTTCGACGCATATTTGATGAGTTCGGACGTCCGCCTTGCGGTAAACAGGATCGGCGCGCGGTTGAGATAAAGCGGCCTATAGACTTCCGTCATCACCGCGCGGGCGCGCTCGTCCTCGGTGCCGACGACGATGCGGTCGGGCCGTTTGAAATCCTCGATCGCCGCGCCCTCGCGCAGAAATTCCGGATTGGACACGACGGCGACATCAGCGTCGGGGCGCTTGGCGCGAATGATCCGCTCGACCTCGTCGCCGGTGCCGATCGGCACCGTCGATTTGGTCACGACGACGGTGAAGCCTTGGATGAAGGGCGCGATCTCGGCCGCGACCTCATAGACATAGGAGAGATCGGCATGGCCGTCGCCGCGCCGCGACGGCGTGCCGACCGCGATGAAGACGGCGTCGGCCTCAGCCACCGCCTCGGCCATGTCGATGACGAAGGACAGGCGCCCGGCATGGATATTCGTCGCGACGAGTTCGGGCAGGCCCGGCTCATAGATCGGCACCTTGCCGTCGCGCAAAGCCGCGACCTTCGCGGCGTCCTTGTCGACGCAGGTCACGACATGACCGAAATCCGCAAAACAGGCTCCAGACACAAGCCCGACATAGCCGCTTCCAATCATCGCTATCCGCATCGATCACCTTTCAACCTAGGTTCAAATGGTCAGTCTCAGCTACCATAAACGGTTTCGTTGGCGAAATCGCCAATGCCCGATGTGAGGTGTTCAAAGCCGATCCTGACATGGAAAGCAGGTGGCGCGTCAATATGGCATTGCCATGATGTCACGTCCGCATCATGCGAGCCGTCATATTCTCTTCATGAACGCAAGACGTCTCATTTGACCCTCTAGGACAGCGGTTCTATAGCCTTTATGAGAATAGACATGATCTTCCCTTTTGCGAGGCGCCGCGCGAGCGATAACCAGCTCCGGCAGAGCTTCGCGGCAGCAGGCCGCACCCATGAGCCTTTCGATCCATCAATTCATGTGCCTATCGGATAATTTCGGCGTCCTCGTGCATGATCCGGAAACCGGGGCGACCGCCGCCATCGATGCGCCCGACGCCCAGCCGATCTTGCAGGCGCTGGCGAAAAAAGGCTGGGAGCTGACCGATATTCTCATCACCCATCATCATTTCGATCATACCCAAGGCATAGCGGGCCTCAAGGCGGCTTTTCCTCGCGCCCGTGTCGTTGGGCCAGCGCAGGAAGCCGCGAAAATCGCAGGTCTCGATCTCGAAGTCGGCGAAGGCGACGTCGTTAAGGTCGGCTCGTGCGAAGCCATGGTGATCGAAGTCCCCGGCCATACGTCCGGACATATCGCCTATTGGTTCGAAAGCGAGGATCTTTTGTTTTCGGGCGACACTCTCTTCGCGATGGGCTGCGGCCGCGGCTTCGAAGAGCCGGCGCCGGTGCTTTACCGCTCCTTGATGAAACTCGCGGCCTTGCCCGCCGAAACCAAGATCTATTGTGGGCATGAATATACGCTGTCCAATGCGCGCTTCGCCTTGAGCGTCGATCCGGAAAACAGCACTTTGCAGGATCGCGCCAATGTGGTCGCGATGCTGCGCGAGAATGGCCAGTTCACGCTGCCGACGACGATGGCCCTTGAACTCGCGACGAATCCTTTTCTGCGCGCCGACGAACCCGCCATTCAAGCGACACTCGGCATGCGCGGCGCCGATCCCGCCGCCGTCTTCACCGAGCTGCGCGAACGCAAGAACAATTTTTAGAGCATGAGCCCAAAAGTGGGCTGAACTTTCGGCTAAGATCATGCGGCTTAACAGAAGCTGAGCGCGCGACCATGAATCAACTCGAAAGGATCGCGCTCTAATGGATAAAAGCGCCGCCGAGATCATCCGGCTTCTCGATCTCGCGCCGCATCCGGAAGGCGGCTTTTTTCGCGAGACGTTCCGAGATCCCGCGCAAGACGCAGACGGCCGTTCGGCTTCGACTCTGATTTATTTCCTCCTGCCCGCGGGAAGCATCTCGGCCTGGCATCGGGTCGATGCGGTCGAATCCTGGCACTTCTACGCAGGCGCGCCGCTTCGGCTTTCGCAATGGTGCGGCGAAGGGCCGGTCGCGACGCATGTCTTGGGCGCCGATCTTTTCGCCGGGCAAAAGCCGCAATGCGTCGTGCCGAAAGATTGGTGGCAGAGTGCCGAATCGCTCGGCGAATGGACACTCGTCGGCTGCGGCGTCGCGCCGGGATTTAGCTTTTCAGGGTTTCAACTGGCGCCGCCCGGCTGGCAGCCAGTTTGAAAGATCATTCCTTGGGGATGATCCCCTCGATCCGCTTCTGCAATTCGCCGAGCTGGCGTTTCATTTCCTCGATGTCGCTCTTCGAATCTTCGGTCTGCGGCGGCGGCGTTGCGGGCTCGGGGTGGGAATTGGCGGTGGGTGCCGGCCCGCTGGCGCCGACGCCGAACGGGCTGAACATCGAGAGGGCCTGGGTGAACATCGCCATGTTCTTGCGGGCCTGTTCCTCGAGCGGGCCGAAAATCTGCCGCGTCTGGCTGCCCAAGGGCGAGGCGGCGCCAAGCCCGCCACTCAGCCCATTGGCGAATTGGTCGCGAAATTTTTCCTGATCCGAAGTCAGCCGGTCGATCGTAAATTCGAGATAACTCGGCACCAGCATTTGAATGCTGTCGCCATAGAAGCGGATCAATTGCCTCAGAAAAGTGATCGGCAGAAGGCTCTGGCCGCCTTTGCCCTCCTGCTCGAAAATAATCTGCGTAAGCACGGAGCGGGTAATTTCTTCCCCGCTCTTGGCGTCGAACACGACAAAATCCTCGCCCTTTTTGACCATATCGGCCAGGTCTTCGAGCGTCACATAGGCGCTTGTCCCGGTATTATAGAGGCGCCGGTTTGCATATTTCTTGATGGTGATCGGTTGCTTTTCGCTGCCCATGGCTTGCCTATACCTGAGTGACAAAGCGTGACGCCGCTGACGGATCTGGGTTCAACCGGCGACTTCCAGGTTATCCCCTTTATCGGTAAGCGGAAACCACGAACTGCGAATATGATTATCTCACCAATTGCTGCGGTTGCACAATATCTTAGTTCCTTCGTCGCGCTTGCCCCGCAAAGGCCGAAGTGCTCACTATGGATAACACCTCTCGCCGGCGGGGCATTTCGCACAGCCAAAGCTTTCTGAAACGCATTTGTCATCGATCAAAGACAAATTTGTTTCACTTGGCTGTGGTTTGCAGGTTTCGCGAGCGTCGGGAATCAAAAACGTCGAGGAGGATCTGGAATGTCGAGTGAGATCGTTGTGGTCGGTGCTGCGCGCACCGCTGTCGGATCCTTCAATGGCGCCTTCGCCAACACGCACGCGCATGAGCTGGGCGCGGCCGTCATCAAAGCCGCGCTCCAACGCGCCAAGGTCGATGCGGCCGACGTCGATGAGGTCATCCTCGGCCAGGTGCTCGGCGCTGGCGAAGGCCAGAACCCGGCACGCCAAGCCGCGATGGCCGCGGGCGTGCCTCAGGAGAAGACCGCCTGGAGCCTCAATCAGGTTTGCGGCTCAGGCCTGCGCGCGGTCGCACTCGGCATGCAGCAAATCGCCAACGAGGACGCCAAGGTGATCGTCGCCGGCGGCCAGGAAAACATGTCGCTTGCCCCGCACGCGGCGCATTTGCGCTCCGGCACCAAAATGGGCGATTTCAAATTCATCGATACGATGTTGCGCGACGGTCTGATGGATGCCTTTCAAGGCTACCACATGGGCATCACGGCCGAGAATATCGCCGCCAAATGGCAGATCAGCCGCGACGATCAAGATAAATTCGCGCTTATATCTCAGAACAAAGCCGAAGCCGCGCAGGCCGCCGGGAAATTCAAGGACGAGATCGTGCCCTTCACGATCACCGGCCGCAAGGGCGACACGATCGTCGATGCGGATGAATATATCCGCATCGGCGCGACGATCGAGGCTCTGGCCAAGTTGAAGCCGGCTTTCTCGAAAGAGGGCACGGTGACGGCCGGCAATGCGTCGGGCATCAATGATGGCGCGGCCGTAGTCGTCCTCATGAGCGCCAAGGAAGCCAAAGCGCGCGGCCTCACACCGCTCGCGCGCATCGCTTCATGGGCCACGGCGGGCGTCGATCCGTCGATCATGGGAACCGGTCCCATCCCCGCCTCCCGCAAGGCGCTCGAAAAGGCCGGCTGGAAAGTGAAGGATCTCGAACTGATCGAAGGAAACGAGGCCTTCGCCTCTCAGGCGATCGCCGTCGACAAGGAAATGGGCTGGGATCCCGCCATCGTGAACGTGAACGGCGGCGCCATCGCGATCGGCCATCCGATCGGCGCATCTGGCGCCCGCATTCTCGTGACGCTGCTCCATGAAATGGGCCGCCGTGGCGCAAAGAAAGGTCTCGCGACCCTTTGCATCGGCGGCGGCATGGGCATCGCGCTCACCGTCGAACGCTAGTCCAGTCGGCCGTCCGGCGCGTTTTCGCCGGACGGTTGAGGGACATCAAGAACCAGACCGGTCTTATGATCGATGCTGAATGAGCGAACCGTGAGAGTTCGCCTCGGGATGGAAGCAAAGGTGGGAAACACATGGCGCGCGTAGCAGTAGTCAGCGGCGGAACCCGTGGGATCGGCGCCGCGATCAGCAAGGCTTTAAAAGCAGCCGGTTATAAGGTGGCGGCCAATTATGCCGGCAACGATGAGGCAGCCGGCGCCTTCAAGGCCGAGACCGGCATACCCGTCTATAAATGGGATGTGTCGAATTACGAGGCCTGCGCGTCGGGGCTCGGGCGCATCGCGCAAGAGCTTGGAGCGGTCGAAATTCTCGTCAACAATGCCGGCATCACGCGCGACACGATGCTTCACAAGATGAAGCCCGAGCAATGGCATGAGGTGATCAACACGAACCTCAATTCGCTCTTCAACATGACGCGGCCGGTGATCGAAGGGATGCGCGAGCGCGGCTTCGGGCGCGTCGTCAATATCTCATCGATCAACGGACAGAGAGGCCAGCTCGGGCAGACCAATTATGCCGCCTCCAAGGCGGGCGATCTCGGTTTCACCAAGGCGCTCGCCCGCGAAAGCGCCAATAAGGGCATCACCGTCAATGCGATCTGCCCCGGCTATATCGCGACCGAAATGGTGAAGGCGATCCCAGAGGATTTCATGAAGCAGAAGATTCTGCCGGTGATTCCGCTTGGCCGGATCGGCGAGCCGGAAGAAGTCGCGCGCTGCGTGGTATTTCTCGCCGCGGACGACGCAGGCTTCATCACCGGCTCGACCATCAGCATCAACGGCGGCCAGATCATGTATTAGCATGTTCTGCTAAGGGCGGGCGGAGATGATCTCCGCCTCGCATGGGTCTAAAGCCTTCTTAGGCTTCTTTGGTCCTAGGCTTCTTTGGTCTTGGGCGTCAGGATTTGACGGCCGCGATACATGCCGGTCTTGAGATCGATATGATGCGGCCGGCGCAATTCGCCCGAATCCTTGTCTTCGACATAGGTCGGCGCCTCGAGCGCATCGGCCGAGCGCCGGAAACCGCGCTTCATCGGGGAGGTTTTACGTTTCGGAACAGCCATCAGAATCTCTCAATGCGCGGAGAAAAATGCGCAGATTGTCACCGGGAGCCGGGTGCATACAATGAAATGCACGGCCTGGCTAGTGCGGGATCGCGGAAAAGTAACCCGCCCCACCGCCTTCCTTAAGCATTAAATCCTTGATTTTACAAGTATGATGAGTCGGCAGGGGCGCGACATCACTCCACACATTCAAGCGGCACGCCGCCCTGCTCGACCCGCCGCATGAGGTTGCGGGCCAAAGCCGCATGGCGCCGGTGCGGCTGGCCCGGATCGCGCAGATGTGGGTTTGGCAGCGCGGTTGCGAGCAGCGCCGCCTCCGGCAAAGTCAGGTCATGGGCGCTTTTCTTGAAATAAGACCGGGCGGCGGCCTCGGCGCCGAAAATGCCGTCGCCCCATTCGGCAATGTTCAAATAGACTTCAAGCAGACGCCGCTTCGGCCAAGCTGTGTCGATCGCCAAGGCCAGCGGAATTTCCAGGCCTTTACGGACCACCGATCGCCCAGGCCATAGAAAAAGATTCTTGGCCGTCTGCATCGGGATGGTGGAGGCGCCGCGCGAAGGTCCCCGCTTGCCGGCTTTCTTGATGACCCCGTTCAAGGCGTCCCAGTCGACGCCGTGGTGCAGGCAAAACCGCGCATCCTCGGAAGCAATCACCGCTGCCGCCAAATGAGGTGACATGCGCGAGAGCGGGACGTAAGTCCGTTCGACGGATTTCCCGGTGATCCAGCGCCCGACCATCAAGGTCGAGACCGGCGTGACGAAGCGATAGGCGAGAATCAATGCGCCCACCGCCAAGAGAACCAGCAGCAGAATGCGAAAGAACCAGCGAAAAATGATCACAAGCCCCGCGAGCCCACCCAAATCTCATGCCAAGGCCTGAGCCTTGACCGATCTGGAGCAATCGGGCAAGGCGTCAAAGCAGCGGCGGTTTGCACCCGCCCAAAGCAGACCGCCCGTTTCCTCGGAAGCTGAAGCGGTTCAATGCCAAGGTGAGGCGACAGGGACGATGGCATCAGGTGGCGCGCGTGAATTCGAAGGGCGATTGTCGGACGTCGCGGAGGCGACGGAGAGCATGCTCGACACGCTCCTGTCGGCGAACCCGCTGCCCGGAGAGACATTCCGCCCTGCCCGTTTTCTGCAGGCCATGCGCTATGCGAGCCTTGGCGGCGGCAAAAGGCTGCGGCCATTTCTTCTGATCGAGACCGCACGGCTCTTCGGCGTCGAAGGCAAGGGCGTGGTTCGCGCCGCGGCCGCGCTCGAAATGATCCATTGCTATTCCCTGGTCCATGACGATCTGCCCGCGCTCGATAATGACGATCTGCGGCGCGGCCGGCCGACCACCCATAAAGCTTTTGACGAAGCGACGGCCATTCTCGTCGGCGACGGGCTTTTGACCTATGCCTTCGATGTCACCGCCGATCTCGCGACCCATCCGGACCCGGCGGTTCGCGCCGAACTGGTCTTGGCCTTGGCCCGCGCGGCCGGCATCGGCGGTATGGTCGGCGGCCAGGTGCTCGACCTCGAAGCGGAACAGGCGAAGGAGCCGCATACGGCGGAAGCGGTCATCAGGCTTCAATCCATGAAGACCGGCGCGCTTTTGCATTATGCGGTCAATGCCGGCGCGATCCTCGGCGGCGCCGACGCGGAGGCGAAAGCCGCTCTCTCGCGCTATGGTCAGGCGCTTGGCGCGGCCTTTCAGGTGGCAGACGACATTTTGGATGTCGAGGCCGACGAGGTCGCCCTCGGCAAACGCGCCGGCAAGGATGCCGAGCGCAACAAGGCGACGCTTGTCGCCGCGCTCGGCTTTGAGGCCGCCTGCGAAAGACGCGACAAGATGGCGTCCGAAGCGATTTCCGCGCTGAAAGGCTTAGGACCGCAGGCGGGCATCCTCAAAGAGGCGGCGCATTTCGTCGTGGCGCGCAAAAATTGACCGATCCGTCCGCCGCCGGCCTTGGAGCAAACCTCCATCGGTGGCGCCTTGTCCGTTTGATCCGCGGCCGGCCGCGGCTTTTCATCAGCGTTCTATTTGGATTGGCGGTCGGCCTTTTCACGCCATCGTCGTGGCGCGAAATCACCCGCTGGCTCATTGCCTGGAACGCCTGCACCCTGCTTTATTTCATCTTGACCGGATGGCTTATCGCAACGGCGACGCAGGCCTCGATCCGCTATCGCGCCAAGCTCCAGGACGAAGGCCGTTTCGCCATTCTCATTTTGACGAGCATCGCAGCTTTAAGCTCGATTGGCGCGATCGTCGCGCAGTTGGCGATCGTCAAAGATACGACCGGGCTCTTAAAGGAGCTGCATATCGCATTGGCGGCAACGACGATCCTCAGCGCCTGGTTCTTCATCCATCTGATGTTCGCGCTGCACTATGCGCATGATTATTTCGGTACGGGCACCACGCGATCGGGCGGCCCGGAGCACCGGCGCGGCGGGCTGCATTTTCCCGGCACCGACAATCCGGATTATTTCGATTTCCTCTACTTCTCTTATGTGATCGGCGTCGCGTCGCAGACGGCCGATGTTGAGATCACATCAAAGGGCATGCGCCGGACAGCGCTGACCCATTGCATCCTCGCCTTTTTCTTCAACAGCGCGGTGCTTGCATTGACGATCAATATTGCCGCGGGATTGATCTGATCTTCAAAAATCGCTGACGATGCCTTTGACTTCCCAATCGCCATAACGGGTCGGCTCCGGCCCGTCGCGGCCGCCGATTTCCGTCGCTTTGGCAGCGTCCTTCGAAGAGGCTTCGGCGCGACGCCGGCGTTCCTCCGCTTCGGCCAAAGCGCGACGCGCTTCCGGGCTCAAAGACTTGGACGGGGAAAGAGGCGCATCGCCGCCCGGCGGATCAAGCTTGGGCATAAGTCATTATCCTGACCTGCATATAGGACTTCTATGCCCGAACTCCGGACGAGGAGAACATTCGAGTACCACTTTCGAAAATGTCCTTATACTGTCTGTGTGGTATCGCACAGCGTAAGCGGCACGTTTATGCGATGTTTGCAAGTTGTATACATGACGCCGCGTCCGGCACGCTTGAAGAAGGTGCGAGGCTAGCGGCGGAAGAGAATCCATTTCATAAGGAGCGGTACTTAGGCAGCAAATAAAATTCGAACACTGCAAGACGAAAGCGGTTTCGAAACGATTGAACATATACACTCTAATTGAGATAGCTTGAGGCGCATTTGCGCTGCCGCGTCAAAGCCGGAACCGTAGTTTTGGATTCTTCACAAGGAAAGCCTCGCCCGAAGCATCGCAGCCCGATGGTCTCGGCGGAAACTCAAAGACGCGAGGCGGAACGTCATCCCGGTCTTCTCGCCAGAACCGCAGCCGCGGCGCTTTTGAACGATATCATTACCAATGGTCATGCGCTCGACGAACGGCTTTCGTCGACAGCCGTTCCCAATCGCCTCGCAGGCATCGATGCGCGCGATCGCGCCTTGGTCCGCTCCATCGTCACCGTTTCGCTCCGGCGGCTCGGAACGATCAGGCATGCGATCAACAAGCTGGTGGAGCGCGGCCTGCCGCGTCAGGCGGCACAGATCGAATGGACGCTGATCGTCGCGGCGGCGCAGATCCTCTTTCTGGACGTGCCGGATCATGCGGCGGTCGATCTCGCCGTCCGCATCGTAAGGCTTGAAACGAAGACGGCGCCTTATGCGTCGCTCGTCAACGCCGTCTTGCGCAATATCGCACGCGAACGCGACGCCATTCTTGCCGCCAGCGATCCGCTCGAACAGGATACGCCGCATTGGCTCGCCGCGCGCTGGCGCAAGACCTATGGCGACGCCGCGGCCCAGGCCATCGCCGCGATCAATTGCGAGGAACCGACGCTCGATCTGACCGTCAGGTCGGATATCGAATCCTGGCAACAAAAGCTTGGCGGCGTGGTTTTGCCGACAGGCTCTCTGCGGCTCGAGACCCATGTTCCCATCAGCGAGCTTGAGGGCTTCGACCTCGGACAATGGTGGGTACAGGACGCGGCCGCCGCCCTGCCCGCGCGTCTGCTTCGGGTCAAGCCCGGCACGAAAGTCGCCGATTTCTGCGCGGCGCCCGGCGGCAAGGCGGCGCAACTCGCGGCGCTCGGCGCCGATGTCACCGCGATCGATCGCTCGGCCGAGCGCCTCAAAATGCTGGCGGCTAATTTTGAGCGGCTTCATCTGCGCGCCGAAATGATCGTCGCCGATGTGACCGGTCTCAAGGCCCTGACTTTCGACGCCATATTGATCGACCCGCCCTGCACGGGCACGGGCACGATCCGCCGCCACCCCGACATCGCCTGGATCAAAAAAGCGAGCGACATTACCTCTCTCGCGGCGATGCAGTCGCGTATGCTCGACAAGGCGGCGGAAATGGTGCGGCCCGGCGGGCTGATCGTCTTCTGCACATGTTCGATCGAGCCTGAAGAGGGCGAAATGCAGATCCAGGCTTTCCTGCGCCGCAATCCGGATATGGCGCGCCTGCCGATCGAACCGGACGAAGTTGGGGGTCTGCCGGGCATCCTCAACGAATTCGGCGAAATGCGGACTCTGCCTTCGCATCTTCCCGCCGAAAACCCAAGGCTCGCCGGCCTTGACGGCTTTTTCGCTGCGCGTCTCATTCGACGTGGTTAACAAACCCTATAGGATTTTCGAACATAACTTGCAGCATGATGCGATCGAGGAAATCGTGTCCATGTGTAAGTCGTTGTTTTAGCCAACTTCGTTTCGCGGGGGCGAGCCAGCATTTCGGGACCTCGTTTGAGGATTCCTCGCCAGAAATCAACGCTTGCGGGTATCGGCGTCGCTGCGATGAACGTCGATTTTGAGGAGCTACGGCCCTGAGAGGCGCCGCAATCAAAGATCGGGTGCGCCTGGTCGGCCTCTTCGCAGGCCGAATCGCGAGGCTCGCGCGCCGCGCGGCCACGGCACCTTTGCGTCTTTTCGCCGGAATGACCTTTCATCCGGCGGAGCGGCTTTTGATCGCGCCGCAAGATATTCGCACCGGCGATCCGACCACAGCGAACGACATTTATGCGGGCTATTTCGCCTTCGGCGGCAAGATCGTCAACGCGCATGGGCGCTCGCCCTTCGAAATCGAGCCGGGCTCGCCGGCCTGGGCGCGGGCGCTCGCCGGTTTCGGCTGGCTGCGCCATTTGCGTGCCGCCGATACGGCGCGCGCACGGGACCATGCCCGCGCGCTTGTCGACGATTTTCTTACCCATATGGGCAAGCCCACACCGGACCCCGCCTGGGAGCCGCGCGTCGTCGCGCGCCGGACCTTGGCCTGGCTGTCGCAATCGCCTTTGATCCTCGATGGTGCCGATCGCGCCTTCTATCGGCGATTCATGAAAGGGCTCGGCCGCTCACAAATAGCGCTCGAACATGAGGTCAAGGCCGGGCTCAGCGGCGAGCCTCGCCTG
Organism: Methyloferula stellata AR4; assembly: GCF_000385335.1. Lineage (NCBI taxonomy): Bacteria > Pseudomonadati > Pseudomonadota > Alphaproteobacteria > Hyphomicrobiales > Beijerinckiaceae > Methyloferula > Methyloferula stellata. The sequence continues at coordinate 1,840,660 of NZ_ARWA01000001.1, read as the reverse complement.
CTTGCCGCGATCACGCTCGCCGAGCTCGGCCTTTGCGCGCAGGCCGCGACGAAATTGCAGAAGAAGGCTACGAGATTGCTGGCCGAAGAACTCGACCGGCAGATCTTGCCGGACGGCGGACATGTCAGCCGCAATCCGCAAGTCTTGATCGATCTTCTGCTCGATCTTCTGCCTCTGCGCCAAGCCTATGCGGCGCGCAATATCGCGGCGCCGCCGCAGCTTCTCAACGCGATCGATCGCATCATGCCGATGCTGCGGCTGTTTCGCCATGGCGACGGCGCGCTCGCGCTTTTCAATGGAATGGGCGTGACCGCGCCGGAGATGCTTGCAACCGTGCTCGCCTATGACGACGCGCGCGTGCAAGCCATCACCAACGCACCCTATTCCGGCTATCAGCGTCTTGAGATGCAAGGCAGCTTGCTGATCGTCGATGCCGGGCCGCCGCCGCCGCAGGATTTTTCCGAACAGGCGCATGCGGGCTGCCTTGCCTTCGAATTTTCATCCGAAGCCCAGCATCTCGTCATCAATTGCGGCGCGCCGGATATTCATCGCGAGGCGGCTCGCCAGGCGGCCCGCATGACGGCGGCGCATTCGACCGTGGTCGTCGACGACACGTCATCTTGCCGCTTCGCCTTTCACTCAAGCCTCGGCCGATGGCTTGGCCATCGTATTCTGTCGGGACCGGATAGGGTCACGGTCGAAAGGAGCACGGTTTCCTCGGCCGCGCGGCTACGGCTTTCCCATAATGGCTATCAACCGCGGTTTGGATTGATCCATGAGCGCGATCTGACGCTGTCGAACGACGGGCGAACGCTCGAAGGCCAAGACCGCCTGCGGCCATCATCGCCTTCAAAACCGCTCGAAAACTACCCCTATTGCCTGCGTTTCCACATTCATCCGAGCGTCCGCCTCAAGCCTTCGTCGGAGCCGCGCGGCATTCTCTTCGAGCTTCCAAACCGGACGCAATGGGTTTTCGAAGCGCCCGGCCGCGACATCAGGATCGCGGAGAGCGTTTTCTTCGCTTCGCCCGACGGGCCGAGGCGCTGCGAACAGATCGTCATTTCGAGCGAAACCGGCCAGAGTCCGGAGATCAATTGGACCCTTCGCAGGCTCGACAAGACGACGCCATGACACAGCCCGCAGGGAGATATTCCAGTGGTTTGGCGATTGATTTATCTGCTAAGAAGGTCAAAACAGGGTCGGCTGCGCGGCCAAGAGCGTCCGAATGAGGGTTAATGTGTCCGAGATGATCGAAGTCGATGAGGCAAACCAGGACGATATGGGCCGCATTGTCGGCTATTACTGCTATGTCGGAACCAAGATTTGGTTCGAGGACGGCAAGGTTCATCGCACCGACGGTCCCGCCGTCATCACTTTGGACGGTATCGATCGCTATTATGTCAACGGCAAAGAAATCACGGTCGACGTTCGCGATTTCCTGATTGCGCATAAATGGAACCCGAAAAAGGGTCTCGACCGACCGGATAAGGTCACGGCCTTTCAAGAAGCCTTCTGCAAGTAAGGCAAGCCTCACTGGACGTGCGGAAACGGCTCGATATGCATTTCGCTTGTCCGCCCGAAATAGACGGCGCGGCGCCCAGCAAGCGACACGAAATAGCCGACGCAACCCGCGGCACCGATCCGTTCACAAAATTCCTTATATGTGATCGCGCGGGTTTGGATCGCCCGGATCGCGGCCTCGACACCGCTCGCGGAGAAATCCTGCGCGGGTGATGCTTCGAGGGCCGGACATGCAACGACGTGAGACGCTCCGTCCGGCATATAATAGGTTTTCTCGGCGCGGCGCAGGTCCGCATGATATTGTTCGACACCGGCCTCCATCAATTTCAACACGACCTGAGGAAAGCTCAACCGGCCCTCGTCCGAACCTCTCGTGCAATCCTCCATGACGTCTTTCACATCCGGGTCCATCATCGTCTCCTGCGGTTTTGAATTGGCGTCCGTTGAACTTTCTACCGTCACGTGATGGGCACCGCCCTCAGCCCATGAAGGCGAACGATGTCCTTCAAGATCGTTTCGACCTTGGCCCTTTCCGCCGGCGTCAGGTGAGCGAAGAAGGCCGCGTCATTCTCATCCGCCAGCACTGCTAGCTGCGGCACGAGCGCTCGTGCGGCCTTCGTGAGCGCCAGACTTTGATATCGGCGATCCATTTGATCCCTGCCTATCTCGATCAAAGCTTTTGCTTCGAGCCGGTCGGCGAGCTTCGAGATGGCGCCGCGCGTCATGCCGATGCCCTCTGCAAGTTCGCTCGGCGCCAAACTCTCCTTCTCATAAAGCTGGCGCAGCACGACCCATTCGGCGACGGTTACGTCGCGCTGCGCGAGCTTGAGACTGAAAGCATGCGAGACATGATTCGACACGAAGCGCAGCCAGTATCCCAAATGCGCCTCCAGAGGAGCGGCCTTTGCTTTGCATCTCATTTGAGCCTCGTAATTTCCAAGGAAACTATCACAAGTAGTTTCCTTGTCAACTGTTATGGCTTTAAACTCCTGAAGTGGGTGTCTCAAAGAACGAGGGCGGCCCATCCTGTTAAGACGGCGGAGCATGCGCTCCGGCTACGTTTTGACAAAAGCGCGCGTCGCCTCGGCCCAGGCCCGCGCGCGGGCCTGGGGATCCGCATTGAGCGTGATGTCGGTTACGACCGCCGCGCTATCGGCGCCGGCTTCGAGTACGCCTTTGGCGCGGTCGAGCGAGATCCCGCCTATGCCGACAAGCGGCAACGATCCGATCTTCTTTCGCCATTCGCCAAGCCGGCCCAAACCTTGCGGCCCAAAAGGCATTTGCTTCAAGATCGTCGGATAGATCGGCCCGAGCGCGATGTAATCCGGCGCCGTTGTAAGCGCGCGGGCAAGTTCGGCCTCGTCATGCGTCGAGACGCCGAGCCGCAGGCCTGCCTTGCGGATCGCCGTCAAATCGGCCGTGTCGAGATCGCCCTGGCCAAGATGGATATAATCGCAGCCGAGATCGATCGCATCTTGCCAATAATCATTGACGATGAGCTGCGCGCCATACTGCGCGCAAAGCGCTTTCGATTTCGCAATCTCGGCGCGCCGTTCTTCGGCGCTCACATCCTTGATGCGCAATTGCACGAGCTTCACGCCGCTTGGCAGCAGCCGCGCGATCCAGCTCGCGCTGTCGACGATCAGATAAAACGGATCAAGCACGCACGGCACCGCCGAAAGGAAGGCCTGCGGTCGGTGTCGAAGGCTCGGCCATGTCGCGCGGCTCCATAGGTCCCGCGAGATAGGCGAGCCGCCCAGCTTCGACGGCGCGCGCAAAGGCGTCCGCCATCATCACCGGATCGCCAGCTTTCGCGATGGCCGTATTCAAGAGCACGGCATCATAGCCAAGCTCCATGGCTTCCGCCGCATGCGACGGCGTGCCGATGCCCGCATCGACGATGAGCGGCACATTCGGAAAATGTGCGCGCAAGGCCTTCAGGCCGAACCTGTTGTTGAGACCACGGCCGGAACCGATCGGCGCGCCCCAGGGCATCAGGACTTCGCAACCGGCGCCGAGCAATTTTTCTGCGACGACGAGATCTTCCGTCGTGTAGGGAAAGACCGAGAAACCGTCGCGCGCGAGAATAGCCGCGGCTTCGACAAGGCCGAAGACGTCGGGCTGCAACGTATCGTCCTCGCCGATGACTTCGAGTTTGACCCAAGCCGTGCCGAAAACCTCGCGCGCCATTTGCGCGGTGGTGACGGCCTCTTTCACGCTGCGGCAGCCGGCCGTATTCGGCAAAACGCGCACGCCGAGATCGCGGATCAAGCCCCAGAAGGAATCGCCCGCGCGGCCGCCGCCCGCCTCGCGGCGCAGCGAGACGGTGACCACCTCGGTCCGTGCGGCTTTGACGGCGGCGGCAAGAATGGCGGGCGACGGATATTGCGCCGTGCCGGCCAAGAGCCGCGACGTCAGGCTGACTCCATAAAGCGAGAGCGGCTTGTCGCTCAATTCAGCCTCCCTGTTTCGGCACGAGAACCTCGACCGCATCCCCGTCTTTGAGAGGCGTCGTCATCCGATCCACCTTGCGGATAAAATTCTGATTGAGCGCCGTCGCAACCATGGCGTCTTCATAGTCGAGCTCATCGAGAAGCGCTGCGAGCGTCGTCGCAGCGACCTCAAGCTCTTTGCCGTTCACGCGGATCTGCATCCATGATCTCCGGAAAATAGGACCCCTTCAACACGACATCCGCCGCGCGGCGCGCGAGCGACGGCGCCGCGAGAAAGCCGTGCCTGTAAAGCCCGTTGACGAAGAGCGTCCGGCCGTCCAGCCGCAGACGCGGCAGGTTGTCGGCGAAAGCCGGCCGCACATTGGCGCCCATTTCGATGATCTCGGCCTCGCCGAAGGCCGGATGAACCGTGCAGACGGCAGACAGCAATTCAAGCGCCGAACGCGCCGTCATCACGCCGCCCTGCCCGCTTTCGATCATGGTCGCGCCGATCATGAAGCGGCCATCGCCGCGCGGCACGATATAGACCGGATAGCGCGGATGCAGAAGGCGCACCGGACGTGCGAAATTTATCTCCTGCGTCTTGAGCACCAGCATTTCGCCGCGAACCCCGCGCAGATCGGTGAGGCGATCGCGGGCATCGAAGCCGCGGCAATCGATGATCCAATCCGCATCGCCCTCGAGCGCATCCGCCTCGGTATTAAAGCGGAAGGTGACATCGGCATGCTCCGCAAGCAGCGATGCAAGCTTCGCCATTGCAACCCGCGGATCGAGATGCGCTTCTTCTGCGAAGAAAAGCGCCGACTCGAACCGGCCTTCGAGATCTGGTTCGAGCGCTGCGACAGCGGCCCCATCACACATCTCATAATGCGAGGTGCGGCGCGAAAAGCGGATGAGGTCGGGTCTATCGCGCGCGGGGGCGACGACAAGGCTGCCATGTATCTGAGCGACAGGCACGTCTTGCGTCCAATAGGTCAGCGCCTCGATGCCATAGGAGACGACAAGCGGCTCGGCGCTTTCGGCCTCGCACCAGGGCGCGATCATGCCGCCGGCAAACCAGGAACAGCCGAGGCCCGGCCCCGCCGCGCGATCGACGATCTCGACCGCGCAGCCGGCGCGGGCAAATTCATAAGCAGTTGTCAGTCCAGCGACACCGGCGCCGATCACGCGGATCTTCATCGTGGGCCTCCAGCGCTTAGCGCCTCATCCTGAGGGGCAAGCCATAGGGCGTTGCGAAGCGACGCCCGTCGCGAGCAACGGGCTATGGCTTGCGTCTCGAAGGAGAGGCGCGGGCAAGCCGCATAGTGCAAGTCGCCATGCCGCCCTCGTCCTTCGAGACGTGCGCTACGCGCACTCCTCAGGATGAGGGCTAGAACTGCTGAATGTGGGGGAAAAAATGCGCTCACAACCATCCCTCCGCCAGTGCAAACTGGATCAGGTTCGAAGGGTCGCCAGGCGCCGGCATGATCGTCATGCCAGCTTGCCAGCCTCTCAGCCCCCTGCCGGGGATCCCCTAGGTCTCAAACTCTAAATAGGCTCCGCAGGCCGCTCCCGTCAAGGAGAGGTCGGTTTTGCCTCACCGAAATGCGGCTTGATGTCGAGAAGCGGCGTCATGTCGAGACAGTCGAGCCCGGTGACGATGAGACAGCCCGGCTCGACGCGCCGCAAGGCGACGATGGACGAGGCGATCGGATTGGGCCGCACGGGAGAGCGCAAAGCAAAGGTTCCAACCGGTTCCTTGCCGGTGGCCGCCTGGATCACAAGGTCGCGCCGCGCTTCGTTCATCCAATAGAGAAGCTGCAATTCAGGCCATTGCTCGATGCCGGTCAGCGCCTGATGCCAGAGCGGATCGACGACGATGCGGCATTCGGGCCCCTGCTCGCGATCACCCTGCCGCGGACAGTCCGTCCGCTTCTGCCAAGGTGTGCGAATATGCCCGATAAAATAGAGCTTTGCGTCGCTCGCGCGGGCCTCCTCAAGGGTTACAGCGATTTCGCCGGGCCGGATCGTTTCATCCATCGTTTTTCCAATCCCCTTTACATTGCAAGCCTAACCCCGGACGATGGCCTTTTACGCCGGGGGCTCGATATGACCTTCGACCGCGCTGCTTTCATCAAAACCAATACGCATCTTGCCCTGGTTCCGCTGCGGCCGGACATCAAGCTTCATCTTGCCGAAGAAGCAACAGGGCTCTGGCAAAAGACGCAGGACGAGCTTCACGCCGTCAACCTGCCGCTGCCTTATTGGGCCTTCGCCTGGCCGGGCGGCCAAGCCTTGGCGCGTTATATTCAAGACCATCAAACCTTGGTCGCGGGCAAACGCGTCCTCGATCTCGGGTCGGGCTCCGGCCTCCTCGCGATAGCCGCGGCCAAGGCGGGCGCCGCTCATGTCGAAGCCAACGATATCGATCCCTTGGCGATGGATGCCATCTCCATGAATGCCGTCGCCAATAGCGCCGATATCCATCTTCTATCTGAAGATGTTGTCGGCTGCGATCAGCATTGGGACGTCGTGCTCGCAGGCGATATCGCCTACGAGCCCGGCATGGCCGAACGCTTCATTCTATGGCTGGAACAGCTCGCCAATAAAGGCACGCGCGTGCTGATCGGCGATCCCGGCCGCACCTATCTCCCGCGCGACAGGCTCCATTCGCTGGCACACTACGAGGTGCCGGTGTCGAAATGCCTGGAAGATTGCGAGACGAAAATGACGGATGTCTGGCGCTTCAAGGACGCGATGTAAGGGGCAACCTTCACCATAAGCGAACAATGATTTCCGTCATGGCCGGGCTTGTCCCGGCCATCCACGCGGTAACGCTTCATCACTGATTTTGTACCAAGCATCAATGTCTCGGCGTGGATGCCCGGCACGGGGCCGGGCATGACGAGGTTGAGCCAATCGGATTTCGCCATTCATCTACAGCGGCCATTTTCGGCGAGGCGGCATCGCTTTTGTCAATGATCGCAACGCAATCAAGTTTACGCAGATTGCGTAAACTTATCTGCGTGCGACCGCCTTCGGCGGCGGCCCGAAGGGCCGTCATTGACTAAAGCGATCCGCTCGCCATGCTCGCCGCCAACAGATGAATGACAAGGATTGAATTGCGAGCTGCGAAATGCAGCGGCGACGCCTCGATCCTTCGAGACGCGCCTTCGGCGCTCCTCAGGACGAGGGCTAGGCCTGCTTCTGATAATCCTTGATGTCGGAAAAGCTGATGTCCGGCCAGCGTTCCTGTTCGTAGCGCAGATCCCAGGCGGATGCCGCCATGAAGACCGGCGCGCCGTCGAGATCCATCGCAATCGATGCCGGATAGGCGCGCGTGAACTTGTCGAGGTCGGCCTGTGTCTTCGCGCTCACCCAGCGGCAGAGCTCGAAACGGCTCGTCTCGAAGGTCACGTCCAACCCATATTCGGCTGAGAGCCGCTCGGCCAGAACATCGAGCTGCAAGGCGCCGACGACACCCACCATCGCGGCCGCGCCATCATTCGGCAGGAAGACCTGCACGACGCCTTCCTCCGCCATCTGGCCAAGCGCCTCGCGGAGCTTCTTCGCCTTCATCGCATCGCCGATCTTGACGCGGCGCAAGATTTCCGGCGCGAAGCTCGGCACGCCGCGAAACACAAGCTCTTCGCCTTCGGTCAGCGTATCGCCGATGCGCAACGTGCCATGGTTCGGAATGCCGACGACATCGCCCGCGTAAGCCTCTTCCGCCAATTGGCGGTCCTGCGCGAAGAAGAATTGCGGCGCATTGAGCGCGATGTTCTTGCCCGTGCGCACGAGCTTCGCCTTCATCCCGCGCGTCAACTTGCCGGAACAGACGCGCATGAAAGCGATACGGTCGCGATGGTTCGGGTCCATATTCGCCTGGATCTTGAAGACGAAGCCCGTCATCTTCGGCTCATGCGCGTCGACATGGCGCGACGCTGCGTCAAGCCCATGCGGCGGCGGCGCGAATTCGGCCAGAGCATCGATCAGATCGCGCACGCCGAAATTGCGCAGCGCGCTGCCGAAAAAGACCGGCGTCAGATGGCCTTCGAGAAAGGCTTGCCGGTCGAAGCGCTTCAGGCCGTCGCGCGCGAGTTCGATCTGATCGCGCACCTCTTTAAAATCCGGCTCGCTCAACAGCCCCTTGATATAGGGATCGTCCGGGCCGCTCACCGCAACCGGCTCGGCGTCGGAATCGAGCCTGCGCACGAGATTGCGGTCAAGATCGTAAGTGCCGGCGAAGGCGCGGCCCTGGCCGAGCGGCCATGTGCGCGGCGCGACATCGAGCGCCAGCGTCTTCTCGATCTCGTCCAGAAGCTCAAAAGGATCGCGCGCCTCGCGATCCAATTTGTTGATGAAGGTCACGATCGGGATATCGCGCAGGCGACACACTTCAAACAGCTTGCGCGTCCGCGCCTCGATGCCCTTCGCCGCATCGATCACCATGATCGCCGAGTCGACCGCCGTCAGCGTGCGATAGGTATCTTCCGAAAAGTCCTCATGGCCCGGCGTGTCGAGGAGATTATAGACGCAGCCGCCATACTCAAAAGTCATGACCGAGGTCACGACCGAGATGCCGCGCTCACGCTCGATGCCCATCCAGTCGGAGCGGGTCTGGCGGCGATTAGCCTTGGCGCGCACCTCGCCCGCGAGCTGGATCGCGCCGCCGAAGAGCAGCAGCTTTTCGGTGAGGGTCGTCTTGCCCGCGTCAGGGTGCGAGATGATGGCAAAGGTGCGGCGCCGGCCGACGGGGTCGTTGGCCGGGATTTTGACGAAATCGGTGACGGGTTCTTGGGCGTTCATAGGGGGTTAGGTCGCCCTTGGGGAAGCGGATGTCAACTCTCTTAGCGCAGCTTATAACCTTAGGGACCTTTGATTGAGGCTTTTAGGACGGGGGCGCCAGCGATTTAGCGGTTACGCCCAGATCAGATGCAAGCTGAAGAGCCTGCCTCGGTGACATCCCAATGTGAATCACGACCGTTTTCTTTCTATCGGATTCATTTCGGGCAACCTGAACTCTTAGAAGCACGCAGACTCTTACGATGTGAGACGCGCGCGTCCTGATGCCCGTGAATTTCGTGACTTTGCCGCTATCCTTTCCAGCGACAGAATGACGTAGGAGGCATTAAGGGGTCGTATGGCCTAAAGAACAGTACAGTTCTCACTCAGACCAACGTGGCCCACCGAGGTGCTGGAAGCGAGGATTTCCGCCGCGATGGCGTCGAGGCCGACTTGCTTTTCGACGGCGCCCATTTCAGCTGCGACTTTGGGCATGCCATAGATTATGCAGGTTTTCTCGTCTTGGCCGATTGTGCTCCCGCCCATATGACGAATGCTCAGGAGTCCAGCCGCTCCGTCGCGGCCCATGCCTGTGAGAATGACGCCTATGGACTTTCGTCCCGCGGATTTTGCGACTGAATGAAACAAGACATCGACCGATGGATGATGACCATTGACGGCATCCGTGTGGCTCAACTGACAACGCAGCCGATCAGAACCAACCACCTCAAGATGCGTCTCTCCACCGGGTGCGAGATAGATTTGTCCAGGCCTCAGCAGGGCGCCTTCGGTCGCTTCCGAGACGCGCGGAGAACACAGCTTGTTCAACCGGTCTGCGAAGCTCTTCGTGAAGCCCGCAGGCATGTGTTGGGTGATGACCGTCGGCGGACAATTTTCAGGAAACTCGGATAAAATGGTCAGTAAAGCTTCGACACCGCCGGTTGAGGAACCAATTGCGATTATGGAATCCGTGAATTTGTAACGGGAGCCGGACGGCGCCTTGACTATGCGTTTTGGATACGCGTCTGAAGGCTGCAGGCGCGACATCGCAGCGATTTTTATTTTTTTCGTGAGCTCGCTGAAAGCATCCGCGTCACGTGACGTCGGTTTTGCGATACAATCTATGGCACCTAACTCGAGCGCTCTGATCGCCATGGCCGCACCGTGATAGGTCAGGCTGGAAATCATGACCACTGGAGTCGGCCGCAGCCTCATCAGCTTTTCGAGAAATTCGAGACCGTTCATATCAGGCATCTCGACGTCGAGCGTAACGACATCGGGATCGAGCGATTTTATCGCCGCGCGCGCCTCGGCCGCATTCGCTGCATGGCCCACCACTTCAATGTCGCGGTCTTCCGACAGTCGTCGCGAAATGATTTTTCGCATGAGCGCTGAATCGTCGACGACGACAACGCGTATGGGTTTTGGCCAAGCATCAATCGCGTGCATCATAAATCGCCTAAGGGTAAAATTGATTATTAAATGCCTTTTACAAAGCCAAACGTGTAGGTGGCCCATTGCGATCGACAGCTAACGTCGCCGCATGTTGACTTGGATGGTGGATCAACCGAAGTGGTCTGGACCAAACATCCAGATTTATTTTGGAAGTTCATGCATCTGAAAATTTAATGTCGTCGGAGAACTCACACGTAGGGATGGGGCTGCAAAATTCGGCCATAAATCCGATTGCGAACGTGCTCGTGACCTCGGCCGCATATCGCCGTGTTCCTCTGAAAATGATAACGGTCGGCTTGGGTGGAATGATGGACGTTTTGATCAGTGCATCGATTTGCGACACATTGACGATCGTGCCTTTTCTTAAGATACCTCTTTGATCATCGAAGGCACAGTTTTTGTGCTTTGGTTCGACCCTTATGACGCTTGGTCCCGCAGCAATTTTGACCTCGTGCCTGATCCCGCGTGCCGCCGCGATATCGGCAAGCTTGGCGCTCAACGCACTTTGACAATTGCCATCAACCGCAACCCGAAACCCATCCAAATCTTGCGAGGTGATAATGCCTCCGACAACACCGACCCCAGCAAGACTAAGTTGCACGGCGGAACCCATGTGCGTCTTATCATTTGGATTATTCGGCGAACCGAACGGGGCAGCGTCATAGACGAGATCGACCGACTCCGAGCTGATCCTCTTCGTTTTGCATTTAGTTGACTGGCCGTCAGGAAGCCTGCAGACCCCACCTAAAGCAACGTCAATCGGAAGCCCATAACCGTACAGCAGCAGCGAAGTCTGTAGATCGTCGAGTTTGGTAATTTGGGGCGCTGGGTCTTTCTCACGCTCTTTCTGCCCGGACACCGGCAATGCTTGCACTGGCTGAGCAAGAGACCAAATATTGTACCGGCGTGATGGCTGTTTATCCATCGGCATTTTCCTACCAAGAAATCAATCACATAAGAAATGTAGTTATCCGCACAATCACTACAGGATAGCGCGAAACAATTGATAGAATCTTTCCAACTATCTTTCCCTGACCACACCGCGTCTGGCGCAGGTGATAGCCGTTTATGAGACCTTGAGAAGGGCAATGACATTGGCAGATACAAACAGCCCCTGGCCCGAATTGCCCTATGCCGCGCTCCGGCCGACCATGGAGACCTTGCAGCTCTGGACGCAGATCGTGGGCAAAGTGCGCCTGGTGCAGACACCATGGGTCAATCATTCCTGGCATGTGACGCTTTACGTTTCAGCGCATGGCCTGACGACGGGCCTCATCCCGCATGGCGCGCTTGGCTTCGAGCTCGAGTTCGACTTCATCTCGCATGCGCTGATCATCCGCGTCAGCAATGGCGGTCAGGACGAGATCCCGCTGGTGGCGGGGCGTATCTCCGATTTCTATGCCGCGACATTAGCAAAACTGGCGGCACTCGGCGTGCCGGTCGCAATCGATATCCATCCCAACGAACTGCCGGACCCGACGCCATTTCCGCAGGACACGGCGCTGCGCGATTACGATCCCGACGCCGCGCATCGCTTCTGGCTTGCGCTCGTTCAATGCGACCGCGTGTTCAAGCTCTTCCGCACGCGCTTTATCGGCAAATGCAGCCCGGTGCATTTCTTCTGGGGCAGTTTCGACTTCGCGGTGACGCGCTTTTCCGGCCGCGCCGCGCCGCCTCATCCGGGCGGCATTCCGCATCTGCCCGACGCGGTCACGCGCGAAGCCTATTCGCATGAAGTCTCGAGCGCCGGCTTCTGGCCGGGCAGCGGCACGATCGATTACGCCGCCTTCTATTCCTATTGCTATCCGGTGGCGCCAGGCTTCGCGGATGCGCCCGTTAAGCCAAGCGAAGCGCGTTTCGATCCGCAGCTCGGCGAATTTCTTTTACCTTATGAAGCCGTGCGGAATGCATCAGACCCCGATGCGGCGCTGCTTGCCTTTCCGCAAAGCACATATGAAGCCGCGGCCAATGGAGCCGCGTGGGATCGCAACGCGCTTGAAGTTCCCCAAGGTGAATGCGGCCACCCGCGAACAATTTGAAGTGTTCAAGGGCTGGTCTTCACACGGGCGCCTTCTCCACATGCTAAGATATTTGCTTTCGAAGGAGAGAGCCCATGCGCCTGCCGCTGATCAAGCCCGCCGATCTCACCGATGTGCAAAAGCCGCTCTACGACGACATGAAGAAGGGTATCGGCTCGAACTTCAACGCGTTTCTGACGGTCGCGCCAGAAGGCGCAGCCGAGGCCGGCGCGTTGATGGGTCCGTGGAACCCCTGGCTGCATGAGCCGCGCATCGGCGGCGCGGTGTGGGAACTCACCAAGGCGATGACGATGGAGGCGAGCCTGCCCGATCCGGTGCGGCAGATCGTGATCCTCGTCACAGGCGCGCATTTCAACGCGGCTTATGAAATCTATGCGCATGTCGCGGTCGCCGAGAAGGAGAAAATGTCGCCCGAACGGATCGCGACGCTGCTCTCGGGCTCGCGGCCGGGCGATCTCACGAAGGAAGAAGGCATAGGCTATGACATCGCCTTCGCGCTGGTGAATGGTGGGATCCTGCCAGAGCCGATCTATCGCCTCGCCGTCGCGACCTTCGGCCAGCATGGCGCGAATGAGCTCATCTATCTCGTCGGGCTCTATTGCCTCGTGTCGATGACGCTCAACGGTTTCAACGTGCCTGTGCCTGAGCGCGAATAGCCAAGCTCGGCTCGTAGGCTCGGCCATCGAGCCGTCATTGCGAGCCATAGGGCGTTGCGAAGCGACGCTATGGCGAAGCAATCCAGGGCGGTCACACAAACGATAGTATGGATTGCTTCGCTTCGCTCGCAATGACGATGCTCACCATCTCTTGACTGACACAGCCAGGAACCGCTGAAGCGCCGCGTCGTTAACGGGGTCAATACGACGCTCCCTTGCCTTCAACGCGGCGGTATCCATGTCTTCTGAAACCTCCCCCTATGTGGTGCAGACCACGGCCAATGTCGGCGGCCAGCCATTGCACATGATCTTCGTGCAATTTCCCATCGTCTGTTTCGTCGGCGTTTTGCTCACCGACATAGCCTATTGGCAGACAGCCGAGGTCATGTGGGAACGGTTTTCCATCTGGCTTCTGACCGCGGGCTTGATCATGGCCGCGTTCGCGGTCATCGCCGGGCTGATCGATTTTATATTCAGCCGGCGAATCCGGGCGATGCGGCCCGCCTGGTTTCATGTGGTGGGCAGCATCGTCGTCATCGCGCTGTCCGTGCTCAATGCCTTCGTTCACAGCCGCGACGCCTATACCGCGGTCGTGCCGCAAGGCCTGATCCTGTCCGCGCTCGTCGTGATCGTCATGATCTTCACCAACTGGATGGGCCGCGACATGGTCTATCGCCAGGGCGTAGGAGTGCCCAACTGATGCGCCTTTCCCTTCTTTGCACCGTTGCCGCCGCGGCCCTGGCGCTTGCCGGCTGCCAGGACGAAAAGCCAGCCGATCCCTCGACCCAGATCGGCGCCAATCCGGTCCTGCCGGAGCCGCAGCAATATCTGCTGCCGCCGATCCAGATCGCGCAGCCCGCGACCGCGAAATGGGGCGACGCGACGCCTTCCGTCCCGCAAGGTCTGCAGGTTCATGCGCTCGCCAATGGGTTCGAGCATCCGCGCCAGATCTATGTTCTGCCCAACGGCGACATATTGGTGGTCGAAGCGAATGGCCCGAAGGCGCCTATCTTCCGCCCGAAGGATTTGATCACCGGCTGGGTGCAGACATTCGCTGGCGGCAAGGAAAAGGGCGGCAACAGGATCACGCTGCTGCGTCCCAATGCGGATGGCGGCGTCGCGGAGCGCACGACCTTTCTCGATCATCTGAACTCGCCCTTCGGCGTGGCGCTCGTGGGCCATGATCTTTATGTCGCCAATACCGACGCCATCATGCGCTATCCCTATAAGGACGGGGATACGCAGATCACCGAACCGGGGACCAAGCTCAGCGATCTGCCGGGCGGCCCGATCGATCATCATTGGACGAAGAGCATGGTCGCAAGCCCCGACGGATCGAAGCTCTATGTCGGCGTCGGCTCGAACAGCAACATCACCGAGAACGGCATCCAGGCTGAGTATGAGCGCGCCGCCATTTGGGAGGTCGATCGCACGAGTGGCGCGCATCGCATCTATGCGAGCGGCACGCGCAACCCGACGGGATTGCAGTTTCAGCCGCAGACCAACACGCTTTGGGCGATCGTCAACGAACGCGACGAACTCGGGCCCAATCTCGTACCGGACTATCTGACCTCGGTGAAGGACGGCGGCTTCTATGGCTGGCCCTATAGCTATTTTGGGCAGCATCTGGACCCGCGGGTGATGCCGCAAAGGCCCGATCTCGTCGCCAAGGCGATCGTGCCAGATTATGCCTTGAGCTCGCATGTCGCGCCGCTCGGCCTTGCCTTTGCCTCGGGAACGAACCTGCCCCCAGCCTATCGCGACGGCGCATTCGTCGGCGAACATGGGAGCTGGGATCGGAGCCCGCTCAATGGCTATAAGGTCGTGTTCGTGCCGTTCAGCGACGGAAAGCCGAGCGGCCCGGCGCAGGACGTGGTGACGGGCTTTTTGACGGCGGACGATCACGCCCGCGGCCGGCCGGTCGGTCTCGCAATGGACAAGACCGGCAGCCTGCTGATCGCCGACGACGTCGGCGATACCATATGGCGGGTCACAGGCAGCGGCGCGATGACAGGCGACGCTCGTTGAGCGCCGCCTGAGCAGCGCCCATCCCATTTCATTCAGTTTGTCGGCGCTCGCTTAAGGGCCGCGAAACGTTACTTCCAGCTTCGCCGCCGTTCCCGAACTTTGTGAGGTATCCAAGACCTCACAAACGAATCGGGAGTGAACGTTCATGAACATCTGCACATGCGGCGACGAGGTCCAAGACCCAGACCGCCGGCGGTTCTTCGGTTATGCCGTCGCAGCAGGTACAGCGGCGGCAGCCGGACTTGGTACGCTCCCGGCGCAGGCAGCGGCGATCGCGCCCGGCCAGCGCAAATTCATGGAAGAGGCGACCAATCTCGCAATCGAATCCGTGCAAAAGGGCTGGGGCGGCCCGTTCGGTGCGGTGATCGTGAAAGACGGCGAGATCATCGGGCGCGGCCAAAACCGCGTGCTGCTCACCGGCTGCCCGGTCTTTCATGCCGAAGTCACCGCGATCATGGAAGCGTCCGCCAAGCTCAATCCAAAGGCGCTGCTCGGCAGCGATTACGGCCCCGGCACGATCCTCGAAATGATCCCCCGCGAGGCAGGCTCGCCCGACCCCGTGCCGGAACGCGCCCGCATGCTGAAGGGCTGCGAGATCTACATCAACGGCGCGCCCTGCCCGATGTGCATGAGCGCGATCTATTGGTCGCGCATCGATCACGTCTATTTCGCCGCCAGCTTGAAAGACACGAGCGCGATCGGCTTCGACGATGCGTTTCAATATGAGGATTTCACCAAGCCATGGGCCGACCGGCGCATCGGCGTCACCGAGAATTTCGAACGCGATATAGGCCTCAAGGCCTTCCAGGCCTGGATGGATAAGAAAGACCGCCACCCTTATTGAGTGACGCCCGTTTCATTCCGCGGCGGTGCGTTCGTGCAGAGGCACAACCGGCCCATCGCGCAAGGCATCATGCGGCCTCTGTGCGCCCTTTCGCTGCCGGGCGATCAACGTATACATGGCCGGCGTCACGAAAAGCGTGAACAAGGTCCCGATGCTGATCCCGAAGGCGATCACGACGCCGATCGCAAAGCGGCTGCGCGCACCGGCGCCTTCCGCGACGATCAACGGGATCATGCCGACCGTCATGGCGGCTGTCGTCATGAGGATCGGCCGCAGCCTGACGCCCGCCGCATGTTCGATCGCGTCGCGCCGCGACATGCCTTGCTCTTCCTGCAGACGATTGGCGAATTCGACCATCAAGATCCCGTGTTTCGAGATGAGGCCGATGAGAGTCACGAGGCCGATCTGCGAATAGATGTTCATGCTCGCCATGCCGAGCACGCCAAGCGCATTCAAAGGCAATAGCGCGCCGAACATGGAGGTCGGCAAAGCGATCAGGATGATGAAGGGATCGCGAAAGCTTTCGAATTGCGCCGCGAGCACGAGAAAAATCACGATGAGCGCGAAGACGAAGGTCATGAGGAGCGTATTGCCCTCCTGAATATATTGCCGGCTTTCGCCCTGGAAATCGACGCTGAATCCGGAGGGCAGAATCTCTTTCGCCTTGGCCTGCAGGAAACTCAGCGCCTCGCCGATCGTGTGGCCTGGGAAGGGCACGCCCTGCAAGGTCACAGAATTCAACTGCTGGAACGTCGGCAGGCTGTTCGGCTGCACGTTTTCAGACGTGCTCGCGACCGTCGAAAGCGGCACCAAAGCGCCATTCGACGTACGAACCTGATAGCGCGTCAGCCAATCGGCCGAGAGCCTGTAATTGCGCGGCACTTGCGGGATTACTTCATAGCTGCGGCCATAGAGATTGAACCTGTTCACCCAATTGCCGCCGAGCAGCGTTGCGAGCGACGAGCCGATCTCCTGCATATTGATGCCAAGCTGATTGGCTTTGTCGGCGTCGATCTTGAACTGGATCTGCGGCGTATCGAATTTGAGATCGCTGTCGGTAAAGATGAAGAGCCCGCTCTCTCGCGCCGCTTTTTCGATCACGGCCATATAATCGACGAGCTGCTTATAATCGCCGATCGAGCGAATGATGAATTGCACCGGCGGGCCACCGGTCGAACCCGGCAGAGACGGCGGCGAAAAGGCGATGATCTGAGCGCCTGTGATCGCTCCGAGCTTCGGCTGCAAAGCCTGGATGATCTGCTTTTGATTGCGCTTGCGTTCGTCCCAAGGCGTCAGGATCGCGCCGGCCAACCCCTGACGTACGCCGGCATAGCCGTTGATGACGAAGACATGGTCGTGTTCGGGGATAGTGTCGACGGCCTTTTTGAACTTCTGCGTCGCATCTTCCATATAGTCGAGATTGGCATATTGCGGCGTCTTGATGAGCGCGAAGATCGCGCCTTGATCTTCTTCCGGCGCAAGTTCCTTCGGCGTCGTCATGAACATGAGCGCGGTTATCGCCAGCACGCCGACGAGAACGAGAATCGTGACAGCACGGAAGTTCAGCGACCGATGCAGGCGCCGCTCATAGCGCCGCCGCAAGCCCTCGAACAGACGATCCAGAAAAACGACGAATCCGCGGGCGTTTTCACGCGGCGGCTTTAGAAGCCGCGAGCACATCATCGGCGACAGAGTGAGCGCGATCACGCCCGAGACGACGACGGACCCTGCCAAAGTAAAAGCGAACTCGCGAAAGAGCGCACCCGTCACGCCGGACACAAAGCCGATCGGCGCATAGACAGCGGCCAACGTAATCGTCATCGAAATCACCGGACCGGTGATTTCGCGCGCGCCTTTGATCGCCGCGTCATAGGGGGTCATGCCCTCCTCGATGTGACGATAGATGTTTTCGACGACGACGATCGCATCGTCAACGACGAGACCGATCGCAAGCACGAGCGCCAGAAGCGTGAGCAGATTGATCGAATAGCCGAGCATCAGCAAAAAGCTCATGACGCCCACCATGGAGAGCGGGATCGTCACGATTGGGATGATCGTCGAGCGCAGATTGCCGAGGAAGAGGAAGATCACCACGATGACGATGAGAGCGGCTTCGGCCAGCGTCTTCTCGACTTCGTGGATCGAGGCGCGGATGAAATTCGTCGCGTCATAGGCGATCGCACCTTCGAGACCGACCGGCAATTGCGCCTGGATTTCCGGAAAAGCCTCGCGGACCGCAGTGATAACTTCGAGCGGATTGGCGGTCGGCGTCGTATAGATGCCGATGAACACGGCTTTCAGCCCGTCGAAGACGGAAGATGAATCGACCGATTCCGGTCCGAGTTCGATATCCGCGATATTGCCGAGACGAGTCAGCGTATCGCCGCGCGCCCGGACGACGAGCTGGCCGAAAGCCTTGGCCGAATCGAGCGAGGTCTGCGCGTTGATGCTCGTTTGGACGAAGTCGCCTTTGATCTCGCCCGCAGCCGAGGTGAAATTATTGGCGGCGAGCGCGTTGCGGACATCGGCGGGGGTCACGCCCTGCGCCGCCATGCGATTGGGATCGAGCCAGACGCGCATCGCGAAAGTCTGGCCGCCGAGGATCTGCGCATTGGCGACGCCATCGATCGTCTGCAGACGTGGCTGCACGACGCGCGTCAGGTAATCGGTGATCTGCGAGCCGTTCATGGCCTTCGAATTGAAGGACATATAAAGCAGTGCGTTCGAATCGCCCGTCTGCTTGACGACGACGGGATCGAGCGCCTCGCGCGGCAAAATGCTCTTGACCTGGCTGACCTTCGACAAAACGTCGGCGACGGCGCGATCGGCATTGGCATTGAGCCGCAGGTTCAAAGTGATCGTCGAGGTATTCTGCTGCGAGTTCGACACAAGCGTGTCTATGCCCTCGGTGCTCGCCACGGCCTGCGCGATCGGCACCGTGATGAAGCCCTGGATGAGGTCGGCATTGGCGCCCGGATAGGCCGTCGTGATCGTGATCGTCGTCGACGACAGTTCCGGATATTGGCGGATCTGCAGCTTCGAGAAGGATTGCAGGCCCATCAAAAGAATGAGCAGGCTGACGACGCTCGCGAGCACCGGCCGCCGGATAAAGATATCGGTGAAAGACGACATCAGGCCAGGTCCATTATTCTTTCGGCCGAACCGCTCGTGGGGTCAGCTTGGCATCGAAATCCGGCCGGACGCGGGCTTCGGCCTGCAATTTCAACTGACCCTCCGTGACGACCGTCTCTCCGGCTTTGACACCTTCGAGAATGGCCACACGATCTTCGAGCACGTCTCCGGTGCGCACGGCCCGGCGCTCGATTTTATAGGAGATGTCGCTTTGAGCCGCCGCCTGCGCCCCATCGGCGGGTGGCGCAACGGGAACAACAACAAAGACGCTGTCGCCATAAAGTGAATAAGTGATGGCCGTGCGCGGCAGGACCACGCGTTCGACCGATTCCCCGGCAATGACTGCCACATTGGCAAACATGCCCGGCAACAGCACGCGATCGGGATTAGCAAAGAGCCCGCGCACCGTGACATTGCGGGTATCTTGCGCGACACGCGCATCGATCGTCTCGATCTTCCCGCGAAACGTCTTGTTTGGATATCCGTCGACGGTGACTTCCAGCGGCTCGCCCGGCTTCAAGCGCGCGATCGATTGTTCGGGTATCGGAAAGTCGACATAGATCGGGTCGAGCTGCTGCAAGGTGATGAAAGCCGTTCCGGGCGAAAGATATTGGCCGAGATCATATCGGCGCAGGCCGAGGCGGCCGGCGAAAGGAGCGACTACCGTTTTTTGAGCGATGGTCGCGCGCATTTTTTCGACCGTCGCCTCGGCCGTGTCGCGCGCCATTTGCGCCGCATCGAGATTGGCCTTGGCAGCATTACCGGAGTCGGTCAGCCGGCGCTGCCGATCGAGCGAGATCTCGTTGTTTTTCAGCGTCGCAAGATTGTTTTTGAGATCGGCCTCTTCGACCGAGGTGTCGATATCGAAGAGCGCCGCGCCTTTTGCGACATCCTGGCCGTTTTGGACATGGATCGCAGTGATCGTCCCGGCCAATTGGGACGACACGTCGATGCCCTGCACGGCCCGGAAGGTGCCGACAGCCGGCAGGCGCGGCGTCCAGGTGTCCACAACCGCTTTGGCGACGGCCACGGCCGGGGGCGGCGGCGCAGACGAGGCAATGATGGTTTTGATCATCTGCGGCTTCACGACGAATTGGAAATAGCCGAGGCCGCCGGTGACGCTCACAAGGAGGATCAGAACGAAGAGGAAGAGAAGCGCTCGTTTCATGCGAACCAACGAAAATATGCGGCTTGGGCGGTCGGGGGCTTTATCCACCCTCGGTGGATCAGAGCGATCCACACATGACCGAACCGTTCGGTCGAATCCTATAGCGTAAATTTTTGGCAGGCACAACGTACCCGGAAGTTCGGCTGGTGGCGCCCGAAGGCCCGGTCTTTTCAATGCGTTGAAGAAGGTTCTTGGCGCTACCGCATATTCATTTCATGGCTTTTGCGAGGCAGATGTTGCATTCGGCAATCGAAGCATCCAGGTCCCGTGTCTGCCCCAACGCATGAAAGCCGGCATACAAAAAAGCCGCACGACAAAGGCCCGCCAAACGATCGGCGGGCCTTTTGGTCTATGCGCTGCGGGGCTGCCCGCTAGAACGGGTGTGCGTCCCTATCGAAGCGATCGGCAGTCCTTTAAGCCTTTTTAATCGCGCCGGATTGCTCCGAAAACCGCTTCGTATTTCGCGGTCCGATGCTCTGGCGCAGGCAGGTTTTAATATTTGAGGCCGCTCACCGTCTTGAATGCTCCCTTGCCGCCGACACCCTTGCGGCCAGCGGCTTTGGCGTCTCCAAAGGCCCGGTAAGCGGCTCCAAGAACCCGGTCCATCTTGCCGTCGGCCCGCAGTTTGGCGTCGCCAATAAGCTTGCCGGCGGCAGCTTCAACGTTGCCTTTTATCTGCCGGGCAGCCCCTTTCACTTGATACTTATTCATTGCTCACGCTCCTTTGACGACACGCGAGAACAATGCGTGGAACGACAGGCGGGTTCCTGTGTTGAGCGTCGGCAAGCCACCTTTGCCGGAGAAAAAAACCGGGGCGGTGGGGCGGCAAATCCAAGCCGGTCGCCCGTATGAGGGTTAACACTTACTTAACAGTCTTGGCGTTGCCTTAACGAATCCGCAGAAACGTCATCTGCGGCGAGGCGCCGCGCTATCGCGTGTTTTTGAGCTCAAATCGCTGTGAAAACCGCTGAAAATGCAGAAAATGCCGCAGTTCGGTGTCTGGCCGGGCTGGCACAGAAGGTGCATTTGTCAGTTCAACGACGATAATATGGCGTTTTGTTAAAGGGAGAGCGTGAGGGGAGTTCAACACTTGAGAGGCTGATGGTCATGACACCTTTTACAATAGTGATCCTCATATGCGCGATGGCTGTGGATCACGCTGCTTGCCAGCCCGACACCGCGGTCGATGTCGTGCAGGGTCCGAAGGTGGCCAATGAGAGAGAATGCGGTTTCTTGGGTCAGGCGACCGTCGCTGGAACAGCGATCGCGCCACGCCCCGGCGAAGAATATATGAAGATCGTTTGCCAGCGTTCAGGCTCTCTCTCCGCCTCTCACACAGCTGAAGCAACTCCTGCTGAGTGACATATTGAAGAGCAGACTGCCTAAATAGCAGGCCCTAAAGTTTAGGCAGCGCTCTTTTTATAGGCTCAAATTTGAGATCTCGCACCGGTTTGTATCCTGCGGCCTGTGTCATGAGAGTCTCACCGCCCAGATTTTCGACGATCGTGGCTAAAGTTGCATTCTACCGCATTGGGCAGTCGCCAAAAGCCGACCCGCCGGGCAATGCCCGCGCATAAAGCGCGCTAAAGATCCTCGCATCAGAAACGATTCGGAAACAATTTCAGCCTGGACAAGGGCGCGCTGACGCGTTGACTAAGAAGAAGCGAACTGGTCTACATCCGCCATAGGCGGTTCGGCGGGTTAGGGGAGCTTTGCCTCGGGAATGAATATAGCAACGCCACTGGAACGAGCCTGGCAATTTCGCGAATTGATCCGGGCGGTCGTACGGCGTGAATTGGCAGTACGCTTCAGCGGAACAATTTTCGGCTGGGCCTGGGCGATCTTCGGACCGCTCGTCATGCTCAGCGCCTATACGGTGATTTTCACTTCGGTCGTAGGCGCGCCCAATTCGGCCAAGGGCGGCCCCGGCGCTTATACCGTGTCGATCTTCGCCGGCCTCATCATTTTCAATCTGTTCAGCGAACTCGCCTATCGCTCGCCGGGCCTGCTGCACGAACATGCCGAAGTCATCAAAAGATCGATCTTTCCGAGCGAAACTTTAGCCTGGACGGCGACGATCAGAGCCTGCGTCTATGCCGGCATCAGTTTTGGGGTGCTTCTCATTTTCGAGATCGTGCTGACGCATGGAATCCCGCTGACGTCGCTGCTTTTGCCCGCCGTGCTCGTGCCTTTGTTTTTATTTCTGCTCGGCATGTCATGGTTTTTGATGGCGCTTGGCTGTTTTACGCGCGACATTGCCTATTTGATGGTCTCTATCGTGCCGGTGCTGATGTTCGTGACGCCGATCTTCTATTCCATCCAGGATTTGCCCCCCAATCTTCAGATCGTGGTGCGCGTCAATCTGATCGCCGATTATGTCGAACTGATTCGTAACCTGCTGTTGCAAGGCACGCTTCCCAACCCGATTCTCTATTTTGGAACGGTGGGCGCCTCGCTTCTGATCTTCTTTGGCAGCTATCGGTTTTTCATGCGTTATAAGGCAGTATTGGTCGATGTCATCTGACGTGATCATCCGGTGCGAAGGCATAGGCAAGGCGTTCCAGCTCTATGCGCATAGGAACGACCAGCTGAAGCAAATCCTGTTCGGCCGCTGGAAGCGTTTTTATCATCAGCACTGGGCGCTCCGCGATATTTCCTTCGAAATTCGCCGCGGCGAAAAGCTCGGCATCATCGGCCGCAACGGGGCCGGCAAAACAACTTTGTTGCAGATCGTCTGCGGCATCACCGAACCGAGCTATGGCAAGGTCGCCGTGACGGGATCGATCGCGCCGATTCTGGCGCTTGGCGCCGGCTTCGACCTCGAATTGACGGGCCGTGAAAATGCGATGATCGGGGGCGCCATTCTCGGATTGCGCCGCAGCGTCATTGAGCAAAGATTGCCGTCCATCGCGGCTTTCGCCGATATAGGCGAGTTTTTCTTTCAGCCTTTGCGCATGTATTCGAGCGGCATGGCCGCGCGCCTCGCCTTCGCCATTTGCGCCCATGCCGACGCCGATATCATGATCGTCGACGAGGCCCTCTCCGTCGGCGACGCGGCGTTTGCCGAGAAATGCGACGCCTTCATCGAGGATTATGCCAAGCGCGGCACCATTTTGATCGTCTCGCATGATCTCGTGACGCTCGAAAATCTATGCGACCGGGTTCTCTGGATCGATGATGGATGCGTGCACAAAATCGGAGCGCCGGCCGAGGTTCTGGATGCCTATGCGGCAACGGTGCAAACGAAGCCCTTGTCGGCGAAACCCTTGGCTCCCCGCGTGGCTGCGCGCGGCCGTTAGCCCCCTCGTTCTTTAAAATTCGATGTGATTGGCGGGCGTCGCGGGGCTGAATGTCTGTTCCGGTACGTGAATCATCGCGAGATCCGGCCTTTCCATTACGGTTGAAACCCGCTTGCCCCCATTTGTGAGGTTACCTCCTTCGCGGAAACTGTTATCAAGTGACGTGTCTCGCGTCCTGTAACAGGAGTCACCAGCGATGGCCGGTGCGGATGTTCTTCAGGTCATTACCAAAATATATGACGGCATCCTCGACGCGCAGAGCCAATCGGAAGTCTGCGAAAGCGTCGTGCGCCTTGCCGGCGGCCACATGGGCATTCTAGCGACCCATCGGCATCGGCCGGATCGCTCGGTCATGTTCTCGAAGATGGCCTATAACAACGATATGGCCTCGCAAATGGCCTATCTTACCCATTTCGATAAGATCAGCCCGTTCCACTTGCTCGAGAAGCAGGCCCGGCCCGGCGAAGTCGTCACGGCTTCGCATCTCGTGAGCTCGGAAGATTACAAGCGTTCGGTGTTTTACAACGAATGGGCCCGCAAGCGCGACCATTGGGACTATGTCGGCATCATGCTGACGAAACAGCCTGGCGCCATGGCCGGTTTTGCGATTCTGCGGCCCTCCAGCGCGGGCATCGTCACCCAGGACGAGATGGCGGCCATGAAATCCATCGCGCCGCATCTCAAGCGCGCCTTCATGGTCGGCGATCTGCTCGACGAATATCGGTCGCGGGCGCATCTGCTCGGGCGCTTCGTGGCCAGCGCCGGCTTCGGCGCGGTTCTCACCACGGCCGGCGGCCGCATCGTTTACGCCAACGATACCGCGGAACAATTCATGCGCGGCAACAGCGGCCTCAAAAGCGAACAGGGCTTCATCAGCGCGGCTGATTTCAAGGCCTCGCAAAGATTGCAGGCGCTCGTCCTCGCCGCGGCGCGCGGGACCGAAGATCTGGCGCCGGGCGGATCGATCATCCTGCCCACTGAGGCCGGGGGTGCATCCCTCGTGGTCCATGTCGTGCCACTATCGGGACGCGCGGCCGGCTATATTCTCGACAAGGACAGTCCGTCCGTCGGGCTTTTCATCGTCGATCGCCGTCGCGGGATGACGGATCGGGTCAATGTCTTTTCGGCCATGTTCCACCTGACACCGGCGGAAGGGCGCGTTCTCGACGCATTGATCTTCAATGAGGGGCCGCCACAAAGCGTCGCGCAAAGGCTCAAAATCTCAGACATGACGGCGCGCACGCATCTCAAACATATTCTCGCCAAGACCAGCACCCACCGGCAGGCCGATCTCGTGAGATTGTTCTTCGAGACGACCATCCCTTGGAAGGATCGCTGAGCGCGGTAAGAGCGCACGGCGATCGGATCTGGATCATGCCTTCGGCGCGTCATCCAAGCCGAAAAGTCAGCGCCTTTTCGAGATGATGCGCATGGGTTTAGGCGTGGGCAGGCCCATCCACCGGCGTCAGGCCAAGCGGAACCAGAGGCTTCACCGGCGACATATTCGCGTTCTGCTTATGCAGCATGAATAGCGCGACCGCGAATTCGGCAAGGATCGCAGCAAAGATCACGAACGCTAAGCGCGGATCGCGTCTCACTAAGGTTTCGGCCGCGATCAGGATCGCGATATGCAGGACGGGCACGGCCAGAATGGTCACGGCTGTGCCGGCCGAACCGCGGCCCGTCGCCGACGTGACCGTCAGCACAAGTCCTATCCCGAATAATCCATGCGCCAGCGCCAATAGGGGAATGCCTACGCGCTTTGTCGCTTCGCTGGTCCATTCCGCCAGGCGGCGCTGATCTTGGAGGCCCGAGAAGCGTTCGGCGATAAATTCTCCCAAAGGCAATTCGAACACGCCGCGCCAATCGCGCTTCGGCATGCCATTTGTGCCTTGCATATCGATCGATAGGACATATTCGTCGAAATTCGCCGTCCGCATATCGGCTGAGCCTTGCGGGCGCGTCTGGATAGACCCATTCGTCATGACGAGCAGAACACCGTGGTCGTTGCGGCGGAATTCGGTTTCCGCCGCGGTGATGATCTCCTCCTCCTGCTTTTCCGGCGAGAAATGATGGATGAACACGCCGGTCGCGACATCGGGCGATTTCCACCGCTGGAAATACAGCGTCTTGGTGCCATTATCGAACGTATAGAATTGCGCTGGCTCCAACATGCGGTGATTGAGCGAATTGCGGATGACGTGAATGACGTCATGCATCTGCCCGACATAGGCCGGCGCGACGAAGGACGAGAACCAATAGCCGACGCCAACGGCGATCACGCCGACAAGCGCGGCCGGCATGCAAATCGACCAGACCGACAATCTGATGGAATAAAGAACCGCGATCATGCCTTCCGACGACATGCGCGCGAATTCAAGCGTGATGGCGACACCGACCGCCAATGGAAGCGCGATATAAAAAACCGTCGGCACAGTGCCGAGAAGCGCAGGCATCAGCAAACCGCTGCGCACTGCCGCCGGCGGCAGGTAGTGAAACAGCGATGTCATGATCACCGGAACGCAAAGACTCGTCTCGATCAGCAAGGCCGAAAGCGCGATGCGTTTCGCGAGATAGAGCGTGAGCAGTCGAGGCATTCGATCTTCCGGCTAGATCAGGATCAAAGAAAACGTGGGCTCGACTTCCAATATTGGGTTCATCCATCAAACATAAACGCAAAGCGCCCTGGCAAGACAATCACTTATTCATGCGCGCATTGGCCTGCTTGGCATATTGCAGCCAAGCTGCGTCGAAAACACGGCGGCTGGGCAGACTGGTTGCCCCTGCCCAATGCGCGAAAAAGATCCGGTTGCCGACCGGATCGACGGGCCCGTCCGGCTGAAACGCAATCCCCTCGGCCTTATAAAAGCTCTCGTCCGACGCCGTTTCGACGCATTCGCGGAGAGACGCCACTTTCAGCCCGCGCCGATGGACGATGAAATTCGTCAGAGGCTGGGCGAAAAGCATGCCGCGCTTACGCACGGAATGGAAGATTTTCTCGTCCTTTGCGATCGTCTCATAGAAATCGCGCAACGACAGAACATGGTTCGAGGTTAAAAAGAACCCGTCGTTGAACAACCGCGCATTGCGCAGGAAATCGTAATTCGCCTGTTTTTTATTGTAGACATATTCCTCGCTCGACGAGGCCATGACGAAATCGGCTTTTTTGCTCTCGATCAGACCGAAAAGCTCACGCACATCGCGAAAAAGAAGCGTATCGACGTCTATGTAGAGGACTTCATCGAGCGGCAGAGCCAGCGACAGGAACTTGCGCAGCCGACGGCGATGCCCCGGAAACAAAGGATAGAGCCTTGCCGCCAAAGCGTCGAGTTCGGCGCTGTCGGGCGTCACGAATTGGACGCCATAGACATCCGCGGCGCGCCGCGTCAGGGCGACATTATCGTCATAGGGAATGAGATAAAGCGGTGTCGCCGCATTACTCGCGAGGTAGCTTTCGAGGAATGGGAGAAGCCAATCGGCAATCTTGTCATTGGCAATGACGGCAATACCATATTTTTTCGCGGGCAATGATGGATCCGACATGAAGGCGTGACTCGAATGCCTGGGGGTTAGGCGCGCGTCGCAGGCATTGACGGGCACGGTGTGATTTCGGTTAGACGCGCCAAAAAATGAAGCGACGAGGCGGAAACGAACCCGCCATTCCACATTTTGCCGCCCGCTGGCAAGAGCCGGCTTGGCATTAGCCTTCCAGAGCCATGCGCCTCAATCATAATAGTTGAGGTCAAGGCACGAGTGTGGCGCCACGGCTTCATGTCGCATGTGCCCACCGAAAATCACATAAAGACTTGTTTATATCTTTATTGCCTGCCCTTTCGGGGCCTGCTATAGAGCGGCACCCTTTCCCAAACGCCGGCCTGCCATGACCCAAAGCTCTCCCGATTACGCCGTTACCGACCTCGGACTCGCCGCCTGGGGCCGCAAAGAACTCGCGATTGCCGAAACCGAAATGCCCGGCCTGATGGCGACGCGGGCGGAATTCGGGCCGTCGCAACCGCTCAAGGGCGCCCGCATAGCCGGCTCGCTGCACATGACGATCCAGACGGCGGTGCTGATCGAGACCTTGAAGGCGCTCGGCGCCGATATCCGCTGGGCCTCATGCAACATCTATTCGACGCAGGATCATGCCGCGGCCGCGATCGCCGAAGCCGGCATCCCGGTCTTCGCGCGTAAGGGCGAAAGCCTCGTCGATTATTGGGACTATACGCACAAGATTTTCGAATGGGGCGACGGCGGCACGCCGAATATGATTCTCGACGACGGCGGCGACGCGACCATGCTGATCCATCTCGGCATCCGCGCCGAAGGCGGCGATACGGCTTTCCTCGAAACGCCCGGCAATGAGGAGGAAGAAATCCTCTTCGCCGCGATCAAGAAGCGGCTCGCCTCGCATCCGGGCTTTTACGGAAAAATCGGTGCCGCCATCAAGGGCGTCAGCGAAGAGACGACCACAGGCGTCCACCGGCTCTATAATATGGAAAAGGAAGGCAAGCTTCTGTGGCCCGCGATCAACGTCAATGATTCGGTCACGAAGTCCAAGTTCGACAATCTCTACGGCTGCCGCGAATCGCTTGTTGACGGCATCCGCCGCGGCACCGATGTCATGATGGCCGGCAAGGTCGCGATGGTCGCCGGTTTCGGCGATGTCGGCAAAGGATCGGCCGCCTCGCTGCGCAATGCGGGTGCGAGAGTTCTCGTCTCGGAAGTCGATCCGATCTGCGCCTTGCAGGCCGCGATGGAAGGCTATGAAGTCGTCACGATGGACGAAGCCGCGCCGCGCGCCGACATCTTCGTGACCTGCACCGGCAATATCGACGTCATCACCGTCGATCACATGCGGGCGATGAAGGACCGTGCCATCGTCTGCAACATCGGCCATTTCGACTCGGAGATCCAAGTCGGCGGCTTGCGCAATTTCAAATGGCACAACGTCAAGCCGCAGGTCGACGAGATCGAATTTCCCGACGGCCACCGCATCATCCTTCTCTCCGAGGGACGCCTCGTCAATCTCGGCAATGCGACCGGCCATCCGTCTTTCGTGATGTCAGCCTCCTTCACCAATCAGACCCTGGCGCAGATCGAACTCTGGACCAAGCAGGGCCAATATGAGCGCAAGGTCTATACGCTGCCGAAAACCCTCGACGAAAAAGTCGCGGCATTGCATCTCGACAAGATCGGCGTGCATCTCACCAAGCTGACGCCGCAACAGGCGGGCTATATCGGCGTACCGCAGACAGGTCCCTTCAAGCCGGAACTCTATCGCTATTAGGCGCATGATCCCGAAAAGGCGGCCCCATTTCGGGGATCATCTGTAAGCCTCGCGCAAGGTTAGGCCGCTTCGGCGGCCTGCCTTTACGCCTGGACCCGAGCCGTTACGCGCATAACCCTCCCCTACGAAATCCAAACAACCCACAGGAAAAGATTAACCCGATTCTCAAAGACTCCTCTTATCGCTAAAGTGGACTGATTCGAACGCAGTCCATGGCCGAGCGGTGGGGAGATCATGAATGGGACGGCGGCATCGGCATATCGCCTTGTCCCTTGAAAAGACCCTGCTCGGCCTTCCTCCTTTTTTTGTTGCACCGGAGGCTTCGGCGCAAACCGCCGATCAGCTCGCCGTCCTGCAGGGCCTGCGCGAAAGCCACGACATTATCGGACTTTCGCTCGTCATCGGACTTGTCCTGTTTTCGACGATCACCGCGCTTTTGCATCTGGCCGGCCGGCAGAGCTGGACGAAACGCGAAAATGCGCTCTCGCTCGAACTTGCAAATATCCGCGCCAAACTCGATCGCGCCGAAGTATTTCTGGCCGCCGAGCCGCAGATCATCATTGCTTGGGACACGGCGAATGGCGGCCCGGAGATCACCGGCGATCTCAGCCTTGTCACCGATGCGCCGGTCGCACGCCGCGTCCTGGGCTTCGGCTCGTGGCTGCCGCCCGAATCCGCCCAGAAGCTCGACTCTCTCGTCGATAAATTGCGCTTGCGGGGCGAAGCCTTTCGCCTTGCGGTCGAAAGCCTCGGCGGCCGCCATCTCGAAATCGAGGGCCGCGCCGTCACCGGCCGCGCCGTCATGCGCATTCACGATGTCTCGGGTGACCGCCGCGAAGTCATTCGTCTGCGCGAATGCCAGATTCGAACCGTCATCGAAATCGATGCCTTGCATGCGATGCTCGACGCCATTCCCAATCCGGCCTGGATCCGCGATCAGGATGGATCGCTGACCTGGGTCAATGTGCCCTTCGTAAAAGCCGTCGAAGCGAAGGACCCGGGCGACGCGATTCTAAGGCAGGCCGAACTTCTCGAATGGCGCGCCAGAGATGGCGCAGCCGCGGCGCGGCGCGCCGGACGGCTTTGGCACGAACGCGCACCGGCAGTCGTCGCCGGCGAAAGGCGCATGTTCGATATTGTCGAAGTGCCCGGCGAATTCGCATCGGCCGGCATGGCAATCGATCTCTCCGATCTCGAGGCGAGCCGCGCCGATCTGTCCCGTCTCACCGAGGCGCATGCACGAACGCTCGATCAATTGACGACGGCCGTCGCCATTTTCGACCGCTCCCAGCGTCTCATCTTCCACAATGCGGCCTATCGGACGCTCTGGGCGCTTGACCAGAACTTCCTCGATCAGAAGCCGACCGATTCCCAGATCCTCGACCGTCTCCGCGCCGCCGGGCTCCTCCCCGAACAGGCGGATTTCCGGAGCTGGAAAAAGAGCTTCCTCGGCTCCTACCAGTCGATCGAGACGAGCGAGCAGGTCTGGTATTTGCCGGACAGCCGGACGCTGCGCATCGTCGTCAACCCAAACCCTCAGGGCGGCGTCACTTATCTCTTCGACGATGTCACGGAACGCTTCCATCTCGAATCGCAATTCAACGCCCTGACCCGCGTGCAAGGCGAGACGCTCGATACGCTCAAGGAAGGCGTCGCCGTCTTCGGCACGGACGGACGATTGAAGCTTTTCAATCCGGCCTTCGCCCAGCTTTGGAATCTCGATCCCAAAATCCTCGCGGAGCGGCCCCATATCGATCAGGTCGCAGCGCTGTGCGCCGTGCTTCATCCCGACGAGACGGCCTGGAACGAACTCCGCAGCTTCGTTGCCGGACTGCAGGATGAACGCACCGGATTCGAGCGGCGCTTTGCCCGCAGAGACGGCACCGTGCTCGATTGCGCCGCCCTGCCGCTGCCGGATGGCGCGACTCTCTTGGCCTTCACCGATATGACGGCGGGCGTCAATGTCGAGCTCGCACTCACCGAACGCAATCAGGCTCTGATCGATGCCGAGAAGCTGCGCAATGATTTCGTCCATCACGTCTCTTATGAGCTGAGGTCGCCGCTCACCACCATCATCGGCTTCATCCAGCTGCTGGGTGACGGCGCCATCGGCCCCTTAAATGACAAACAGCGCGAATATATTGGCTATGTCATGAACTCATCGGCCGCGCTGCTTGCCATTATCAACGATATTTTGGACCTTGCCTCGATCGATATGGATGCGATGGAGCTTCAGCTCGAAGAGGTCGATATCAAAGAGACGATGAAAGCCGCAGCGCAAGGCATCCAGGACCGGGTGGCCGATTCCGATATTCATCTGCGGATCATCGCGCTCGACGACATCGGCAGCTTCAGGGCCGATGCCAAGCGCGTCCGGCAGATTCTGTTCAATCTGCTTTCGAATGCGATCGGATTTTCGGCGCGAGGCCAAAGCGTGACATTGGCCGCCTTGCGCCGCGACGATGAAATCGTCTTCAAGGTCAGCGATCAAGGCCGCGGGATACCGCCGGCCGTTCTCGACCGTGTGTTCAACCGGTTCCATAGCGATACCTCGGGCTCCGGCCACCGCGGAGTCGGGCTTGGCCTGTCCATCGTCCGGTCCCTGGTCGAATTGCATGGCGGACGCGTCTTGATCGATTCGGTCCTAGGCGAAGGCACGACGGTGACTTGCATCTTTCCCGCGCAGGGTGTGAAGCTGATAGAAGCTCGAGCCAACGCTTGGCCGGAGCCAGACAGCCCGCGCCAGGAAAGGCGGACGCAAGGTTAGCTGGAATAGGCTCGCGGCTGCATTATCCGCTCGTTCTTCGGCGGTGGCTCCGCCAGAGCGGGATGAGCAAAAGTGTGAAGCGGTTTTGCGCTCGCATCCCGCTCTAAGTATTTTGAATCGATCACGTTCATGGTTTTGGATCGATTCGATCCAAAACCATCGTGATCTAAGGCGAGGCGATCGGGGGAAAGAAGGATGATGGCCGCTGAGGCGCTCAACGATACGCCTCGCCATTCGACTTGGCGTGTGGATCTCTCCAACGAGACAGCAACATCGGCTTTGGCGGGCGATGTCGCCTCCTGGCTTCACGCGGGCGACCTTCTCACCCTCTCCGGCGAGCTTGGCGCCGGCAAGACGACCTTTGCCCGCGCCCTCATCCGTCTTTTGACCGGCGATCTCGAGCTTGAAGTGCCGAGCCCGACCTTCACCTTGATGCAAATCTATGAGACGCCGACGCATCCGATCGTGCATGCCGATCTCTTCCGGATCACAAACCCGAGGGACATAGCGGAACTTGGCTGGGACGAAGCGGCCGAAGGCGCGCTCGTCCTCGTCGAATGGCCGGAGCGTGCCGGCGACGTGCTTTCCGCCGACCGGCTGGACATTGCCTTCCATCTCGATTCCGAGCAAAGCGCCACGCAGCGAATCGCGATCCTGACCGGTGTCGGCGCTTTCGCGACCAGGCTCGCGCAGGCCAAAGCCATTCACGAGCTTCTGAATCGCTCGGGCTGGTCCGACGCCGAGCGGCAATTTATGCAGGGCGATGCGTCGACGCGTCTTTATGAGAGGCTCGTCAGGCCCAGCGGCGAGACCGCCATTCTAATGATGTCGCCGCCGCGGCCGGACGGACCGCCGGTGCGTTTCGGCAAGCCCTATAGCGCGATTGCGCGGCTCGCCGAAGACATCAAACCCTTCATCGCCATCGATCGCGGCCTGCGGGCGCTCGGATTCTCGGCGCCGAAAATCTACGATTGCGATCTCAAAGCCGGTCTCGCCTTGCTCGAAGATCTCGGCACGGAGTCGATCGCCGATGCGCAGGGCATGATCATCGAGCGCTATGACGAGGCCATCGCCGCGCTCGCCCATTTGCACAGCCTCAGCCTGCCGCCGGTGATCCCGGTCACGGAAGATGTGGATTATAACATTCCGCCTTACGATCTCGACGCGCTCGCCATCGAAGTCGAGCTGCTAGTCGATTGGTACGTACCGCATATCGCCGGCATCAACCTCGCGTCGGGCGCCAAATCGACTTACATCAATTTGTGGCGGCATGCCTTGAACGAAATCTTCGCAACGCCGGCGAGCTGGACGCTACGCGATTATCATTCGCCGAATATTCTCTGGCTGGCAGACAGACGCGGGACGGCGCGAATCGGCATGCTCGATTTTCAGGATTGCGTCCTGGGTCACCCGGCCTATGACGTCGTCTCGCTCCTGCAGGACGCCAGGACCAATGTGCCGAACGATGCCGAATTGAAACTCCTTGGCCATTATGCGCGGGCGCGCCGCGAGGCCGACCCGGGCTTCGACCTCGGCACCTTTGCCCGCGCCTACGCGCTTTTAGGCGCACAACGGGCGACGAAAATCCTCGGTATTTTCGCAAGGCTCGACAAGCGCGACCACAAACCACAATATCTTTCGCATCTGCCGCGCGTCGAAAATTATCTTGTCAAAAACCTGGCGCATCCTGTCATGGCAGAAGTGAGGGTCTGGTACGAAACCTATCTCCCGCGTCTGCTGAAACCGACTTCATGACGTTTTAAAGCAAGCGATGCCTCATCCCTTCATGCCAAAAAGAGCAATGATCTTCGCCGCCGGTCTCGGCACACGCATGCGGCCGGTGACGGACACTTTGCCGAAGCCGCTCGTTAAAGTCGGCGGCAAACCGCTGATCGACCATATGCTCGACCGATTCGCACAAGCCGGCGTCGAGACAGCCGTCGTCAATGTGCATCATTTCGCCGATCAGATTGTCAGCCATCTTGCGAAACGCACCGCGCCGCACATCGCGATTTCGGACGAGCGCGGCAAGCTCCTCGATCAGGGCGGTGGCATTCGCAAGGCTTTGCCCCTGCTCGGCACGGAGCCGTTTTTTCTGTGCAACACGGATGCCTTCTGGGTCGGCGGCACGCGCGACAATCTCGCGATGATGGCCGAGCATTGGGCGCCCGACAAAATGGACATTCTGTTGCTCGTCGCGGCCTCGGCAGCGAGCATAGGTGTCGATTGGCCGGGCGATTTCACGATGGACCCCGATGCGAGGCTCGAAAGGCGCAAGGAACGCGAGGTCGCGCCTTTCGTCTATGCGGGCGTCGGCATCATCAAGCCCGAGCTTTTCGCTGGGCATGACGAGGATATTTTCCGCCTCGCGCCCTTTTTTTTCGACGCCGCCGAGAAGGGCCGACTCTATGGTCAAAGATTAGACGGGTTTTGGCTGCATGTCGGCACGCCGGAGGCGATTGTCGATGCCGAGCGCTGTCTGCTGCGGGCGGCCATGTGAACGTATTGAGATGACCGTGATCAGGTGAACACGCTCGCAAAAATTCGGCAGGCGTCCCGCCCTGGGGATAAGCCCCAAACCATTGTTTTATAGGGGATTCACGGAATCTGCTTTTTGTTAACGCGCAACCGGACGAAAAGTTCCACCGGCTTTACCTTTTCTTGGTCACAATCCTGTGTCATATGAAAAATAATGACGTTTAAGCAGCAGTTAACCAAGCAGCGCCAATAAGAAAAGGCTTGGCTGGCCCCCGTCCGGACATCGCTACCGCACGGAGAGGTACCTTAAGCTAAGCCATAGGCGCCCTAAAGAAACGGGCTGAGCGGGGCTAATGACATACGAGATCTGCACGCCGCAGGACTATCCCCTTGAGGGTCGCGGCCGTACATTTCGGGAGTTTTCCCGGGCCGTTTCCGGTCCCGCCTGCCTCATCCTCAGCGTATTGCTAGGGTCCAGCTTCCTTTATGTCCGCTTCGCCGCCACTAATGGTAATGGCGATGAGAAAACCGCAGCACCGGCGCAAGTCGCCATGCAGACGGGCGAAGCCGCGCCAGCCGCGCCCCCGAATCCTTACGGCGAGTTGCTCAACCCGACATTTTCTTTGGGCGCGGTGCCGATCCCCTTCGCGCAAAGCGCGCCGCTGAGAGCGGGATTCGACCCGGCACGGACGGCGGAGGCCGCGCGGACGACCGTCGCAGCGACGGAAAAAGTCATAGCTGCCCCCGTTCCGGAGGTTCCGCAGTTCCTTCAAAGCGTTCCAGTGCCGATGCCGCGCCCGTCCGATCTTGTGGCGCAATCCACGACTAATGCGTCGAAGCCTGAAGGCCGCCAGACCGCGCCAAGCAGGACAGCGGCTTGGTCGCCGCAGGCGGCACCCGCCGACACGCGCTCCATCTTCGCTAAACTCTTCGGCATGGGCGACCAGCAGCCCGGCCCGGCGCTTGCCTATGCCAACCCGGAAGACGGCGCCGTGCGTTCTACGCCCGCGGCGCCGAGCGTCGCGGCGCAACCGGCTGGGGCCTATGATCGCTATACGGCCGTCTACGATATCACCGCGCGCACCGTCTATCTGCCGGATGGGCGGAGGCTCGAAGCGCATTCCGGGCTCGGCGACCGCTTGGACAATCCGCGTTACGTGAACGAGCGTATGCGCGGCGCGACGCCGCCGCATGTCTATGATCTCACGCTCCGCGAGTCGCTTTTCCATGGCGTGCAGGCGCTGCGCCTGACGCCCATTGGCGATGGCGACGTCTATGGCCGCGCGGGCCTGCTGGTGCATCGCTATATGCTCGGCCCGAACGGCGATTCAAACGGCTGCGTCTCGGTCAAGGACTATGAGGCCTTTCTGCAGGCCTATCGAAATGGCGAGATCAGGCGTCTCGCCGTCGTCGCCCGCCTGAACTAAGCCGCCCGCTTCATTCCCAAAGGATGCAGGATGATGTCACGCCGCCACGTGGTGGTGCGTGCATCGGCATGGCCAGATTGCAACCTTGGCGAACGAAACACCGTTAACATTAAGTTAAGAAGGACGTTGAACCCACGGGAGACCTGCGCCACAAGCCCGGCACAGATCAATTTAGATCCACGTGATTTCAATGAATTTCAAGCAAGCCGTTTTTATTGGCCTGATGATGGCGAGTTTGGCGAGCGACACTCTTATCGAGCTTGCCGCCGCGGCCGAATATCTCGAATTTCCATTCGGTGGCGGCTTCTGGTCCGGGCAAAGCTCTTATGCTCCACCGGCCGAAGCCTATCCTGCTTTAAAGCCATATGTGCCGCGGCGTGCCGCCGCCAAGCCGCGCCACCCTGTCGTACATAAAGCTCCGCTTGACCGCGCCATTCAAGACGCCGATGCGCCTCCTCATGCGTCGCCATTAGCCGAAGAACTCGCGGCGATGCAAAAGCAGAATCCCGGGGCGCTCGCGATTTTTCTACGCGACGACACACTGAGAAAAAGCGACGCGGTCGTGACGAATACAGGCATTCTCGTCTTCAAGGGCAAGTCTCAAGATCACAGCGCGAAAGATTTTGTTTCGCTTCCCGCCGCGAAGGGCGTGCCGCATCGGACCGAACTGGCCGCGATCCAAAAAGTCTTCGTCCAACATTTCGAAGTCGTACGCGTGGCAAAATTGACGTCGGCGCCCGGCTTCGGAGAAAAACAGGCAGCGCCAAAGCCATTCGAGAGCGTCGAGATCAAAGCGATCAGGCGGATCGCCGGGGTGCCCGCGTTTCAATAGGGGCTAACGCCTACTCGCCGATCAGATGCAGCACAATGTCGCGTCTATGCGGCGCGGCGCGGTGTTCGAAGACATAGATCCCCTGCCAGGTTCCGAGCACCAGGTGATGCGCTTCGACGGGAATTGATAGTTGAACCTGCGTCAGCGCAGCCCTGATATGCGCCGGCATGTCGTCCAGCCCTTCGGTATCATGCACATAAAGGCCTTTGCCTTCCGGTGCTATGCGCTCGAAAAATGTGAGAAGATCCTCCCGCACATCTGGATCGGCGTTTTCCTGCACAAGCAGCGACGCGGACGTGTGCCGGCAATAGAGCGTCAAAAGCCCGGTCTCGACCTTTTGCTTTGCTAACCAGCGATTGACCTCAGAGGTGATCTCGGTGAGGCCGTTGCCCTTCGTCTCGACCAAGACATGATGCATGGCTTGAAGCATAGGCATACCTTTTGCCGTCATGCTAAACCTTCGGCAGAGCCTCGTGCATGACACCGTCGATCTGACGCGCGGCTTCTCCCGCCGGCGCATGGGCGCCGAAATGATTCCAGAAAAACGGCGTGCCCGCCTTGGCGCATTGATCGCGCAGATCGCGCGCCCAATCCTCTTGGCAAACCTTGACGTCTTTTCCAAATTCGCCGCCGCCGACGATCCAATCGAGCGTCGCGCCTGACGCACCTTCGCCCGGCAGCCAGGCGCCCACTTTAAGATCGACCTTATCGAGCAAAGGTTCCGCCGCCACCCAACGCACCGCGGCGGGGGTTTCGAGCAAAAGCGGAATGCGGCGGTCGGCTTCTTTCTGGTTCTCGGCCGTGACGCCGAGCCAGACATTCCGCAGCGGCCATTGATCGATCTTACGCGACGGCTTGATCATCGCAAAATCCGACATGGCGGCTTCGATGCGCGCGGGCGTGCCGGCGTCGGCCATATAATCCTGCATCTGCTTTGGCCGCTTGGTCAGGATCTGGAAAATATGCTGCGGCGCCAGAGCCATGACGGCAAAGACCCGGTCGATCTGTTCCTTCGGCAGGCTTTCGTGAAAGACATCGGCGATCGAATTGACGAAAATCCGCTTCGGCTCCGTCCAAGTCAAAGGCTGTGGCAGCTTATCGCCCTGAACCTCGACTTTGCCGGTCCAGCCGACGCCCGCTTCGGCATAGCCGTGGCCCCATTGGCCGGGCGCTGCATTTTCCGCCGTTGTCGTCTCGGCGTAGCAATGTTTACAGGCAAGGCTTTTGCGTGTGCAGCCGTAGATCGGATTCCACGTGGCTTCGGTCCATTCGATCTTGACATCCATGGGGCAAGCCTCCTGTTTCGCTCAATTCCGCCGTGCCTCCGGTAGCCGGAGACATCTAAAACACCACCAAATCAAGCCAAAAGGCCTGACGCATGAGTGAACTGACCGAAAATGAAATGAAACTTCTGCGCGCGATCCTCACAAATGAGGCCCACGACGCACCGCTCGGCGAGGAACGGATCGGCAGCTCCGTCTGGTGTGAAAGCATTAATGAGGCCAAGGAGCCGACCGGAATCAAGGACGGAAAAATCCTGTCCGCCATCGTCTCGCTGCTCAGCCAGAAGAAGCTCGTCGTCACCGACGGCGAGACCATCGAACTCACAAAGGCAGGCTATGACGCCGCCATGAAGGGCTGAAGACGGCGCCGGGTTCGCGAATGCCCGTTCTATGATTGGAACCGGCCCCATTCATGATTTTGGATCGATTCGATCCAAAATTATCGCGATCTAATGCGCGTGATCGTGGTCGTGATCATCGTGCGCATGGTCATCATGGTCGTCATGGCCGTGATCATCGTGGTCATGATCATGATCTTCTTTTTTGACTTTCGGCTTGATCAGCGTCTTCGCCAGAAAGGCCTCGCAGCCCATCACGCCGTCATCATCGATCATACGGCCTGTGCCTTTGCGCGACATGCTCTTGACGGGTACGTCGAGCGCCTTCAAAGCCTCTTTTGTTTTGGTCATCGCATCGAGCGGGGCGATGGGATCGGCATCGCCGTGAACCAGCAAGATTTGCGGCTTCGACGTGATCTCCGCAGCCGTTACATCGCTCGCGCTATAGGTGGCTGAAAAGGCGACGACGCTGCCCATGGCTTTGCGCCGATGCAGGCTAACATACAACGCCAAGTCGGCGCCTTGCGCGAAGCCGACCAAAGCCAAATGGCCGTCTTGAAGGTGGCGCTTCATCAGCATTTCGTCCAGAAATGTGTTGAGCGACACCGCTGCTTCTTTGATCCCGGCCTCGATCTCGTCCGGACTTTTGCCTTCGGTCTCGAACCATTTGGCGTGGCCCGCCGTCTTGCCGGGCAGCGGCGCCTCGGCCAGAAGAAAATCGGCCTTCAACATCGTCGGCTGCCAATTGATCGCGACGTCGATCAGTTTCGCATCGGCCGCGCCCGGCTCGTCGAGCAGCACGACGAGATAGACGGGCTTGCCACAGGACATGGCCGCGAGGCAGGGACCTTCTTTGATTTCCATGCTCGTCTCCTCTCGAAACGCGGCTGCGGAACGGATGCTTAGCTTATCACACCGCGGCTGTGCTCATAATTTCTGGTACTTGCGATGGCACCTTTGGCCGAGGCCGGTCAAAACCTCATAGCCGCTAATGCCGGCCGCTGCCGCGAAGTCATCGATCGTGATCGAAGGCCCGATCAGTTCAACGATGTCACCACGTTCGACATAGCCGGAATCGCTCGTGTCCACCGCCACCAGATCCATGCCGACCCCGCCTATATAGGGGCAGCGTTTGCCTTGCGAGATGACTGCGCCGCCCGAGCCCGATCTGGTGAGGCTTTGCGGAATGCCGTCAGCGAAGCCGGCGCTGATCGTCGAGATGCGGCGCGGCCCGCGCGCGACCCAGCCTTGATCCTCGCCGACGCGTTCGCCGGGCTCGAGAATCCGCACCTGGATCACTTGCGCTTCGAGCCGCACGACCGGTTTCATCGGGTTCGGCCGTCCCGGCACCGGATTGCCGCCATAGAGCGCATAGCCTGGCCGGACCAGGTCATAGAGCGGATTGGCCTCCAAGAAGATCGCGCCGGAATGCGCAATCGAGGCGGGCACGTTCGGCAATTTCGCCCGCATGATCTCGAACTTCTCGATCTGCTTCGTGATCGTCGCCTCATGCTTGGCATGAGCGAGCTGCGTCATGATCAGCCGAATGTCGAAGAGATGCGAAAGATGAATGCCATGTTCGAGATCATAGGGCTTGAGGCCGAGCTGGTTGAGGCCGGTTTCGAACCGGAAGGCCGCGGGCAATAGGCCGCCTTCTGCCGTGCGCCGCCCGGTGACGGCACAATATTGGCCCCAATCCTCGATTTCCGGCACCGAGCAGAGCACCGGCGCCAGATTGAAATCGGCATAGAGCGGCGCCGTGTCGGGACGCATGCCGTTCAGCACATAGATCGCGGCATCGGGTGCGATGGCGCGGGCCGCACGCCCCTCGAAAGCATGGGCGACGAAGAAGGTCTTGCAGCCCGCCTCGTAAAGCGCCGTGACGACCGGCTTCAGCCCGAGCCCATAGGCATCGGCCTTAACCACGGCGCCGCATTCGGCCTCGCCGCAGATCAGCCGCAAGGTCTGCCAATTGGCGACGATCGCCGAGAGATCGACGGTCAGGATCGTACCGGCTTCGCTTGGGGTGACTTCCGTTGTGACGTCCATTCTTGTCCACTATTTAGGCCCAGCGGGGCGCCCTTCCCTCCGACAGAGCAAAAACTCTGCCGCGGCGGCCGGCGAGCCTATTCGGCCGGCGCGCCCTCCGGTTCCTGCCGCGTCACACGGCTATGCTTGCAGCTATAGAAAAAATAGATCACGAGCCCGATCACAAGCCATATGGCAAGCCTGATCCATGTATCGCTCGGCAGGCCCAGCATCAGGAAAACCGCCGATGCGGCGCCGA
This sequence comes from Methyloferula stellata AR4, assembly GCF_000385335.1. Lineage (NCBI taxonomy): Bacteria > Pseudomonadati > Pseudomonadota > Alphaproteobacteria > Hyphomicrobiales > Beijerinckiaceae > Methyloferula > Methyloferula stellata. The sequence continues at coordinate 1,800,602 of NZ_ARWA01000001.1, read as the reverse complement.
GCGGCGCCACCACGAAGACCAGGGGGGTCTTGAACGGGCGAGGAAGATCCGGCTGCATGATGCGAAGCGCCAGCACCCCGCAGCAGACGATCGCAAAGGCGAATAAAGTCCCGATTGAGACGAGTTCTCCCACGAGCCCGATTGGCAGGATGCCGGCGAGCGCTGCTACGATCACGCCCATGAGAATCGTCGTGACATAGGGCGTCCGGAACTTCGGATGGATGCGGCTGGCGATTTCCGGCAGCAATCCATCTTTCGACATCGTGAAGAAGATCCGCGACTGGCCGAGCAGCAGCACGAGAATGACCGAGCTCAGGCCCAAAATCGCGCCGAGCTTGATCAGCGGCGCGAGCCATGTGAGCCCGATGGCATCGACGCCGAAAGCGATCGGGTCCGGCACGTTCAACTGGTCATAGGGAACGATGCCGGTGATGACGAAGCTGACGAGCACGTAGAGCACGGTGCAGATCGCGAGCGACCCCATGATGCCGATCGGAATGTCGCGCTGCGGATTATGCGCCTCCTGCGCGGCCGTCGAGACCGCGTCGAAACCGATATAGGAAAAGAACACCACGGCGGCGCCGCGCACGAGGCCGCTGAAGCCGAATTGTCCTGGCCCCAGGTTCGGCGGAAAGAATGAACCCTCCGGATTGGCTGCCGTCACCCAATTCGAGGTTTTGACGAACCAGATGCCCGCGATGATGAACAAGACGACGATCGATAGTTTGATGAGGACGAAAAGGTTGTTCACCTTGGCGGATTCGCGAATGCCGATGACGAGCAGAGTCGAGATGAGCGCGATGATGAACATGGCCGGAAGATTGAGAATCGCGCCGCTCCACGACCATGCGCTTGTCGCCGGATCGAAGACGAGGGCCGCCTGCGTATAGGCGTCCGGGATATGAATCCCGATGCCCTTTAAAAAGCTTGTCACATAGCCGGACCAGCCGATGGCGACCGTCGTCGCGCCGAAGGCATATTCGAGGATGAGATCCCAGCCGATGATCCAGGCGATGAATTCGCCCATTGTCGCATAGGCATAGGTATAGGCGCTGCCGGCAATCGGCACGGTCGAGGCCATTTCCGCGTAGCACAAGCCGGCAAGCGCGCAGACTATCGCCGACAGGACGAAAGACAGCGGGATTGCAGGCCCGGCATAGGATGCGGCCGCATGACCCGTGAGCACGAAAATACCGGCGCCGATAATGCCGCCGATGCCGAGCGAGATCAGGCTTGTCAGAGATAGCGAGCGGCGCAGGTTTAGCCCCTCGGTCGCCGCAAATTCGCCGTCGGGCGCATTGGCTTCGGCCTGCAAATGAGCAATGGACTTGCGTACCCAGAGATTTTTCATGCGTTGCGCCCCGCTATGGCTTGCTCTCGCCGGCAGCACAGCTTAGCCGCCACCCGCCCCATTCTTCGGATTAACGGAACTTCACCGGCGAAAAGCAAGGTTCGCCAAGTGCAAAACGCGTTTGATAGCGTAAAATGAAGGGGTTTTACGTTGCGAATGAAAGAATCGCTCATTTCTTTTGCAGGTGCAGGTCGAGCCTCCGTGATCGCGGATCGCTCGTGCTTTGCCGCCGCGTAGCTGTATAATGCGGCACCGTGGCTCGGAGGCGCCCATCACGTGATCTTCATGCGATCGATTCTTTTCAATCTGCTCTTCTATGTTCAGCTCATCGTTCTTTTGGTCGGTGGCTCGCCCTGCCTTATCTTCGGACGGCACGCGGTTCAAAATATCGCCCGGCTTTGGGCCCGCAATTCGATCTGGCTTCTCGATAAAATTTGCGGCGCGAAACTCGAATTCCGCGGTGTCGAACATCTGCCCCAGGGCGCCTGCATCATCGCCTCCAAACATCAGTCGTTTCTGGAAACATTTTCGCTGACGACCCAGGCGCCGGATTTTTCCTTCGTGCTGAAGCGCGAATTGATGGTGATTCCGTTCTTCGGCTGGTATCTGAAGCGCGGCGGATTGATCGGGATCGATCGCTCCAAACGCGGCACGGCGCTGACGCAACTCACCCCGCAGGTTCGCGCGCTTCTCGCGCAGGACCGGCAATTCATCATCTTTCCCGAAGGCACGCGCCGCCCCGTCGGAGCACCGCCGCATTATAAGTCCGGCGTCGCGCATCTTTATCTGGAAACCGGCGCGATCTGCATCCCCGTTGCCTTGAACACCGGCCTCTTCTGGCCGCGCCGCAGTTTCTGGCGGCGGCCGGGCCGGATCGTGATCGAATTTCTCGAACCGATTCCGCCGGGCTTCGATAAAGAAACCTTCATGCGGCTGCTTCAGACCAGGATCGAAACAGCCACCGACAGACTTGTGGCGGAAGCCTGTCTCGAAGAGCCGGCGCTGCGTGCGGCCATGCCGGCGGGCCAGAGCATTTCGCCAGCCTAGCGCCTTTTTCGCTTGACGATTCGCGCAAATGTTCTATCTTTGTTCCCAGATCACGACATCACAGTCTAGGAACAAAAGGACGGGCGCCATGCGAACGATCGATCCCTTTTTCGCGCCCGGTCTTTGGGGTGGCGCCCCGATGCCACCCCAATCCCCAACGATGACGGCGGGACGGCTCTCCAGTCCCCAGCGACGGCCTGCCGTCATCGCCCCTTTGCTCGCTCATGCACCGCTCGCATCTCTGACGGGCAGTGTGCTGGGGCCGCGTTTTCATGCCTGGTATGGCCGCTCGAGACGCCGCACGATCTGCTCCGTCTATCTTGTGCGCGACGACGAGGCGAAGGGCTTGCCGGATTTTGCCGACGGAATCGTCATCGCCGCAAGGCGAGACGCTGCTGGGCTTCGCGCGCTGGCGGTTTTCGCGCTTGGCGATTCAGAAGACAGGCGCGCATGGGTCGAGGAAGCGATCTCGGCCGGCGCGATGGAATGGCATGTCCATCTTCTGGCGGAAGATGACAAAGAACGGCGTGCCCTGTTGCAGGATCTTGGAGGCTAGAGCATCGGACCGAAAAGTGTGAAGCGGACCTGATCCCGGCTTTTGCCGAGATCAGTTTTCAAGTGATCAAATCGGACAGGTCCGATTTGATTGGACCAATCCGATGCGATTAAAAAACTAAAGGGCCCCGGATGCTCCGATACGAGCGTCCGCCGCTCTAGGGCGCGGCCACGGTCCATTAACTATTCCATGCGAAATAGGCTCTCATTCGGCAGTGCGCCTGCCGTGCGTTGATGAGTAGCTTCGATGTTCGCGTTGCGTCGGCACGGTTTTATCTCCGGCCTCTCATGCCGGATGGCTGTCATGGGTTCGGTGCTTCTGCCTTGCGCCGCCCTTGCGCAAACATTTGATCCTGACGCGATCGAAGCGCTCTTGAAGGCCGAAGCGGCGCCCGGCGCGCAAGCGCCCCGCGCCGCGATGCCTGCCCCGCCGCAAGGCTCCGTCGAGACGCATGCCGCCGCGCAGCCTTCCACACCCAAGCCCGCGCCGGAGGATCTTTATCTCTCGAAAGATCCGCAGCCGACATTCACGACTGAAACGGCGCGCCTGACCGAAGAGGCGGCGCAAAACTATCTCACCATTGTCGAGGCGGGCGGCTGGCCTGTCGTGCCGTCCGGCGTCAAGCTTGCGCCGGGCGTGACGGGGCCGGCCGTCGCAACATTGAAGGAGCGATTGGCGATCGGCGGCGATCTCGACGCCACGGCTGCATCAGGCGACGCCTATGATGCCGCCGTCGAAGCTGCCGTCAAACGCTTCCAAGAGCGGCATGGGCTCGAACAGACCGGCGCGATCGGCGGACAGACCTTACGCGCGCTCAATATCACGGCGATTGCGCGCTATAACCAGCTTCTCGCCTCGGCGCGGCGCTTGCGCGCGATCAAATTTGCCTTTGGGCCGCGCTATGTCGTGGTCAATATTCCATCGGCCAATGTCGAGGCCATCGAAGAGGGCAAGGTCATCCGCCGCTATATCGCGGTCGTCGGAAAGACCGATCATCCCTCGCCCACGGTCGAAGCCAAGATCACCTCGATCAATCTCAATCCGACCTGGACTGTGCCGGCCTCCATCGTCAAAAACGAAATCATCCCGCATATGCAGGCCAACCCCGGCTATCTGGCGAAGGAGCATATTCGCATCCTCGATCAGGCCGGCGCGGAAGTGAATCCAGCGACAATCGATTGGGCGACCAATTCCGCGGCCTCCTTCACGCTGCGGCAGGACTCGGGCGAGACCAATTCGCTCGGCACTTTGCGCATCGACATGCCGAACAAGGATGCGGTCTATATGCACGACACGCCCTCCAAAAGCCTGTTTTCGGCAAGCGTGCGGTTCGGGTCGCATGGCTGCGTGCGGGTCTCGAAAGTCGAAGATCTCGCGGCTTGGCTGCTGGAGAATAACAGCGGCGCAGATCCATCTTCCGGGTCCGGCTGGACCGCGCAAACGCTCGATGCGGCAATCGCGCTTGGCACGCGGATGGACGTCAAACTGACGAAGCCCGTGCCGGTCGCCTGGGTCTATCTGACGGGCTATGCGACGCCCGATCATGTCGTGCATTTCCGCAACGACGTTTACGATCTCGACAATGGCGTCGACACGACGCCGACCGCTTCGATACCGCCGCATCCGCAGCAGCAATCGTCAGTGGCCCCAGGCAAGCCTGTCACGCCCGTAACGAAGAGCCTGCTCGAGTAGCTCAGCGTTGCACTTTACGCCTGCGCGATCGCGTGAAACGCATAGCCGCGATAGAGCGCCTGATGGCTCAGCATCAAGCCCCGTGCGCGCGTTTCCGCCTTCAGCTCGCGCGTGATCTCGACGCGCGGCACGACATCGAAAAGATCGAGCCAATTTTTGAGCGCCCTGCGAAACCATATGGGCATTCCCGCCTGATCGCCGAAATCGACGACATGCAAAGACCCGCCGGCGCTAAGAAGATCGAACGCATGCACGAGCGTTTCCTGCCACGGCGGGATCATCGACAAGGCGTAGGAAATGAAGATCCGGTCGAAATCCCTACGGCCGAAAAGCACGTGCGGATCGAAGCTGGAGGCATCTCCTTGCGCCAGCGTGATCCGCTGACCGAGTCCCGCCCGATCCACCGATCTTTGCGCCTGCGCCAGCATCACGGACGACACATCGACGCCGTAAAAATGCGCATTTCGGTAGGCCCGCGCGGCGCAAATGAGATTGCGCGCGGTTCCGCAGCCGACTTCGAGCACAGAGCCGCCGGAGGGTGGCGCGAGGCTTTCGATCAGGCGATCGCGGCCGAGCAGGTAGGGTTTGCGGGTCAGATCATAGATGTGGCGCTGATGGCGATACATCTTGTCCATCAAAATCGCGGCGTCTTGCATGTCCCGCACCCCGATCATCTTAAACGCATGATCTTTTCAAGATCATGCTTCGGCATAAAGTTTCGACGCATGATCTTATCCGAAAAGTCCGCACCTTTTCGAGATCATGCTCGGCGTAAAGTTCTGACGCATGATCTTAATCCGAAAAGTCTGCAACTTTTCGGGATCATGCTTTGACGTAAAGATGGAAGCCGCCATAGATCGACGAACGGTCCTGCCGCGTGAACGTGCGGCAGCGCGCCGCATCATAGGTCCAATGCGAGAGGATGTCGGCCGGCACGCGGCCGGGTAGAAGTCTCTCATCGGCGGCGGTACGGAAAATGACCCGCGCACCGGGACGCGCGGTGCGCGTGATCTCGCTCCACAGTTCCGTCAGATCGTCGTCCGTCATCCAATCCTGCGCATCGAGCAGGACATAGGCATCAAGCGTATCTTTGCCGCAGCATTGCAAATAATCGATCATGGATGCGTGGCGGACATCAACGCGGTCGCAACGTCCACGCAACGCCTCGAAATGGACGCGTTCGAGGTAAGGCGGGGTTGCCGGATCCGGCTTATTCTCATAGCCACGCGCCAAGGCCTGCCAAGCGAAATAATTCGTCGAAAGGTCGAAGTCGCAGGCCAAGCGGCGCGTCCGCTCGCGCAGAACCGCGACCATGTCGCCATCGCCGTCACGCGCCAAGGCCCTATATTGTGACGGCGGAATCCCCAGCCCGTAAAGCGAGGCAGGGCGCCCGATCAGCCAGCGGATGAAGCTCTTTTCAAAGAGAGGCGCGATCACCTGTTCAAACAATTCGTGCTGTTCGTCGCGCGAGCGCGCCTTCAACAATGCCTTCAGATCGCAGCCGTAGAGGCTCGCCAAGGCATGCGTGACGCCGATGAAATTGCCGAGCAAGCCATAACGATAGAAGTTTTTGGAAAAATGCGCGATGCGCCGCGAGCCCATGATCATCCGGCCGTCCCAATAGGCGCGCGACGCGGCATCGAGATTCGGGCGGATGAACCGGTCGTAGGCTGCGATATTTTCAGGCCGGTCGGCGCGGCCGAAGAAGAGAAAGAAGCTCTCGTAATCCGGCAGATGTTTTGCCGCGCAAAGTTTCAGCCGGTTGAGTGCGATGTGAGCGCCGTTGAGATCAATGGCGGTGATCTTCGCCGGCCCGTCGACGAGATAGCTCAAAACATTGCAGCCGCCTGACGCGATCGTGACGAGATGATCGCTGGGGCGCAACGCCAAGGCCTCCATGTCGACGGCCGGATCTTCCCAAATCTGCGGATAGACCAGCCCTCTGAAGGCGAAAGTGAAAAGACGTTCGAGAACACCCGCCTGCGACAGACTCTTGTTGCGATGGACAGCTGCGCTCAGTCCCGCGGCCGTTGTCCGCCGCATCACATTCACACTGTCGACCAATCGCTTTCCCCTCGTCCAAACAATGCTCCTTCTTATGCGCGTTGCGCATGTCCGCACGTTCCAACTGTCGGAAGACAATCGGAAATGCGTTGAAACGAGCTGTGAAAGCGCATTCGAAACGCAAGAAGGAGCTATCGTGCTCGCTCTAGGGTGTTCGAATGACAGTGAGATGACCAAAGCTGCCGGCTGTCATAAAACCAGTTGGAAATTCTCCAACTACCGCGCAGCGTAATCAGATCTTCGGCAGATGCCCCGCTTTGACGAACAGAGTGCAGCCTGAGACCGAATAAGGCGTATGTTCGCTGCCTGCCGGATCTCTGATCCAAGTGCCTGCCGGATAGTCTCCATGCTCGTCGCTGAAGGTGCCGTCGAGGACGAGGATTTCCTCGCCGGCCGGATGCATATTGCGCTCCAATTGCAGGCCCGGCGCCAGGCGGATGAGATAGGTCGATTCGCCTTCGAAATCGTGGAGAGGCAGCACCGCCATTCCATCGCGGCCCGCGCGCATCCAGTCGCCGGGCTTCGTTTCGATAACGACCCTCGCGACGTCTTTCGGCGAGAACTGCCAAAGCTTTACGAAGAGCAGGCAGCCGTGCTTAGTGAAGGGGCTATGCGAGGTGCCGATCGGATCGCGAAGATAAGTGCCCTCGGGATAGCGTCCGTGCTCGTCCTCGAAAAGCCCATCAACGACGAAGACCTCTTCGCCGCCGCCATGCACATGATGCGGGAAAAAGCTGCCCGGCTCAAAGCGCACAAGCGTGGTCGCGCGCGCGATCTCATCGCCGATCCGGTCGAGCATCAAGCGGTCAACGCCCTTTTGCGGCGAAGCCACCCATTCGGCCTCACCGGGACGAACCACTTCCTTGCGTGAAAAATCCGCGCGAACCTGCATCAGTTTGACCTGCCCCGTACCGAGCCTTTTAGGTGAAGCGGGTTGAGGTTTTAGCCGATCGCGGCGCAGGCTTCCATCTTTTCGGTCGCTCCAGGGTCATTGCGGCCGGAGCGAAGCTCCTCGCAATGGCGGATAGATGATTGAGTCCTGATCTTAAATGACCATGTGGGGACCGAATTCCGCGGCGGGAATCGGCTCGAGGAAGGCGATTGCAAATCCGTCTTCGAAACAGCGCACGGTCAGACCGCGCCGCCCTTTACCTCCGTCAAGGACAATGGGGGCGCCGACCGGCGGCCGGTACGGGCTGCAAAGCGCGAGGCCCGACGTCGAAATATTGATGATTCGTGCCGTTTGCACGGTGCCTTCGGCATCCATGAACTGGCAGGTTGTTTGCTTTGGCACGATGCGCTGCGCCCGTCTTTCCTTGAAGGACGCAAAGTCCAGATCGCTCGCGCCCTGGCCCAAACAGGCTTTGAACCAAGCCAGCTTTTGCGCGATGCGATCTTGATAGGCGTCGCCGACATCGATACGCAATCCCGCCGCCATCAAGCCCGTGATGACCCCATGCAGCTCGCCCAGAAGATCGAGATTGAGGTCAATGCGATCGCCGAGATGGCCTGCCACCTCGCAGGACAGAGCAATCTGATTGGGATCGATCTGCAACGTCCGGCAGGAGTGCAGCTTCCCGTCGGCGAGTGAATAATGTCCGAAAAGCTGGAGCCGCAGAAGCGTGATGCCACCCAGGCTCGGCATGAGCGCGGCCTTGAACTCGGCTGGCGCGGTCACGCCCGGCGCCGGCGCTAGAGCCAAAATACGCACGGGATGTTCGAAACGTTGGATGCCCATAAATTCTTCCTTTGTGCGCAGGCTTGAGATCAAAGGATGTTTTCAGAATGAGGACGAAACGTATGAAGATTCGTTAAAATGCGCGTTAATTGGACAAAAGACCTATGCCGATACGGCAGTACACCAGCAACACGTTGATTTTTAATGAATTACAGAGGCTCAAGACTTGCTGGGAGAAGTTTCCTATAGTTAAGATACCAAGCCCAGTTCCACTCTCAGGCGCGCTCTCGCCCTGACCGGCAGCCAACCGCCCCGGACATACTGATGAAACTCGAATTCGCAGATCTCTCCAAAGACGGCCTGATCCTTTACCCGCGTCCGCTCGCCGATCGCGCCCCGAGCCCGGTGGCAACGGCCGCGACGCCACAAGCCTTTCTCGATCAGGACCGCGATCTCCCCGAGCTTGTCGGCATCGTGCCAAACCTTCGGGATTTTGCCTGCGGCGACGATTACAATGTCGGAGCCTTCGAGATTAAGGCGCAGGGCACGAACACGATCTGCGTGCCGAGCAATCTGCCGCATCTTCTGCCGACCACGGCGCTGATCATCGACGATTTCTATCATCACGCCGGTACGACGGTCGCCGATCAGTGCCAGATCAGCCTGCAATTCTTCCGCACCAATTACGAAGCCGGCGATCATCTTCTCTTCGACCGCATTCATCGTCATGCGACCGAAGGCAAGATGGTGATCTATGTCGTGACCGCGATCGATCCGGCGGAAGGCGCGGACCCGAACGCGCTCGGCACGGAATTCTATTCGGCCTCCGTCATGGGCAAGCGCATCAGCCGCCCGAAGCTCGCGGCATCGGCTGACGATTTCAAAAAGCAATATATCGATCCGGGCGTGGTCGCGGCCCCCGGCGGCGCCATCATCCGCTTCAGCGAAACGACATTGCATGCAGCACCCGATATCACCCATGTCTCGATGATCGGCGGCGGCATCTTCGGCTCGACCGGCAGGAAGGCCTTGCGCCGGTCGCTATTGAACATCATCGCGAGCTATAAGCAGGGCGATGGCGCGGTCTATGGCCGGAGCCGGCCGCCGAACGATCATCGCGAAACGCCGGTTCAAAACATTGAGGAAAGGCGCGAGGATTATCGCGCCGCCGCCCTCCGCGTCATGGCCGAGAGCATGGCGTCGGATGCGGTGGGATAGAACAGCGAAACGGCCCGATCAAAAGAGTATCGAGCGCCACCTGCCCGGTTGCTTCAAAACCGATTGCCGGACCTATGCCTGCCATGTCGTGATTAACGCTCGTTATCCTTACCCGCCATCATGCGCCGGCACAAATCATCGGCGTCCCTAGAGCCTTGCTTCCTTGACGTGTATCAATGGGCTTGGACAGGTGTGCGATAAGAAGTGGGAAGAAGGAGAAAGTCCGAGATGTTCCAGCGCATTTTGATCGCCACGGATGGTTCCTCATTTGCCGCTGGTGCGGCAGCGCTGGCCGTGAAACTCGCCTCATCATTAGGGGCCGAACTTGTCGCGCTAACGGTCGAGATGGAATTCCCTGCCTATCTGTTCTCTGAAGTCGAGGTCCGCCATGCGGAACAAGCGCTTCAGAAACGTTCGGGTGAGATCCTGACAGAAGTCACCGAGATGGCTCGGCAAGCCAATGTTCCCTGCAAGACCCAAAGCATTGCCCATGAAGCGCCGTTTCGAGCCATACTGGACGCCGCTGCGGCGGAGGGATGCGATATTATCGTGATGGGGTCGCACGGCCGCGGCGGGCTCGCATCTCTTGTCTTGGGAAGCGTGACACAAAAGGTATTGGCGAATACCAGCTTGCCGGTTCTTGTGTCGCGTTGAGCAGCTATAATGGCTCATTAAGCATGGAGCCAGCCCACTTGAATTGGACGCTCATCGCGGTTGCTTGATTACAATTAAGATGCATGGAGCGCCACCGCACGATTTTTTTAAAGGACACGAGCACAGGTACTTCGAGCTGCCCCCTTTGCCGGATCTCCCGAGCCAAATCTCAACAATGAGCGCGCGATGAATCAAATGGACGAGTCAGCTGCGCTTACCATTCCGGCCGTCTCGGGCTTATCCGCCAGCGAAGCCATCTTGCGGCTGCAGCATGACGGTCCCAATAGTCTGCCTCAAGAAAAAAGCCGCGACTTGGCGCGCATCGTTCTCGATGTCATTCGCGAACCCATGCTGCAGCTTCTCCTCGCCGCGGGCGTGATCTATCTGGTGCTCGGCGATCTTGCTGAAGCCTTGATCCTGCTTGCTTTCGCAGTCCTTAATGTTGTCCTTGTCGTCGTTCAGGAAAGCCGGACGGAAAAGGCGCTCGCCGCCCTCAAGGATCTCTCGGCGCCACGCGCCCTTGTGCTGCGCGACGGTCGGCGCCAACGCGTTTCAGCCCATGATTTGGTTATCGGCGATATCGTCATCGTCTCGGAAGGGGATCGTGTCCCGGCCGACGCCGCGCTCATCGAGGCTGTCAATCTCGAAGTGGATGAATCGCTTCTTACCGGGGAATCCATTCCGGTTCGAAAAATCGCAGGCATGGGGACGGCGGAGGATGCGCGGCCAGGCGGAAATGACAGCCGCAATATATGGTCTGGCAGCCTGGTCGTTCGTGGCGAAGGCACGGCGCATGTCGTGGCGACTGGTCCGCGTACGGAAATGGGACGGATCGGCCGATCGCTCGCCACGCTCGAGACTGCCGCCTCGCCGCTTCACGAACAGACCGGCAGACTGGTCCGCCTGTTCGCCGCGGCCGGCCTAGGCAGCGCCATCCTGCTCACCGTCGTTTACGGGATTCTGCATGGCACCTGGGTGAAGGCCGTTCTCGCCGGGATCACCCTTGCGATGGCGACGCTTCCTGAAGAATTTCCGCTCGTTTTGACTATTTTCCTCATCATGGGTGCTTGGCGAATTGCCAAGAGCCACGTATTGGCGCGGCGATCGGCGGCGGTCGAGGCGCTTGGGGCGGCAACGGTTCTATGCGCCGACAAGACTGGAACGCTTACGCAGAATCGAATGAGCGTTGCAAAGCTTGTGAGCGGCAACGAGCATTTCTCGGTTACCGGCACCTCGGTCGCCGAACTCCCTGAACGCTTTCATCGTCTGGTCGAGTTCGCCATCCTTGCGAGCCGGCCCGATCCGTTCGATCCGATGGAGCGGGCCTTTCACGATCTAGGTCAGCACTATCTCGCCCATACGGAACATCTGCACTCAGACTTTGCCCTCGTCCGTGATTATGCTTTCTCACACGATCTGCTTGCGATGTCCCAGGTGTGGAAAGCCGCCGGCGGAGGAGACTATATCATAGCCGCCAAGGGCGCTCCCGAGGCGGTCGCCGACCTGTGCCATGTGAGTGGCGACACGCTCGATAAGATCCGGCAGGACATCGCCGCTTTGGCCGCCGGAGGCTTGCGCGTGCTTGCGATCGCCGAAGCGCAGTTCTCTGGCTCCGCCTGGCCGGCAGAGCAGCACGGCTTCGATTTTACTTTCGTCGGATTGGTCGGCCTAGCCGATCCGCTGAGGCCTGGCGTCCCCGACGCCGTGGCCGCCTGCGCCGCCGCAGGCATTCGAGTCGTGATGATCACGGGAGACCATCCGACCACAGCATGTGCGATCGCTCATCAGGCAGGCATTGCAACCGGCAATGTCATCACGGGACAGGAGCTTGCCGAACTCGCCGATGAACCTTTACGCAGGAGCCTCGAAAACACGTCCGTCTTTGCACGCATCATGCCTGAACAGAAGCTTCGTCTCGTCCAGGCCTTCGTCGCCAATGGCGATGTGGTCGTGATGACGGGGGATGGCGTGAACGATGCGCCATCGCTGAAAGCCGCTCATATCGGTGTCGCAATGGGTGGCCGCGGCACGGATGTCGCCCGCGAAGCGGCCGCCTTGGTCCTGCTCGACGATGATTTCACCAACTTGGTCACTGCTATCCGCCTAGGCCGAAGGATCGATGACAATCTCCGGAAGGCGTTTGGCTATATCCTCGCCGTTCACGTGCCGATCGCCGGCATGTCGCTCCTGCCGGTGCTTTTCGGCCTGCCTCTCTTATTGGGGCCGATCCACGTGGTTTTTCTTGAGCTCATCATCGACCCAGTCTCCTCGATCGTGTTCGAGGCAGAGCCCGAAGAGAAAGATGTCATGGCGCGCCCGCCAAGAAATCCCAAAGAGCCGCTGTTCGACCGCTCTCTGCTATTTCGCGGCCTGTTACAGGGTGGCGTGGTGCTCGCCGCGGCGCTCGCTGTCTTCCTGATTGGAATCCGCGATCTCCACGGCGATCAGGTCGCGCGTGCCATGGCCTTTGTCACTTTGGTGCTGGGAAACCTCGGTCTTGTCATGACCAACCGCTCGGCCAGCAGAAGCGTCTTTCTTACGGCGTTTCGACCGAACAAGCCGCTTGCTTTCGTTGTCTGCATAACCTTGCTGGCACTTGTTCTTTCCTTATCTATTCCGCAACTGCGTGAGATTTTCGCTTTCGCGCCGCTGAGCATCACCCATCTTGCCGAAGCGACGGGCGCGGCCGTTGCCAGCGTGATCGTCATCGATGTATTTCAACTGGTCATGAGCTGGATACGGGCACGTGCGTGGATGCTCACGCGCAAACCGGCGTCGCTCTGATTTATGGGTGCAGCACCGGACAGGCAGCTTATTTGAAACCAATCGCGATCGCCACGACCCAGGCCGCCGCGATCGAGAGAATAAGACCAGGCACAAGGCGCAGAACGAAGCCGCGAGATCCGGCGCTGATCGCTACGACGATCTTCATCAGCGCATTGCTGCTCATGGCGGCTAAGATCGGCAAGATGGCGGCCTCGGGGCCAAGTTGCCCCGAGGCGACCAGCGACGCGACGGAGATCGCGGCGGAATGGGTATCGACCAGGCCCGAAACGGCCGCACCTATGACGATTCCGGCTTCGCCGAACCAGGTTTTCAAATAGGCGGTTGCAACCAGCATCACGGCCAATGTTGCCGCAAGCCCAAGGGCGGCGGCGGCGCTAAAGGCACGGCCCCCGCCCTCGGCGGTCGGAACCTCGCTCGATCGCAGCGAACGCAAGGTAAAGGCAAGCGCATAAAGTGCAGCGGCTAAGCCGCCTGCAATCAGCGCCGGGGCCATGACGCGCAGCACCGGCGTACTCGTGGCCAAGAGCAACAGGATCATTTGCACGAAGGTCGCGACCGTCGAAAGAGCCGCGCCGGCAACCGCCGCTGCCATCACTGCTATTTCCTTTGCCGCGCGGTTGGCCATCGCGCCGATTGTGGCCGTGCTAGAGACAAAGCCGGACGCGAGACCCGCAATCGGCAACCCGTACCTCGCTCCAAAGGCACGAATCGCGATGTGACCGCCAGCGCCGATCGCCGTCACCAAGACAACAAGTAACCACAAGCTATGCGGGTTCAGCGAATTGAGCGGCCCCATATAGCTATCGGGCAGTTGCGGCCAAATCACGAGCGTAACGACGGCGAAAATGAATCCGTCGTTCATCTCATTATCCGTCAATACGCCCCTTACGAATTGATGGAGCGGCGCTTTCGCGGCAAACACGACGGCGACCGTGACTCCCAGCGCCGATGCCAGCGGCGGATCCGACATGGCAAGGCCGCCAAGAAGAGGCGTGGCCAAAAGGCCGATGGCCGTGGTCAATCCCGGGTCGCCGCGATCTTCGCGCCCGTAGGACAAAGCTGCCAATATCGCAACGGCGCCCGTGACGATGGCGAGAAGCCATGTGCCTCCGACATGCACGGCGACAGCGCCCAACAAGGCAGTGAGCCCAAAGGTCCGAATCCCCGCCGGACGCCGATGCGGTCCCTCGCCTTTGCTGCGCTCGCGTTCCAGCCCGATGAGTAGGCCGATAGCCAGAGCGATCAAAAGTCTAAACCAAGGCGACGCGAGCATAATGCACCCCACTGAAAGCAACATGCCCAAACTGAAGGCGGCGGCGCGCGACTCTTACTGCGGATGACACCTTACCTGTTTTGATACCAATCAAGCGGCTCATATTGCGCGCGGCCTTGGCAGGGGCGAGCCGAGGTTCGTATATATGCCAGCGTGCCCATATGGAGGTCGATGCGTTGCGTGATCCTCACCACACGAACCGCCATGGAGGCTCATGAAGCGCGATCCTCAACTGGGCCGTTTCCTGCGTTCGCTGCCCCACTGGGTTCGTCGCTCATATCTTTGGTTGATCCACCCGCGGGCAAAATGGCTGCGCATCCTCCTTGGATGCGCGTTCATCGCAGGAGGCCTGTTCGGCTTTCTCCCGCTTCTCGGTTTTTGGATGCTGCCGCTTGGCGCTTTGCTGATTGGCAGGGACATCCCGCCGGTCCGGCGTAACATCTTGCACATGCTGGAGCATTTGAGGCACTGGTGCAACGCTCAAGATGGCAAGGAAAGATAAAGAAGCGTTTCCGTAATGGATCGACATATCGAATGATTGATCTGCAGCAAGGCGGCCCGGCGATCTGACGCGGATGCTTTGGTCCGCGTTTGGAGGATCTCATGGCATATCGAACTATTCAGCTGTGCCTCGTCGTCGACGATGAGCCGCTTTCGCAAGTGGTCGCCGATTACGCGCTATCCTTCTGCGACCGCGAAAAGGCACATGTAACGGCACAATTGGCCGTACCCATCCTGGATTTGCCGAGCGCGCGGCTGCTTCCCCTGGTCCACGCCGTCATTGATGAGGTGAATGAAAGGAGACTCAACAAGGCCACCGCTGAACGCGATCGGATCGAAGTGTCGGCGCGCCTCGCAGGCGTAACGATCGACTGCAATATTGTGCAGCAGCCCTATATCCAAATCCGGGACAATTTCGTTGCTGGCGCGCGGCTGAGCGATCTCATTATTCTGCCCAGGCCTACAGCTCTATTGTCGTCTGAACAGGGCATTATCGAGGCTATTCTCTTCGGCTCTGGCCGCCCGGTCCTGGTCGTGCCGCCGGACTGGACGCGGGGCCCCGTCTTTCGTCGGATTGTCGTCGCATGGGATGGTGGTCAGTACGCGGCGCGCGCGATCGGAGATGCGATGTCTTTGCTCGCCAAGGCAGACGAGGTCGAGATCGTTTGCATTGGCCCCGATGCCAACAAGAGTATGGCTGGCGCTGATCTCGCACAGCATCTCGCCCGTCACTGTAAGGTGCCGAAGCTCACCGAATTGCAAATCGAGTTCGGCGATGCTGGAAGAACACTGCGCGATCACCTTGCCACAGTTACACCCGACCTTTTGGTAATGGGTGCTTATGCTCATTCCCGTTTCTTGCAATTCATTTTAGGCGGGGTGACGAGTTCAATGTTGAGCGATGCGAGCCTTCCTGTGTTCTACTCGCATTGAAAAATTTCTTTTGCACCGGCTCGATGAATGATGCCGACGAATGTCGGCAATTGCATTATCGCACTCGCAAAGCGACCGAACCACTTTCGGCGCAAACCAGACCGAACGGAAGTGTTCAACTGGGATTGCCGTCCGCGCGCACCGGCCGCCGTTTCCAGACGCGATCGAAGACGCCTGCGATGCCGTCGCGGAAAAGCAAAACGCAGATGACGAAGATCGCCCCCTCAACGATGGTCACCCAGCCGCCGAGCGAGGCCAGATAGGTCTCCATCGTCTCGACAAGAAGCGCGCCGATGATCGGACCGAAGATGGTGCCAAGCCCGCCGACAAGCGTCATCAGAATCACTTCGCCCGACATCGCCCAATGAACGTCCGTCAGCGAGGCAAGCTGAAACACAAGCGCCTTGGTTGCGCCGGCCAGGCCCGCGAGCGTCGCGGAGAGCGTAAAGAGGATCAGCTTGAAACGCTCCGTCTGATAGCCGAGCGAGACCGCGCGGGGTTCGTTCTCCCGTATCGCTTTCATCACCTGCCCGAAGGGCGAATGGATGATGCGGTTGATCGCAAAGAGCCCGGCCAGAAAGATCACCGCGACCAGAACATAAAGCGCGCGGTCGTTCGTAAGATCGACGAGCCCGAAGAGCTTGCCGCGCGGCACGGATTGGATGCCGTCTTCGCCGCCGGTAAAGGGCGCCTGCAACGAGAAAAAATAGACCATCTGCGCCAGCGCCAGCGTGATCATCGCAAAATAAATGCCCTGCCTGCGGATCGCCAGCGCGCCGAAGACGAGGCCAAGCAAGCCAGCTGCCAATGTGCCGAGCACAATGGCAAGCTCCGGCGTCAGGTGCCAGGACTTGGCCGCATAGGCGCAGACATAGCTTGCCGTACCGAAATAGGCGGCATGCCCGAAAGACAAAAGCCCGCCATAGCCGAGCAGAAGATTAAAGGCGCAAGCGAAGAGCCCGAAGCACAAAACTTTCATCACGAAAACCGGATAGGCGACGAAAGGCGCGATGCAGAGAGCAGCGACGATGAACAGAAAGATCATCCAATCGCGCGAAGCCGCGGGAGCGGCGGCGGATTGCGACAGCGCCGCATCGACGCTCATGCGGCTCTCCCGAAGAGGCCGGCGGGCTTGAACAATAGGACGAGGATCATGATGAAGAAGATCACCGTCGAAGCTGCCTCGGGATAGAAGACCTTGGTCAGGCCTTCGATCAGCCCGAGACCGAAGCCGGTCAGCACGGCCCCGAAGATCGATCCCATCCCGCCGATCACGACAATGGCAAAAACGACAATGATGATGTCGGCGCCCATGATTGGGTTCACCGAATAGATCGGCGCCGCAAGCACGCCGGCGAAGGCCGCGAGCGCTACGCCAAATCCATAAGTCAGCGTCAGCAACAAAGGCACGTTGACGCCGAAAGCCTGGACGAGCGTCGGGTTTTCGGTGGCGGCGCGCAAATAGGCGCCGAGCTTGGTCTTTTCGATGATCAGCCAGGTCGCAAGGCAGACAAAGGCCGACAGAACGACGACGAAAGCGCGGTATTTCGGCAGGAACATGAAACCGAGATTCCAGCCGCCCGAGAGCTCCGGCGGTATCGCATAGGGCAGTCCGGAAACGCCGTAATAGTTGCGAAACAGGCCCTGGATGATGAGCGCAAGACCGAAGGTGAGCAGCAGCCCGTAGAGCGGATCGAGCCGATAGAGACGCGAAATGAACAGACGTTCGATGATGATCCCGAAGAGGCCGACTGCGAGCGGCGCCAGGATCAGCGCCCACCAGAAGCCGACGCCGGCATAATTCAACAGCATCCATGCCGCGAAGGCGCCCATCATATATTGCGCGCCATGGGCGAAATTGATGATGTTGAGAAGACCGAAGATGACCGCGAGGCCGAGGCTCAAAATGGCATAGAAGGAGCCGTTGATGAGGCCCAGCAGGAGCTGACCCAGCAAGGCCTGGAGCGGAACGCCGAACACCATCGCGGTCATAGCGGCACCTTCAGAGCATGATCCCGAAAAGTTGCAGACTTTCTGGATAAGATCATGCGTTTAAACAAACGCAAAGAGCGTGATAACGATTCAGCCAAAGCGATCACGCTCTATTGAGGCTACTTCACCAGCGGACAGGCGCTCTCGGACAGCGGCCTGAAAGCCTCTGCTCCAGGGATGGTTTCAAGCAGCGTGTAATAGTCCCAGGGGCCTTTCGATTCCTCCGGCTTCTTAACCTGGAACAAATACATATTGTGGATGGTGCGGCCGTCGGCGCGGATCTCACCCTTGCCGAAGAGCGGATCGTCGGTCGGCACCGCCTTCATCTTGGCCATCACCAGCGCCGTGTCCTTGCTTTGCAGGGCCTCCACCGCCTTCAGATAATGCAGCACGGCGGCATAGACGCCAGCATGCACCATGGTCGGTTCCTTACCGCCATATTTCGCGGCGAAGCGCTTCGACCACGCGCGGGTATTGTCGTTCAGGTCCCAATAAAAGGCTTCCGTCAGCACCAGCCCCTGCGCCACCGGCAGGCCGATCGCATGCACATCGCTTAGGAAGACGAGCAGACCGGCGAGGCTCTGTCCGCCTTGCGTGATGCCGAATTCCGACGCCTGCTTGATCGAGTTCGACGTATCGCCGCCGGCATTGGCAAGGCCGATGACTTTGGCGCCTGAGGCTTGCGCCTGAATCAGGAAGGAGGAAAAATCGCTCGATGGAAACGGCGATTTGACGGAGCCCAGCACCTTGCCGCCCGCCGCTTTGACGATCTGGGTCGTATCGGCTTCAAGCGTCTTGCCGAAGGCGTAATCGGCGGTGATGAAAAACCAGGTGTTGCCGCCGCGTTTCACCATGGCGCCGCCCGTGCCTTTGGCAAGCGCGAAAGTGTCATAGGTCCAGTGGATCGTATTGGGCGTGCATTGCGCCCCGGTCAGTTCGGTCGAGCCCGCGCCGGACACGATGAAGATCTTGTTCTTTTCCTTCGTGATCTGGCTGACCGCCAGAGCCACGGAAGAGGTCGGCACATCCAAAATCACGTCGACGCCATCCTGATCATACCATTGCCGGGCGATGCCCGCGCCGACGTCGGGCTTGTTTTGATGGTCGCCCGAAACGATCTGGACCTTGATCCCTTTCTCCGCCGCCTTGAAGTCATCGACGGCCATCTGCGCGGCGACGACCGAACCCTCGCCCGCGAAATCGGCATAGACGCCGGAGCGATCGTTGAGCACGCCGAGCTTCACCGCGATCTCGGCCCGCGCGACGCCTGAACCCGCCCCGACGCACGCCGCAACAAGCAATAAGTGTTTGAGCCTCATGCTGTCCTCCCCTTTCAATTTTTCTTCGGACCTCTTCGGATCCTCGATTTGCTTTTATACGCCGAGATAGGCTTGCAGCTTGGAGCCATTCGCCAAAAGATCGGCATTCGGCATCATGTCGATCACCCTCCCCTGCTCGACGATATAGTGCCGGTCCGCTACTTTCGACGCGAAGTGAAAGTCCTGCTCGACGAGGATAATGGTAAAGCCCTTCTGTTTCAGTTGGGCGATGGTCCGGCCGATCTGTTCGATGATCACCGGCGCCAGGCCTTCGTTCGGCTCATCCAGCAAAAGCAGATGCGCGCCGGTGCGCAGAATGCGTCCGATCGCCAGCATTTGCTGCTCGCCACCGGACAGCTTGGTGCCTTGGCTGGCAATCCGCTCTTTGAGATTTGGAAAAAGCGCGAAGATCTCCTCAACCGTCAGGCCGCCCGGCTTCACCCGCGGCGGCAGCATCAGGTTTTCTCCGACCGAAAGAGACGAGAAGATGCCGCGTTCCTCCGGGCAATAGCCGAGACCCAGACGCGCGATGGCTTGCGAGGAGAGCTTGATGGTCTCATGCCCGTCGAAGACCACCGATCCCCGGCGCTTGCCCATGATGCCGATCAGCGCCTTCATCGTGGTGGTCTTGCCGGCGCCATTGCGGCCGAGAAGCGTAACGACCTCGCCTTCCCGCACCTCGAAATCCATGCCGTGCAGAACATGCGACTCGCCGTACCATGCCTCGAGGCCGCGCACGCAGAGTACAGGCTTTGCGACCGATGCTTGTACGGGCGAGACCTCAGGCATGGCCGCCGCCGATATAGGCTTCGACCACGCGGGGGTCGGCAGATACCGTGGCGTAATCGCCCTCCGCCAGCACCTTGCCGCGCGCGAGCACGGTGATGCGATGGCAAAGCGAGGCGACCACCGAGAGATTATGCTCGACCATCAAAATGGTTCTTGTCTTGCCGATGTCGCGGATCAGCTCGGCAATGCGGCTGATATCTTCATGGCCCATGCCGGCCATAGGCTCATCGAGCAGCATCATCTCGGGGTCGAGCGCGAGTGTCGTTGCGATTTCGAGCGCGCGCTTGCGGCCATAGGATAATTCCGCCGCGGGCGTGTCGAGGAGATGCGCGAGATCGACCCGTTCGGCGAGCGCCGCGGCTTCACCGTTGAGATGATCCAGTACCTTTTGCGGCCGCCAAAAAGCATAGGAGTGGCCGGATCTCTTTTGCAGCGCCAGCCTTATGTTTTCGAGGACCGACAGGTGCGGGAATACGGCGGAGATCTGAAACGAGCGCACCAGACCAAGCCTCGCGACATCCGCCGGGTGCATGCCGGAAATATTGCGGCCATTATAAAGGATCGTGCCTGCCGACGGTGTCAGGAATTTGGTCAAGAGGTTGAAGCAAGTCGTCTTACCGGCGCCGTTCGGCCCGATCAAAGCGTGGATCTTGCCACGCTTTATGTTCAGCCGGACCCCATCGACGGCCTTAAAGCCTTTGAACTCTTTCGTCAGTCCATCCGTCCGCAAAATCGTATCGGCGTCGGTCCCCTCACCCCTTGGCGCGGATTCCAAGATCTGATCCATTGCCGGTTTTTGCCTGACGAGGAGGTCTCTAGAAAGCGAGCATCGGCCAGTTTCGGCTTTCCTGCAAGCTCCGCCAAACGTCGAAGCGCAGGCGTCTGCGCCAGCTCAGCCCTTTTGCTCGCTAGCGTCGAGAATCCAGGTCTGCTCACAAAACGAGACGTAAAGCCTCTCCTGGCCCAAGGCGGCGCCCAGTTCGATCGCCAGCTCGTTCAGCATGTCTTCGACATCCTTATCGGATAAATGTCCGAGATAGGCATGCACGGCCTCGCCGGTAAAGACGGCCACCGGCTCACGGTCGGAGCCGACGGTTCCGTCTTCGCGCGGCCAAGCGTAGGTCACTTCGGCGCGCGTGAACATGCCGGAGAGCGCCGGCAGGCCGGCGCTGACGCGCCGTCGCATCCAGGCATGCGCGGTGCGCACGGCCTCGGAAATATCATAGACCCGGCCTTCCGCGTCCCACCCCTCGCGCAGACCGACCGTGATCCTGAAATCGCGGCGCGGTCCATAGGAATTCGGCACCATGACATAATCATCATGCTGGAATCCCTCGCGCTGCACTTTATTGTCCGCCACGCCTCGCCCCTCACGCAGGATCTTTGCGCCAAACGCTTGCAAGCCACGGCTGCTGCTCGCGCGGTACGCCGTCCGGGCGATAATAATGCCCGCGCTCGGTGAAACCAGCCGCCGTCATATAGGTCCGCCAAGCGTCAAGATCGTGATAGGCGCCATAGCGCCCGGCGATCCAGCCTTCCTGGTTTTGCCCGCGCGGGTTCGACGAAAACAAAATGCCGCCCGGCTTCAACGTTGCCTGCAATTGCTTCAAAACGCGCGGCAGCTCCTGGCTCGGAACATGAAACAATGAGGCATTGGCGAAAACACCATCGAAATGGGAGTCCGGCAAGCTGAGCTGAAGGAAATCCTGGTGCCAGACGTCGCATCCGCTATGAGCACGCGCCATAGCGGCGAAATGCTCGGCGCCCTCAAGGCCGATCGCATGATGCCCGCGCTCGGCGAAAACTTTGAGATCGCGTCCGGGCCCGCAGCCGAAATCGAGAATTTTGAACGGATGCGCCGCTTCGATGGCACGCAGCAATGCGTCGATGTTCTGGCTGACATCGTGATCGCAGGTGCCCCGCCAGAATTCCTCGGCATGCTGATTATAATGCCCCAGCGTGACGGCGACCGCCTTTTCCAGATCCTGCGGATTGAGTTTCATGGCCGGCATTTAGTCTCGCGATTGACGGACAGGGTTGGCGCGGCTTTTATCACAGAACGCGCGTCCATGCGCCGTTTTCACCGTGCGGCGGCTCGGCTATGCTCGGCGGGAAGGCAAGATCGCCTTACCTCCTCAGAAAAGAGAGAGCCGATGACTCAAAAAGATTTGATGATCGTGTGGGCGCCGCGCCTGCTCAGTCTGTTGCGCATTGTCGCCGCTTTGCTCTTCATTGAACACGGAACGCAGAAGCTGTTTGGATTTCCACCGTCGTCGCATCCGGCGCCGGCCGTATTGTCACTCCTCTGGATCGCAGCGATCCTTGAAGTTTTCGGCGGCGTTTTGCTTTTGCTCGGGCTCTTCACACGCCCCGTGGCTTTTCTCCTCTCAGGAGAAATGGCCTTCGCCTACTGGCTCTATCATGCGCCGAATAATGTCTTTCCGGCCAATAACGGCGGCGACGCGGCCATTCTTTTTTGCTTCGTCTTTCTCTATATGGCAGCCGCCGGCGGCGGCGCCTTCAGCCTTGATGCGTTCCGAAAGAGTCCCTGACAAACCGCGCCCTGACGACCGGGCAAAGCCCGGTCTTAGAACTGGTAGCGCATACCGGCATTGAAGGCATAGCCGTTGATATTCGGACCGAAGCGATAATCGCCGCGCACGAAGCCGAGGAGGCCCGTGTTCAGGACCTGTGCCGCGACGCCGAGTCCAACCTGCTCGAAAGTCCCGATGCGCGACACCGTGATCGGCACATAGCCCCCCGCTGCCTGGAAGGTCGTCGTCGTATCGCCTTCGAACTCGCGCCACACGCTGCCCGTCAGGAACGGCTGGATCGCCACCGTCTCGAACGAATAATTCGTCCCCACACGTACGCCAAGGCGCCCGATCAGGCTGTTGATCGGATTGAAGCTCAATGTGCCGTACACATTATCCGCCGGATCGATGCCGACCCGCAGCTGCTGGACGCTCAGGTGCGAATAAAGAACCGCCACCGAGGGTTCGACGAAGAACTGACGCGTCACGTCGTAGCGATAGCCGATCGAACCATTGGCCGAAACGCCGTTGCCATTGAGGTTCTGCTGGCTGAGGAAGGCGACCGGATTCGACACCTTCATATTGTAGAAATCTTCGCGCACCTGGAAGTCGGCGAAGAAATTATGTCCGGTCAAAGCGCCGTAAACGCCGACGAAGGGCACGGTGGCCTCGTTCGTATTGGTGCCGCTTTGAAGTTCGGTCGCATCGAGTATGACCTGACCGCCGGTGACGCCGAAATGCAGGTTATATCCGGTGTTCTCGACGTTGAAGAGACCGAGATCCATACCGGTCTGGAAGCCGTTGAAGGTGGTGCGCACCAGCGAATTCGACGTCGTCGCGCCGCCGATATTTTGCGTCGTGCCGACCGAGTTCACGTCGTTGCGGCCGTCGGCGATGCGGATCCACGGACCGCCGCCCCATTGGTTGGGTTTGGGATCTGGCGGCGCCGAGATGAAGGCCGAGGCGTTTTGGAAGAAGCCAACGTTCACCGCCGCCAGCGACGCCGCGATGCTCGTCGCGAAGGCCGGCGCGGCGCCCGGGTTCAGGGTTGCGACGACGTCCCAATTATTGCCGATATGCTGCAGCGAATAATTGACGATGCCAGCCGAACCGAAGCCCGACCCTTGGCTGAAGGTGCCGGCACCGCCGCCCGTCGTCACGATCGGAATCGGCGTCGTGAAAAAGCCCTTGGAACCGACGTCGTTCAGATTGATGACCGTATTGCCGCTCGTCGTACCCGCGACACGAAGCTGATCGGCGGCGCCGCCGCTGACGAGCGTGGCATCGACGTTCAAGGTCGAAGCGCCGCTCGCAACATAATTGGCGGTCACGTTGACGACATTCGTGGGGCTGCCGTTCACCATATTGATGGTGCCGGAGTTGGTGAGCGTGCCGGTGACGTTATAAGTGCCGAAATTGTTCAGCGTGCCGGTATTCGTCAGATCGTCGTTGACGGTGCCGAAGTTCGTGATCGTGCCATTGTTGGTGATGCTGCCGGCATTGAGCGTGGCGCCGGAGTTGACCGTAACGAAACCATTGTTGGTGAAATCATTGGTGAATGAGATTGTGCCTGAGTCGGTGACGGTGCCGGTATTGGTGCTGCCCACGGCCGTGAAGGTCGCCGAGCCCCCTGCATCGACCTGGAACGTGCTGTTGTTGGTCAGCATCGAACTCGCGGCAATCGAGCCGCCGCTCGCCACATCCAACGTGCCGCCCGACACGGTCGTCGCACCCGTGTAGGTGTTTGCGCCAGAAAGTGTGACGGTGCCAGCCGTCGTTTTGTTTAAAGCAGCGGCGCCCGCAAGTATGCCGTTCACCGTGCCGCTTTGCATGTCATGCGTCGTCGATGCGGACACCGTCGCGCCAGCAGCCAGCGTACCGCCCGTCAGCTGATAGGTGCCGACATTCATAGTGCCGTTCTGGACCGTGCCGCCTGATTGGTTCAACGTCGCCTGTGTCTGTGCCGTCGTGCCCAGATCGAGAGTACCGGTGCCCGAAACAGTCGTCGTACCCGCCGCGGCACCGAGCGTGCCGGCGCCTGTCAGCGCAAGCGTGCCAGCTGAGACGTTACTGCCGCCAGTATAGGTGTTTGCGCCGGAAAGCGTGACGGTGCCAGCCGTCGTTTTGTTTAAAGCAGCGGCGCCCGCAAGTATGCCGTTCACCGTGCCACTTTGCATGTCATGCGTCGTCGTCGCGGACACCGTCGCGCCAGCGGCCAGCGTGCCGCCCGTCAGCTGATAGGTGCCGACATTCATCGTGCCGTTCTGGACCGTGCCGCCCGACTGGTTCAACGTCGCCTGTGTCTGTGCCGTCGTGCCCAGATCGAGAGTACCGGTGCCCGAAACAGTCGTCGTGCTCGCGGTGTTACCAAGCGTGCCAGCACCTGAGAGAGCGAGCGTGCCGGCTGAAACGTTCGTGCCGCCGGTGTAATTGTTTGCGCCAGAAAGCGTGACGGTGCCGGCTGTCGTCTTGCTCAGCGCGGCGGCGCCACTCAAGACGCCTGCCACCGTGCCCGCCTGCATGTCGAAGGCAGTGGTCGCGGACACTGTCGCGCCAGCGGCCAGTGTACCGCCCGTCAGCTGGTAGGTTCCGACATTCATCGTGCCGTTCTGGATCGTGCCGGCGGAGTGGTTCAACGTCGCCTGCGTCTGCGTCGTCGCGCCCAAATCGAGCGTGCCGCCCGAAACCGTGGTCGTACCTGTTGTAGCGCCGAGCGTGCCCGCACCGGTGATGTTCAAGACACCCGCCGAGAGATTTGTGCCGCCGGAATAAGTGTTCGCCCCCGTAAGATTCACCGTACCGGCGGTCGTTTTGTTCAAGGCACCCGCGCCGCCCAGCACGCCATTGACCGTGCCACTCTGCATGTCGAATGTGGTCGAGGCATTGACCGTCGCGGTCGAAGCCAAAGTGCCGCCCGTGAGCTGGTAGGTTCCGACATTCATCGTGCCGTTCTGAACCGTGCCAGCGGAATGGTTCAACGTCACCTGCGTTTGGGTCGTCGTGCCCAAATCGAGCGTGCCGCCCGAAACCGTGGTCGTACCCGCTGTAGCGCCGAGCGTGCCTGAGCCGCCCACATTCAACACGCCAGCCGAGAGATTTGTGCCGCCGGAATAAGTGTTTGCACCTGTGAGATTGACCGTGCCGGCGGTGGTTTTATTCAGAGTACCGGCGCCGCCCAGCACGCCGTTGACCGTGCCGCTCTGCATGTCGAATGTGGTCGAGGCATTGACCGTCGCGGTCGAAGCCAAAGTGCCGCCCGTGAGCTGGTAGGTTCCGACATTCATCGTGCCGTTTTGAACCGTGCCGGCGGAATGGTTCAACGTCGCCTGCGTTTGCGTCGTCGTGCCAAGATCAAGGGTGCCGCCTGAAACAGTGGTCGTCCCGGTTGATGCGCCGAGTGTGCCCACACCGGTAATGTTCAATGCGCCGCCGGTAAGCGTCGTGCCGCCGGTGTGAGAGTTCACACCGCTTAAGGTGACCGATTTGCCAACATCGGTCGTGACCGTAAGCGATCCCGGACCGGTGAAACTATTAGAATAGGTCGCGCTGCCCGCCGCACCGGCACCCGCAGTCTGGTTGAGGGTGAGCCCGCCCGTCACACCAATATTGCCGGTGTAAGTGCCACCATTCGTCGTCAGCGAGTTGGTACCGCCGGTGAAGGTGATAGCATTGGCGCTGCCCGCCCCGTTGATCGCGCCCGCATTGACGATGGTGAGACCGGAACCGACCACACCCGCACCGCCCGCCCCCGTGGCGCCAGTAGCGCCGGTGGAAGTGCCAGTGCCGCCCGTGCCCCCGGCGGCTCCAGTGCCGCCCTGGATCGTGCCTGAATTGTTGAGGATGAAATTATTGCCTTCAATACCGTTGCCGCCGGCGCCGCCGGCGCCGCCGGCGCCACCAGCGTTGGTGGTGCCATTACCGCCGTTGCCGCCTGTATTGCCGTTACCGCCAAGGACCGTCACGCCGGAATTAACGGTCAACGATGTTCCAGTATAAGAAAGGCCCGCTCCGCCGCCGCCACCACTACCGCCGCTGCCCCCGACGTTGCCAGGGCCCAACGCACCAGTGCCGCCCGTTCCGCCGTTGCCGCCTGTCGTGTTTACCGTGAGGGTGTCTGTGGGATTCGGGCTGGTGACCACCGCGCCGTAACCACCGGCACCGCCGCCGCCACCGCCACCGCCGAATTGGGTTCCGCTGGACGTCCCACCGGCCCCACCGGCACCGTTGTTTCCGGTGCTGGCCGTCCCGGGCAAGGACGTGCCCGTAAATCCGTTAAGGCCGCCAGCGCCACCGTTGCCGCCGGCTCCGGTAATTCCACTGCCTGGATCCCCTGAGCCACCGGCACCACCGCCGCCTGTGCCGCCGCTTGTGCCGCCCGTGCCCGAAGGACCGCCGCCGCCGCCGCCGCCGCCAACCGTGCCATTTCCGCCGGTCGGGCTGGCCAAGCTTCCGCCACTGCCCCCAGTGGTCCCGCCGCCAGTCTGGCCGCTAATCCCGCCATTGCCACCCACGGACTGTGCGAAAGCCGGGGTCGAGAGTGACAGTACGCCGGCCAAGGCCGTGCCAAGCAGCAGTTGCTTGCGGGCAAGCTGCGTCGTTTCGAAGAATTGCTCTCGCGTGCCCGGCTTTCCCGGTGTCGCGCTCGCGCCCACAAACCAATTCTTCATTGCCGCCCCAAACGTGATGAACAAATTGTAAATTCGTCAAACGCGGAAGTGATACCCGCTTCGCCGAGGCAGACAATATGGTTTCGGTGAGGCTTGGACGGTCCTAAGACGGTTAACAAATACTAAAGATCCGCGTGTCGATTCTAAAAGATACGCAATTTCACCTAGTTATCGCTGTGGTTTGCGCATGGTCTTAGGCGCCGGTGCAGTCTTACCGTCGCCGCTGGATACCGTAATTCCGAAGTCTGTGGCGCATGGGCCACAGAAAATGAGGATTGTCAGCGACGCAGAACTGCTCCGCTGGGCGAATCGAAACGCATCGCCCACGCACGCCCTCTACAAGCGGATGCCGCCGGCCGTAACGAACCGCAGTCGGAAAACGAAACGATAGCAGAACAGAGACACCGCGCGACAAGCGAGCCGATCGCATATTAAGGCGAAGGTATTCCTACAGCCTGTTCAAGCGGCGGCGTTCCGCGCCATGAATCCGCGACGCCTCGGGAGGAGCATATGCTGACGGCTTTTCTGGCATTCGCGCTTTTCGCCGCGGATATGCCGGCGTGCGGTGTGCAGGCGCATCACGCCCATGCAGCGTCCGCCGACATCGTTCTCGCGAACGACGCCGCCCCGGCCAAAGCCCTGCGCGACGCCCTGACGGCGCCGTTGATGAACAAAATCCATTCCATGAACGATGCGGGCGAAGGCATTTTTCAAGTGGATGTGACGTCGATCGTCGCGCCTTACTTTCCGGCTGGGCAAACTTTTGCCGAGACGCAAAAGGTTCTCAAGGAGCAGGATTTGGGCAGCCTGCGAAAATTCCAAGGCATGCAGGACCACCCGGGCACGACAATGTATGTCGCACGATTCAACTTAATGTATGGCGCCTTCACGCAAGTCTATGTCGTGCTCAACTTCGACTTCGCTGGCGGCAGCGAAAACAACATGGTGTTGACGAAGGCCGGCGGCCTTCTCCGCGCCGGCGGGATGTAGCGGGCGGAGACTCATGGAAACCATCACCGTCTACTATTCTCCGCTCGAGGCGACGCGGATCATCGAAACGGTCGGGCTCGGATTGGCGCATCACATAGGGATCGTTTACACGAACAATGCCGGACAGAGTTTCGGCGTGAGTTCGGGACCGTCCATCCAAACCACGCAGCAGACGCCGCCGAACGCGCTGCGCGCCATCCTCAGCATGTCGGAAAATGCACCCTCCGACTTCGGCACGCTCGTCTCCGATCCGCATAATAACACGCCCTTCATGAAGAGCCGGATGGACGATTATTATACGCAGGACTTCGAGGGAAAAGAATTTCCGCACGCACTCGTCACGAAAGGCCCCGACCTTTCGGCGAAATGGGCAACCATCGTGAAGACCTACGCCGCGATCGGCAAAATGCATCTGACCTATTCGCCGACCAGCCAGAATTCAAACAGCATGGCTGGCGAAGCTCTGCGCAGGGCCGGACTTCAAGTGCCTTTCTCAGTCAACGCCAAATTCGCGCCCGCCGAGTTTACCCACCTGCCGGCCTACAAATGCGAGATGGAGGCGCCGACGCCCGCGAGATGCCACGGTGCGAGCGAATGAGCCGAGGCAGGGCTCCATCGCTAAACCGTCATTGCGAGCGAAGCGAAGCAATCCAGACAATGGTTGCTCTGGATTGCTTCGCTTCGCTCGCAATGACGATGCTCAGAGCACCTTCAGATATTCGAGAAGCGCCTTCTTTTCATCCTCGGGCAATTGCGTGCCGTACTCGTGTCCGCAATTGCTATTGCCCGACATGCGATCCTCGCAACCGGTCGTCACGAGCGTAAAATTGCCGGCCTGATCTGGCGCGAGACCAACCGCTTGCGTGTCATAGGCAGGTCCGATCTTGAAGCTCTTGACGCGCTGGCCGGCCGGCTTCAAAAGCTCGGTGAGGCTCGGCACCGATCCGTTGTGAAGATAAGGCGCGGCGGCCCAAATCCCTTGCAGAACACGCGCTTCGTAGACGAATGTGCCCGGCGGGTGCGCCGCTGGATCGGCAGGCTTTTCGTCCGCCGTCTTTTGCACCTTCGGCGGCATGTCCGGCACCTGCATGGTGTTTTGCATGTCCTCATGCGTCATTGGCACCGTAGCGTCCGGGGCGGTCATGCCGCCTTTCGCCGCGTCGGCCTTCGCTTGATCGTCTTTCGCCTTGGCTTCCGGCGGGGCGGCAGCCGGTGCAGCGGCTTGGGCAGCCGCGGCCTGCGCCGCCTGCAGTTCCGCTATGGTCCCGGTGACTGCGGCCTTCAAAATATTCAGCGACAGATCGGTTGCCTGCAACGGTCCGACGACACCGGGCACAGTGGCACCTTCCAGCATTCCCGTCCGTGCCGAGCGAAGCACGATCTGCCATTGGTGGAGGTCGGTGCCCGCGTCCAAGCTCACCGTCCTCCACGAATGGGCATTTGGCGGCCGTGGCTCGCCTTCCGCCACGCCATGACATTCGACGCATCCGCCTTGCGCGGCAGGCCTGTTGAAGATCTCACGGCCGCGTTCCGCCAGTGCATGATCGACGGGAAACGGCCAAACCGGCGGCCCAAGCCGCGCGAGAATGGTCTCGGCCGCCGCGATCCCGGGGATGTTCGATGAATTGGTACTGAGATAGTCGTGGTCGAGCGGCGTCGCGCTTGTCTTGGGGCCCGGATGGAAAGTCGCGAACACGCCAAAGACTTGGCCGAGGTTGCGGGCAACGGCGAGCCCTTCATTGCCATTCGCCGCCCAGGCACCCCATTGCGTCTTGTCCTGACGCCCTGCGTTCCAGAGAAACGGATAACGGGTTGGCGCATCGGCGATGGCCATATTATCGGCGAGCATATAGGTCGGCGCCGGACCAAGATCGAGACCGTTGACGCGATTGTAGATCATGGCGATGGCATCGAGCCGCGAGGGGCCCCAAGGCCGATCGGTCGGGATCTGGCCGACCCAGGTGTGGAAGCGCAGCGACCAGAGCGCGACGGAATCGTGGAGCGCCATGACGGCCGCGGGCTTCGCCGCTTCGCCGCCCAAAACGCCTTCGGCAAAAGATTTGAAGCTGCTGTCGCTTGCCAAGGCCCGCCTGACGGCCGCGTCGAGATCGAGGACAAAGGATTGAAAGTCGGCGAAGGCCGGACCGCCATCGATCCGATAGGTGACCCCCGCGGCCTTGATATCGC
This sequence comes from Methyloferula stellata AR4, assembly GCF_000385335.1. Taxonomy (NCBI): domain Bacteria; kingdom Pseudomonadati; phylum Pseudomonadota; class Alphaproteobacteria; order Hyphomicrobiales; family Beijerinckiaceae; genus Methyloferula; species Methyloferula stellata. The sequence goes on along the minus strand of NZ_ARWA01000001.1, from coordinate 1,770,370 downwards.
GCGTATGGCAGGCCGCGCAGGTCATGCCAACCATCGGCCCCTGTTGCGAATCCGCCAATGAGAACCCGACGGGAAGACGGTCGCCATGCGCCGCTTGCGGGTTCGGCAGAAAGCCGAAGCGCGCAAGCGCGCCTTCAGTGAAGGGCTTGCCATCCGCCTGCGTCAAGGCTTCGAACCAGGCCAGCGGAATGAGCTGAGATCCCTGATCCTGCACATAAAGCGCGGCGCGCAATTGCGGCGTCCATTCACGGCCTTGGTCGGCAAAGACGAGCGGCTGATCCGGCTGCCCTGCGGCGGCGAACCCGCCGACAATCGCCGGAACGCCCAGCAAAACACCGAGCTTCGATAGTTTGAGCTTCATGGCAGCCTCTTCACAGATCCAAAGAGTGTTCGCCACAGACAGAATAAAAGTTACGAACTCAAGACAGCGGCCGGCATGATCGGCGCTCATTGCAGACTATCATGAGCACCCGTCGGGGCGAAGCCATCGACCGGACGAGAATGATTTTTCTTTTTGATCCTACCCGGTTTGAGGGTTGAGGCATGTTTCGTTTCAACCGAAAAGACGGCGCTGATTTTTGGTGTCAGCCCCCCACTTGCCCGCCAGCCCCCGCTGGCGGGCTTTTTATTCGTCTTATTCGTCCCGAGACGACAAACCCCGCCAGTTGGCTGGCGGGGTGAAATCATTCCAGAGCACTATGTGACGGCTCGAGCGGCGCGCGCTAGCGGACCGACACGGGTTGAACCCTGTGGTTCGCCCTGCTGGCTTTCGGCGAAATCTCATCGCCCGTCGCACTCGCGTCGGTAAAGAAGGCACGGCAGCTCGGATTAAGTTGCGCGCGTTTGGCGCTCATGCAAGCCGTGACACGCGCTTCATCCGGCACGGCGTCGCTGCAGAGACGAAACGCATCGCCCATGCAGGCTTCGGTTTCGCGCTGGCGCTGATCCTGCGCACTGGCACCTGCCGCCACCAAAACACTGAAGGCGGCAATCGCTAAAACATAAGGTCTGCGTTTCATGATGAAGAGTCCCCCGCGGCTAGATAACCGTGACATTTCTGCCCGCGCCTAAGATCTTCCCCGACCTCCTAACAAAAAGCCCCAAAAGGTCCCAACCGGCGGGGCATAGGTGTTTGGAAGACAGAAGATAGTAAGCGCTGATTTAACGCAGCCGGGGCCATTTGGTTGCATGGCGCAGCTTTCGCCCGCCTCTGTTAACGCATCTCCGCAGTTTCGCCGGTGGACGTGAAACCTAATCGGTGGTCGAGCGTTAACCGTCCGGAGGCGGCTGCGCGGCTTGGCGCGTCGTGACATGCCCGGAGGATCTTTCATGAAACATTGGCCGGAATATTTGGCGATAGGCATTTGGTGTCTTTTCGTCACCGCCATCGCCGTCGTGGATGACAAGACCCATGTGCCGGGGCCTCTCGTCGCTCAAAACGCGGCAGCGCTCGAGAAGATGGCCAATGCGACTTCAGGCGATCTGGTGACCGGCCGCAGTTCGGCCTATACGAAGACAAGCTCCAGCCCCTATGGCGAGCTCTTTTTCGACCCGTCTTTCCAGAATGAGCCTCCGGCCCTCGACGGACCGAAGCCGACGTCGGCCGATCTCACCGCCAAGTAAGTCTAAGTCTTGAGCGAATAATCTCGCTTCAAAATAAAAAGCCGCCCAAGGGGCGGCTTTTGTTTAAGGCCAGACCTAATCGCCAATAGCGCTTAGGTCAGATTGGCGGCGATGGCGTTGAACTTCGCCGAAAGCTTGGTGCCGACGGTCGTGATCGTCGCAATAATGACAACGGCAATCAAGCCAGCAATCAGACCATATTCGATGGCAGTCGCGCCGGATTGATCCTGCGAGAAGCGGGACAGAAGGTTCTTCATTAACTTACTCCAGATTCGGAAGTCGCGGCGCGCTTCCAATAGGTAACGTGACACCCGGAGATTGGTGCTGACCTCTTGCAAATAGGTAAATCTACTCACCAACTTGCCATTAAATCGCGCAATTAGGCAGTGTAGAGCCCGACGAAAGGCGGGGATGGATAATTGAGCGTTAAGTCCATGCGGCCGATCTGCGGCTCTTTGCCTGCGCGTCTGGCGGGAGAACTGTCTTCCTGGTCAAGACAAGCCTAGAAACTCGCGCCCGCGAGGTTTTTGTCTTTTCTGGTCAGAAACCTGGATCACCAGGCGATGAGACACGCAAAGTGGTCGGAGTGAGAGGATTCGAACCTCCGACCCCCTCGTCCCGAACGAGGTGCGCTACCAGGCTGCGCTACACTCCGACAATGCCGCCGAAATCCTCTCGGCTGCTCCTGGTCAAGACGCGCCTTATAGCTGTCCCCCGGCGGACCGACAAGGCCGGACTGTGCAAGAACCAGCAGGCGCGGCAATTATGTTTTGACGATAGGACGGGATACGGATTCAATCGGACAGGATGTCACGTCACAAAATCGCGCAAAATGAAAGGCGACGAAACGGTTGCAGCCCATGCGGTGGCGCATTATGGTCCGCCCGGCTTTGGGAACTCTGCAATATCCGACTCACGCCGCAGCCGCGAACGTGGAAGTGCCGCGTCCCGCGCGGCCGATATGAGGCGATAGCCTTGTTCTACAGCCGCAATTGGGGCGTCGCCAAGCGGTAAGGCAGCGGATTTTGATTCCGCCATGCGGAGGTTCGAATCCTCCCGCCCCAGCCACGCATCTCCTATTTCGGAGACGGAGCCGCACTTCTTGAAAAAGTCCCGGTATTTCCGGGGCTTTGCAGGAGCGGGTTTGGCACCAGAGATTTTGCTGGTCGAAAAATCGGGCTTTTGAGGCCGAAATCCGGCCGGATTCTCCGGCCGGATTTTCAAATGTCCCGAATTCCGCAGGCGCCGATGCCGAGATTTGGTTCGAACCGGTCCGAGACGGTTCGAAGAACCCTCGTATTGGGCCTGCCTCTCCGAATACGCCCCGGTGATGCACAGATTATGAGTGGATCCGGGCCGATCAGCCGCCGCGTTTCGAGCGGGTCTTTTTTAAGGACCATTCGCCGCCGGCCGTTTTGACGAGCCCACGCTTTTTAAGCGACTGCAGCGCGAAGGAGACGGACCGGTTATTGATGTCCTTGCCGGCGGCCACAACCTGCTCGGCGATCGCCGATGCGGATAGAGCACCATGTTGGGCCAGAACATCGGTGATGGCTGCACCGATCGTCTGCTTCGGAGCGGCTTCTTCAGACGCGGCCTTCTCTGCCGCGGACTCGATCGCCTGCGCTTTTGTCGCGCGCGGCGTCCTCGCCTTGCGAGTCGATGACTTCGACTTCGATACTGCCTTCGTTGATGGTGCCTCGAGCTCTAGCAGTTCGCGTTCCGCGATCTTGAGGCTGTCGAGCCTGGCTTCGAGCTCGGCGATCTTCGCCCGAATGCGGTCGAGTGATGTATCCATGAACTCCTCGTCGCCCGTTCGCGAGACGGCAACATGCCATCGCATCACCTGAATGAGCAGAAGGGAATAGATACGCTGCCATGATGCTAATTGACAACTGCCGGGTGAAGTAAGCTACAGGCAAAGCAACCCGTCAGGCGATGCCAACCACCTGCTCCTATTGCGTCCAGGCATAAGGAATGGACTGAGTCAGCCTGGAAACGGTCAGACCCGCGGGGGCCGAACTATTCTCGATCGCCTCAACGATCTTCGGCGAGAGGAAGGCAAGCTGGGCAAGACGACGCACATAGCGTTCGGCAAGGTGCTCTTCCATAGCGATCTCGTCAAAGGACGTCTTCGTTCCTGAGATAATGGTCTCCATCCAGGCCTGGGCCCGCCCGATGGCGAGGAGCGGCTTTCGCGGGTCTTTGCATCGATCGTAAGAGACGTGTTGCTTTCGTGCGCAATGCCTTTGCGCAATGGATGGTTTGGCGCGAAGGGCATGGATAGCTGAGCAGGCACGCTATCCTCTACCGAACCCTGATCCTCATCCAGGAGGTCGGCGCGGCTTCGATCACGCTGGCGTCCGTGGCAAATGTCTCGCCACTGACCAGCCCCTTACACAAGCATGTTTGCAATACACTCTCGAACACCAGACGAAACGCGTCGCTCTTGCGGAATCTGCCATGTCGGGTTTTGGAAAAGCTCGATCGCTCAGGCACCTCACCTGTGAGGCCCAGCCTGCAGAACCAGCGGTAGGCCAGATTGAGATGGACTTCCTCGACGAGCCGCCGCTCTGAGCGAATGCCATAGAGATAGCCGACAAATTTTGCACCACTGCGGCATGCTAACGAAATCAAGCAATTGCGGGATGCATATGTCTGGTGCGAATGTCTGCTTCATAATCCCAATGATTTTTAATCAGCCTATCTCCTTCCGGCCCATCTGCCGTTCATCACATCAGATCGATGCCGGCCCCTGGCACATTAGTCCACTAAGTTCCCTTCGAGACGGCTCCTGACCTGTGCGCTGCACCTTCTATTTGTGTCGAAAGGCTTCGCTCAACGCCGCTGCAAGAGCGCTTTGCGGTTTGTCGCTTCGGCTTGCCTGGGGCTTGTTATGAGTCCGGTGCGAAGAGTTTGCCGGCTCAGGTGCTTTCGTTGATTGCAGCGTGTCCTGCGCGCGCATGGAAAGGGCGATTCGTTTGCGTTTCACGTCGACCTCTACGACGCGCACTTTGACGATGTCGCCCGCTTTGACGACCGCGCCAGGGTCTTTCACATAGCGGTCCGCGAGCTGCGAAATATGCACAAGCCCATCCTGATGGACGCCAATATCGACAAAGGCGCCGAAGTTCGCGACATTAGTGACGACGCCCTCCAGCATCTGACCTGGAACCAGATCCTTAATGTCATTCACCCCGTCGGTGAAGGTTGCGGTCTTGAACGCCGGGCGCGGATCACGGCCCGGCTTTTCGAGTTCCGACAATATGTCCCTGACGGTCGGCAGGCCGAAGCGCTCATCGACGAATTGAGCCGGATTGAGAGCTTTCAAAGCCGCCGTATCGCCCATGAGCGAACGAAGATCCCGTCCGCAGGCCGCCGCTATCTTGCGGACGACACCATAGGCCTCCGGATGAACCGAGGCGGCATCCAAGGGCTCTGAACCATTCGGGATTCGCAGGAACCCTGCACAGAGTTCAAAGGTTCGCGGCCCAAGACGCGTGACATCCAAGAGTTCCTTGCGGTTCTTAAAGGCGCCTTTCTCGTCACGATGCACGATGATCGCGTCGGCCAGCGAGCTGCTGAGGCCCGAAATGCGGGAAAGCAGCGCCGCCGACGCGGTGTTTAGATCGACGCCGACCGCGTTGACCGCATCCTCGACCACGGCATCGAGAGATCGCGCGAGCCAGACCTGACTGACATCATGCTGATACTGCCCAACGCCAATTGATTTCGGATCAATCTTGACGAGTTCGGCAAGAGGATCTTGCAGCCGCCGCGCGATCGAGACTGCGCCTCGCAAGGAAACATCGAGATCCGGCATTTCGGCCGCGGCAGTCGCCGAGGCCGAATAGACAGATGCACCCGCCTCGCTGACCACCACCTTGATCGGCTTGGCGCCCGGCAAGGCGGCGATGACCTCTCCAGCCAAGCGATCGGTCTCGCGGCTCGCCGTTCCATTTCCGATGGCGATCAATTCGACTTTATGCCGCCGGATCAAGCGGCCAAGCTCAGCCATCGCGCCCGCGACATCATTGCGGGGCTGAAATGGATAGATGGTCGAAGTCTCCAGCAACTTGCCGGTCGCATCGACAACGGCAACCTTCACGCCAGTGCGAATGCCCGGATCAAGTCCCATCGTCGGACGCGAACCGGCGGGTGCCGCGAGCAGCAGATCCTTGAGGTTGCGGGCGAAGACCTCGATTGCCTCTTTTTCCGCGCGTTGCCGCAGCTCATTCATCAAATCGAGCGAGAGATGGAGCGAGAGCTTCACACGCCAGGTCCAACGTGCGGTTTCGAGAAGCCAACGATCTCCAGCTGCGCCTTGCAAAGGGATATCATGACTCTCTGCGACCATCCGCTCGACAGGTTTCAGCGGACTCGCATCCTCAGCATCGACTTCGATATTGAGGGAAAGCACGTCTTCGTTGCGCCCACGCAACATGGCAAGCGCACGATGGCTCGGAACCGCGGCCCAGCGCTCGCAGTGATCGAAGTAATCGGAAAACTTCTCGCCGGCCGTCTCCTTGCCTTCGATCACTTTGGCGCGCAGGATGGCGTGCTGCTGAAGATAGGTGCGCAAGCGCCCGACGAGATCGGCATTTTCGGCGAAGGTTTCGGTCAGAATATCCCTTGCACCTTCGAGCGCTGTTTTTACGTCCGGCACTGACTCGGAGACATAGGCTTGCGCCAATTCCGCGGGATCAGCCGTGCGATTGGCAAAAATCGTATCAGCGAGGCCGCCCAATCCCTTTTCACGTGCAATCTCCGCACGCGTGCGGCGCTTCGGACGGAAGGGCAAATAAATATCTTCGAGCTCGGCCTTTGTCTCGGCCCCTGCGATCTTTATCGCAAGCTGTTCAGTCAGTTTGCCTTGGCCGCCGATCGATTCACTGATGGCGAGGCGCCGGGTCTCAAGCTCGCGCAGATAGACAAGACGTTCATCAAGCTGCCGCAATTGCGTGTCGTCAAGACCGCCGGTCGCTTCCTTGCGATAGCGCGCAATAAACGGGACGGTCGAGCCCTCGTCAAGAAGGGCGATCGCCGCCTTCACTTGCTCAGATTTCGCTTGAATTTCAGACGCAATTATTTGGACTATGCGAGTCGTTTCAGAAGTCATTTTATCTCGTGGACTTTATGTCGGGACGTTCTTACAGCATCAAAGACAAAGACCCGAAAGTGGCATATTGTCCGCTCAACAAAATAAATTTAGCCTTGCGGCGCGCGACTTTCCAAACATGACAAAACGCAATTCAGTGATTCGCGGTCGCATTTGGTACTGAGCGGATAAAGAGCTGATGGTCGTGTGTTGCGGCGCCCCCCGGTGGCCATTGATGGATGAATGCTGATGGCGGCTTTGCTCCGATACTGTTGAATAGTGCCCGGGTCTTTGGTTATGGCCGCTTTATCCGTCGTTCTAACCGAGGTTTGGCTATTTGGCTGGTGCACAAGCAGGAGTGCAGGTCAGATGCTCGTCTCGGCCCTTTATCCGACCATTGCGATGGTCGCCGGCCTGAGCTTCGCGAGCTTTCTTAGATTTTGCGCTGTGGCTGCGAGGAGGAACTCATCCTTCACGCCGTATGGCCCGCGAAGCTGGAGACGTCCAAGCCGAAGGATGCGTTTGAGGTGGGCAAACAGCATCTCTACCTTCTTTCGACGCCGGCACGCTATGTCATACTCTGGTGTCAAGGCATGAGCCCGAGCTATGTCGCGGGCGTCTTCATGCAGATCGCGCGGGACCTTTCGAGCTGGCGCATTCGGGCAGCACCGCATTTTAAGATCGCAAGTGTCACAATACTTCTTGCTGGCACGATAAAGGTGTGTGCCATCGGCGGTGATGCCAGTTCTTGGTTTTGCATATGTTCGATGGAACTGGACGAGTTCCTTACCAACTGGACAGATGTACCGATCGCCCTCAGGATCAAACACGAAGTCGGCGCGTGAAAAAGTGCCGTCCGTACGGTTGGATTTGTCGAACACTGGAATGTGCGGCGTGATCTGCTTCTGCTTGACCAACCAGGCAAGATTCTCGGCCGAACCATATGCGCTGTCAGCGGTCAGATAATTGGGCTGATACCGAAACGATCCTCTGTCCGTTCAATCATGGTTCGAGCCGCGCCGACCTCGGCCTGACGAACGGCGCGGGTGGCTTCCACATCGACGATCACGCCATGGTCTGTATCGATCAGGTAATTGGTCGCGTAAGCAAAGAAGGCTGGCCTTTGTGAGCTCCGGTCCCTTGCGCAGCTGGGTCAGCCGGCGAGATGAACTTTGGCTGCACGGGTGACGCGGCGCCGAATGCTGCATCGTCGTGCCAACAAGCAAAGATCAATTCAAGCCGGCAAATGGAGGCTTGACGAACTGAAGGATAAGGCTGGCCACGCCGTTCGGGAGTATCTTGCGACACTCGCAAATCCGTACGATGCATCTTGTGCGCTGGAACGGACGGGCAGACAGCAGTCGGTCCACTTTGAATCACCGGTACGTCAAAAACGGACATTCGCGCGCGTAGAGTGGCCGATGCTTTTCTATGACGAAAGTTTCCTTATCGCCGATAAGATGCAGGTTGACGATGCCCCCTGAAGAAACACTTCAACTTTAAGTCTATGCCGATCGCCACTAAGTGGATCTAACCTGCAAAACCACTTAGCGCGCCCCAACGCTCACAAGACTATGCAGCGAAGTGTCCAACGTCTTTTGCAAGGTGAGATGGATTCTTGATTAGATAGCGGTCAAACCATTTGTGCTCGAGTTCCCGCAAGGATGCGTAGATCAGCCGATTGGAGCGATCGGCGCATTCTTTGAGCAACTTTGAACGGCTTGGGAACATCGCATATGTCTTTGCCGTTTTGCTGGTGAGGCCAGCCACGATCTCTTCGCAGGACATATGTTCTAATTGATCAATATTCGCATCGGTAATTTCCAAATCGAGCCTTAGCTTCCTCGGTTTGTCTGCGTCAATCTTGTCCTTATATTCTCCGATCCATTCACGCTCCGATAGCCATTGAGTGCCGGCACGCATAGAGATCTCGCCTAAACAGGCGGGCAATTGATCACGCATCGCTTCTGTAATGCGTTCTTCTTCAAGGCGAGTTGCCAGACCTTGGTAGACAAAAGTCGAAAGATACCGAAGAGCCTTAACTGGGATTTCATCGAGCTTATCAATCAAATCGGCGAGCACCGGTAACGTGCTTCTGACCACGAATAGTCTCTGATGGACCCGTAATCCAATTTCAGCCGCTGTCCTCATCGTCTGGAAAAGGAATTCGAAATCACCTTCGCGGCCGTTCCAACGATCATGAGTAGAACCACAACCCGCAAGCGACGCGTGAACGATCTTCAAATTTGCCATGTCGCGCCGTTCCGTAAGCCAGGTTCGCATGTCCGATTCAGAACGCCATTTAAGACCACCCAGTTTGATCCCATCGCTCCCCTCGTTTCGTCCAATCTTGCTTTGAAGCTCGAACAGGGCCTTGAGGATTTCGACGCTGAACTCGTATGAGTCCTCAACGCCCGCGAGAATAGAGAAATTCGATAAGCCGCTTTCGCTTCTCCACTCTATGAAACGCTCGACGATAGCGACAAAACGCGGAAATGCGACGTCAACTATTTTCTTCTGTCCTACTAAACAATAACGACAAGAGTGCGCGCAAGGTGCCGTCTTGGCGAAGATCCTTATGCCCTGAACATCGATCGCTCTCGTCATGTTTTTTTCCTCATAACAGACCATTCAATTCTGGGTTCCCGTCCCTTGGAGAGCGCTCCGTGTGAAACGCGCATAATTTACTGACGAACTGTTCTCTTTCAAAAAGATCGTGGGATCGAACTCGTCGTCGCCGATCGGGAAATTATAAACCTGCTGATATGTACTTTTGAAATCTTCGCGAAATTGACTATCGAGCTGATCGGGATAAAGAAGCTCCGCATACCATCGCAGCATGAGTGGCGTTTCGACAACGCCGTCCATACGGCCTCCTCCGACCGGCTCCTTGTAAATGCGATGTGTGCGCACGGCCTTGAGTGGCTGCATGGAAGGGTCGTCATAGAATGTTTGCGGAACATCATTCACTGCCACGCAGCACGACAAAAAAATGATGTCAGGGTCGAGTTCGAGCAGCTCTTCGCGCCCGATTTGCAGACTGCCGATAGAAATATGCTTTTCGAACGGCAAACGCGGCGGAATGTCGGCGCCAAGATCGACAAGATACTGCGCGTCGCGGTGAGCGCTACCGGCGATGTGCCAAACGTCCGGGCTATTGCGCCAAAGGATGAGCGCACGCTGGCCCTTGCCGCGCGGTAGATCGCCGACCATCTTAATCAGCGCAGCTTTGCTTTGCTCGGAAGAAGCAATCAAACGATCCGCGCGCTGCGGGTCATGGATGAAGCCGCCGAGCTGGCGCCATGATTCGAGCACATCCGTGGATGTGATGCGCTCGAACGAGATGCCAATCTTTTCTAAGCCACCTGTTGCCCATGACCAAACGAGAATGGCGTCCGGTGCAAGCAGAAGAATTTGTTCGGGATCGCCGGGGACTGAGGACTTACGGCCGAGGGTCGCAAGTTTTGGCAAGTCCTCAAGCACCGGAAACATATGGCCGAAAAGGCCGCTTGCGATAAATGACTGCTCGACTTCGGTTATTGCGGGAACATGGGGAGCCCGTCCCTCAACCGTAATGTAGGCTGTCAGAAGCGGGGGATAGATTGCGGGGCGCTGCGGAGCCGAAACAGCGGAATGGGCGGGCCCCTCCTTGAAGGTTGGCGACAAATGCGGAGGGCAGACGCCGATTGAGAAAGCGCCCACAGTCAGTATCGTCCACAACCGAAGAGACAAAAACGCGCCATGACGATTCATCACGCCGGTCTTCAAAAGGTCGTCTGAAACGAGAATGCAATACGACGAGGATCGCCGACGAAATTGGCGCTTTGCCAATAGCTTTTGTCCGCAACATTCGTGATATTGAGGCGTATGGTCAGAGGCAAATTGTTGATTTTGGTCACATAGCGTGCTCCGACATCGCCGATGAGAACCGCCGGCAGCGGCTTTGAATTGGCAGCATCCGCATAGAATGACCCGGTATAATATGCACCGCCAGTGAGCGTGAGACCCGGAATGAAAGGGATGTTATATTCTGCATATACTTTAACCATTTGATCGGCGACGTTCATCGGCCGTTTGCCGTTCAAAGACGTACTGCTGGCCTGTGTCACCTCAGAATTAAAGAAGGTCAGGCCGCCGACAATCGTAAGATCGTCAAAGACCTTACCGGTCGCGGTCAGTTCACCCCCTTTATGGACTTCGCGACCGTCTTGCACATCGGTTGAAGTGCCATTTCCATTGTTACTGGCAAATTGGTTGGCTTTATCGATCTGAAACAAAGCCGCAGTTAGCAACATGCCCCCGACTGTGGCTTTGGCGCCGATTTCATATTGCCTATCCACAACCGGTGCTAAGATTTGTCCCGCATTGGTGAATACGATTGCGCCCGTGCTTGGAACGATCGTGCCTTGTTCAAGTGATTCAATGTAACTTCCATAAGTCGTCAGCCAGGAAACCGGCTTGAAGAGCAACGAGGCTGTAGGGGTCGGCACCGACTTGTCATAGCGGGCCGACAGCGTGCCGTTCGTGGCGAAAGTGCTGAGACCTATATCGGCATAATTGGCACCAGCGATCACCGTAAAGTAATCGTTGATTTTAATAATATCGCCGAGGACGTAGTTCTTGTTGAACGTCGATTGGTCCTTATAGAGCGGCTTCGTTCCGGCAATGATAAGTGGTTGCGCGGCATAGATCGGCGATAGCAGGTTAAATTGACCTGTAACATTGGCGCTTGCCTGCTCGTCTGGATGCTCTTGAAAGACCGACGAATCTCCATAGAAGCCAAACGTCATTTTATGCTCGAGCGCCAAAGTATCGAAACGCGCATCCATAAAGGCGTAGCCATCATAATTAGCCAGCCTTCGAAAGGCTCGCGCCTGATCACTCTGCGTATAGGTATTATTGGTTTGAATGGTGTTGACGATTTCTTGATTCTGATCCGTGTAAGTCGCGTAGCGAAATGCCGAGCGGAAGCTGAAAATATCTGTCAAATCCCATTTTATTTTGACACCGACTTTGTCTGTCTCGACGGCCTGATAAGACCAGGGTTCCGACCAAAGCTGATCGGCGCTCGGAGCGGCTGGATATGACGTTACCTTAGACGCTGTCGACCAACTCGCCGGAAGACCGTTTTGCTTATAATCATAAGCCGTCGCCATCGCCTCGATCGTCAACCGATCATAGACGTGCCAATCGAGTACCCCGCTGACGAGATTGCGGCGCTGGGCCGTAAAATCTGGTCCTTGATCACCGTTCTGGCTCACGAGGTTGAGGCGATAGGCAAACAGTCCGTTTTTATCGATTGGTCCACCAAAGTCGCCGTGCACGTAGTAATTGCCATACCCGTCATTGCTGACCCCCGCATCACCAACGGTGACCGATGCAAAGGGAGTCGGTGTCGGGGTTTTGCTGACGAAATTGATCAGACCGCCTACATTTGCTGGGCCATAGAGAAACCCGGACAGGCCGGACAGAACTTCGACGCTCTGATATTCCTCCATAGCGATGCCCCAGCCATTGGAATCGCGCAAGCCATCCTCTTCGAAGTTCACGATGTTGAAGCCGCGAATGTTGAATGTGGCTCTTCCGTTGAACGAGGTCGGTTGCTGAATCTGGACGACAGGATTCATACGAAGGATCTGATCAGGCTGGGTCGCCTGAACATTTTCGATCAAAGCCTGCGGAACGACATTGATCGAATAAGGCGTATCTTGCAGCGGAAGGCTACCCCAGGGACCCGCTGTCGCTGTGTTCTGCGACCGATATCCGGCAGCAGCACTTCCATCGGCCGGCTGTGTTCCCGACGCGTCGACCGACACGTCTGGCACGGGCGTAAGGCCTTGCGCTTTGGCAATGCCCGCCAGACCGGTGGCGAGTACGAAAGAAAGGCCGCTTCGTACGGCAAAGACATTCAATGAATTGGATTTCGCCATCGTATTGTCCCCCATAATGACAATAAGATTCCGTCCTCCGCCCAGCCGACGGAGCCGTGTGTTTTACAAAGATGTGAGATTTGGCGTGGCGGCATTTTTAGATGACGCCATCATTGCCGCAGCGAATGAGTTCAGCCCGAATCGGCGTAACTGACCGCGCCCTGTCCGCGCGATAAAAGGACCATTACGCGGGCGTTCATTCCGACAGATCCAGCTGTGGAGAGACAGCCCCGATCTTCGATGCCGTCAGGCCGCGCCATGTCGCGTTCACGATGCGATCGATGTCGGCCGCAAAATCGGCAAATCCGCGAAAGCCCCAATAGCCGAAAGGCGCCTGCTTATAAGCGCGTGATGGTACCCAAGCGCAGTAACCTCGCTTGCGGGCTTCGAATTGGTCCCATCCCGTGCCGATCACAAGGTCGGGTTCAGCTTCACGCAGAAGCGCCAGCAAACCCTCATCAGACGGCATTGGGTAGGCGCAAGGCTTGCGGGGTGTCCTCCACGAGCCGTCTTTTTTGGTCCATCCTTTCGCATTTCCAAGCCGCATGCCGAGCATTTGCAAAGGTTCGAGTTCGTCCGCGCCGAGCCCGGAAAACTCGAGCACGAGCCTGCCTTCGAGCGCCGGGCGGTAGCGCGCGATCGTCGCTTCGACCAAAGCCGCATGGGCGCCGATGACATCTTCTGCTTTGGCTTCGATTTTTGCGTCGAAGCGCCGTGCAATGGCGCGCAGCGATTCCGCTGTCGCACGTGGCGAGACGAAGCAAGACCACATCCAGGGAATACCGAAACGCTTCTCCTGCGCGCTCGCAAAAGGATGCCGATCGTACATCGCCGTCATACCGAGCTTCTGTCCGAAGCCGAGCGCCAGTTTCACCTCTTTCAATCGGCCGGCAAAATCTTCAGATGCGCAATGACTTCCGCATGCGACCACGTTAAGGCCGATAGCTGTCAGCAACCGCCGGACCTCGGAGATGAGAGCTGGCCCCGGGCGCGTATAAATCAAAGCGACGTCATAAGGTGTACCCGGCTCCCTTGTGTCGAACATATCGGCGGCACGCCAGGTCGCGGCCTTGCTGTCGCGAAGATAATAGTCGAAGCCGCCTTGACGAAAATGCTCTGCCGGCAGAGCGACCGTCAATTTACGATCCTGCTCCATCTTCCGGTGCGTAACGGCTCGAATATCCGAGTCGAGCTGGATGACGGGATCGAGCGAGAGAACAATCATGCCGCGCGAGAGGGGAAAAAGTTCGTTCGCTTCGTCGATGCAGCGGTCGAGTTTGGCATCGCCACCGGACTCGATGTCATCGGTCGTGAAGTCGCTGGTGATGTTCAAGCTTTCGAAACGGGTCACCCCTGCATGGCCACGGGTGACCATACGGTCATCCAGAGCGAAATAACCGCAGCCTGCGGCCCCATGCGACAGGACAGCCAGATCATGAACCGTCCCCCAATGAGCGTGGATCACTTGCGGATGCTGCGGCCAGCTATGTTTGAGGCGGCCCGCATCGGTATTGGCTTGCGGCTTCCCGACCGGCAATTCTCCCGGCAGTCTCGGCAAAACATGTTGTTCAAGAGTGACTTTGGCGGGCCCTCGATTGCGGTGCCGGATCGGCTTTACCGGCACCAAATGAGCATGCTCATGTACCTTGTTCGCGGGCTTCACGCCTTTCGCGCCTGGACCCAAATCGTCGAACTGACTCACTTGAACGCTCTTGATTTTCCGCAGCCGGGACTGCGATGCATTTCGATATATATATAGTAAACATAGCGTATCTACCTACGTCAAGCGACATAAGTTATGTCTTGAACCCTACATTTGTGTTTTCAAAATAACAAAATTATATAGCGTGTTCCTTTGCTGCATTCTATGATCGGTGATCTCTCAGCCTCAAATGCTCATTACCGAGATAAGGATTGCCCCAGACCAAGTGGCACGGATCAGACAAAAGTTCGCGGCTCGGCGGATGATATGAAACGCGCTGGTTTGGCGCCTCGCACGCAAAGCAAAATTCCGTTGAGCGGGAAGCGACGCATTTGTTTTAGCGGGAATCCATGGGTCTGCTTCCGTCATAAGGACATAGAGTTGTGACCGTCGCCCTTTCTGTCTCGGCACAGCCGCGACACGCCCGCGCGCTTGACCTTTTGCCGCTCCTGCTCGTCGGAGCGCTTATCGTTCTCATCCTCTTTTCGCTGACACTCGGGCGCTATCCCGTGCCCTTCAGCGAAGTGGCGCGGATCGTCTTCACCACTTTCCCGATCAATGCCAAGGGCAACTATACGAATGCGCCTTGGGTCGTCGTCGAGATCGTGCGCATGCCGCGTATCCTGCTTGTCACCTTATGCGGCATGGGACTCGCGATGTCAGGCGCGGCCATGCAAGGCGTCTTCCGCAATCCGCTTGTCGGGCCAGAGATCGCTGGCGTGTCGTCCGGCGCAGCTCTCGGCGGTGTGACCGCGATCATGCTGTCTTGGCCGTCGCTCGGGATTGTGGGGCTTGCCTTCGGATGCGGGCTGCTCGCACTGTTCATTGCTTTCAGTCTTGCCAAGCTCGCCGGGCGCGCAAGCACGCTCGGCCTCGTGCTTTCCGGCGTAATTGTCGGCGGTTTTTGTGGTGCCCTCGTCGGCCTGATGCAGACGCTGGCCGATCCGACGCTCAAACTGCCATCCATCGTCTATTGGCTCCTCGGCAGTTTCGCTGGCGCGACCTACGACAAAGTCGCGATCGTCGCAGCCGCGACGCTCTTTGCCGGCACGCTTTTGATGGCATTGCGCTGGCGCATCAATCTGCTCTCGCTCGGCGAGGATGACGCGCAGGCGTTGGGCGTCAATGTCGAAGCCTTGCGCTGGGGTCTCATGGGCCTCGTGGCCCTATTGGTCGCCGCGCAAGTCTCGGTCAGTGGCGGTGTCGGCTGGGTCGGTCTTATCGTGCCGCATCTTGCCCGCATGCTGGTCGGGCCCGAGCACACGCGTCTCCTGCCGACCGCGGCCTTCCTCGGCGGCATCTATCTTCTCGGCATGGACGACATTGCCCGCAGCGCAACTGAGCAAGAGATCCCGATCGGGCTTCTCACAAGCGTCGTCGGCACGCCGATCTTCGCTTTGCTCTTTTGGAAGACGCAATCGAATGGCTGGGCGCGAGAATAACTAGCGGTAGGCGCTACATCGCCGGGCGCAATGCCTTTGCGCAATGGATGGTTTGGCGCGAAGGGCATGGAGAGCTGAGCAGGCACGCCGTCTTCCAGTAAACCCCGATCGCCCAGACCCTGGTCCGAGAAGTCCTGCTGCTGTTCGGCCGTCTTCAAGGCAATGTCGATCCGCGTCTCGTGGATGGTGATCCGGGCGACGGAGCGATGGACGAGGTCGTGATCGGAGGGAGTCGCCTCGTTGTCTCGATCGTGATGTGTTGGAATCATATGGCCGAGACTCGATTCCTGGTTGCGGCTCTCGTATTGTTGGAGAGCTTAGAGAACCAGCGCTACATCGGGCGCGGCAACCCGCGTGACGGAGCCTTCCTGATCCTTCCTTACCCCGTTTTCTTCCGCATCATGAAGAGCAACAAGGATCGCCCAGTCACCTCGTAGACATGTCCGACCTCGAGGATTTTATCGGATTTTTCGTCTGGAATATTCGTGTCGACGAGCAAATGCCATCCATCTCCCTCCGGCGCTTCCGGCAGCTTGAAGAGCACGACATCTTCCCAGCTATTCATGATGAGCAGCATCGTGGCGTCGAGGCCGCGCTTCTGGATTCCGGTCGACTGCGCTCGCCCATCCATCAACATTCCGAAACATTTGACGAGGCCGTTGCTCCATTCTGCGGCGGTCATTTCGCCGCCGGTAGCGCTGATCCAGGTGATAGCCTTGACGCCTGTCTCTTCGTTCAGGTCGGCGGTCAGAAATCGGCTGTGGCGTAGGATCGGAAATTTATGGCGCAACCCGATGAACTTCTGGGTGAACCGTATCAGCGCCGCGTTCTCGTCTTTGAGGCGCCAATCGACCCAGGAGATTTCGTTATCCTGGCAATAGGCGTTGTTGTTGCCACCCTGCGTTCGGCCAAACTCGTCGCCGGCGACGATCATCGGCGTGCCTTGTGATAGCAGCACGGTCGCCATCAGATTGCGCATTTGGCGCTGCCGGAGCGCGTTGATCTCTGCATCCTCGGTGGGACCTTCCTGACCACAGTTCCAGGATCGATTGTCCGAATTGCCGTCGCGATTGTCCTCTCCATTCGCCTCATTGTGTTTGTCGTTATAGGCAACCGTATCGTAGAGCGTGAATCCGTCATGCGCGGTGATAAAGTTCACGCAAGCATAGGCACGCCTGCCGCTATGATTGAACGAATCCGGTGAACCCAGAAGCCGCGGCGCCAGCGCCGTGATAGGCCCGGTACCGCGCCACGCGTCGCGGACCTCGTCACGAAACCTGTCCGTCCATTCCCACCAGCCCGGCGGGAAACTCCCGACCTGGTAGCCGCCGGGACCAATGTCCCAGGGCTCGGCGATGAGCTTAACTCCGTTCAACACCGGATCTTGGCCGACAGCCTTGAGAAAGCCGCTCTGCCTATTGAAGCCATCCGGCTCGCGCGCCAAGATCGTGCC
The DNA here is from genome assembly GCF_000385335.1 of Methyloferula stellata AR4. Classification (NCBI taxonomy): domain Bacteria; kingdom Pseudomonadati; phylum Pseudomonadota; class Alphaproteobacteria; order Hyphomicrobiales; family Beijerinckiaceae; genus Methyloferula; species Methyloferula stellata. The sequence continues at coordinate 1,753,122 of NZ_ARWA01000001.1, read as the reverse complement.
GAGGTCAAAGCGAAAACCGTCGATGTGCATCTCCTGCGCCCAATAGCGCAGACTATCGGTCACGAGCTGAATCACGCGCGGATGCGAGAGATTGACGGTATTACCGGTGCCGGTATCGTTGATGTAATAGCGTTTCTGATCGGGCAGCAGCCGGTAATAGTTCACATTGTCGATGCCCTTGAAGGAGAGCGTCGGACCGCGTTCATTGCCTTCAGCCGTGTGATTATAGACGACGTCCAAAATCACCTCCAAGCCGGCGTCGTGCAATCCTGCTACCATCTCCTTGAATTCACGCAGGCTGTTTTGTGCATCCGCGGCGTAGCGCGGGTCAGGCGCGAAGAAGCCGATCGTATTATAGCCCCAGTAATTGGCGAGCCCTTTGTCCTCGAGCAAGCTATCATTCACGAATGTATGGATCGGAAGCAGCTCAACGGAGGTAACGCCGAGGCTCTTGATGTAATCGACAACCGCCTTCTGACCGAGCCCCGCGTAGGTGCCGCGCAGTTTTTCCGGAACCGCTGGATGCAGTTTGGTAAAGCCTTTGACATGCGTCTCATAGATGATCGCATCGTCCCAAGGAGCGGGCCTTCGCCCTGGCTCGCCCTTCCAGTCGAAGTCGGGATCGACGATGACGCATTTGGGCATGAAAGGCGCACTGTCGCGCTTGTCGAAACTCGTATCGTCGCCTGTTTCAAGCTTGTACCCGAAGACGGCGGGATTCCATGTGATCTTCCCTGCATGCGCCCTTGCATAAGGGTCAAGCAAAAGCTTGTTTGGATTGAACCGGTGACCTTCTTCAGGAGCGTAAGGGCCGGACACCCGATAGCCGTAAAGCTGACCGGGCATCGCGCCTTCGATATGCCCGTGAAAAATCTGGTCGGTATATTCCGGCAGCTCAACGCGTGCGGTCTCTTTCACGCCGTCTGAATCAAAGAAGCAGACTTCAACTTTCGTGGCGTTGGCCGAAAAGAGGGCGAAATTTGTACCGTAGCCTTCCCAACGCGCGCCACGCGGATGCGGAAAGCCCTCTTTGATGATCATTCTTAAGACCCCTTAAGGAACCGCGGGGATTCGGCGCAGATGCCTTCATCGCGGACGAGCTCAACTTTTCAGGTCGCACATTGTTCAGCCTGTGGAGCAGTTTTTTGCTCCGCTGCGGCGCCATGCTCTAGTCGATCTCGATCCAGACCGGCGCATGATCGCTCGCCTTGTCCCAACCGCGAACCTCGCGGTCGACGTTGGCGGCGACAAGCCGGTCGGCGATCGCAGGGCTGAGAAGCAAATGATCGATTCTTAAGCCGGCATTGCGGCTCCACGCATTCCGGAAATAATCCCAAAAACTATAGATAGGCTCTTTGGGATGAAGCAGACGCAGCGCATCGACCCAGCCACGCGCGATCAGGCGATGAAAGGCGTCTCGCACTTCGGGCCGGAACAAAGCATCGTCCCTCCAGCGCTCCGGCTTATAGACGTCGAGATCGCTGGGCATCACATTAAAATCGCCGGCGAGTACGACCGGTACGCCGAGAGCGAGCAGCTCGGCGGCATAGGCGTTGAGACGTTTGAACCACGCAAGCTTATAATCGAACTTCGGGCCGGGAGCCGGATTGCCGTTGGGGAGATAAAGGCAGCCGATTAAAATACCATCGACAACGGCTTCTATGTAACGGCTGTGGACATCGTCGGGATCACCCGGCAGACCCCGCCGGGCTTCAATCGGTATTTTGCCGCGTGCGAGTATGGCAACCCCATTCCAGCTTTTCTGGCCGTGCCAGATCGCGCCATAGCCAGCGCTATGGATTGCATCTTTTGGGAATTTGTCCTGCATCGCCTTCAGCTCTTGAAGGCAGACAACCTCTGGCTTTGCCTCGGCGAGCCAACGCAGCAGAACAGGCAAACGTCCATTGACGCCGTTGACATTGAACGTTGCGATTTTCATGCATCACCGCGCCAGGCTCACGAAATCAAGAGGCGAATGAACCAAAGCGTAGCTTCGACGTTTGATCTCCGCGGATAGGCCGCGGCATTTAACATGCAATTCACCTCAGGTAGCCTGACAATGGATATTCGAGCCAATCAGCCATGGCACGTCATTTATAAAGACGAAAATGGCAAGCTGCAGCGTACGAGAGATTTTTCGTCTCGCGAGGGCGTTCTCGCAAAAGCGCATTATCTCAGCCGGACCTGCGAAATCATCCAAATTCTTGATGCAGGCGGCGCCTCAATCGAGGTGTCCGAGGCGGCGGATTGGCGCAAACGCAATCTCGATATTTGGGTTCCAGCCTGAAGCTTCATGCGCAGCGGTGAAAGCGGAACCCCTCGCCAATCGGCTTGTAATTCTGCTTTGAGCATCCATATACCATCCATATAGCTGGTTTATGGATGGTAACATGGTCGGAAAACCTGAAGAGCTTCGACCGAAAATCTCAGACAGCGAAAAGATCACGATCAACCTTGGTTACGTCGATCTGGGACACATAGATCTCCTCGTGCAGGAAGGTTTCTACTCAAACCGCACCGATTTCATCCGTACGGCGATCCGTAATCAGCTCGATCGGCATAAAGACGCGCTCAGCCAATCTGTCGCGCGGCATCAACTCGACATCGGCTTACGGCGCTTTAATCGGGCAGATCTTGAGGCCACTGAAGCAGCCGGCGAAATGCTTCACATCCAGGTCCTCGGGCTAGCGATCATCGCAGCGGACGTTTCGCCCGACCTCGCATTGAAGACAATCGCCTCCCTTCATGTGCTGGGTGCTCTGCAAGCGAGCCCAGAGGTCAAAACTGCGCTGAGAGATCGAATTCAATAGGCCAAACCCTCGCCGAAGCTTTGGCAGTATGGCGCGCTCGCTCGAACCGAACAGGATCTGATTTAATGACGATACGATCGAAATTCGACATGATGGAAGCGACGCGCCTTACGCGCGAAGGCAAACTGCAAGAGGCGATGGCTGCTATACGCAAAATGCTCACAGGCAGCGGCCCGTCTTCAGCCTCATCCCACCGTAAGGCCGAGCCCGAAACCGACGGCGATGCGGAGCCTTTTATTGATATGCTGCCGCCATCCCGCGAGACCGGAAGCTCCTGGACCGCACCGCCTTCGGACGAAAGGTCTTTTACCGTCCCGGGCAGCCCGATTGCGGCTCAAAGGTTCAACGGGTTTGCCGACGGCTTGGGGGAACATGATTTTCCAGATTGGCTCGGCGGCCTAATCGACCGCGGCACGCAAACCACACCATCGCATCCGCGAGAAGGGGCCACATTCGAAGAGCATCGCTTTACCAATGCGGCCGGCACTAGGACCTACAAATTATACATTCCGGAGAGCTATGATGGCAGCCCTTTGCCGCTAATCGTCATGCTGCACGGATGCACTCAATCACCGGATGATTTCGCTGCGGGTACGCGGATGAACGAAATCGCCGAGGAACAGAATTTCATCGTTGCCTATCCAGCGCAAAGCCACGCCGCCAATTCTTCCAAATGCTGGAATTGGTTCAATGGAAGCGATCAACGGCGCGGACAGGGCGAGGCCTCGCTGATCGCCGAGATCACGCGTCAGATCATGAGTGTCCTCTCAATCGACGCTACACGCGTCTATGTTGCCGGCATGTCCGCTGGCGGCGCGGCTGCCGCGATTATGGGCAAGACTTATCCCGACCTTTACGCAGCGATCGGCATTCATTCTGGCCTGCCCTGCGGTGCGGCCAGCGATATCACCTCCGCATTCGCGGCGATGAAACACGGTAATAATCGGCTGAAGACGACGCCGGGTAGCGAGGGCGATATAGTCCCGACGATCGTCTTCCATGGCGATGCTGACAGGACCGTCAATTCCGTCAACGCCGACGATATCATTCTGCAATCGAAGCGCGGTCGAAAGTTCAAAACGACAGTCAATCGTGGCCATTCTGCAAAAGGCGTGAAGTACACGCGCATTCTTCAAACTGATACCGAGGGCCAGCCGATGCTGGAACAGTGGCGTTTGCACGGAGCCGGTCACGCGTGGTCCGGTGGCAGCTCAATGGGCTCTTTCACCAATCCGGCTGGACCTGACGCAAGCCGAGAGATGATCCGCTTTTTTTTGAGCACCGCCAATCGTCGCTAGGCATTTCCATCTTAAACTCTGAACTTGTGTCGCTGAATGATCTTCGCATCAATTTCAGCTTTCCCGCGGTCGATCGCAACGACGGCGAGCGCGGCTTCGGAACCTTGAGTCCGGCGCAATTCGATGGTTTGCTTGAGCTCCGCGAGTTCGGCATCGACATGCTGCTTCAGCGGCCCAATCCTGTTCTGCTGTTTTTGATTATCGCGCGTCAGCGGGGAGAGTTCATCGAGCTGCGAAGAAACCGCCTGCAAGGCTGCATTATATGGCTCGAGATAGCGCTCATTATCGGTTAGCAGGAAGCCGCGCTGTCCTGTTTCCGCGTCCTTCACGTTAGATAACAGGCCATCGAGCGTAGTGATGACCTCGTGCGAATGAATAATTTGCTGACTGTCTTCCCTCAGAGTTTGAATATTCCGGTAGGCTACCCAGCCGCTGGCGAGGAAGAAAACAAGCGCAGCTGCAAGACCAAGCCATACATAGGGGTCCATCCCAACTGTTAAGCTGCCTTTCCCCAGGCAGATACGCGATTGATGCCCCAGCGCATCTTGTAACAATTCCGTAACACGGATCTGAGTGATGTTGGAGTACAGCTTCAGAAAATTGAGGACCCGGCTCTTCTTCCCCGATCGTCCGAGAGGATGACAGCGGAAGATGAGCAAACTGCCCAGCGTGAAGGCCCCATGTCGTTAGCAGCAGCTCCCCAAAACCACCAAAGCAACCCGGACGACGCGTCAATCGTATTCTCGAAAAGTGAGCGCATGTTTCCCAATATGTCCTTCGATTTTCAAGACACCGGCGAGGACCGTTCGCTCACGGAGCGTATGATCGCTGACCACCAGATTACCCATCTCCTCATGCCCCACGTCATTGCCGATGCGGACGCCAAACGTGCCACCGCGCACGATTTACAGAATCGATTCAAGTTCGTCTGGCAACTCTCGGGCACGCACCATTTCGAGGATAGGCATCAGTCGCTAACGCTCTCGCCGGGTGAAATGATGATCGTATCTGTCGGCAGAACATATCGCTTGGAGATGGGGGAAAATTGTGAGGCCCTCTTGCTCTTCTTCGACCCGGCGAGCTTTCCGGCGTGGCAGGAGATTGTCCACAGGGATATGTCCAAGGTTATCGACGCGAGCGGCGCGGTCGCCGCGTCCGCGGCAGCTGCGTCAGCATTGCTACATCACGCGCGCGGTGGCAGAGCCGACGCCCTCGCCGTGCGGTCGGTCGTCGAACTCGCCCTTAGTTCTCTTGAAAGAGATGATGAAGCACCGCTGCGGCTACCACTGAGCCTACAGCGAGCCCGTCTGCTGATTGGCCGGAACATCGGAGACGCGACCTATGGACCGGACGCTCTCGCGAAAGATCTGGGCGTCTGCAGACGGTCCCTCTACAGCCTATTTGGTCGCCTCGGACTCTCGCCCGCCGCCTTCATCAAGCGTCAACGCCTCGAACATGCGCGAAATGAAATCCTGAGCGACCGGAACCACCAAATCAGCCTCAGCACGATCGCACTCGGGAATGGCTTTCCTGACAGTTCCAGCTTCAGCCATGCATTCAAGGCTGTTTACGGCGTCTCGCCTAGCGCTTTGCGCTCGCCCCGGAAGCTGATCTAAATCAGCGCACTTCACTTCGTCACCTGCAGATAAACAAATGCACGCCCCGGCAATCGTCTGCACGGGACGACAAGTATAATTGCGGCTTTTGCTTACCATCTTGCACCGATGCGGACAGCAGTTCGCGATCATGCCGCAAGAAAGGTTTGCAATGAGCGAAAGTGCCTATTCAAGACAATTCCCGCCTGGAGTCCGTGGTTCTTCGGACAGGCGACCCATGGGTAAGATGGTCGCCGCACCCCGCTCCGATGATCTCTCTCGCACCCAACAGTCGCATTGTGCGATGAGTCGCGGCAATCGGAAGATTGCTGAAGTAGGATTCTCGCCAATTTTCTCTGAGGAAAACATAGCGCATTCAAGTCCTCAGCCCGTCCGTGTTTTGGTTATTGACGATGATGAACCATCACGGCACTCGCTTGCGAGCTGCCTTGAGCAACATGCCATGCGCGTGGTCACCGCCTTGCAAAAGCGAGACGTGAGGAGAGAGCTCTCGGCCTACGAACCCAGCATCGTCATTTTGGGTCGCTATCAAGGGGGAGATGGTTTCGAACTGCTTCGCGAGATCCGCTTGCGATCCAATGTGCCGGTCATCATTGCAGACGGCCATGGAGGCAATGAGATCGACTGCGTTGTGGGATTGGAGCTCGGCGCAGACGATTATGTGCTCAAACCATTTAGCGGGCACGAACTTTTTGCGCGCATCCGTGCCGTATTGCGCGGACGCCAAAGGGGCAGCCTGGCGATACAAAAGGATCCGGCAAGCCGGCGCTATCGATTCGGCGGGTGGATGCTGGACCGCCGCGCGCGTCACCTAACCAACCCGGGTTGCATACCGGTCGATCTAACAAAAGGCGAATTCGCGCTGCTGATCGCATTCCTCGACGCGCCGCGGCGACCATTGAGCCGCGAATACCTCCTGCAAGCGACCCGCATTCAGCAAGAAGATGTATTCGATCGCTGCATCGATGTGCAGGTTCTTCGGTTACGGCGCAAACTCGAACCGGACCCGAGCGCGCCCCGTATCATCCAGACCGAACGTGGGGTCGGCTACACCTTTGCGCTGCCGGTCGAGACACTGTGAAGCTCCATTCGATCACCAGACAATTCCAACAGTCGCTATCCGAAGGCGATGAAGATCAACCTTTTCCATCGAGAGAGGCACGAATGACCACGCAAGACTTTATTGTGCAGAAGCTCGCCACTTTCGCCGTCGCGGACGGTGGAACTCACTTGCACATGAACTTCGTCTGCGAGGACGCCGGACAGGTTTCTCTTAGCCTTCCGACTGAATGTCTCCAAAGGCTCCTGATGACACTGCCGCTAATGATGGGTCAGGCACTCCAGGTCAGATACCATGACCAGAGCCTTCGCCTGGTCTATCCAGCAGAGAACATACGCATCGAACTTTCTTCCGATCTGAAGACCGTCATCGTGACGTTCGCAACACCAGACGGCTTCGAAGTGTCGTTCAGTCTCACGCTACAACAGATGAGACTATTCAATGCCGCCATGAACGATCTCGACCGCGAGGATTCCGGCACCAAGAAGCCGATTTCCAATTAGGACGCGGACCGGTGGCTTTTGGACGCTTAGAACGAAGAGCCGCTCTTCAGCCAAGCTCTGGAATAAGCCGTGTCGCCGCGCCTCGTCTGGATGCAGGCGACCTTTTGGCATTGATCGTCACACGCGACACCGAGCGGCGTAGCGCATGAGGTTACACGCCGAAAGGGAACTTTGAATTAGCTTTGCCGTTCCTTCCATCGACGAGAGCCTCTGGCGCCCTGCATAGCGATGCGGCCGCTTTCAGAGCAATGCGCGGGCGAGACTGGCATGCCGACTTCCGAAGCGGATTCTCCATTGACAGTGAAGAGCCCATTCAATGGCGCTCGTGCCGACCTCGGACGGCGTGCTCCCGCAACCGACACCATCATCATAATTGTGGCCGTAATCGCTGGTCTCTATTTCGGCCATGATGTCCTTGTCCCCATCACGCTCGCGGTCCTTTTGAGCTTCGTGCTCGCTCCTATCACGGGAATTTTCGAGAAATTATTTTTGGGGCGAGTGGCCTCTGTCTTGTTAGCCGTGACCTTGGCAGTTGCGATCCTCATCGGACTTGGAACAATAATCGGCAAGCAGGTTGCTCAACTTGCCGGCAATCTCCCAGCCTATCAGTTCGTGATCTCTAAAAAACTCCAGACGCTTCGAAGCTCCGATCTCGGGAAAGGCGTCATGGAAAAGGCCGCCAATGCGATTGAAGGGCTCGATTCCAACCTCAATAAACCTGCTGCGGCACCGGCCGAGCCGAACGCTTCGCAATCGAATTTACCGAGATCTCCCGTTGACGCTTACATTCCAGTCGAAGTGCACACGCCGGCGCCGGGACCCGTCCAAATTCTCGAAAGTGTCATCGCGGCCCTACTGCCCCCGCTGGCGACCGTGGGTGTCGTCGTTATTTTTGTCGTTTTTATTCTCTTGCAGCGCCAGGATCTCCGGGATCGCTTTATCGGGCTCACTGGCGCACATGACTTGCACCGGACCACGAGAGCGCTCGATGACGCAGCTTATCGCCTGAGCCGTTATTTCCTGGCGTTGACGGCGATTAATGCGGCATTCGGCGTGGTAATCACAATCGGATTAGCCTTTATCGGCGTGCCAAATCCCATTCTATGGGGCATAGCCGGGGGCGTCCTTCGCTTCATACCTTATATCGGTGCGATCATCGCCGTCGCCTTTCCGCTTGCGCTTGCCGCGGCGGTTGATCCAGGCTGGAGCATGGTCATCGAGACAGCTTTGCTCTTCCTGATCGTCGAAGGGGTCATGGGTCAGGTTATCGAACCGCAGCTCTTCGGACACACAACCGGAATGTCGCCACTGGCGATTATCATCGCGGCCGCCTTCTGGACTTTGATCTGGGGACCCGCGGGACTGCTTCTTTCAACGCCGATAACCGCTTGTCTTGTCGTGCTCGGCCGGCACGTTGAAAATCTCAATTTCATCGAACTCATCTTGGGCGATAAGCCAGGCCTGTCGCCGGTGCAGAGTTTTTACCAGCGTGTTCTAGCAGGTGATCCGGACGAAGTGGCGTTTCAAGCCGAGGGACTCCTCAAGAACATGTCGCTCCTCGACTATTACGAGGATGTCGCTTTGCCGGCGCTCGCTCTCGCCCAGGTCGACGCCACACGCGGTGTTTTGGATAGCAATCGGCAAGCCGAAGTTTGCGCGGCGATCGAGCATGTTGTCGACGATCTTTCCGATCATGTGGTGATAGCTGAATCGCGCGCCGAAGTAACTATTCCACCGGCCGCCGACTCTGCTCAACCTAGAGACGTCTTACAGGATAATGCTACGGCCGGATCGGTGATGTGCCTTGCAGGACAGAGCCTTCTCGATAAAGCCGCATGCGATATATCGGGGCAGGTTTTGGCTGAGAGCAACATACCATCGCGTATTGAAGGACCCAGCGCTCTTACGACAAGCGGAATATTCGGGCTCAATGCGGACGGAGCCAAAGCAATTTGCATTTTTTACATGGATCACCGAAGCAAGGCTGCAATTCGATATTCCGTGAGGCGCTTACGAAAGAAATTTCCGGGGATGCCGATCGCCGTCTGCCTTTGGGGCGCCACCGATCTCGCTTCCATGGTCGAAGTTGCCAAGGCGGACGCCAATCTCGGCTCTCTTAGAGAAGTCATCGATTTCTGCGAGAATGCCATGCATCCGGTCGAGATCACCATACCCACGCGCTCGCCTCCTATCGAAGCTGCCTTCACGCAAGGTTAATTGCCTGACATAGGCGGCGCGCCACACCGGTCCGATCATTTGGAAACAAAGGAGGCTGCCGAGTTGCTTTCGCAATCTACCGCTATCCCACAGCCTGAGACACCGAGGCCCGGAAACGCGACAGCGCCAAGGCAAAGAACAGGCCGCCGACCCCGACGATCACGGCGAGGTTCGGCCAGATGATGTCAACGCCGGCACCGCGGAATAGAATGGCCTGGGCGATCTTGACGAAATGCGTCGAGGGCACGGCTTGCATGGCAATCTGCAGACCCCGCGGCATGCTTTCGAGCGGCGTATAGCCGCCGGAGAGCAAAATCATCGGTAGCACTACGAGGATGAAGAGCAGGCCGAATTGCGGCATGGACCGCGCAACCGTCCCGAGAAGAAGACCCATCGCGGTTGCAAAGAAAAGGTAGAGCATCACGCTCGCCATGAAGAGTGTGAAGGATCCTCCGGCCGGCAGTCCCAGCACGCCGCGCACGATGATCAAGAGCGAAAGCCCGGCGGCGACCATGATAACCAGCCCATTGGCCCAGACCTTTGCCATGGCAATTTCGAAGGGGGACAAAGGCATGACCAGCAAATGGTCGAGCGTGCCGTGCTCGCGTTCGCGAATCACGGCCGCCCCAGAGAGCACAATGGCGAGCATGGTCACGATATTGATGAGCCATGCGACGCCCATGAACCAGGAAGATTCGAGATTGTCGTTAAAGGCGACGCGCGTGCGCAGCGAGACCGGCGGCTCCGGCTGCTTATCGGTACCATAGTAGAATGCATCGGCCTCGTTGGTTATGATTTGTTGAAGGTAACCGGCCCCGATTCCGGCCTGCAGCACAGCCGTGGCGTCGATATTGACCTGGATGGTGGGCGCACGGGCGGCCGAGACATCTGCCTGGAACTTGGGCGGAATATCGAGGACGAATGTATCGCGCCCGTCATCCATCCGCCGGTCGAGCTCTTTCAAGCCGATCTGTTGCGGCGGCTTGAAATAAGGCGGCAGCAGTGCCGCGGCGATATTGTCGGAAAGGCGCGAATGGTCTTCATCAACGATGGAAATCGAGGCGTTGCGCAGCTCATAGGACATGCCCGTCGCCAGGCTATAGATCGCGTAAGAGAAGGCAAATATGATCAGCGCGATCAGCACATGGTCATGGCCCAGGCTGCGGAGTTCCTTAATGCCGAGATTCCAAATGTTCCTGGCCTGGCGCATCAGCGTTCCTGCTTCGGCAAGAAGAAAAGGCTCAACCCGATCAGAACTGGAACAAAGACGGCAAGCTTTAAAAGGTTGGCAGTGAGGTCGGCGAAATCCAATCCCTTTGTGAAAGCCCCCACGCAGATCTTAAGGAAATAAGTCATCGGAAAGCCGTAGCCGATTGCCGCTGCGACGCCTGAGAGCGAAGAGACGGGCACGATCACGCCAGAGAATTGCAGCGCGGGCATGACGGTCAAGATGGCAGTGCCAAACAAAGCGGCGACCTGCGTGGTGGCAAAAGCGGAGATGAGGAGTCCGTAACCGGTCGTCGCGATGCAATAGATGAAGGCACCGAGCGTCAGCGCCAGAAGGCTGCCCTTGATCGGCACCTGGAACAGGAAAACGCCGAGCGCGACCATCGAGACGTAATTCACCATCGCGAGGCCAACATAGGGCAGTTGTTTGCCTAGCAGAAATTCGAGGCGGCTGACCGGCGTTACGTAGAGATTGACGATCGATCCCAGCTCCTTCTCACGCACGATGCTCAGAGACATAAGGGTGGCCGGGATAAAAAGCAGCAACAGCCCGATGACGACAGGCACCATGGTGTAGATGCTTTTAAAATCCTGATTGTAACGGTCACGCATCGCGATCTGAACCGGCTGCCAGATCGTCTGCGCACCGGTCAGGCGCAAATTGAGGTGCGTCAGATAGGTTTGATGGACGCCGTCGAGATAGCCGCGCACCGTTTCCGCGCGGAAAGGCATAGCCCCATCGATCCAGGCCGAGACTTCCGTCGGCGTGCGGCGCTTCACATCGCGGCCGAAGTCGGGCGGGATCTCGATCGCGAAGGAGAGTCTGCCGCTCTTCAGCCCGCGGTTCAGGGCCGCGTAATCGGCAAGAGGTGCTTGCTGGTCGAAGTAGCGCGCATCGGCGAATTCCTCGATATAATTGCGGCTCTCCGGCGTCTGATCGCGGTCGAGCACAGCATATGTCAGATGTTCGACATCCAAGGTAATGCCGTAACTGAAGACCAGCATCAGGAGAACGGTGCCGAAAAAGGAGATCGCAAGGCGGATCGGGTCGCGCAGGATCTGCAGCATCTCGCAACGGGCATAGGCGAAGAGATGCCGCGTGCTGAATCCGAAAGCCGGTTGTAGCGCCGGTTCAAACGTGCGGTTCGAGACGGGCGGCGGTGCGATGACTTCGATCGCCGGAGGAGTTTGCCCTGTCGCCTCCTCGAGATAGGCGATGAACGCGTCTTCGAGCGTGGCTGTTCCGCGTGCCGCGACCAGTGCCGCCGGCGCGGCCGTCGCAAGGATGCGCCCGGCATGCATCAGCGAGACCCGATCGCATCGCGCCGCCTCGTTCATGAAATGAGTGGATATGAAGATCGTGACGCCCTGATTGCGCGAGAGATCGGCCAGCAAGGCCCAGAACTCGTCCCGCGCGATCGGATCGACGCCGGAGGTCGGCTCGTCGAGAATCAACATCTCCGGTTCATGCACGACGGCGACCGCGAGCGAAAGCCGCTGGCGGATGCCGAGCGGCAGGCGATCCGATCGCCCTTCGAGATGCTCGGCCAAGTGGAACGTATCGATCAGCGTTGCGATGCGGGCCTTTGCCTGGTCGTCCGGGATCTGAAAGAGCCGCGCATGCAGTTCGAGATTCTGAAGGACCGTCAGTTCGCCATAGAGCGAAAAGGATTGCGACATATAGCCGACGCGCTGGCGCGTCTCGATATTATTGGCGTCGATCGGACGGCCGAAAAGCAGCGCTTGGCCTTCCGTTGCAGGCAAGAGGCCAGTGAGCATTTTCATCGTCGTCGTCTTGCCGCAGCCGTTGGAGCCGAGGAAGCCGAAAATCTCACCTCGCTCGATGGCGAGGTCGATATGGTCCACCGCGACGAAATCGCCGAATCGCTGGGTCAGGCCATGCGCCTCGATCGCCGGAGGCCCAGGTTGCGGATGCCGCGGCGGAATATCGACGGCGCGGTATCCTTCGCGCGCCGCCTCGGGCAGCAATGCGATAAAGGCCTCTTCAAGGGTCGTAGCGCCTGCCCGCGCCTTCAACGCCGCGGCATCGCCCGTCGCCAGCACGCGCCCGGCGCTCATGGCAACAAGCCAATCGAACCTTTCCGCCTCTTCCATATAGGCGGTCGCAACCAGCACGCTCATTCCGGTGTGCCTCGCGCGCATCACGTCGATCAGTTCCCAGAACTGCCGCCGCGACAAAGGGTCGACGCCGGTGGTCGGCTCATCAAGGATCAAAAGGTCGGGATCGTGGATCAGCGCACAGCACAGACCGAGCTTTTGCTTCATGCCGCCCGACAGTTTGCGCGCTTGCCGGTCGCGAAACGGTGCAAGCCCGGTGCTCTGCAGAAGTTCATCGATCCGCGCCGCGCGTTCTGCCGGGGCCTGGCCGAACAAGCGGCCGAAAAAGTCGATGTTCTCGGCGACGCTGAGCTCCGCATAGAGATTGCTGCCCAGGCCCTGGGGCATATAGGCAATGCGCGGGCAGATGAGGCGCCGGTGCCGCGCGTCGGCAATATCGCCGCCGAGCACGTCCATCGCACCGGTTTGAAACTTGCGCACGCCGGCAATAAGGCCGAGCAACGAGGACTTGCCGACGCCGTCCGGGCCGATCAGGCCGACCATCATACCAGCCGGCAGATCGAGCGAGACATTATCCAGCGCTCGCGTTTCGCCATAGCAATGGGTGACGCCGGTCAGCCGGGCGATGAAGCCGCCATCCGCGGTCATTGCGGCACTTTGACGTGCAGTTGCTCCGGCCACTCGACCTTTGGATCGAACCTTATATAGGCCACTCCGGGCAAGCCGGTCCGCACTTCGGAAATATGCCGTGCCAAAAGCTCGGGCTCGATCCTGACCTTGATGCGGAACATGAGCTTGTCGCGTTCCGAGCGCGTTTCGACCATCTTTGGCGTGAACTGCGACGTCGCCGATACGAAGGTGACATGCCCCGGCACGACCAGATCGGGCAGCGCGTCGAGCACGATTCGGCCTTCATCGCCAAGCGCGATCTTGCCGGTCTGCTCCGTCGGCAGGAACACGGTCATATAGACGTTCGACAGGTCGAGAAGGGTGAAGATTTTGGCGCCGGCGGCGATCACCTCACCGGTATTGACCAGCCGATATTGCACCCTTGCGTCACGCGGTGCCACGAGCACGCCTTCGGCGACAACGATCTTATTATAGGCAACGTCATGCGCCGTCGCCGCTATGGCCTGTTCCGCCTCGGCGATCCTGGCGGTCGCAGCTTTCAGAGCAGCATTGGAACCGTCCAATGCCTGGCGGCGCTGGTCGAGTTGCTCAGTGGTTGAGTAGCCTTTCTGGACTAGGGCCTGTGTGCGATCGAACTGCTGCTGGGCGAGCTTCTGCTGGGTCCTCTGCTGCACCAGGTTGGCAGAGGCTTCTTCCATATAATGCTCTGCCAGCTTCATCTGGGCTTCGGACTTTTGAAGTGTCGCCTCGGTATCGCGCGTATCCATGCGGGCGACGACCTGCCCCGCTTTGACGAGATCGCCTTCATCGACCAGAAGCTCTGCGACGCGCCCGGGATATTTCGGCGTTATGTCGATGTCGTCGGCCTCGACCCGGCCGTTGCCAAAGGCAATGCCCTCAGGGACCCGGAATTGGCGATGCTGCCACCAATACCAGCCGCCAATGCCGCCCAAGATGATGATGAACAGTCCGGCAAGGAAGAACCAACGCCGCGATCGCGACCGCATCACCGGAGTGATCGGCTGCGGCATGAGCGCCAGCGGTTTCGCCACTGGTTGCGCCGCAGAAGGAACCTCGACATTCGACGGCTGAGCCGGTGCGGCCGGATCCTCGCTGCCGGGTTTGACATCCTGCATGAGCGGAACTCCTCGGCTATCAGCTGTCGAAATCGGTCAGCGGGATATTTAGCGCTGCACTATGATGGTGTCTCCACCATGATAAACGGCAGCCCACATTAGCCTTTATGGACTTTTGTATAAGTAAACACATCAAAAACCCGCCGAATTGTTTGATCTATGTCAACGGTTTCTGAGCTGCGAACATAATAGTCGCCGCGATCTCTGTCTGCGAGATTCACTATCAGTCCTAACCGGCTGTAAGGGATGCCTGCATCGGCGGTCGTGAAAGGTAATATCGGTCGCGTTCCCGCACCGCTGCCTTGCTTATAACGCACAAAAAGGTGTCCCATACATAGTCATGGGACGATGATCACAATGCAAGGCGCGAGGCACGCGACTTTTTGCGAAACGCTCCCAAGGATGAGGCCTGCAAGGCGCCCCCGCCCGCGGCGCCCTATAACAACGGCGTCTATGTGCTCGCGCTTAATCGTCTCCAAGATCATATCGGCGGGGTCTCCCATATGCATCTCGGTCTTTATGTTCGTTATGCCGCATTCTCGTGCGCGCGTGCTCGCATGCAGCAATATCCGCCGACTGATGCCCTCAATGGCATCGCCCTCGGTTACGCCAATGATATCGAGTTCGCGCAGCTGATCTTGGGAGAGCCCGTCTTCACTCACCGTCAGGATAAGAAGCTCGCCGCTTTCGACCTTCGCCAATTCGGCTGCGGTAGCGATGACGCGATCAGTACTTTCCAAACCATCGATCGCTACTAAAAATCTTCGCATCCGCGCCTCGCCGACCCTATAACTATGGATCCGATTAATTTAATCGATGAAAGAAATCGTTGATATAAATCAAGCTTTCTAGCTTTCGTCGTGTAGCTTCTAAGCCGCTTCCCATTATTCGGCGGCGGTCTGCAATCGCCGGGCTGGCCCGGCCTTCCTCACACGCAATGCACGTTCGGCCGGCGACGCATTTGCTGCCGCACCAATGAAGAGCGCGGCTCTAGCCGAGCCGCGTCTTGAGCGTTTGAATGATGATTTCGGTATCGACGGGTTTGAGAAACACGCCCATTATACCCAGCTCATGCAAGCCGACTGAGCCCATGAGCGCGTCGCTTGCCGCGCTCACGACATAGCAAGGGATCTTGGCCCCCTTTGCCATCAGCCTCTCGGAAATCGTCGAGCCGGCATCAAGCCCTTCCGTGATCAATTCCGCAAGGATCGCATCGGGCTTGATCCGCAAAGCGGTCCGCTCGCCCTCCCGGTTGTTCGCTGCCTCTCCGACGGAGAAATTCTCGGCTTCCAATGCCTTTCGCAGAACCGTCCTGGCATGAGGGTCGCCATCGATCAGAAGGATCGTCTTGCGACGGTCGCCGAGCCCGATATTCATGATGCCACCTGCCGGTACAAAACCCGAAGTCTCTCGGTCAACATGGCGAGTGCGACACGCAAATTATTGCTCGCGCCCGTCGTGAGCTCTTCGATGAACTCGAATTCATAGCCGCGGATCGCCAACAGGAAGGCCTGTGGCGATCGGCCGAAATGGCGGCGCGCGATAGAAAGAATGACCTCCGGACGCACGACGTGGCTTGTAAACTCAAAGCTCGACGCCGGTGACAGCTCTTGCACGGCATAGGGCTCCGGCCCGGTCTTGGCCGCATCGACGAACCACACGATGTCATGCTCCGCGACATCTATCGCGTCTTCGATATTCAGCTGATAATTGTCTTGCACCTTGAGATGAGGCCATCCGAGCGCCTCTATCCCGGCGGCCGCCGCCGGACCAAGGCCATCATCCTGGCGGCCGGGATTTCCATACCCCAAGACGAGCACGCGTGGGCCGCCGCAGGACGATATCGCCTTCGGCACTGCGACGTTCATTGCTTCACCTTTTCCGCGATGACGGAACCGTCGGCATCTTCCAGAGTAACGATGAGCGGCATGTCGCCAAGCGCGTGGGTCGCGCAAGAAAGGCATGGGTCATAGGCGCGGATCGCGACCTCGATATGGTTCAGCAATCCTTCGGTGATGTCATGCCCCGTGAGATCGTCGATGGCGACCTTCGTCACCGAACGGTTCATGGCTTCATTATTGTTCGTCGTGGAAACGATCAGATTGGCGCCTGTCACCTGATCGTTCTTGTCGACCGTATAATGGTGGATCAGCGTGCCGCGTGGCGCTTCTATAATCGCCATTCCTTCCGGCCGCCGCTGACCCGTGACCAATAGATCTTTTCCTTGAAGCTCGTCGTCGAACAGCAGGTCCTTGATCGTCTCGGCGCAATGGATCATGCAAATCAACCTTGCCCAATGATAGGCAAGGGTCGCATGAACAAGGCCACCGTTTCCGATCGCCATGAACTCCTTCCGCGCGGCCTCGGCGATCGGCGTGCCGATGAAAGCGCAGCAATTCACCTGCGCCAAAGGACCTACACGATACCAGCCGTTCTCGCGCCCGAGCGACTTAATGTGCGGAAACTTCATATAGCTCCAAGGCCGTACTTCCTCGACGAGATAGTCGCGATAGTCGGCTGGGCGGACGCCCTCGAAGATCGGCTGTCCATCCGCGGCGACGGCGCGCAGCGGACCGTCATAGAGATCCATGCCGCCATCCTTGCCGGTGATGCTCATATAGCTTGACGGGAAGCTTGCGAAACTCTCGTGCAGCGCCTCATGGCCATGGACGAAGGATTTATGAAGTTCGAGAGCGTCGCAGCACCATGCGATGATCTGATCCACGTCTTTGCGCAGTGCATCCCTGTGTTCGACCGAAAGATTCTGGTTCACTCCTCCGGGAACGCATAATCTCGGATGAATGCGCCGCTCGCCGCAGGCCGCGATAACCTCCTGGCCGAATTTGCGAATGAAGATCGCCCATTTGCCGACCTCCGGGAAAGCTTCGATCACACCCAAAATGTTGCGCTGCGCGACCGGCGCTTCGAAGCCGAGCAGAAGATCGGGCGAAGCCAGATGAAAAAAATTCACGGCATTCGACTGCAGCACCTGCCCGTAATGCATCAGCCGCCGCATCTTGTCGGCGGTCGGCGTCACCTGATCGACGCCTGCGACAAGATCCATCGCTTTGGCGGCAGCAAGATGATGGCTCACCGGGCAGATGCCGCAGAGACGCTGAACGATGACGGGAACTTCCCAATACATCCGGCCCTGGATAAACCGCTCGAAGCCGCGAAACTCGACGATGTGGAACCGCGCCTGCTCGACTTCGCCGGCCGCGTTGAGACGGATCGTAACCTTGCCATGGCCTTCAACGCGCGTGACGTGATCGATGACGATCTTGCGCGGTTCGCTTTTAAGCGGTTCCTGGCCGGTCTGAACGTCGTTCATGGTCTATCCTTTTGTGCGACGCTCATCATTCGTATTTGAACATTTCGTAGGGAAGCTCCGGCTTCCGACCCATAAGAAGCGCTTTGAGCCCTTCCCAGATGGCGTCGCCAGAGGGTGGACAGCCCGGCAGGAAGTAATCGATCTTGACGACCTCATGCGCCGGATAGACGCGGTCGAGCAGCAATGGCAGGTCTTCGTCGTTTGGGATCACGCCGGCTCCTTCAAGAGTGGCGCCGTGCAGATAGACCGCTTCGAGGCACTCTTTCAGCCCGATCGTATTGCGCATCGCCGGGACGCCGCCATTGATCGCGCAGGCTCCGACAGACACCAGGATCCGGCAATGCTGTCTGAATTCCCGCAGCTCGCGCACATTATATTCGTTCGAGCATCCGCCTTCGACAAACCCCACATCGACCGGCCGGTCGAAGGCCTTCTTGTCGTCGAGAGGAGATATGTCGAGATCAACCAAATCGGCCAATTCAAGGATGCGCTCATCAATATCGAGCAGCGACATGTGGCAACCAAAGCAGCCAGTCAAAGCGCATGTTGCGAGCCTGGGTTTCGGCAATATTTCATTCATGGCTTGCGCTGCCCTCGCCTTGCTTCGATGTCGCTGCCGATCGGCGCTGTGTCGAAGCGGCGGCTGCCATTCGGAATCTGATAATTTTCGCGCTTGATCACGATGCAGGCGACCGGGCAAACACTCGCCGCCTTGTCGATCGCGGCCATTTGGGTTTCGCCGAGGCCACCTTCGGCATCGACATTGAGCCGCATGGCGATGCCGCGCCCTTCGAAACCGAATATGGTCTTTCCGTCCTCCATCCGCGACGCGCGAATGCAGCGCGAACAGAGAATACAGCGGTCGTGGTCGAGATAGATATCGGGGTGCGTCGCGTCGATCTTGCGGTCGGGCCATTGATAGGGTTGCGTGGGTGCGACCATGCCGAGCCGATAGCCGAGCGCCTGCAATTCGCAATCCCCGCTGGCCACACAGTAGGGGCACGGATGATTGCCTTCGACGAAGAGCATTTCAATGAGCATGCGCCGGTCGTCGTTGAGTTGCGGCGTATTGTTCTCGATCACCATGCCATGGGTGGCCGGGGTCACGCAGGCGGCAGCATTGCGGCCATTGATCTTGCATGTGCAAACCCGGCAATTCCCGGAAGGTTCGAGATCCGGATGGTGGCAAAGACGCGGGATATAGAATCCGGCGGCGTCGCAAGCCTCTATAACCGTCTGGCCTTCAAAGGCCTCGATCTCGATCCCGTCGATGGTAAACTGGAAGGTTTCAGCGCCCAAATCAGCTCTCCTGTCGCACGGGTTCGCGCCCCTGAACTTCGATGGCTTCGCGCAAAGCATCGTCGAGCGAGACACGAGGCACGAAGGCCTCGGGCGCCAGCCTTGCTTCATAAAGCTCGGGAAAGTTCTGCATAGTCGTCAGAATCGGGTTTGGCGCTGTCTGCCCCAATCCGCAGCGGCTCATACGCGCGACGGTATTGGCGAGCGCCTCGGTCGCGCGGATGTCCGCAAGGCTCGCACGGCCGCCTATAATTTTTTCCATTCCCTGCTTCAGCAGCGTTGTGCCGACCCGGCAGGGCGTACACCAGCCGCAGGATTCATCGACAAAGAAATCGGTAAATTGCAGGGCAATGTCGAGCACGTCGCGTTGCGGTCCAAAAATCATGACCGATCCGCCGGTCGAGAGGTCCTCATAGGCGATGCGCCGTCCGAAATCCTTTGGCGCGATCGCCTGACCGGAAGGGCCGCTCATCTGAACAAATGCCGCGCCGGACGCGCCAACAAGATCGAGCATTTCGTTGACCGTAATCCCGAACGGCACCTCGTAAACGCCAGGCCTCTCGCAATCGCCGGAAACAGAGATCAGTTTCGTGCCGGTCGATTGCTTGGTACCGTAACTCGCGAACCAGGGCGCACCTTTCTCCATGATCCGAGCCGCGCAAACGAAGGTCTCGACATTATCGACCGCGCTCGGCTCTTTAAGGTAGCCATGCTCGGTCGGAAAGGGCGGCCGGTCGCGCGGCGCTCCACGTTTGCCCTCAAGCGACTCGATCAGCGCGGATTCCTCGCCGCAAATATAAGCGCCGGCGCCAAGCTGGATCCTGATCTCGAAATCAAATCCCTCGCGGCCGCAAATATTGGCACCGAGCAGGCCGAGGCCGCGACGCGTTTCGAGGATGCGCTGAAGCTTCTCCCACAGATAAGCATATTCGCCCCGGAGATAGACGATGCCATGGCGCGCACCAAGCGCGTAGCCCGCAACCGTCATGCCGTCGAAGACAAGATCCGGGAAATCGGATAGCAGCATGCGATCTTTGAATGTCCCAGGTTCGCCTTCGTCCGCATTGCAGAGAACATAGTGCTCGTTGCCCGCCGACTTGCGAGTCAGACGCCATTTCATGGCGGTAGGAAAGCCAGCACCGCCCCGGCCCCGAAGCTTGGAAGCGGCGATCTCCTCGATCACTTTGTCCGGAGTCAAACTGAGAGCGGCTTTGATCCCCTCGGCTCGGCCTTTTAAATCCGTCAACAAGGGCCCTGGCTGAACGAGACCCGACCGCACCGAGGCTTTTGGCAGGCTCGCCGCTTGCGCCGCACGCGGCGGAAAGGGAGGCAGACTGTCCTTATTTCCAGATTGCCGCAGAGCAGCGACAATGCCGGGAACATCTTCCGGGGCAAGCACTGTCACAATCATGTCATTGACCAAGGCGGCGGGCTCTTGATCCGCCATGCCTATATCGCTCGTCCACTCGAGCGTGAACGCATGATCCGCCGATGTTTCGCCAAGCGATATTCCAAGCGCCTCTTCAAAAGCGCGTGCGACTTCTAGCGCGCCTTTCATCCGTGAAATGGGTGTGTTGGAGAGGCGTATGCGGTTGCGGCCGCGCGGTTCCCGGTCGAGGAACGCATAGAACGACACCATATCCTCGACTTCAACAGGATGAATTGCGAGCCCCGCTGCGATGAGCTGGATCGATTCATCGGAGATATGGCCTAAGCGGTGCTGGACCGCCAAAGCTATATCCATCAGACGGCTGCGATCAGCCGCGAATTCCATGACGATTTCGTTCACGGCCTCGGTGGAGCTATTGGTCATCGATTCATCTTAGCCCAAAAGAACTATCGCCGCGAAGATTTTACAGGCATCAAATCTTGTTTGGTCAAGCCTCATGAGATGCAGCTTGGTCGCGCGTTCATAAATGTTGCAACGAAGTGTCGGATTTTTCCGCTTGGACGATTGGAAATGCCGCCAGCGCTCATGTTGATCGAGAAGCGCCTCGAAAAGTGGTTTCGAATTTAAAGGATCCAAACGGGGGCTCGCCGCTCACCCCTCCCAGGGGCTCCCGGTCGAAATCGACGGCGCGTTTTAGCGGGTTACGGTAAAAATATAGCCCTTGCTGGTGGACACGGCCCAGCCATTGGCGTGCTTGGCGATTTCCGTGACACGTCCGGTTTCGCCTAAAGGCGATCCAATGAACACCAGAGACGCCCCGTAATCCGTTTTGAACATGGCTTTCTGGCCATCCGCATAGCTCAGCCTATAAGTCTTGCTGACATAATCCTGCTGCTCCAGGGACGGATGCGGCGGCTTTTCGGTCACGGAAATGAAGGCGCCATAGGCGACGACTCCGGCGGCCGGCAAAAGAGCGGCTATGGCGAGAAACTTGTTCGTCTGTATAAAAACGAGCGGATGCAATTTAGAGTCTCGGCCGGTAGTCAATCCGAGGCGTCATAATAGACAGTCCGGCTCTATCGTGCGAGCGGGTTTACGCCAAATGATGAACGAGCGGTAATAAATCCGCATCGCTTTTTAGCCGCGGCCGGGTGAAAACCGGGGAGCCGGCGAGAGGTGATACGTGACGAGGCAGAGCACCCGGCAAAGCCCAACGGAGACCAAGGCATGCCCCAGTCGCACGGCCGTTTTATCTGGTACGAGCTGATGACAACGGACATGGAAGCGGCGCGCGCCTTTTATGCCGATGTGTTGGGCTGGCGCGCACGAGACGCTTCCATACCCGGGTCGGCCTATCAAATATTGACCGCTGAAGATTCTCCCGTTGCGGGGCTGATGAGCCTGCCCGCGGAGGCAAGTCGCGCCGGTGTGCCGCCGCATTGGATCGGCTATGTCGGTGTCGACGATGTCGATGCCGCCGCCCTGCGGGTCAAGGCGCTTGGCGGAATGGTGCATGTTCCACCTACCGATGTCGCCGACATCAGTCGCTTCTCGATCATCGCCGATCCGCAAGGAACGACGCTCGCCTTGATCAAATGGCGGAAATCCGGCGAAACGCCTCTCGCCCCGCTAACCGCGCCGGGGCGCGTCGGCTGGCACGAATTGCTCGCCGCCAATTGGGAAAAGGCCTTAGCTTTCTACACCGCGCTCTTTGGATGGCAAAAGGCCGAGGCCCAAGAAGGTGCGATGGGCACCTATCAGCAATTCTCCGCCGCGGGCGAGACGAGCGGCGGCATGTTCACCAAGCCGCCGACCCTGCCCTATCCCTTCTGGCTCTATTATTTCAACGTCACCGACGTCGAGGCAGCGGCTCAGCGCGTCGAGGCGGGCGGCGGCGAAATCCTCTACGGTCCAATGGAAGTGCCGGGCGGCTCCCTGATCGTCCATTGCACCGATCCGCAAGGCGCAATATTCGCGCTGCTCGACAGGCGTGTGCGCAAGCCGGTCGGCTATTACGTCCCTGGCTATCCCGACCTGCGCAAATAAAGTCCGCTGCGTCGTGCCCTGCGCAACATCATTTCGCGCCGGCCGCTTGGCCCTGCCCGAAAGGCTTTGCGCCGCGGCCGAGGACGAACTGACCCACCGGACCTTCGACATGGAAGGCGATCCCCGTCATCTTCGCGAAGAGATCGATATCCGCGATCCCGAGTGCGCAGCCGCCGAGCTCCATATCCGTCGCCATCAGATAGAGCGTTTGAATCAAGACGCCGACGTCCTTCAGAATGAGCGAATAGGCTATCGAGCTATATTTCCATGACATGCGGGCGAAGCGCGCAGCAATGGTGATGAGGATTTGCGGCGGCGCTGGCGCCCCCATCGTATATTGCGATCCTGTGAGCAGCGTATCGAGATCGTGCTTCTGCACCGCGATCGGCACCAGCGCATGCATGCCGGCATCGTAATGATAGAAGCCTCGCGCAAGGCCTTCGCATTTATCGGCCGCCAGATAGAGTTCGAGCTCATAGGCGGCGCCCGCTGAGGGATAGGGTCTGACCGCATGGCCGCCGTCGTCGAGGTCGGGAGCGGCCTTCAAGACCGATAAAATACGCGCAGCGCCGTCGAGAAACTGCGAAAGCTCGGCGAGCGTGATCGGATTCGCAGTATCGAACGCGCGCGTCGAAACGCGCCGGCGCAGCAGCTTTGCCAGCGGCGACAGTGTTGTTTCGGACGCCGTCGTGGCTTTGCTCAAATCGATCTTTTTGCCGGGCCAGCGGGGCCGCACGGCCGGCAGCGGAGGAAGGACATCGGCAAAGGGATAGGTGCCGCCAAGCGGATTGGCGTGCCGGCCTTGCGTGCTGCGCGTGTGGAAGAGAAGATCGTGGAAGTCCCAAGGGACGAGGGTCTGATCGCCCTCCTCCATCCGCAGCCCGTTGCCCCCGGCATCGGGCTTGAAAAGAATTCCGCTATCCAGAAGTAGAGCGAAAAGCTCGAGGCCTGGAAAATCCGCCTTAAGGCGCAGATCCTTGATCTGTTGCGGCACCGAGAGCATGGCTAAAGCAGCAGCTATCTTCGGATCGCAGATCTTGAACAAGGCGCCGGCGCGTGGCGACTCAAGCACCAGCTCGCTGCCGCGCCGTCGCATATAGGCAAATCGCGAAAGGACGAGACGATCCGCGGCGCCGATTTGCGCCATGCACGGCCAGTAACCTTGGACCTGCGGCTCGATGACGAGAAGCTCCTCGCCCGTCGCAGTGCACGCGAGGCAATAATTTAATAGGCCGCTTTCGGCGAGACGTCTGACAAGAAGATCAACTTCCTTCTCGATCTTTCGGCCAGTCGCCGAAAAGGAGGCAAACGGCAGACCCTTGCGGAGCTCTTGTGCACGTTCCACGGCACCTGCGCCGAAGCGTCCTATGCTTATCGGATAGCCATCGACATAAGCGAAGAGTTCGCCGCTCGCATGCACTTCGAGTCTTGCATGAGCCTGCAACCGCGCGGCAAGATGCACCGGAACGGTCCGTCGCACTCTCTCTGGTTTGGGAGCGCGCAAGCTTGGACGGCTTTCAGGTATGCGGAAAAATCGGATTGAGATCCTGTTCCTGGATCGGCTTGTCGCGCAATCCGAGTTTCACCGGCACGTCATAAAGCCGGCCTTGCGCGAAACGGCGATAGAAATGCCGCAAGTGCGGGACGATCACGCGCACGACGGGCACTTCGATGTCAGGCCGCGTCTGATCGAGCACAAGGAAATCGAGGCCGGCCTCTTTCGTCAGCGCGACGCAGGCGGCAACCTGCTCATGCGTGTCGAGATGGCCGAACTTCGCGCCGAGGTCCGGCTGCACCAAAGGAACGCCTCCCGGGATCAAATAGGGATATTCCTCGAGGCGCAAAGGATTGATGCCGTCGAGGCTTGATTTCTCCCCAGTCCCACCGCCCAGGAAGCCCAAAGACAGAAATTGATTGAGTTCTGTCAGCGTCCGCATCAAGGCGATGCGTTTGTCGAAATGCGCGCCGGAGCCGAATTCGATGTTCTCCATCCCGTCTTGCATCCAATGCGTGATCGCGATGAAGGTTGGAATGCCGAGATCGTTGGTGAGGTCGAGCACCCAAAGCCTTCGGCCAGTCTGCGTGAGCTGCTTGCGCAGGGCGCGGATATAGGAGTCGTCGAACTGGTCGAGATCCACTTCCGGCCGCTGCAATCTATTGTACCACCAGATCGCATAGGCATCCCGCTCGACCAGTTCGAGAAAGCCTTGGACGATTGCCTCTTCACGCGTATTGCCGGCCGCGCAGCCATTCGAATCGGCGCCGAAGGAAGCTGGCCCGCGGTAGAAGAAATAGAGAATGCTCGTCGGAAGATATTTGAAACGCCCGTCCCGCAAGGACCAGACCGGCGACCAGTCGATCTTGGCCGAGGGATCGAAGAGTTCCGGGGTCGCTTCGGGCTCCATCGCATCGGGCGAACGGTCACGCTCCAATTGCTCTTCGCTGTATAACAAGACGTCGTTGGGGGCTATGGCCTCATCGGGCGCGAAATCGATGAAACGCTTCTTGGCTCTGATCTCGTCGCCCTGGAAAATGCCGGAATAGCGCTCGATCGCCTCCATGAGCGCTGAGGCTTCCGCTTGCTCGGCTGTGCTGCCCTTGCCGTAGCTGCCGCCGCTCAATCCCGCCCGCAGCTCGTGAACCGACTCGGTCGGCCCCGAAAAATTATGCGTGGCATGATAATTCGTGTTCAGGGGCACATCGGCTTGGATCCGCTCGAGGCGCGAGACGACACCCGTCAACGGGCTCACGTGACGCCGGAAGCGCGCAACCGTGGCCGCGGGCGAAACGCTGCGGAAGCCGCTGCTCGTCATCACGCCCTTACCGCCCTTGCCGATCTCGATCGGCGTGGGTGCGCGGCGCGGATCGCGCAGCTTCTTGCTGCCGCACTCCGGGCATTGCGGGCGGGCTGCCACATGATGTTTGACGATGGTCGAGCCGAGAAGATCGAGGCTTACAATGTTCGTGTTCAAATCCGTGCGGAAATCGCTGGCGATCGCTTTTGCGATCTCCAAAGCCGCGAGCTGGATCGCGCTTTGCCCGAAGGAATGCTGGGCCAAGGGAGAGACGGCGATACAATAGGCATCTCTGCGGTCGAGAAGCGCCTTTATCTCGCGGTTCCGTTTCATCCGCTCGGCAATGCAGGTCCAGCAGGCGCCGCTTCCAGGTCTGAGCACCGGCCCGACCAGCGGGAAAATCCCGGAGGGCTGGACGAGCAGCCAAGGTGTGCCCTCCGCCAAATGCTGCCGGTTCACCTCCACCAATTCGGCTTCGAGGTAATCATTGACCAAGGTGATCGTCATGTCGGGCGTGCGCTTGACCACGCGAACGCCGAGCTCTTTCAAAGCGGCTTCGAGTTCGCTTGCGCCATCGACCTCGATCGCTTGAATGCGGACACGGCATTTCTGGAGATTTTTCTCGACCGTCTCCGGCGAGAGGCCGAGGCTCACCCAATAGGCCGCTGCGACGGGAGTCAAAGCGCGCGGCGCGGTCAGGATATAGCGGCGCTCAATGAGCCGTTTTAAAGCTTCGCGAATCGGCTCGGCCGGAAAATGCTGTTCCAGCTCGCGGATGATGTCGCGAAAGCTTCTTCCGCCTTCGCCGATCGCGACGGCAAGCGCGCAATAGAGCTCACCGTGAAGCAGAAACTTGCGGTCTTCGGAATAGAGGCAGACCACATCGGGTGGCAGCAGATAGACGGTGAAATTCGGTGCGAATTGCGCAATAGCCCTGTCGTTGGGCAAAGCGAACCCGTTCTCGCGATCACCTGTCATGAAGTTCGCACGCGCACCGTGGTCTATCCCCCGACCGCCGGTGCAAGCGCAAGGCGGCGTTTCTCAATCGGAAGGAGCCGGGCCCGGCCAAGCGCCATTGGCGTGGCTGGCCCCGGTCATGTCATGCATCTGTCAGCAATCGGAAACCGCGCTGCCTAGCAAGCGTGGCAACCGCCGCGCGATATGCACCAGCCCCAACCGCAACCGCCGCAGCCGCCCCAGCCAATGCCGCAGCCTCTCCAGCCGCCGCCGCAGCCTCTGCAGCCGCCACAGCCTCTGCCGCCGCAGCCCCGGAAGCCGCCGCAGCCCCTGCCACCGCCATGCCCGCAGCCATGTCCACAGCCGCAGCCTCTAGCCATCTGTATCAGGCCGGACTGCGTTTTTGCGAGGCTCTCATTATCGTACAAATGGAAGGTCGCAAGGCTGACGTCAGAAATTTCCTCGTCATCGAGCGTGAAGAGGTGAGACGGCGTGGTGCTCACCGGCACGACACCCGCGACCGAGCCTTCGGCCGATGCAGCGAAAGACATGCCGGCGATTCCGAGCACGGATATGACTTTGCTTGGTTGCTTTCTTTTCGAAGGGCGAGTCGCTTGAGACATAACAGAATACCTCCTCAAATTTCCTTGGCCAGACGCGAAAAAAACTAACGTATAGGCGTATTTATAGCGCTTTTCGTTCTCCTGTATAGCGGGCCTCAGCACGATTTTTTTTAGAGCGAGTGCGATCGCCTGAAACACAAGCTTTAACTGAACAATACCGTCCCGCGCCGTGTGGTTCCTTCATCAAAACTGTCGCCGACCGATGTTCGGTCAGTGGCCGCTTCTGGCGCATGCAGAAGTGCGAAGCCAGAGCGAACCAGCCGCGACGTTGAATAAAATTGTCTAGATAATTTTCGAGGGATTCATCGGTGGGCTGCACGGCGTACGCGATGGGATCGCAGAACGCCGGCGGCATTGACCTCGAAGACGCGGTCGGACTGGTGAACAATCGCCACTTGCCTTCCGCCGTGATCGCCAGCAAAGAGCGAGACTCTGACAGTACGATTGTCGAGCGACATCACCATATATTGATCCTCAATCTCGGTAATGCGCCAGCCTCCAATGTCGTCGCCAAGCCGCGCGGGCGCAATCTTGCCGGAAGGATCAGAGCGCAATAGCGCGCGGGGTCCCTTCTCATCCACGACCACACCCGACAGCGACACTTGCGGCGGAGCCGCGGGCGGTGCGGGCGGGGGCGGCGGTGCATCGGCGACCTTGGGAGGCGCGGCCAGAGGCCGCCGATCCGGCCTGAAAAGCGGCCGCTCCCGCGTTATCGCGAGGCGATCCAAAGACGCGACCGCTGCCGGATTCTCCTTGTCGGGCCGTGGCGCTTGCATTTGCGGCGTGGAGCCGTCCGCCCAAGCGGCCGGCCCGCACACCATGCCGGCAGCAAGAAGAACGTATAATGGATGAAAATGCATCAAGTGGCTCTTCTTATTCATCAGTGCGAGGTGCCGCCTTTGGAGGCTCAATCCACACGTCGCTCTGCTTGACACGTTCGATCAATTCCTTCGGATCGAACTTTTCGTAATCGGCGGGGATTTCGAACAGGCGCTTGTCCTGCGGTCCGAGCTCGATGGTTTTGATATCGATGCCGCTTCCGTCTTGGCTGCGGAACCTCAACAAAAATTTGAGCGCCGGATCTATCCAGGCGGTGATCGATGCCCCTTTAGGCGAAACAGCCCGGTATTTGAACGTCGCACGCCCGTCGAGCACCTCGTCGCCGAGCCGCTCGCAACGCCATGCGGGGCTTGAATCCGGTATGTCCGCGACCTTCGCCATCATCTGCCACTGCGCGCAGGGCGCGTCAGGGTCGACCGGCACCAGAAGCTGTGTCAATTGCGAGGACTGCTTGGCGTCCATGAATACGAATTGCGACGGCCGGACGAAATAGGAAATTTTGAGAGAGGGTTCGAGAATGAAGAAGCCTTGAGGAAGCTCAGGCGCGTCGATACGGACCTTGCCGCTCTCCACAAGAACCTTTCCTGATTTTTCGTCCCGGCCATCGGCATTGACCGTGACCAGATCGGCGGAAAACGATTGCGCCTGAGCCTGCGTGATGCCGTTAAGCGCTCCGAGCAGCAGAACGGCGACAATCTCCATGTGTCTTAACATCGGTGAATCCTCTGATCTTTGCATCCTATTTTCATTGCAATCATATGACGCCGACCGGCTTGAGACGGCCGGTCGGCGCTTGCCGCTTGAGATCACGCGCATGCCCGAGCGCGATGCGCGATCACGCTGCTATTACTCCGTGTAGGACTGGAGATTTGGCGCGGCCGCGAAGTCGAATATTTCGAACAAATCGTCGAGCGCCGGCATATTCGTCGGCACGTAGGGATTTGCCTTCTTCGCGGTTGGGTTGGGAAGATTGTCGCGGCTGCGGTCGGTGAGCGGCTGGAGGCCCCAATTGCGCTCGATGAACTTCAGCAGCGAGACATGATCCGCATAGTTGTGATTGACCGTGCCGCCGGTTGAGTAAGGCGACAAGGCAATCAGCGGAATGCGGGGACCATCGCCGAAGAAATCGAGCGGCTGGATGAAGCCCGAGTCGTAATAGCCGCCGGCCTCGTCCCAAGTAATGAAGACGGCGGTCTCGGCCTTGAGATGCGGATTGGCCTCAAGAGCATCGAGAAGGTTTTGCACATAGGCTTCGAACAGATCGATTTTCGAGCTCTGCGGATGTCCGTCGAGAAGGCCGTCGGGCTTGCCGATGGAAACCGCGGGAAGCGTGTTGTTTTGGATATCGGCAACCAGGTCCTGCGTGTCCTTGATATGGGCCGCGCGCTGCGTGGCATTGCCCATGATCGAGGTTGAGTATTGGAACGGATTGCAGATCTGGCAGTAGGCGACGCCGATGGCATGCGCCGGATCGTTGACCGCCGCCGCCGAAAGATTGGTCGGATTGCTCGGGTTGGCCGCGACTTCATCGTTTGCCAAAGCGACGGCATCATTATAGGCGCCGCCGAAATAGGCCCACGAAATGTTCTTTTCGGTGAGGGAATCACCGATCGTACGCACCGGCGAGGGCGGAATCGACCCGTTGGCTGCCGGGTTTGGCACAACCGTCCCGTTCGGCAGATAGCCGGGGTTCGTATTGTCCAGCATATAGTAATGGCCTTCCTTGCAGTTCGGCTCTGCCGGATAGGGCAATTTTTCGAGATATTTGACGATCGGGAGCACGCCCGGTTGCGTCACGTCGGCGCAAGCGCTGAAGTTGTTGTCGGCTGTATATTGATTGACGGTGCCCGGCTTTGGATTCGGATTGGCGATGAGATTCGACGGAGGCGTCGTGGCGTTTCCGCTGCCGTCGCTCCAGAAGCCCGCATCGCCGGTGCCGAACATGAAGTGGTTGGCGCCCGTGCCGCCCAGAAACGACTGATGGAAATTGTCGCTGATGGCGAAACGGTCGGCAAGCGACTTCAACAAAGACGCTTCCTCTTCCTCGGCGTTGAGGAAACCCATTTCATTGCCTTGGCTTTGGTTGCTGGCCGAATAGGTCGCCATCACGAAGGGGAAAAGATCATTGAGACAGCCGGTCGGGTTATCCGACGTGGCATTGGCGAGGCTGCAGTCTTGTTGCTGGGCCGCCTGATAGAACCGGTGCGTCATGTCGCCGGTATAATCGTCGTCATTGAGGTTGGACCCGAGCAGAACGAAAGGTCCCGGCGGCAGCTTGCCGGCGCCCGGCACGCGCGTGTCGAGCGCACCATGCGGCAGTCCGCTCGCGCCGGTCGTCAGGAGCGCGAGATCGCCGGGCTCGATATCCTTTTCGACGCTCGCAATCGTGGTGCTCGTGAACGGAGCGCCCGTTGTGCTTTGAGCCGTCGGCGTGCCGTTCGTGTTCGGCTGAGGCATCAGGTTCGTTGTGGTATTGTACAGCGTTTTGGCCTTGTTCGGCGCACCGAAATACCAAGCCGGCTGCGCCGCGACCGAATATTGTTGCGCGAGAGAGAAATTGCGGCCGGGCGAACCGTCCGCCTTGACGATGCCCTTGGACAGATAGTTCGAAATCGTCTGGCCTTTTCCCTTCGGCTTGTAGACGCCGAACGTATGATCGAGACCGCGATTCTCGCCGATCAATATGATGACATGCTTGATCGGGCTCTTGGTCTTGAAGGCGTCGGCGGCGTCCTTCGAGGAGCCTCCGCCATTTTTGGAACCTGCGGCGCCTTTGATGTCGCCGACGACAGAATTAATCTCGCTTTGGACAGCGCTTTGAATCGTGGACTCGATACCGGCGGTATCGCCGGCCGTCGAAAACAAGGACAGAGACAATGCAAGCGTCGATGTGCTGAGCGCCGTCGTCAATGTCCATTTTATCGGAAGAGAATGTATGACGTTCATAAGTATCCCCCAGGATGTTGCTGAACGCATGCTCGATAAATTGCGAACATGACCGCCATTATTCGTTCATGTATCGCATCGAATAAAATTATGTGGCACCGCATGCAGTGCGTTGAATTTAAAGCAGCGGATATTTGACGCGTCGGAGTGTCTCATCATCGCCGAATACCACTTGCAAATGATTGGCGGTATTTAAATGTGCATATGCCAGTATCAGCCGCGAAGAAGCGATGAAAACACGTGTCCATAAGGATTCCGAATCGCAGCTTATGTTCTGAACACGCGCTTGGCTTCATATCGGTTTGGTAGTCCTGAAGCTCGCCGTTCGGTACATGGGTCTTGCGATCTCAGTGAGGCCGTTTGGTGCGCTGCTGCCCTGTCATGGCAACGCCCATGGACCGCAGGTCGCTCACCGAGAGCCAAACGATTTGATCCGGCGGTGTTCCGATAAGCTTTTTCGTGACGCTCCTCGGCACCCCGAGCTCTTCGCAAAAGCGCGCCATGGCCCTCGTCGCCGCTTCGGTTTCCTCGGTTATCCGGCCCTGCTTGTCGGCGACGGCATGAATCCCAACACGGCTTGCATAATCGACGAATTTCTGATGACCGGCCGCGAGAACCAGAAAACAAGCGGAGTTGCACGCGGCAGCGCGGCCGACTGCCGTCAGAACCGCATGACTGCGAACGACTCTGGCGAGACGAATACCACCAAGGAGATTTCCGCCGGGAGAATCCAGTTGCACGCCGCTTATTGAACGGCCATCCAAATCGGCTCTTTGAAGCATATTTTCGAGAGCATCCGCGTCCTCGCGTATGATGTCGCCCCTGATTGCGATCCAGACTCCTTTCTCTGTAAGAACGGTCGTGAGAGTCGCCGCGCTTGCGCCCGTACTTGAGATCAAAGCACCGGCTAAAATTATCGCAGCAGCACGGTTGGGCACGGCCTTCTCCGGAACGTCGAGCCATTAGGTCACAGCGGCAATGAACCTATAAAAAAGACAAGCCAAAGGGATGGACACAGAAAAGCACCGAATGGCAGTTTGAGCTTTCCGAATCCAGCCCCGCGCCATTTGAAGGCCAATGATAATAGAGCCGCAGTGGTCGCAAGGCTGAAACAAAAGGGGATGGCTCCCAATGGAAGCCAGGCTCCCACGGCTGCACCGAGTTTAACATCGCCGAGTCCGAGGCCTTCACGGCCTCGAAACCCATCATAAAATTTGCGCAATAAAGCGAGACAGAACGCCGTACCTGCCGCGCGCAGAATGGAAAATGCGATGCTCAGCCACGGATTTGTCGAGTCAAAAGGATCGGCCGATTCGACAAGCGGTGCGGCGAGGATTCCGAGAACGATTGCCCCATAAGTGACGACGTCCGGTAACAGAAACGTGCGCGCATCCACATCCGCGCCAGCTATCATCAGGATGGCGAGCATCGTCGAGGCGACGGGGAGCGGCCACGGAAGATAAATAAAGGAAAGAAGAGCGGCGGCCCCCGTGCCGACGACAAGGATCGTGAAATTCGGACGAAGACTTGCCTCGAGCTGTTCAGCCATGATGGACATCGGGCTACGCTCCGCCCATCATTTTGTGACGACGCGAGGCTTGTCCGGACCGCCAACGTCTCTGCCGCTTATGATCGTCGCGTTGCTGTGCATCGTCGAAAGACCGGCGCGGAAGTCTTCCGCCACGTTTTGAGCATCCAAACCATTTCGAATGACCCGCGGCCGGACGAATACGATAATCTCCGTCCGCTGCTTGCTTCCGTTCGTATTGCCGAACAAATCGCCAATACCTTGGATCTGCCGCAGGAAAGGAATTCCCGTCTGCGTCTTGTCGTCCTCCTCACTCATAAGGCCGCCAAGCAAGACGGTTTGCCCGCTGTTTACAGAGACCGTCGAATGAACGCGGCGTTCCGATATGGTCGGATTGAGATTGGTCGTTGTAGACGTGGTGCCGCCGACGACCGCGGAGACTTCCTGCTCTATTTCGAGGTCAACGACGCCGTTCGCATGCACATGCGGCCAGACCTTCAAAATAACGCCGGTATCCTGCATCGTGATCGTATTCACGATCGTATTCGATGAGGACAAAACGGTAGCGGAGCCGGTCGAGATCGGCACCGAATCGCCCACTTGCAGATAGGCCGGCTGGTTATCGGTTACCACGAGGGATGGCGCCGACAGAACTTTCACACTCGTCAGCGACGATAATGCGCTCAAGATCAGCTTCGGTGCCGCCTGCTGGCCGAGCAGGACGTTCAAGCCGGGAAGGACTTGTGACAGAACAGCACTTGTCGGAGAGGCGGAAAGCGAGATCGAGCCGTTGTTGACGCCGGCTCCGAGATCGGTGCTGCCTATATAATATTGTACGCCATATTGAAGACCATCCGTCAGCGTGACTTCTGCGATGGTGGCTTCGATTGCGACCTGCAATTGCGGACGATCGAGTTCGTGCAGAGAGCGCTCGATAACCTGGTAATCGTCCAGGTTCGAATAAATGACAATCGAATTGTTGCTCGAATCCGCCGTGATGCGAACGTTTTGAAAGACGCCACGCGGCAAGCTGCCGCTGTCTTGCTGGCCGCCTTGGTCTTTTTTATCTCTTCCCGTAAAATCGTCAAAAGAGGTCACAGTCCGGCCGCTTGAGCTGTTTGTAATCGAGCTACCGGATTGAGAGCTCGATTGCGAACTTGCGCTGCTATTCTGGTTGGCGCCATTGGATTGGGACTGGAAACTCCCCGCGCCAATCGAGTCGAGGCGCGATTGGCCGGCATTCGTTCCGGGCGCCACTTGATTGGCAGCGGCATCCGCTGTCGCGCCGCTCCCGCGCCCGACAAAAATGTCATTTAAGATTTTTGCGATCTTAGGCGCGTTACCATGCTCGAGGCGATAGATGCGAATTGTGGTTCCGCTCGCATCGGAATGATCCAGGCGTTTGACCCATTGCGTCGCCTGATCGAGCAATTTCCGGTTATGCGTTACCGCCATGATGGCGTTCATCCGTGCGATCGGCTGGAAATTGATCAGACCTTGTCCTTGCCCGCCTTCCGCGGTCTCAAAGACGCGCTCCAGCTCATGGATCATCGTATCCGGCGAGGTCGACTTCAACGGATAGATACCGACCGATTGGTTACGAAGCCATTCGACATCGAAGCTCGTCACGAGATCGACGGCGCTCCGGCGCTCCTCCAAGGTGCCCTGCACCATCAGCAGGTTCCGTGTCGTATCCGCACGCAAGGCGCCGGGCCTGGCGAGGAAATTTTCGGCCATTTTGACGATCGTCGCCGCTGACGTGTAGCGCAAGGGAACCACGGTCACGCCAAATCCCTGCTCGCTGTGAAGGGTGATCCGACCGGAGCCGCCAGCCTCCGACAACGGGACGATTTTTACGAGATTGCCTTCGCGTACGACCGCCGCGTTCGACATGCGCATCACGCTCTCGAAAGCTCCGAACAGGTCTTTCCGAGCAATAGGCGTGGCTGAGGCAATCGTTACGTTTCCCTGAATGCGCGGATCGATAACGACGTTGAATCCGAGCGTATCGCTGAGAATCGATTTGGCGACAGTCTGGATATCCGCATTGTCGAAATTGACCTCGATACCGCTATCATCATTGCGGCCGGACGAACCCGGAGTTCCGGCTTGAACATCACCCGCTGGAGAGTCGTCGGCCGACCGCATTGGAACGTTGAGTTTGGGGTCTGTCCCAGGAAAGATCTGCGGCCGTAGCGGCGAGCCGGTCAAGAGAGCCTGGCCGCCCGTGTTGGCCGGATAATGTGCGACGAGGTCGGCATTACGGATTGAGTCGGCCGCGTCACCTGGCCCCACTCCGGCCATCTGGAACGGCGAATTGAGAGGCGACATGCAACCACTCAAAGCGCCCAATACGATCGCCGCCACGCCAAACTTCCGCAAGGACTGAACACGCAGCCACACGACGGCAATACTTCGCACTTGCACTACTCCCGTGCCCAAAACGCGCAACCGTCGAGCCTGAACACATCAAGACAAGCGCAGTCGCATTCGGGCGAAAAACGGGCCGTGCTATGACACTGATAAATGACACCGACGCGACATCGCCTGCGTTCATGAGCAGCGCATTCGCAAAAAAAATTGGCCACCGCTGAAATGAACTTGCGTTTTAGAGGTATCGCTTTACGCCCGGTATTGAATCTTCCGACGGTATCGCAATTCGAAATTATAAATTCCTGAATACCATGCACGTGAATCGACAAGCGCATAGCGACATATATGGCAACGCAATTTGCAGTGCATGTCGTGAAACTGACATCTCTTTCGGTCTAGATCGCGCCTGCGCTTTTCCATGCAGAAGAACGTCAGCGTCTTCAGCGCATCGAGTCATCTAGCTCACCGAAGAAGAGCGCGATCAAAGAGACGCCGATCGCGTTCTGGTCATCGGGTAGCAGTGGTGCAAGGCAACAATCGGATCTGTCGTTTTGCAAAGCGATTTTATCGAGCATCTCACGAACAAGGGAATATTGCGCGGCGGGCAGGCGCGCGAAACCCATGTGAGCAGCCGGAGTCTCGACGCGGGCGGCGAGTCCGATTGGATCGGCCTGACAAAGCTATCACCGACTGCCTTCGCCGACGAGCTTGCATCATTCTATGCATGCAACCGCGTCCAACGTGCCGAGCTTATTGGCGATCGCTTTGCCGGAGCCGAATTGTCGCCGCGCTTTCTGCGGGAAGGCCGCCTGTTTCCATATAGCGATGCCGATGGACGGCTGATGGTGGCCGTCGCAACGCCGGTCGATACTGAAACATTGAATGCGATCGAGGTCGCTCTCGGCCGCAAGGTGACGATTGCCGTTGCGACCAATGACGATCTCGAAGCGGCTCTGGCGACCACACAAGATGCCAAATTCACGGCCGAGGAACCTTCAGAGACGATAGCCGCCGCGTCGGACAATCTGGACGATCTACGCGATCTGGCACGCGGGGCGCCTGTCGTTCGCGCGCTCGATGATCTCTTGCGCCTCGCTGTCGAGCAGCGCGCGACGGATCTTCATATCGAGCCTTTTACGGGTGCCTTGCAGATCCGTTTGCGTGTAGACGGCCTTTTGAAGGCGATTCCGGCACCGCCCTTAAGCATGGCCAAGGGTTTGCTCTCGCGGCTCAAAATCATGGCCGGCCTGAACATCACCGAACGGCGGCTGCCGCAAGACGGACGCACCTATATTAATGTCGGCGGGGCGGAAGTCGATCTCCGCGTCGCGACAATGCCGACAACGCACGGCGAAAGCGCGGTCATCCGTTTGCTCCGCAAAGGATCAGGACTCGTCACCTTAAGTCAGACCGGCCTCTTGCCGCGCGACGAGAAAATTTTGTGCGATGCTCTGCAGCTTCCTTTCGGCATGATTATCGTGACGGGCCCGACAGGCTCTGGCAAGACCACGACACTTGCCGCTTCGCTGGCCAATCTCAATCTGCCGACGCGCAAGATACTCACCATCGAAGACCCGGTCGAATATCAAATTCCCGGCATCAACCAGACCCAGGTCCATCCTTCCATCGGTTTGACCTTCGCGTCCGCGTTGCGATCTTTTCTGCGTCAAGATCCGGACGTGATCATGGTCGGCGAGATGCGAGACGCCGAGACCGCGCATATGGGCGTCCATGCGGCTCTGACGGGGCATCTTGTGCTGACGACGCTGCATACCAATACGGCCGCCGGCGCGATCACCCGTCTGATCGATATGGGGATCGAGAGCTTTCTTCTGGCCTCATCCGTTAAGGTGATCATCGGCCAACGCCTCGTGCGCACCCTTTGCGTGGATTGCAAACAATCGCACGAGCTCACGTTGAAGGACCTCGCCGCGGATCAGCGCTACGAGGCCTTGGGGTTTCAGAAGGGCGATGTCGTTCATCATCCGAAGGGCTGCGAATGGTGCGGATTCTCCGGCTTTCGCGGCCGTCAAGGCGTCTTCGAGGTCATGGAAGTATCGGCCGCGGTCAGACAGTCGATCGGTCCGAGATGCGATGCCGCGGAACTTGAAACCGTGGCACGCCGGGAAGGCATGACGACCATGGCCGAAGATGGAATCTCGAAATGCAGGACGGGCCTGACGACCATCGATGAAGTCTTCCGCGTGACGATGAGCCTTTAGAGACGAAGATGCCGCAATTCCGATTTCGTGCCATGACCACCTCCGGCGAAATCGTCTCGGGCGAAGTCGATGCGCCGTCGCGCGATGAAGTGATCAAGCGTGTTGAATATCTTGGTTATTTTTTGATCGACCATCGTCGCGGTCAGCCTCATCGTCGGCACCCTCATCGTTTCCATCATGAGTGCCCTCCTCAGCATCACGGAGCTCGCGTTATGACTACCATGCCTCGGACTGTTTCACCGCGGATCGACCGCATCTTCAGCCGGGCGAGTGCCGGCTATACGCTGATCGAAATGCTGGTGGTGCTCACGATCATCAGCTTGATCCTCGGGCTCGTCGGACCCAGGGTGCTTTCCTATCTGGGCGAGTCAAGGGTGAAGACGGCGAGATTGCAGATTGAGAGTTTCAGTTCGGCGCTTGATCTCTTCTATGTCGATGTCGGGCGCTATCCGACGGACTCGGAAGGCCTGGGCGCCCTTGCGGAGCGCCCCACGGGAGTCGAAATTTGGAATGGGCCTTATGTCAAAGGCGGCCGCGTCCCGATGGACCCTTGGGGCCACGCCTATCAATATCACCTGGCAAACGACCGCATGCCACCCTACGAGATCGTCTCGATGGGTCCCGATGGGCACGGGGGCGGCATGAACACGGCCGCGGACACGTCGCATGTCCAACGCTGAGGCCAGGGCCGGCTTCACCCTCATCGAAATGATGGCGGTGATGATGATCATCGCTTTGGTCGCCGCCCTCGTCGTGACATTTATTCCCGGCACAGGACGGCCCGGACTGAAGGCGGTCGTCATGAACACCGTCAGCCTGCTTCGCCGCGAGCGTCTCGTCGCCATTCTCACAGGCGGCGACCGGCATGTCGCGCTCGATGGCGAGCATCGCGTCCTGGTCGGCGACGGCGGCGATCAGGTCCTGATTCCAAGCGACGTATCGATCGACATCCTTGGTACGGCCGAGGTGTGGTCCGGACTTGTCGCGGTCGCTGTTTTCCATCCGGACGGTGCATCGTCGGGCGGTGCGCTCAAATTTTCCCGCGAGGGGGTCGCCTATGAAGTCCGCATCAATTGGTACACAGGCGGCGTCGCCATCAAGGCGCAATGATCGTGCGGAACGGCGGGCGGGCTTCACATTGATCGAGGCCCTCGTCTCCTTGTCTCTCCTGCTCGCCTTCGCAACCGTTTTGGGGCCGCTGATGTTTCAAAGCCGGCACATTCTGTTGCAGGGCGACGGCCAGGTCAGAGCAGAACTTCTTTTGCGGTCTCTGCTCGAGACGCCTTTCGATCGCGTCAACCCCGAACTGGGTCTGCGGCAAGGCGAAAGTGACGGCCTAAGATGGCGCGTCTTCATCGAACCGGTCACGGCAGAGGCCATGTCATTCGACACGCCGCACGCGGACCCGAAGAAAAAGGCCGAACATAATTGGTCTCTTCTTCGCGTAACGGCGCAAGTGTCCTGGAGCGCCGATAAGATCGTGACGGCGGAAACCAGGCGGCTCGGAGAATTCAACTGACATGAAGGCCGAAGCAAAAAGCACCGCCGGTTTCACGTTGATCGAGACGCTC
Source organism: Methyloferula stellata AR4 (assembly GCF_000385335.1). NCBI lineage: Bacteria > Pseudomonadati > Pseudomonadota > Alphaproteobacteria > Hyphomicrobiales > Beijerinckiaceae > Methyloferula > Methyloferula stellata. Next base: position 1,714,625 of record NZ_ARWA01000001.1, on the reverse strand, counting down.
GCTGCGCTTGCGATCGCGTCCGCGATCATTGTTTCGACGGGCGTACTCATGCATCAAAGCGTTTTTTTCTTCGATCGCGGGACACGCGCCGTCGATCAGAGCGAGCAGCTTGCGCTGGCCATCAATAGTCTCGCCCATGATTTCGGAGCGGCCCGCTTTGTACTGCAAAAGACCGCGAGCGGTCTCGAAGCCGCTTTTTCAGAAGCGCCAGCTGGCCAGAGCAGTGCGAGCGAAGTGGTTTTCGTTACTGGGGCCGGCCTGCACGGCGAAGAGGTCGTCAGCATCGCGGTGGAATTAGGCGACGGCTTTTCGCAAATCGTGCGGCGGCGCGCCGCTTGGCCCGGTCCGCGGCTGCTTTTACGGGATGCGCATCTCGAGGACCCCGTCATCTTGCTCAAGGGGCCGTTTGAAGCTTCCTTCAGCTTTTCAGAACTGACGGAAGACGATCAGCTTGTTTGGCATGGCGACTGGGATGGAAAAAATGGCCTTCCCCATTCCGTGCGATTGAATTTGCGAGACAGCACGGGGGCGGCAATCCTGACCGGCGCCATATTTCCGATTCGCGCCGATGCCCCCGCGACCTGCGCCGGCGGCGAGAAGGAATGTCTTTCGATCGCAACCAACGCGAACCCGGCATCGAAATCAAGAGATCCTCAGCCCAATCCGCGAGGTGCGCAATGAACGGCAGCGATTCGCGTAAAGGATTCATTCTCGTTACCGTGCTTTGGGCAATCGCTTTGATTTCCGCGCTCGCCATGGCTGCGTCGACGAATTTTCGCGGCCTTGCAAATATCGTCGCGCTCGACCGCGATAGAACCAGGGCCGACGCATTGCTCAACGCGGGTCTCGAACTTTCCGGCGGCATCGTCGCGAAATTGGATGACGCGGCTTTGACGGAACGAGACACCCAAATCATCGTCTCGACAGGCTCGGTGCAAATTCATCTCAGCGACGAAGGCGGCCGTATCGATATAAACAAGGCCCCCGTGAAGGTCCTGTCATCACTGCTGCGGTCGGCTGGTGCCGGTCAAGACGCAGACCTCATCGCAAAATCGATCGATGCTCTGCGCCTGCAAGATGCCGGAGGCAAATCGCCGGCCGCTCCGCAACAGACAAATGTTGCTCCCACATCTCCGGGTCAGCCGCCTCAAAGTTCAAGCGCGAAGAACGACAACAGCTTGCGGACTTTCACCGACATCCATCAACTGGCGCAGATCTCCGGAATGACGCCCGCCTATCTCTCGGCGATCATGCCTCTGGCGACAGTATTTGGAAGCGACAAGGTGAATGCGATCACGGCTTCCGCCGACGTCTTGGCGGCTTTGCCGGGTCTGAGCGAAACGCAGCTTTCGGCCTTTCTCGCAGCCCGCGGCAAGTCGTCTGCCGCCGGAGACTGGCTCCAACAGCTTTTGAGCGGCGCGAAAGACTATGTGAGCTGGCAAGGCCGGCCCGTTGCCTTGGCCGAACTGACAGTCACGCTTCCCGATGGTTACACGACAGGTGCCAAGGCGGTCATCGTTGCGGTGCCCGATGATCGGCAACCCTATCGCGTATTGTCCTGGACTCCCGTGCGCGGATCGGAAAGACGCATCGCCCGCATCGGCAACCAATTTTAAGGAAAATGATGCAGCTTCCCATTGTCCTCACACGATGGCTCGATACGCTCGCGGGGCTTGTCGTCGCGTGGCAAGATGTGTCGCGCGCTCGCAAATCCATAATCGTGACGCGGCAAGACACCGACTTTGTGCTTCGCCGCTCCAACGCGACACATGGCGAAATCATCGCCAAGATCGCAGCCGGGACAAAAATGCCGGCAGCGATCGCTCAGGCGTTGCGCAACCACTTCGTCATTTTCGAGATTGCTCCGAGCCAGATTATCCCCCGGCAACTCACGGTTCCAGCTCAGGCGCGCGAGTTTTTATCCGGCATCGTGCGCAATCAACTCGAACGCCTGTCGCCTTGGCCGCTGGCGCAAATATTTTATGGGGTCGATGCGAAGCCCGGCTCCAATGATGCGGGAACCCTTAATGTCACCGTGCTGATCGCCGCGCGCGCGACGCTCGAAACCCTGTGCGACGAATTGACGGCGAGCGGGCTTCCGCCAAATCGCATCGTGGCGCGAAAGGAAGATGGCGGCAAAGGCACCTTGATTACTTTGTGGACACGGCCGGCGGAGCGCGCGAAGGGACAGGCCTGGAGCCCGCAGAGCATGATCGGCGCCGGTCTTGCCGCGATCCTTTTGCTCGCCGCTGGCATAAGTCTATGGGCTCTCTATTCAGCGAATGCGATTTCGACTGAAAGCGCCGACGTCGTCGCGCAAACGCAATCGCTGCAACGGCAAGGTCAATCATCGCGAAAGCTGGATATGACGGGACTGAATCCCCCACAACGCGCCTGGGCCATGAAAGAGAACACGCCCGTCACAGTGCTGATCCTCGAATTTCTGGCGCGGGCGCTTCCAGATAGTGCTTATCTGACCGAGATCCATCTCGAAAACACGACGCTGCGAATCAATGGATTGGCGACGGACGCGCCATCTCTGGTCGGGGCGCTTGAGCGATCGGGCCGCTTTTCCGAAGTGCATTTTTTCGCACCGACGACCAAAGACCAAGGCAGCGCGCTTTTCAGATTTTATATCGAAGCGCGTGTCGATAACCATCCTCAGCCTATCGGGGACTGATCTATGCCGAAGATCGATCGTGAGCAAACTGTCGCGGTTGCCCTGCTTCTGCTTCTGCTTGTCACCGCCATTGCCGTACCCGCGCTGTCATTGACAACGCGATCGAATGCTCAACAGGAATTGGCCGACGCTCAAAATGTCTTTGCGCGGGTGGAAGCCGCGCATCAGCGCCTCGGCACCAAGGGCCGTACTGGCGACGCCATGACGGCCGCTCCCAGCAGCGCTTTTTTCGAGGCGCAAACGTCCGGGCTCGCAAGCGCCCAATTTGAAGCCTATCTCGCGCAGGTCGCGGCGGATCAGCAAGCCAGTCTCGTCTCATCGGCCGTTCAGCCGATCACACACACCGACACTCAAGACGTTGTGCGAATTCAAGCAGCCTTAGGTATCGGCTACGATGCCCTTCAAGAGTTGCTCTATAAACTCGAGACCGGAACACCCTATGTTTTCGTCGATTCTCTGGTTTTACAATCGCCCAATGCGGCGAACGCCCATGCGGCGTCCGCGCCGATGATGAAAGTCACATTGAATTTGAGAGCCCTGTGGCACCAAACGGCGCGTTGAGCTGTTCGTAAAGGCAGCATTTGCCAGCGGTCGAATGGGTTGGGGATTCCTGATGAATTCAAACCACCCTATTGAGCCGCGCCTGCGGTCTTGGGCCGCTCGATTTCATAGCCATCGGTCAGAGTTTTCAGGAAAGCGATGACATCGGCGATTTCCGCATCGTTGAGCGCCGGCTTGTCGCCTGCTTTGCGGTCGAAGGGCGCGTCTGCCACATCGACGTTTTGCTTATATTGCGGCGGAAGATCGTTGTAGACATCGAAGTTGCCGTTCGCGAGCTTCGGATACCATTTGCCCGGATTGGTTTCGCGCTCCACGTAAAAGTGCATGACCTCGTCGAGCGAATGAAAGACGCCATTGTGGAAGAATACTTTGCGTGTCGCCACATTGCGCAAAGTCGGCGTCTTGAACAAGCCGCAGTAAGCGGCGGCATCGGCATAGTCCGTGCGCAGCGGACCACACAGCCCGAGATCGTAATAATGCGAGTCGCTATTGGCTGGAATATTGCGATTGCGGGGCGCACCCAAGGACTCGAATTGGTAGTCGGTGAACGCGGGCTGGAACAATCCGTCGCGCGATGCCTTATCGATGTGGCAAGATGAGCAATTGCCCTTTTTCGGATCTTCAAAGAGCTTGAGACCGCGCGCTTCCGCCTCGTCGAGCACCATCTTTCCGGCGAGATAGGCATCATATTTGCTGCTGTAGGGATGGAAGCTCGGATCTTCCAGCTGGAAACGGACCAGCGCGAAAAGCGCTTCATCCAATGCAAGCGCTGGCTGGCTGAAAATCTGCGCCCCGAACAATTGCTTCATATCATCCGCATAAACGGCATGCTTGAGGCGGTCGAGCACTTCGTCGACATTGCGATTATTCATCTCGTTGGGATCGAGCAATGGCCCGCGCGCTTGGCTTTGGATCGTATCGGCCCGGCCGTCCCAATCGAGGCCGCCCTGCGGAATATTCGCTTCGGCGGCGGCGAGCACGGTGCTGTTGGGGTCAGCCTTGGCGACAGCGGCAACCTTCACGTCGGCGGCCGGCGCGACGGCCTGCTGCAGCTGATCGCTATCGGGCATCTGAGGGTTGGGACCGATCGTGAAATTCGGCGTGTGCTCAAGATAGGTAAGCGACGGCACCGCCCGTACGCCCGCGCTTTTCAGATCGGGGCCGCCAAGTTGCACGGCCAGTCCATTCGCCGGGGCGTAAGCGTTCGCAGGGCTATGGCACGATGCGCAGGCAAGCTGGCCGGAACCGGACAGCGACGGATCGAAAAACATTTTCCGGCCGAGTTGCGCGAGCGCCGAAAGCTCCGTGGATGGGCCGGGCGCCGCCGATGCCGCGCTGGCCGCGGGCCGTTCGATGGATTCTGCCTGACCTGAGGCAGCGGCGGGGGCTGCATGCCTTGCACCGTCGCACACTAAAATGACGCCAGCGAAAGGAATTGCGATGGCCGAGGACACCAAAAGAGCCCGCCGCAGAAACCAAGTGCGGAAGGAGGTCTGCAAGAATTCCGGGAAACGCGTCATCGGACACTTACTGATGATTGAGAGATGTAGGCCGCGACTTGGAGCAGATGGATTGCGCCATCTGCCCCAAGCCTTCATTTAAGACAGTGCGCTTAGCGGATCGTGCCCCAGAAGCGGTCGAGGAACAGTCTCGCGAGCGGGGACTGGTAGAAGTCGAACATATTGTCAAGCGGCCCTGCGATCTTATCATAGGAGCCCTGGCCGATCCGTTGACCGTCCAACCAATTGTCTTCGATGAAGCGCGTGATCGACGCCTGATCTGTCACAGTATGATCGACGAAGTTGTGCTTCGCGAAAGGCGAGATCACGAGCAGAGGCTGACGCGTGCCATAGCCGCAGCGGCCATTGACCGGCAAACCTTTGAGGCCGGGCAGAGCGCTCGCCGGGGGCGTGCCCGGGGTATATGTGGCGCTGCTGTCGAGCGGAGCACAGACGCCCGTTGATTCAAGGGTGTCCTGAGCACTGGTGGATGGGTTGATCACATGGTTGGCGTGATCATACCAGCCGTCGGAGTCGTCATAAGCGACGATGATCGCAGTGTCATCCCAGAACTTGCTCTGCTTGACGGCATTAACAGCGCTGACGATGAAATCCTGCTCATCGAGCGGATCCGAATAGCCGCCGTGCCCATCCTGGAAGGCCGGAGCCTTGAGGAAGGATACCGCGGGCATATTGCCAGCATTGAGGGCGTCGAAGAAGTCATGGCTGTCGTATTGATGGTTGGCGCCACCGTCATTCGACGTGCCGATGGCTGCGACCGAAGATGGCCGAGTATGGGCGAGATTTTGCGTTGACGCATAATATTGGAACGGCTGATGGTGCGGGATATAGTCGGCCGTGTAAGCGTTGTTGAGCGTAGCCGAGGTCGAGCTCCGCTTGCAGCCGGTCGTGCTGTTAGCGTTCGTCAGGGTCAGATCGAAGCCGCCTTCGAACCAACCCCACGTGATGTGCTTGGCATTCAGCAGATCACCGATGTTCTTTCCGGTCATCGAGGTCGTGGCGGCAGTGGTCGAGGAGCAGACGTCGCCGAAGGGATCGCTGTCACCATACATTGTATATCCACCTTGGCCGTCGGCCACGATGTTATTGATGGTGTTGGTCGAACTGCCATTGCTGGGAGCGTGACCCACGGCGCCATTGGTCTGGCCGGAGATGAGATTGATCGCACCGGGCGTGGATGGACCGAATTGCGAACTGTATGAATTATCGTTCATCGCGAAGTGCTGCGCATAGTTCCACAGCGCGGTGACGGTGTTGCCGTCATAATAGCCCATCACGAGGCCCTTCGTGTTAAAGGCGCCCGTGCCGCCGGTTCCGGCGTTACCAGTGTACTTCGGAAACAGATCCATCTTGCCGTCATCGAAGGCCTCTTCTTCAGGCCCGTAAGCGTGGTTCTGGTCTTGCGTGACGGCCTGCGAACGGTCGAGACGGAACGGATTGGCCGCTCCGGTGCCATTAGCGGTATTGGTCAAGTTCGGATTGTTGTTCAACAGCGCCTTGGTAAGCCCGTTGATCTTCGGCGTGGAAGGTTTGGCGGTGAACGTCGGTTCGCCAGCCGGATTTGTCGCGTTCGGGTAAGTGCCGAAATAATGATCGAAGGATATGTTCTCTCCAAAAATGACAACCACATGTTTGATGGGAGTCTTCGTTTGCGGCTTACCTTCATGGCCCGGGAAGCCACCGTCATGGCCGGGGAATCCACCCGGCGGTACAAATGAATCATCGGCGCTCAAAGCCGGGCTGCCGCCATTGGCGGTGAGCAGCATAGACAAAAAAAAGGCGAACGCCGCCTTGTTGGTGTGCCGTCGCATGGGAGTCTCTCAAGGAATGTGAAAGCGAACGAAACATTGCTGTCTGAAACAGAAACGGCATCCGCGAGCGGCGGCGTTTTAGGATTAAGCGGTGACATACGGATGACGATACATAGCGTTTGTCGACTAAAATGCTTTGGGTTCTCCGATATGCAAGTTTACGGTTTTGATCGACGCGCTTATGACACGATCGTCATCGCTCATCATGGCTGCGTCTGAGTTGTTCTCACTATGATTTCGATATCGATTAAACGTTCGCAGATATGGCGGACGGCACGAGATACCTCTTCAACATTGATTGATCAAAAACGGGAGGCCGCGTTCAAAAATCGATACGAAATTACACCGCGTGCGAGGTTTGCGGTATGGCGATACGCGAAGGTGCGGTCGCGAATTCTGCCGAAGGGATTTCCGGATGGGCCCAAAGTCGCGTGCTGGAAGTCTTGCGTCATCGCGTTGGTCCGTCACGACGCAGCCGGTCCTTTTAATCAGCTAGCAAGTCTTCGCGGTCGATCCTGCGCAAAGAGGCTTCCAGTCGCTGCTCGTCGCGGGTGATTTGTTCAACCGTCTCACAGGTAAATTGAATATGTTGAAAGGCGGCAGCTTCCGACCGTGCGCGATCGCCGGATAAAATAGCTTCGCCGATTTCCAGATGCTGCGCCATGAGTTGGTCCCTGACGCCCAAACGGCGATAAAGCTGTTCGCGATGATAGAAGATGCCATTGCGCAACATATCGCTGAACATCCGCATGATATGCAGCACGATGACGTTGTGGGCCGCTTCATAGATCACGAGATGCAAATTCGTGTCGGCTTGGGCTTCCGCATGCGCATCGTCGGATTGATGCGCGAGTTTGATCGCCTCAAGACATTGCGTGATTTGCGCCCGGTCGATTTGCGTTGCTCTGACGGCCGCAAGCCCGCAGGCATGAGCTTCGACCAATCGGCGATATTCGAAGTAATCAGCCGCGACCCTTTCGTCGCCGCTGAAAAGCTTCGATAGAGGATCGGAAAGCGGTGTCAAAAACGCGGTCACGACCGTGCCTGCCTTCGACGTGCTCACCAACCCCTTCTCCTCGAGCTGAGCCAGAGCGTCGCGCAGTGTCGGCCTTGAAACACCCAATTTCTCGGCCAACTCCCGTTCCGAGGTCAGTTTCTCTCCCGGCCTGATCACACCTTCGAGAATCATGGTTTGCAAATGCTGGGCAACAGCATCTGCAATACGCATAACCTTTATCTCCGCCATTCTAACCTCGTTGGATGCGGCAAGATTCCCGCAGGATATATTATTTTACCAGGAGCCGTCGAGGTTGTGCTTTTCAGCGCAATTTCGACCAGCTGGATCGCCTTGTCGCCCAGTGATGGCACTCAATCCCGCTCATCCACAATGATGATGTGAAGAAATCCAGGTCCATGCGCGCCGCGCACCAGCGAGCCCTCGATATCCGTCGTTCCACTCGGCCCTGTTATGAGGTTTGCGTTGCGGGGAACCGCCATATGGCCTGCTTCAATCGCATAGTCTTCAAGGTAAGCCACTATGCGCTTGGCCTCGAGAATGACGATGTGATGGAGCGGCAGAAAGGAAAACAGCGTCGCGCAGTTCGGCGCGGAATGGAAAACAAGCGTGCCTGTTTCGGCAATGCCCCAAAGAGCTTTTTGGATGGCGACCATTTGATCGGGCGAAATCGTGGACGTGAACGTCAAGCCGCCCCAATCGAGGCGCATCAGATCCTGATCTTGCTGCAGGGCAACCGGACCTTCGGCGCCATGTTCTGCGAGATAGGCGCGCACGGCCGCGGGCACCTCGCGAAAATCCTTCACCACGCAGACGGTCGCACCGATCTGGGGAAGCGTGACCCTCGACGCAAAAAGGCTGCGAAGATCGCCGTCAGGCATAGGCGGGCGTCCGAGCTCTGGTTCCAATAAAAGGGATTCGGCAATCGCCGTCACAGAATCGGGACTGACGCCGTCGCGATGCAACGCGCGCCGCACTCTTTCGAGAATGATGTCGCGACTTGTCATACGCGGTCGCGGCGTTGAGCCGCCTTGTATTGTTGCATGAAGGTTTGGGAGGCAGGTTTTGGAAAGTCGCGATAACTCGTCCAACCCTTGATCATTGGCATGGAGCTGATCCAACCGGCCCTTCCAAAAAGCCGCAGAACACGAACGGCCGCAGCCGTTGCCGTCCTGTAGATAGAAGGATGGCGGGCGACAAAGGCCCATAACCAAAGGGCCTGCCTGACGGATTGAGGCTCCAGTCCTTCATGCCAGCTTTTTTCTCTCCAACCGCGCAGAAGAGTCGGCAGCGGAATGTCGACAGGGCAGACTTGCTGGCAATTGCCGTTCAATGTGCAAGCGTGAACGAGATCGCGCGACTCTGCCAGTCCATCGAGTTCGGGCGTGAGCACGGATCCCATCGGACCAGGATAAGTGCCGCCATAGGCATGGCCGCCGATTTGGCGATAAACGACACAGTGATTCATGCAGGCACCGCACCGCAAGCATCGCAGCATGTCGTTTAAATCGCCACCCAGCATATTGGTGCGGCCGTTGTCGACGAGGACGATGTGGAACTCTTCAGGCCCATCCGCATCGCCCGGCCTTTTCGGTCCGCAATGAAACGTCGTGTATTGCGTGAAATCGGCCCCCGTCGCCGATCGCACGAGAAGACGCAAAAGAACCATCGCGTGCCGAAGCGAGGGAACCAGCTTTTCGATACCCGCTGTCACGATATGGACGCGCGGAATCGTCGTCGTTAATTCGGCATTGCCCTCATTCGTCACCGTACAGATGGCACCGCTGTCGGCTATCAGGAAATTTGCCCCGGAGATGCCGACATCGGCGCGCAAAAAAGCTTCGCGGAGCTGACGGCGCGCGCTTGAAACCATCGCCGGAATCTCGTCGCTGTTTTGCGGCGTGCGATGATGCTTGCGGAAAAGCTCGGCGACTTCCTCGCGCGTGCGGTGCAATGCCGGCCAGATGATGTGCGAGGGCCTGTCGCCCGCAAGTTGCACAATGTGCTCGGCGAGATCCGTCTCGACCCTGGTGATCCCGGCCTTTTCGAGGGCCAGCGGAAGGCCTATTTCTTCTCCAAGCATCGATTTCGAACGGGTGACGGATTTCGCATTGGCCGCCTGACAGATATCGACGACGATCTTGCAGGCTTCCTCGGAGGTCGAGGCCCAATGCACCTTCGCCCCGGACGCGAGCGCGTTGCGCTCGAACTCCATCAAATAATGATCGAGATTGGACGTGACGTGATCTTTGATGCGCCGGCCGAGATCCCGCGCGCCGGTGAAATTCGGCCATGTCGAGACGGCCGCCGCGCGTTTCAGCCGTGCCGTGCCGGTCGTTCGCTCAATGGCGACCTTCAAGGTCCGGTTCGCTAAAGCTTCCTCGACCCGCGTCTTGAAGGGCTTGAGGCTGATTTCCGCAGTCAAGACGGGGCTTCCTCGCCAAGCGCGGGACCATCGGCCATGCCAGCGATGACCTCGGCCGCATGGAAGGCGCGGACCTTCGATCCATTTCTATGAAGCTTGCCGGCCATATTCATGAGGCAGCCGAGATCGCCGCCGATCAGGAGATCGGCACCCGTCGCCTCGATATCGCGGGCTTTTTCGTCGACAATGGCATTGGAAATCGACGGATATTTCACACAAAACGTCCCGCCAAATCCGCAACAGACATCGTGCCCGGCCAAGGGCTTTATCGAAAGCCCTTGCACTGTCGAGAGCAGCTGCCGCGGCTGCTTTTCAATTCCAAGCTCCCGAAGGCCCGAACAGGAATCATGATAGGTGGCGACAGCATCGAGCGATAAGCCAGCCGGTTTGTAGGACCGCACGTCGGTCAGGAAACTGAGAAGTTCATAAGTTCGGTCGGCCAAGGCGGTCGCGCGATCGCGCCATGCGGGTTCGTTTTTGAAAAGCTCCTTGTAATGAATCTTGATCATGCCGGCGCAGGAGCCCGACGGTATGACGATATAATCGAACGGCTCAAAAGCTTTGATGAGATTTTTGGCAAGCGCACGGGCGTGATCGCTTGCACCGGAATTGAAGGCAGGCTGACCGCAGCATGTTTGAGCCTTTGGAACCGCGACCTCGCAACCCGCGCGCTCAAGCAGGGCAATCGCCGCGAAGCCTATCCGCGGGCGAATGAGATCGACGAGACAGGTGACGAACAACCCAACGCGCGGTCGCCCGGAAACGCCTGTCTGGGATGAAGGAGAAAACGACATAGGGTCCAGGCTCGGGTAAAGCCTTATTGGTAAAATATATTTACCAGACCATGTCAATTGGCTATAAAGGCAGAGTTGACGGCCTCGACGGACCCGGCAATCATAGCGGCAAGAGGCAAGTTTCTAGTGGTAATGTGATATAACCAAATAGGCGCGGACACCTATATCCACGCAAACGGAATTTGACCAAAGCTTACGGCAAAAGGCTCTGATCGTCTGACGAAGAAGCAGTCGAACAGAAAACAAAAGCCTGCCCACCGACTTCGAAGAAGCTGCACATAAAGCTTCGCGATAAATGCCATAGAGGAGGGATGATTGGCGTCCAAAAAGCCGCGCTCTTTGAGCCTCGTTAGCGATGTGCCTTGCTTCGCCCGGCGCGAGACATTGCAGCTCGCCATGGGGGCTGTCGCAGCCTCGGTCGTAAGGCCCGCGGCTGCCGCAGAGGCCCCCTTTCCCAATCTGGGAGATCACCTCGTTCGCGTAACGGACGAAGGCACCTACACGCCCCTGCGGGTCTCCGATATAGAAAAATCCGCCAAGCCCGTCATTGCCTATCCCTATGATGCGGCGACCAACACCGTTCATTCAGAGTCGCGCTTGAACAAGGTGTTATTGGTCTATTTCGATCCCGCGCAAATGGATGCGGAGACCCAGAAACGCGCCGCTGGCGGTGTTCTCGCCTTCTCCGCGATTTGCACGCATCAGGGCTGCGAAGTGAGCGAATGGGCGCCAGCGCCAGATAGTCGCGACCTTCTCTGCTTTTGCCATTTCTCCAAATATGCGCCGTTGAAAGCCGCCCGCGTCATCTCGGGTCCCGCACCGCGCAGTCTGCCGACGCTGCCGCTTGCATTGAAGGAAGACGAGCTTGTCGTCGCCGGCCATTTCAGCGCTTCTCCCGGAGCCGCGAGAGCCTGAACATCAGCATAATCATCAATGAGAAAATCAAGAGCAAAATAGCTCTGGTGGGAGGAAAGCATGAAACTCAAGCAGCTACTTATGACGGGAGCAATGCTCCTCCCGATGCCAATGACGGCGTGGGCGCAACTTGCCGCTTACACGCCCGTCACGGACGCACGGCTTGCGTCGCCAGAACCGCAAAATTGGCTGATGTATCGCGGCAATTATGAAGGCTGGGGCTATAGTCCGTTAAAGCAGATCACCGACAAGAATGTGTCGAAGCTCGAGGTAGCATGGGCCTATTCCACGGGAGAATTGGAAGGTCACGAAGCGCCGCCGATCGTGAACAACGGCTACATGTATGTTGCCACGCCGAACAATCAGGTCATCGCACTTGAAGCCACGACCGGCCGCGAACTATGGCACTATAAAAAACAGATTCCGCCGGAATTGAGCCAGTTGCATCCGACAAGCCGCGGCGTGTCTCTCTATGGCAATAAGCTCTATCTGCTGACCACCGACGCCAATTTGGTCGCTCTCGATGCGGTGACCGGCGAAGAGCTATGGGTCAAGCCGATCGCCGATTGGCACGATGGATATTACTCGACGCTGGCGCCTCTGATCGTGAAGGGCAAGGTCATGGTCGGCGCTTCCGGCGGCGAATATGGCGTTCGCGGCTTTATCGCCGCCTATGATCCAGATAGCGGCGAAAAGCTTTGGCAAACCTACACGGTCCCGGCGCCGGGCGAACCCGGCGGCGATACCTGGCCGCCGGAAAAATATGAACATGGCGGCGGTTCGATCTGGATCACAGGCTCCTACGACAAGGACACAGGACTTGCCTATTGGGGCACAGGAAACGCCGCCCCATGGCTGGCGGAAACCCGCCCCGGCGACAATCTCTATACAAGCTCGGTGATCGCGCTCGATGCGGAGACTGGGGCGATCAAAGGCTTTCACCAATATCATCCGAACGACGGCTGGGATTGGGACGAGGTCTCAGCGCCATTGCTGGTCAACGTCAAACGCAATGGCCATGATGTGAAGGCACTCGTCCATGCCGGCCGCGACGGCTATCTTTGGGTTCTCGGACGCTCGAAAGACGAAATCAGCTTCCTCGACGCTTGGCCTTACGTGAAACAGGATGTGTTCAAAAGCATCGATCCGAAGACCGGCCGGCCGACTTACGATCCGACGAAAATACCCGGCATCGGAAAGACGGTACATTTCTGTCCGTCGCTGTGGGGCGGCAAGGATTGGGTGCCCGAAGCCTATAGCCCGGACACCGGCCTCTATTATGTTCCGGCAAACAATAATCTCTGTTCGGAGCTCACCGGCGAGACCGCCAAATATACCAGGGGCGAGCTTTATATCGGCGTTTCGCTGCCCAATATTCTGACCAATGTTCGCATGACCGAAGAGTCGAAGACCCACATTGGAGAGGTTCAAGCCTGGGATCTGAACGCGAAAAAGCAGGCGTGGGTTCACACCTATCCCGAGATGAATTGGGGTCCCTTGATGACCACGGCTGGCAATCTCGTCTTTGGCGGCGGCACGAACGACCGCAAGTTCCACGCCTTCGATGCCACCAACGGCAAAATGCTTTGGGAGTTTCCGACGAATTCGGGTGTCGTCGGCGTTCCATCCTCCTTTGAGGTCGATGGCGTTCAATATATCGCAGTGCAAGCTGGATGGGGCGTCGATTCCCAACGCATGCAAGGCGCCTTCGACGCCGTGCTGAATCATAAGACAGTTGTGCCTGAGGGCGGTGTGGTCTGGGTGTTCAAACTTCCAAAAAGCTGATCTGCTCGATCACCTTCTTGCTTCTCGTGCGCCGCCCTTTCCTGACCGGTCAAGGCGGCGCACATTCTTTTTGAGGTCTTGGACCTGAGACTATGCTTAAGCCGGCACCCTCGCCGTCGCCTGGTCGAGCAGCGCCGTCGCTGCCGAGCCGGCCATATCGGCGAGCGCCAAATCACGCGTCACCATGACGGCAACGATCGCGCCGTCCATCAATAATCCGAGTTGATGCGCCACGGTCTCCGGATTGGCGGCCCCGGCGGCAGCCGCGAGGCTGGTGAATTTCTGCAGCACCTCTTTTTTGTGATGTATCGTCAGCGACCGGAGCCGATCGTCTTTCTTGTCATGCTCGCCGACGGCATTGATGAAGGGACAGCCGTAAAACTCATCCTCCGCGAACCATTTGCGCAGCATCGGAAAGATTCGATCGAGCTTGCGCCGCGGCGACTCGTTGCCAGCATCGAGGCCGGACAAAAACCAATCGCGCCATTTGCGCCCCTCCTCTTCGAGCACCGCTTCCACAAGCCGTTCTTTAGAACCAAAGAGCTTGTAGAGAGTCATCTTGGCGGTGCCCGCTTCGCGCAGCACGGCGTCGATGCCGGTCGCGTTGATGCCTTGCCGGCAAAAAAGACGCGTGGCCGCTTCGATCAGACGCGCCCTTGGCGGCTTATCGATCTCTTCGGCCGGTTTCACATTGGCCTTCATGCCTTTGCCCTTTTGAAAATGCTCAAACTCAACGTCGAAGGCGCCCGTGCCACGCAAGAAGCTCGCCGACGCTTGCGTGAACCTCCCGGTGCTTCATTGCCAGCACCGTCTCCCGCATCCGTCCGTCAAAGCGCTGGCAGAATGCCGCTCCCTTGAGCATTATTTCCTTGCCCTCACCGCGAAGCTTCTGACAGCCGAAAAGCTAGTCGTCTGAAATACAGCGTGTTTTACACTCGACGGATCCTGGCATAGCATCTGCTATAGACAGAACGTTCTGTATAGTGCATCAAATAGCGGAGCGGCGCAACTGGGCCGCTGTTTAGCTGGAGAGGGTCTATGTCGCAAAACCAGGAATCGATCGTTTTGACAGGCTGCCTTGCGCCCGAATCGGCCGATACGCCGGCAGGCACGCTTGCGCCTATCAATAAGGAAGGCCTCGACGCTCTGATTGCCACCGGCAAAGCCAATCCGAAAGCCATCAAGACGCTGAAGTGCAAAACCGTGGCCGAGGGCCGCTTCCGTCACGCCAATTATATTCGTAATCTGCCTGCCTATATTGTCGATGAACCGCCGGGCCTTCTCGGCGACGACACGGCGCCCAATCCCTCGGAAGCCTCGCTCGCCGCGCTCGGCTCCTGCATCGCGGTCGGACTGCATGCCAATGCGGTTCATCGCGGCTGGACGATCTCGAAGCTCGAGCTCAATCTCGAAGGCGATCTCAACATTACCGCGGTTTGGGGAACAGGCGACGTGAGCGAAAAGCCGGTTGGCTTCACCGATGTGCGCATCGCGGTGGATATGGAATGTCCTGGTGTGCCGAAAGCGGAGATCGAAAAGCTTGTCGCGCATGTCACCAAATGGTCGCCTGTTGCGAACACCTTCATCCGGCCGGTCAATCTCGCCGTGACTGCCGCCTGACATCGGCTTTCGCTCTTGCCTGATCGCCTTTCCGCAGCTTCATCATGGACAGATTCGCAATGGACGCGTCGAGCTTCTCAGTACAAGAGTCTACGCTGACAAAGGTCCGAACCGTCGCGGCCGAACTCTCTGGCGTCGCCGCGGCGATCGACAAGGGCGAGCTCTATCCAGAAGCGCTCATGCGCCGCTTCGGCGAGGCCGGCGCCTGGGCTTCACATCTGCCGCTAAGCGGCGAGGCAAACCTCTCGGTTGCGATCGAATCCATCGCAGCCATGGCGGAGCGATGCGGCGCGACAGGCTTTCTCGGCTGGTGCCAAAATGCTCTCGTCTGGTATCTCGCCAATACCGACAATGAAGCCTTGCGGGACATGTATCTCTCCGCGCTGGCATCAGGCAAACAACTTGGCGGCACGGGGCTTTCAAATCCCGTCAAGAGCTTTTCAGGCATTGAAGAGCTGAAACTCAAAAGCCGCAAGGTCGCCGGCGGCTATATCGTGCGCGGCGCCCTGCCTTGGGTTTCCAATCTCGGCGAGGATCATATCCTCGCTGCGATCTGCGAAGATCAAGACGTGCCGGGCGCAGCGATGATGTTCGTCGCCGACTGCGCCGCCCCCGATGTGCAACTCACGCCTTGCGCGCCTTTTCTCGCGATGGACGGGACCGCCACCTATTCGGTTCGATTCCGCGATTCCTTCATTCCGGATTCGATGGTGCTTGCGCAATCGGCAGCCCCCTTCGTCCGGAAGATCCGGGCCGGATTCATTTTGCTGCAGGTCGGCATGGCGATCGGACTGATCCGAGATTGCATCAAACTGATGCTGCAGGTCCGCGACGGGCTCGGTCACGTGAATAAATATCTCGAAGAGCAGCCCGAAGACATCGAGGAAGTGCTGACCGCGCTCGAAAAGGAAACGGCGGCTCTCGCCGCAACGCCTTACGATACGAGCGACGATTATTGGCGCCACGTGCTCACCTTGCGCCTGCGTGCCGGCGAAGCGAGCGTCGCGGCGGCTCACGCAGCGATGCTCCACTCCGGCGCGCGCGGCTATGTCATGACGCATCGCGCCCAGCGGCGGCTACGGGAAGCCTATTTCGTCGCCATCGTCACGCCCGCCACCAAACAATTACGCAAAATGCTGGCGGAAATGCCAAGCTGAACATTCATTCGCTTGTCGCCGCCGCGAGCCGGCCGATCGTGGAGTCCTATTGATGTCGATTTTCTCCGATCCTTTCGATTCCCGCTTTCGACTGCGAAAGACATGTTCTTGCGGCGCCCATTCAAACGAAGCCGAGCATCAGGCCGCCTTTAAGGCCGAAGCCGTGGACGCCGTCGCGGGCAGCGAAGAAAAGGCCTTGCGCCGGATCGTGGAAGCCGCGGTGATGCGGGCCATGTTCCCGCACGATCGGATGCGCCGGGCTTTTTTGAAAAGCGTGGGGAGCACCGCCGCGTCGGCCGCCATAGCCGCAGCCTTTCCCTTGGGCACCGCCACGGAAGTCTTTGCCGAGCCCGGCAAGCTTGAAAAGACCTCGCTCAAGATCGGCTTTCTGCCGATCACCTGCGCGACGCCGATCATCATGGGGTCGCCGCTCGGGTTTTATGCGAAGCAGGGCCTTGATGTGGAGTTGATCAAGACGGCCGGGTGGGCTGTGGTTCGCGACAAATCGCTCGATAAGGAATATGACGCCGCGCATATGCTCGCACCCATGCCGATAGCGATTTCTCTCGGCCTCGGTTCGACGGCGAGCCCCTTCCTCGTTCCGGCGATCGAAAATCTCAACGGCCAGGCCATCTGCCTCGCCATGAAACATAAAGACCGGCGCGATCCGAAGGATTGGAAGGGATTCAAATTCGCCATCCCCTTCAACTATTCGAACCATAATTATCTGCTGCGCTATTATCTCGCCGAACATGGGATCGACCCCGACACCGATGTCCAACTGCGTGTTCTCCCGCCGCCGGATATGGTCGCCAATATGCGGGCCGATAATATCGACGGCTTCCTCGCGCCCGACAATCTCGTGCAGCGCGCCGTCTATGACGGCATCGGCTTCATTCATCTTCTCTCAAAGGAAATATGGGACGGACATCCCTGCTGCGCCTTCGCGGTGAGCCGCGAATTCGTGACAGAGATGCCAAACAGTTATGCAGCCTTGCTCCGCGCGATTGTCGGCGCCGCCGCTTATGCCTCGAAACCGGAGAACCGCAAGGAGATCGCGGCGGCGATCGCGCCGGCCAATTACATCAACATGCCGGTTACCGTGCTCGAACAATGTCTGACCGGAACCTACGCCGATGGGCTCGGCAATGTGAAGGTCGATCCCAATCGGGTCACCTTCGATCCTTTCCCTTGGGAAAGTTTCGCAGTCTGGATTCTCACGCAAATGAAGCGCTGGGGCCAGATCAAGGAAGACATCGACTATCAGAGGGTCGCGCGCGAGGTGTTTCTCGCCACGGATGCCTCCAAGGCCATGAAAGACGCCGGGTTGACCCCGCCGGTCGCGACGTCGAAGAGCTTTTCCGTCATGGGCAAGCCCTTTGATCCGGCCAAAGCCGCCGAATATGCGGCGAGTTTCGCTATCAAAAGGAGCTGACATGCGCCTTTCGCTCAATATGCGAGCCGCGGTGCTCTCGACCTTTTTGCTGTTCGTCTTGCTGTGCGGCTGGCAGCTCGCGACGTCGGGCACAGGGCCCACGCAGAAGCTCGATCCGGAATATGCGAAGCTGATGGGCGTTTCGGCGACACAAGGCAAATCGGCCATTCCGAGCCCGCTTGAGGTCGGCGCCAAACTCGTCGCCGATCTGCGCGACCCTTTCTACGATCGCGGTCCAAACGACAAGGGCATCGGTATTCAGATCTCTTATTCGATCTGGCGTGTGGGGCTCGGCTATCTCGCGGCGGTGCTTGTCGCTATTCCGATCGGCTTCCTGATCGGCATGTCGCCACTCGCGAGCCGCGCGCTCCAGCCCTATATCCAGATCCTGAAACCCATCTCGCCGCTCGCCTGGATGCCGCTCGCGCTCTATGTCATCAAGGATTCCGGAGCTTCGTCGATTTTCGTCATCTTCATTTGTTCGCTCTGGCCGATGCTCATCAATACCGCCTTCGGCGTTGCCAGCGTGCGCAAGGAATGGCTCAATGTCGCACGGACGCTCGAAGTCGGTCCCTTGCGGCGTGCCTTCACGATTATTCTGCCGGCCGCCGCGCCGACGATCGTGACGGGCATGCGGATTTCGATCGGCATCGCATGGCTCGTGATCGTCGCGGCGGAGATGCTCGTGGGGGGCACTGGCATCGGCTATTTCGTCTGGAACGAATGGAACAATCTCTCGATCACCAGTGTCATCGTCGCAATCCTCATCATCGGCATTGTCGGAATGCTGCTCGATCTTCTGCTCGCGCGCGCCGCTCGCGCAGTCACCTATCCGGAGTAAGTCCTTGCAGGACAAATTCATCTCCTTCGAAAGCGTAAGCCGCCGCTTTTCCGGTGCCGACGGGAACAAGACCACGGTCTTCGAAGATCTCTGGTTCTCCATGGCGCGCGGCGAGTTCGTCTGCGTCATCGGCCATTCCGGCTGCGGCAAGACGAGCCTCCTCAACATTCTGGCCGGACTCGACCGGCCGGACGACGGAGTCGTCATCGTCGACGGCAGCGAGATCGACGGCCCGTCGCTCGACCGGGCCGTCATTTTCCAAAGCCATGCCTTGCTTCCCTGGCGCAGCGTACTGGGCAACGTCACCTATGCCGTCGCCTCGCGCTGGCGGCAATGGTCACGCGCCAAAATCCGCGCCCATGCAGAAGAGTTCATCGCGCTCGTCGGCCTTTCGGGCAGCGGCGGGAAGCGCCCGGCCGAACTCTCCGGCGGCATGAAACAAAGGGTCGGCATAGCGCGGGCGCTCGCCATCCAACCGAAGATCATGCTGATGGACGAACCCTTCTCGGCGCTCGATGCGCTTTCGCGCGGCACCCTCCAGGATGAAGTCCGCCGCATCTGCCTCCAGACGGGCCAGACCGTCTTCATGATCACGCATGATGTGGATGAGGCGATCTTTCTCGCCGATAAGATCGTGCTCATGACGAACGGGCCGAAGGCAATGATCGCGGAGGTGGTCCAAAACAATCTGCCGCGCGACCGGCAAAGGCATGAGATCCACAAACACCCGCATTTTTACGCACTGCGCAATCATCTGATCGATTTTCTCGTCGCGCGGTCGCGCAATTTCGAAGAAGCTATACCGGCGGATTACGACCGTCGGCACCCGCCGCTCGTCGATCCCGTCTCGCCGCCGCGGCCGGTCATGATCGACCACGCCGAGCCGCATAGGTTTGCTCAAATTTAGATCTATCACTGGAGGTGAAAATGACCCGCGAGCAACTGACCGAAAAGATCCTCGACATCAAGCGCGCCAAGGGCTGGACCTGGAAACACATCATCAACGAGATCGGCGGCGTATCCGAAGTCCTCGTCGTCGGCGCTCTCCTTGGACAGATGAAACTGGTGAAGCCGCTCGCGGCCAAGGCCGCCGCGCTCTTCGGCCTCGACCAGAGCGAGGAGCGCATGCTGAACGAAGTCCCCTATCGCGGCATGCCTATGCCGCCGACGGATCCGCTGATCTATCGCTTCTATGAGCTCGTAATGGTCAACGGCCCCGCCTGGAAGGCGCTCATCGAAGAAGAGTTCGGCGACGGCATCATGTCGGCGATCGATTTCGATATGCAGATGGAGCGCTTGCCCAATCCGAAGGGCGATCGCGTGAAGTTCACGATGAGCGGTAAATTCCTGCCCTATAAATATTACGGAGCCGAACAAGGGCTTCCGGAATATGGCTTCAAGGAGGAATGAAAAGGCCGGGTGCCCGCTGTCGACCCCAAGCAAGCCCTAACCGGCTTCCAGTAAATGGCTTGCCGGTTGCCGCGCGCGTCCGGCATTCTCGATCAGCAGCCCTCCTGCACCCATGCGTTTGATGTCGGCGCTGGTGACGTTCAACCCGGCGAGCATGCGTTGCAACACCCAGTCGAAGCCGCTCTCCTTGGGAGATCGCGCGCAGCCGGGCGCTCCAATCACGCATGTGCCGTCTTGCAACTGCCCGAGAAGCAGGAGATTGCCAGGATCGACAGGCATGCCAAAGTGAACAATGCGGCCGCCGCTCTGTTCGATCGCGGCCGGGATCACATCGCGCCGGTCGGTGATCGCCGAAGCGCCAAAGATGATGATTATATCGCTTAAAGGCGCAATGGCAGCGATCGCTTGCGCGAGCGCGGGAACATCGTGCATCACACGTTCGCTGCCGACGATCTTGGCCGGCGTCATGGCAATGCGCTCGGCGAGCACGTTCAATGTCTTCTCCACCACGCTCGCCTTCAGGCCAGGCAGCAAGGTCGAGACGACGCCAATGCGCAGCGGCCGATAAGCGGAGACCGCGAGCTTCGCTCCCTGCGCCGCATCGATTGCGCAAGCCAATGCATCCTCCGGCACCGAGAAAGGGATGATCTTGACGGTCGCGACCATATCGCCGGCAACGACAGGCTGCATCGGCGGAAGCGTCGCCAGAGTGATACGCTCGTCCACATCGTTGACGCGGTTGGCGAAGGCTTCATCCAAGCCGAAGACGCCATCCTGCATGGCGTAGATATTCACCCGGCCGGTGGCCGGAGCCTCGAGCGTGAGATTGTCCCCTGCGACCGCCTTAGCCAGCGCCAAGGCCGCGGCATTTTCCTCGATGTCGCCTTGTTCCAGTTCCGCGACGACGATCTTGTCGAAGCCGACTGCCTTCAAAGCACCGATATGGTCCAGCTCTATGATCTCGCCTTTCTTGAGAACGAGGCCTTTGTAGCGCACGCCATGGGCGACGATGCCGCCCAGGCTTTTCTCGACGGGAACGGGACCGAATTTCATAAGGCGAAGTCCTCCATGCCGCGCACGATCCAAAGGCTTTGGCTTTTTTAAATCTGGTGCCCGCCAAGCCATTCGCTAGAGCGGACATACCAAAGGCTGAGGCCTTCAATATTTCGCGACGAGCGGTGCCGGCGCGGACGGCGCCCACAAAGGCACGACGAGGCGGCCCCAGAACCGCGTGTCATAGCCGGTGTAATTCCGTTCGGCGACATCGCGGGTCACGTAAAATTGTGTGATCACCGATCCGAAATTATAGCCGACGAGTCCGCCGAGCGCGAATTGCTGCTGCGGATGGGCGAAGCCAAAAGCGTCCATATCCCGCGCGGCGCCGCCGAGATCGGTCGAGCCATAGCCGACAAGTCCGACTTCCCATTTGTCGATATGTTTCGTCGCGGCGAAGTCGACCTGCGCCGAGTCGGGCTGCGTATGGATGCCTGTGTTGTTGTCGTTGAAGCTGTGACCGTAGAAGAAATTGGCGCTTAAGGCCCAACCGTCGTGATTATAGGCGACCGATGCCGATTCGACGAAGGTCCAGAAATTCCCGCCGATGCCGACATTATTGCCGACATCCGTATCGACCGGACCGAAGAAGCCGACATGATCGGCGACGCTCCAGCCGCCGCCGAGATCCCAGGCGAGGCCAGCGAGACCGGCGTAATTATATATGTCGCGATGCCAGCTCGAACCGGCGGGTGAGTTGGGATTGATGCCAACGCCGATTTCCGGGATCGTCGCGATAAGTTCGAGCCTGCCGCCGAGCAATGTCGCGGGCGTCGACCAGATCATGACCGGCAGATTGATGACCGCATCGATCTTCGGCGAGCCGAAGGCTGAGTTCGACCGCTCGAAATAGGTGCCCGTATCGACGAAATAGAGGCCCTGCGGCAAAGGCGCGCCGAGCTGCAGTCCGGCCGTCCAGCCGGGCGGATTGACCGGCGTCGCGGAAGCACTTTCCATCATGATGGCAAGCGCTACCCCGATCGTCAAACTCGCGTATTTGATGGCAGTGAAATGGTTACTTACTTTCGACATTGGAGCCCCCTCCCTGGTTCAATGCCCGGCCTCGATGTCAAAGTGCTTCGCGTGCGGTTCTTTCTTTTAGACTTTGAGCCAGGCAGCAGCCGTCTCGGACTTCTCCTCGTGAAATCCGTGTTTCAGTTCCGTGCATATCGATGCGTTATTCGCAGCCGGCCCTGGCAAGTGTCATCCCTGCCCGGCCTTATGCCGTCCTCCGCAACTTTATTGTGTCAGGGCCGATCATCCGCCGCTTCGCGCCGCAGTAACAATGTGTTTTGATTTATGAACGGCGGATGCGCACCAAGTGGGAGTATCGCCGCACGAACTGCGTGCTTGGTCGATTGTGCTTCATGAATGGCGGCATGTGTCTCGCGCGATTCAGCTTCGCTGCAAGCCGCTTTCACGCGATGCCGCGTTGCATCAAGCCTGGGTTGGGGATGCGGTTTGCGAGGATCGCAACTTGCGGAAAACCTGCGTCAGCTTCCCATAGGACCGACGTATATCACCTGCGCAGACACGTTAGGAAAAATATTTACCAATCGGTATGACGCCGGATTGGTTTAAAAGAAAACGCGCCGATTTAGACGCCATACTGTTGCATCGTCCGATCGGCAGCTTGACGTTTGCTGGTGGAAGCTGCGCATTTTGGTCTTGGTCATGCACAATGACATGGCCGACGCATAAAGAAGACGCCGCATCGATTCGGCGTACAACCATGTACCAATGAGTCAGAAGAGCAAAAGCTCTCGCAAAATTTGGGAGGAAGCCATTGGGGTAACGCACGAACCATGGCTCGTGGCCCTATCGGTCGTGATGGCCGTCCAAGGCGGCTATGTCGGTCTGCAGCTCGCGGACGGCTTGAGGTCTGCGACCGGCGCAAGCCGCAGAGTGCTGCTGGCCGGCTCCGCCATCACGCTCGCGGTCGGCATCTGGTCGATGCATTTCGTCGGCATGCTGGCCGCGTCATTGCCGCATGACGTCGATTTTCTGGTCCTGCCGACGCTGATCTCCTTTCTCACCTGCGTGATCGTCGTCGGCATCGGCGTCGCCGCCGTCAGCCTGCCTGGGTCGCCATGGATGCGCATTACGATCGGGGCCTTCGGCATGGGTGCCGGCATTTGCCTCATGCATTACATCGGCATGAATGCCGTCCACGCGAACGCCTTTTTGGATTATAATTTCATATCCATATTCTTTGCCTTCCTGATCGCCGTTGTCACAAGCGGCGTCGCGCTCTGGATGCTCAATCGCACGACGCGGCCGCTGCCGATCTGGCTCGCGGCCGTCGTTCTCGGCATCGCCGTGTCCGGGATGCACTATACCGCCATGGCCGGGACAACATTCACTCTCTGCGACACGCCGCCGACGGGCGGCTCGCCGGCTTTGTCGCGCGACAATCTCGCGATCATCGTCGCCATCATCGCCTTCTCGGTCTCGGGAGGTTTTCTTCTCTCCGTCGTGCCCGACCGCGGCGCCGGAGCGAACAGCCGGGAAGATAAAGCGCGTCCCGCGTCCCAACCTATGTTCGCCGACGGGTCCAAAGCCGATGAAAGCGAATTCACGGATCACGGCATGCCGCACGTCGACGGCGCGCGTTATACCCCCGCTGCGGCTGGCGAAAACTCGGACAGTAAACGCTTCGCGAACGCGATTCCCGTTGAAAAAGAAGGCCGAGCCCGAAACCTGCGTGTCGACGACATACGCTCCGTGCGGGCCAATGCGCATTACACTTATATTTCCGACGGACAGCAGGAATTCTTCTGCAAATTGCCGATCAGCGCCGTCGAAGCCAATCTCGACCCGCAAAGCTTCATAAGAGTCCACCGCAGTTATATTGTCTCGATCGAACATGTCGAAAGCATCCGCCGTCACGGCGAAAACGGCATTGTCGAGCTCTCCGGCGCTTTGGTGCAATGCGACATACCCGTGGCGCGGGCGCGTCTCTCCGTTTTGCAAAGACGCGTCGCAGACCATATTCGTGCAGCACGAAGCGAGCCGCCGTCCGCCGTTCGTGAATAAGGCCAAGATTATTGACGCAATTCGTGCAGCCAATCCGTCATTGGTGCTGCCTGCCCGTCCCTAAGCCAAAATCCATTGTTGCTGCGCCGCGAAGCGGCCGATGATCCGAAATCATAAAAAGAACGATTTCGGAGGAACGCATGATCCCGGGCTCATTCGCCTATTACCGGCCGAAGACGATCAGCGAGGCCGCGACTCTTCTCGCCGATCTCAGCGACGATGCGCGGCCGCTGGCCGGCGGCCACAGCCTCATCCCGATGATGAAGCTTCGCATGGCAACGCCTCAGCACCTCGTCGATTTGGGCGGCATTCCCGATCTCAAGGGCATCCGTCAGGACGGCGAACGCATGCTGATCGGCGCGATGGCGACGCAAGCCGAGGTCGTCGCCTCGGATCTCCTCGCGGCAACGCTTCCGATCCTGCGCGAGGCCGCGCTTGTCATCGCCGATCCGCAAGTGCGCGCCTGCGGCACGATCGGCGGCAATGCCGCCAATGGCGATCCCGGCAATGACATGCCGGCGATCATGATGGCGCTCGATGCGAATTATGAGATCGCAGGCCGGAATGGCTTGCGCTCGATACCGGCGCGGCAATTCTATCAGGGCGCCTATTTCACCGCGCTAGGACCGGGCGAATTGCTGACGGGCATTTCCATCCCCGTCCCGCCGCAGAAGCATGGCTACGCCTACGAGAAGCTGAAACGCAAGATCGGCGATTATGCGACGGCGGCCGCCGCGGTTCTTCTGGTGATGGACCAGGGCGGGACCGTCACTTCCTGCGCGATCAGCCTCACCAATGTCGGCGAAACGGCGCTTTTGGCCGAGAAAGCCGCCGAGCTCGTGGTGGGCTCAAGCCTCGATACGGCGACCTTGGCGAAAGCCATGGCAGCGGCCGAAGAGATCACCAGCCCAGCAGCCGATGGACGCGGTAGTGCCGCCTATCGCACCAAGATGGCGGGCGTGATGGTCAAGCGCGCGCTGCAACGCGCGGCTGCGCGGGCCTAACACAAAGCCTGCGCGGCGAGGCTGCAACCACAGCCGCGCGAGACCCCGTGTCTGCCGAGGAGACATCATGTCGAAGATCCATGTCCAAATGACCGTGAACGGGGAGCCCGTGGAAGCACTGGTCGAACCGCGCACGCTTCTCATCCATTTCATCCGCGAGCAGCTCATGCTGACCGGTGCCCATATCGGCTGCGATACGACCCACTGCGGCGCCTGTACCGTCGATCTCGACGGCCGGTCGGTCAAATCCTGCACCATGTTCACGGTCCAGGCCGATGGCGCTTCGATCACGACGATCGAGGGCATGGCCGCGCCCGACGGCACATTGCATGCGCTGCAAGAAGGGTTTCGCATGACGCATGGGCTGCAATGCGGCTTTTGCACGCCCGGCATGATCCTGCGGGCGCATCGCCTGCTTCAGGAAAATCCAGATCCGACCGAGGCTGAAATCCGCTTCGGCATCGCAGGCAATATCTGCCGCTGCACCGGCTATCAGAACATCGTGAAAGCGATCCAATACGCGGCCGCGAAAATCAACGGAACACCCTATCAGGAGGCCGCGGAATGAATGAGATGACCCCTCCCCCGCTCACGAAAGAGCAGCGCGAAGCCAAGCTCGAGGGCATGGGCTGCAAGCGCAAACGCGTCGAAGACATCCGGTTTACCCAGGGCAAAGGCAATTATGTCGATGACATCAAATTGCCCGGCATGCTGTTTGGCGATTTCTTCCGCTCCTCCTATGCGCATGCGCGCATCAAAAGCATCGATACGTCTAAGGCCAAGGCCCTGCCCGGCGTGCGTGCTGTGCTGACCGCCGCCGATCTGAAGCCGCTCAATCTTCATTATATGCCGACGCTCGCCGGCGATGTGGCCGCTGTGCTGGCGGACGAGAAGGTCCTGTTTCAAAATGAGGAAGTCGTCTTCGTGGTCGCCGACGATCGCTATATCGCGGCCGATGCGGTCGAGCTGATAGAAGTGGACTACGAAGAGCTGCCGGTGATCATTGATCCGCATGAGGCCATGCTTCCGGATGCCCCACTTCTACGCGAAGACATCAAAGACAAAATGGACGGCGCACATGGGCCGCGCAGACATTATAACCACATCTTCAATTGGCAGATGGGCGACAAGGACGGCACGGACGAAGCCTTCGCCAAAGCGCCGGTGACGATCAAGGAAACCTTCTATTATCACCGCACCCATCCCTCGCCGCTCGAGACCTGCCAGAGCCTGGCCTCTTTCGACAAGATCAAGGGCGAGCTGACACTTTACGGCACCTTCCAGGCGCCGCATGTGGTGCGCACCGTCGCCTCGCTGATCTCGCATATTCCCGAGCATAAGATCCATGTGATCGCGCCCGATATCGGCGGCGGCTTCGGCAATAAGGTCGGCGTCTATCCTGGCTATGTCTGCTCGATCGTCGCCTCGATCGTGCTCGGCAAGCCGGTCAAATGGGTCGAAGACCGGATGGAGAATCTCTCGACCACATCCTTTGCGCGCGATTACCACATCACGTCCGAACTGGCCTCGACGGAAGACGGCCGCATCCTCGCCATGCGCTGCTATGTGCTGGCGGACCACGGCGCATTCGATGCTTGCGCCGACCCATCCAAATGGCCGGCTGGCTTTATGAATATCTGCACGGGCTCCTACGATATGCCCGTCGCGCATCTCGAAGTCGACGGTGTTTATACGAACAAAGCCTCGGGCGGCGTCGCCTACCGCTGCTCGTTCCGGGTGACGGAAGCCGTCTACGCGATCGAGCGCGCGATCGAATGCCTGGCGCAAAAGCTGGGCATGGATTCCGCCGATCTGCGGCTGAAGAACTTCATCAGGCGCGAGCAGTTTCCCTATAAGGCGCCGCTTGGCTGGGAATATGATTCAGGCGATTATCATCTTGCGATGAACAAGGCAATGGAGGCCATCGGCTATCGCCAGCTCCGCGAAGAGCAAGCGCAGAAGCGCGAAGCCTTCAAGCGCGGCGAGACCCGCGAGATCATGGGGATCGGCGTTTCCTTCTTCACCGAGATCGTCGGCGCGGGCCCTTCGAAGAATTGCGATATTCTCGGCATCGGCATGTTCGATTCCTGCGAGATCCGCATCCATCCGACGGGCTCCGTCATCGCCCGCATGGGCACGAAGAGCCAGGGTCAGGGTCACGAGACGACCTATGCGCAGATCCTCGCGACCGAGCTTGGTATCCCGGCCGACGATATTACAATCGAGGAAGGCAATACGGATACGGCGCCCTATGGGCTTGGCACCTATGGCTCGCGCTCCACGCCGACGGCGGGCGCCGCAATCGCCATGGCGGCGCGAAAAATCCGCGCCAAGGCGCAGATGATCGCCGCGCATCTTCTCGAAGTGCATCACAACGATCTCGAATGGGACATCGATGGCTTCCAGGTAAAGGGCCTGCCGGAAAAGCGCATCGGCATGGCGGCGATCGCCTGGGCCTCCTATCACCAGCCCATCCCCAATCTGGAGCCGGGCCTCGAGGCGGTGAATTATTACGATCCACCGAACATGACCTATCCGTTCGGCTCCTACTTCTGCGTGATGGATATCGATGTCGATACGGGCGTCTACAAGATCCGGCGCTTCTATGCACTCGACGATTGCGGCACGCGCATCAATCCGATGATCATCGAGGGCCAGGTGCACGGCGGCCTCACCGAAGCCTTCGCCGTCGCGATGGGTCAGGAGATCCGCTACGACGCGGCCGGCAATGTCATGGGCGCGTCCTTCATGGATTTCTTCCTGCCGACCGCCGTCGAGACCCCGCATTGGGAGACGGATTACACCGAGACGCCCTCGCCGCATCATCCGATCGGCGCGAAGGGCGTCGGCGAAAGCCCGCATGTCGGCGGCGTGCCGTGCTTCTCCAACGCGGTGAACGACGCCTTCTCGTTTCTCGGCACGACCCATATCAACATGCCGCACGACTATTGGCGCATCTGGGAAGTCGGCCAGAAGCTTGGCCTGCACGCTTAGAGCGTGATCAGCGATCACACTCTAAGCTTTTATTTCAACGCATGATCTTATCCGAAAAGTCGAACAACTTTTCGGGATCATGCTTTCAAGAAGCTGCATAGATCATGTCCACCATGTCGCTTGTCCGCACTGAAATCAGCGAGCGCCTCGCCGCGGTCGGCTATGTCGCCGACCGTGACCTCGCGACCGCGCTCTGGCTGATGGATCTGCTGAAGCGTCCGCTTCTGCTCGAAGGCGAAGCCGGCGTCGGCAAGACGGAGGTCGCGAAGGCGCTCGCCGCGCTGCATGGCGCGCCGTTGATCCGGCTGCAATGCTACGAAGGCCTCGATCAGAACGCAGCCCTCTACGAATGGAATTATCAGCGCCAGATCCTCGCGATCAAAGCGCATGAAGGCGAAAAGGCCGACCTCATCGAGGCGCAGATCTTTTCCGAACCCTACCTCCTCGAACGGCCCATATTGGCGGCGATCCGGGCCGAGACCCGCGCGGTCCTCCTCGTCGACGAAGTTGATCGCGCCGACGAGGAGTTCGAGGCTTTTCTTCTCGAAGTCCTCTCGGACTTCCAGGTCACGATTCCAGAACTTGGAACGATCGCTGCGCGATCGATTCCGCGCGTGGTTCTGACCTCCAACGGCACGCGCGAGATTTCCGACGCTTTGCGGCGGCGCTGCCTTTATTATTATGTCGATTTCCCGGATCAGGACCGCGAAGTCGCGATCATCCGGACGCGCTATCCCGGCATCGAAGTGGCGCTTGCCCTGCAGGTCGCACGGCTCATTCAGGCGATCCGCAAGGAAGATCTTCGCAAGGTTCCGGGCGTTGCGGAAACGCTCGACTTCGCCGCCGCCCTGATCGGCATTGGTCAAAGCGATCTCCAGCAAGATCCGGGGAGCGTACATGATCTGTTGATGACGCTGTTGAAGACGCATGAGGATCAGGCGCGTTTGACGAGCGAAGTCGTCGAACGTCTCATCGCGAAAGTGGCGTGAGGCGATGATGGCCCCTCTCGCGCTCGCAGCCCCTTCCTTCGATCTCGGCGAACCCGTGCGTTTGCGCTTCGCTGCTTTCGTGAGGTCGCTGCGCGCCAATGGCTTTACGGTCGGGCTCGCGGAAAGCCAGGATGCGCTGCGGATTTTCTGTGCGATCGAACCCACGAATAGAACGATCCTTTTGGCTGCGCTACGCTCGCTCTTTGCCTCGCGGCAAGCGGATTGGGAAAAATTCGACGCGATCTTCAATGCCTTTTGGTTTGCCTATGGAACCAAGGGTACGACCCGTTTCGAGGACCGGCGGCAGGCGCCGGCCCGATCTCTTCCTCCTGCCGGTCCAGAGGATGGCCCGCCTCAGTCCGGCGCTGGCGAGCGCCTGAAGCGGCCAGACTCGGCCGGTGATCCCGCATCGACTGAGGGCGGCCGTGACCGACAGGGGGGCGCCGCGGCGCAAGAGGCATTGAGTAAGAAGGACTTCCGCCACATCTTGAATCAGGAAGAGCTGAAGCGCGCCTATGCGCTCGCCGACCGGCTCGCCGCGAAAATGCGCACGAGGCTGACACGGCGCGATCGGGCCGCGAAGCACGGCCGCCGCCTCGATTTCCGCCGCGTGATTCATCGCAGCATCGCGCGCGGTGGCACGCCCATCGATCTGGTGTTCCGGCGCCGCAAGACGAAGCCGCTGCGGCTCGTCATGCTGCTCGATACATCGGGTTCGATGAGCGCCTATACGCCAGCCTTCGTGCGCTTCATGCATGGCATGCTCGGCTCGTTCAAATATGCCTCAACCTTTCTGTTTCACACGCGCCTCGTCGATGTGACGGGCGCCATGACAGAGAAAGACCCGCAGCGCGCGATCGACCGCTTCAGCCTCATGACCGAGGGGGTCGGCGGCGGCACGAAGATCGGCGAAAGCCTCGCGACCTTCAATGCGCGATATGCGGCGCGCAGCATCCGGTCGCGCACCGCCGTCATGATCATTTCGGACGGTTTCGAAACCGGCGATCCGGATCGTCTCGCAAAGGAGATGAGCGCTTTGCGGCGGCGCTGCCGCCGCATCGTCTGGCTCAACCCGATGGCCGGCTGGCAAGATTATGCGCCGGAGGCGGCGGGCATGAAGGCCGCTCTGCCCTTCGTCGATCTCTTCGCGCCCGCCCATAATCTCGAGAGCCTCGAAGCGCTCGAACCCTATCTCGCAAGGCTTTGAAAAACAGGATTTGGATGAACAGGATTTGGAAGAGGAGGTGATCATGACAGTCGCGTCCGACACATTAACGATGATGCAAAACATGCAGAGCCAGGAGCTTCCCTTCGCGGTGGCGACCGTCGTGCGCACGGTCTCCGTCACCGCGGCCAAAGCCGGTGCCAAAGCTTTGATCCTTGAAGACGGCACTGTCGTCGCCGGATGGATCGGCGGCGGCTGCGCCAGGGGCGCCACGCTGAAAGCCGCGCGGGACGCCATCGCTGACGGGCAGCCGCGTCTGATTTCCATCCAGCCGAAGGACTTGCTCGCCGATCTCGGCATTTCTGCAGGCGAGACGAAGGAGGGCATTCGCTACGCCAATAACATGTGCCCGAGCCAAGGCACGATGGACATATTCGTCGAACCCATACTGCCGCGCCCCGAACTCGTCGTGATGGGCGCGTCGCCCGTCGCGGTGGCCCTGACCGAGATCGCCGGCGCATTCGGTTTCGATGTGACGGCTGCGGCGCCAATCAAGGATCACGCCGCGCTGAACGATGCCGATCATCGGATCGACGGCTTCGATCTGCCGCCGGCCAAACGTCAGCGTTTCATCGTCGTCTCGACGCAAGGCTCGGGCGATGAGCTCGCACTCTCCGCCGCGCTCGCAGCGGAGGCCAATTACGTAACCTTCGTCGGGTCGCGCAAGAAGGCAGCCGCCTTGACCGCGGCGCTGCGCGAAAAAGGTGCAGACGAGGCGCGGCTCGCCGCGCTCAAGGCGCCAGCCGGGCTCGACATAGGCGCGATCACGCCGGAAGAGATCGCCCTCTCCATTCTGGCCGAACTGGTCCAAGTTCGGCGCAAATCCAAAGCCATGCCCAACCCATCAGTTTAAAAAGGAAGATCCAACATGGACATGAACGGCGAACAACGTATCGAGGCTCGGCGCGAAGCCGTGTGGGCCGCGCTGAACGATCCCGAAGTCTTGAAACAATGCATTCCCGGATGCGAAAGCATTGTCAAAACTTCCGATACGGAAATGGAGGCTGCATCGACCCTCAAGGTCGGCCCCATCAAGGCCTCGTTCAAAGGCAAAGTCACATTGTCCGAGATCGATCCGCCGAATGGCTATCGCATTTCAGGCGAAGGCGCGGGCGGCATGGCGGGCCACGCGAAAGGCGGCGCCAAAGTCACGTTGGAAGCAGACGGCGATGCCACGATTCTTCATTATGAAGTCAAAGCCGAGGTCGGCGGCAAACTGGCGCAACTCGGCTCGCGGTTGATCGATGTTACAGCCAAAAAATTGGCCGGTGAATTTTTCGAGAAATTCGGCAAAGTGGTCGCTCCAGAGCCGGAACCTGTTGCGGCGGAAGAGCCCTCCGCTGAGGGCGAAGCCAAGGAAAAGAAGGGTTGGCTTGGCGGGCTTTTTGGCAAGTCCACTGCAGCCCTGATTCTCGCTCTGGGGCTCGCCATGCCGACTTGCTGCCTCGATGGCTCCCATCATGCGGCGGGAGAGATTCTGTTTCCGATCTGCGCCGCTTTGCGCTGACGGTTCAAAGACGCAAGCTGCGCGGGGATCGCATCGACGCAAGATTGCTTGGCAATATCGTTCAAGTCTGTCGCCGACTTTCAGGATTTGGAGGAACCACTGGTTTTTTTCTGAGTTCGCGATCCAGGTGCCGCCCGCATAGGCGGGCTGGCGCGGCCAGAACGAAAGGAAACGGCATGAGTTGGTTTTCGAAGGACATCAAGACGATGGACGATCTCTTCGTGCATACGTTGCGGGATATCTATTATGCCGAAAATCAAATCGTCGACGCCTTGCCTGTGATGATCGATAAGGCGACGGACCCCCGGCTGAAGCAGGGCTTCCAACTGCATCTTATCGAGAGCAAGAATCAGATCAAACGGCTGGAACAGGTGTTCGACATGGTCGACGTAGACGTTCAGAGCGTCAATTGTCCGGCGATCGACGGCATCATCGATGAAGCCAATGATATAGCCGGCGATATCGCCGACAAGGCCGTGCTCGATGCAGCTCTGGTCGCGGCGGCGCAGGCGGTCGAACATTATGAGATCAGCCGTTATGGCACCTTGATCGCCTGGGCGAAGCTTCTCGGCCGGCCCGATTGCGCCGCAGTCTTGCAGCAGACGCTGACTGAGGAAAAAGAGACGGATGCCAAGCTGACATTGATGGCCGAAACCACCATCAATCGAAAGGCCGCGTAAAGCCTAAAGGGATACGTGGGCCGCCGATAGTTTCGCGGCCCACGCATATCAAGGCGTGTGGACAAGCTTGACCACTAAAAATCAATAATTTTATTGAGGGAACCAAAGCTACCGCCACGCTCTTTTAGTGCGAGTCCCTGGGAGCTTGTCGAGTCATGGAATGGAATAAAAGGCCTGCATGGCACGCTGCTGTCTTCATAGCGTCACTTTTTACTTCATCGGCATTTTTCAGCGCCCAGGCGCAGACGCCCCCTACCTTCACAAACACCAACGACGACAAAGAGTGGACGATGCCGGCGAAGAATGTCGCCAGCACGCGTTACAGTTCATTGGATCAAATCAATTCGAAAAATGTCAAAGATCTGAAAGTGGCCTTTACCTTTTCGACCGGCACTGACAAGGGCGCCGAAGGCGCGCCGCTGGTCGTCGGCGACACGATGTATGTCGTAACACCTTATCCAAATACTCTTTTCGCGTTGGATCTCAAAAACAGCGGCGCCTTGAAGTGGCGCTACGACCCGAAACCCAGCGCCGCGGCACAAGGCGAGGCCTGCTGCGACGTAGTCAATCGCGGCGCAGTCTTTGCTGACGGCAAGCTTATCTATAACACGCTCGATGATTATACCGTCGCCGTCGACGCCAACACCGGCAAGGAAGTGTGGCGCACGAAGATGGGCGAAATCAACATGGGCGAAACCATGACCATGGCGCCTTTGCTGATGAAGGACAAAGTTCTTGTCGGAGATTCGGGAGGCGAGATGGGCGTGCGCGGCTGGGCCGCCGCGCTCGACGTCAAGACCGGCAAAATCGTCTGGCGCGCTTATAGCACAGGCCCCGACAAGGATGTTTTGATCGGCACGGATTTTAAACCCTTCTATGACTCGGAAAAAGGCAAGGACCTCGGCGTCTCGACATGGCCAGCCGATATGTGGCGACACGGCGGAGGCACGGCCTGGGGCTGGGCCTCTTACGATCCCGATCTCAACCTTGTCTATTATGGAGTCTCAAACCCGGGACCGTGGAACGCGTCGATTCGGCCGGGCGACAATAAATGGACTGCCGGCATTTTCGCCCGCGATGCCGACACTGGGCAGGCGCGCTGGTTCTATCAATATAGTCCGCACGATCATGACGACTATGACGGCGTCAATGAAGAAATTCTCCTCGACATGGACTGGAAGGGCCAGCCGCGCAAAGTGCTGGTTCACCCGGACCGCAACGGCTACGTCTATGTGATCGACCGCACGAACGGCGAGGTTCTCTCGGCCAATCCGTTTCAAGATATTACAAGTTCGACCGGCGTCGATTTGAAAACAGGCCGCATCCAATATGTAGCTGCCAAGCTGCCAAAAGTCGGCGAGACCGTGACCGACATCTGCCCTGCCCCGCCAGGTGCGAAGGATTGGCAGCCATCGGCCTTTTCGAACAAGAGCAAGCTTCTCTATATCCCCCACAACAATCTTTGCTTCGACACAAAGGAGCAGGATGTCGGATATATCGAAGGCACACCCTATGTCGGGACCGAGATCCATATGCATGCGGGCCATGGCGGCAATCGCGGCGAATATGCGGCTTGGGACATTGCCAATGGCAAGAAGGTTTGGGCGATCAAGGAAAACTTTCCGGTCTGGAGCGGCACGGTCGTAACGGCCGGAGACGTCGCCTTCTACGGCACGATGGACGGCTGGTTCAAAGCGGTAGACGCCAATACGGGCGACCTCCTCTGGCAGTTCAAGACAGGCTCGGGAATCATCGGTCAGCCGGTCACCTACCTCGGCCCTGACGGCAAGCAATATGTCGCCATCCTTTCCGGTGTCGGCGGATGGTCGGGCGCCATCGTGTCCGGCAAAATCGACAAGCGCGATGGTACGGCGGCGCTCGGCTTCGTCAATGCCATGAAGGATCTGCCGGATGTCACAACCGCCGGAGGGACGCTCTATGTCTTCGCGCTCCCTTAGAACCGGCTTGCTCGCAGCCGCCGCGCTTATCGCCCTGCCGCTCGCGGCGGCGGCACGCGATCTCCGCGTCTGTGCCGACCCGAACAACATGCCCTTTTCCAATGCGAATGGAGATGGCTTCGAAAACAAGATCGCGGAATTGATCGCCGCCGATATGGGCGCCGAGGTCAAATATTACTGGTTCGCACAAAGGCGCGGCTTTCTTCGCAATACGCTGAATGCGCATAATTGCGACGTCGTCATCGGCATCCCCATTGACATACACATGCTGCACACGACGAAGCCCTATTACAGGTCCGGTTATGTGTTCGTTCAGCGCGCCGACGCGGCGCCGATCACCGGCTTTGACGATCCGAAGCTCACGCAGCTGAAAATCGGTGTTCAACTCACCGGCAATGACGGCGTCAACACGCCGCCCGCGCATGAACTCGCCGATCGCGGCATCGTCTCGAACGTGCACGGCTATATGGTCTATGGCGACTATGCGAAGCCCTCGCCTCTGAAAGATATCATCGACGGATTGGCGGCGGGCGACATCGATGTCGCCGCCGTCTGGGGGCCGGAGGCTGGCTGGTTCGCCGCCAATCAAAAAGTGCCGCTGCGTCTGACGCCTGTTACCAATGCGAGACTTCCACTTCCCATGAGCTTCGATATCGGGATGGGCGTGCGCAAGGACGATACGGCGCTGGCGCAGGAGCTCGAAGCCTCAATCGAGCGGCATCGCTCGGATATCGACTCCATTCTGACCGACTATCATGTGCCGCGCTTGCCCCTGCCGACACAAAAAGCGGAGACCGCGCAATGAAATATGTCGCCCTTTTGGCATTCTGCGCCGGCTTTATCCTGGCAGCCATGGCGCAGGCCCAGGAAACCAATCCGCCAAGCGGCACCGATAAATATGCTCTGCCGCCCGTCTCCTTAGTGCCGATCGCGCCCGGTGGCGGAACGCCGGTCGATCAGGCCAGCAAAATTGGCGAGGAATATGCCAAAAGCCCTGAACATATCGAAGCCGGCAAGCAACTCTTTTCGGCGATGAACTGTAATGGCTGCCATTCGAGCGGCGGCGGAGGCATGGGCGCCAACCTGATGGATAAGACCTGGATTTACGGCGGCAGCATCGAGAACATCGCGGCCTCGATTGTCGAAGGCCGGCCGAACGGTATGCCGACGTGGCGCGGGCTCATCCCGATGCAACAGGTCTGGGAGCTCGCAGCCTACGTCAAAACCCTGTCGGAGAATCCAACGGAGAAATAGGATGGCAAGTCATTATGTCCCCTATTGCGGGCTTCCGCCGGGGCCCGGCTCCGTCGCCTGGAACCTCGACCCGATCCTGATCTCGGTTCTCGCCGTGGGCGCCGGTCTTTATATCTTGGCGATGCGGCGCTGGCCTCTCTCGATGCGCGGCGAACCCGCACCCGGGCCTTTGGGTTTCGCCGCGGGCTGGCTGGTGCTCGCCGGCTCTTTCATTTCGCCGCTTTGCAATCTGAGCGTAGCGCTGTTTTCCGCACGCATTGGTCAACATATGATCCTGATCTTGGCGGCCGCGCCTTTGCTTGTGCTCGGCGGCGCCGATATTCTGTTTGCGCGCGCCTTCGGCTTCGATGCAAGCCGCCGCAATAAAGCGGAAACCTTCGCCGCGCCTTTGCTCTTTGCCTTCGTGCTCTGGTTCTGGCACATGCCTGAGCCTTACGATGCAACTCTGCAGAGCCACATCGTCTATTGGAGCATGGAAATCAGCCTGCTTGCCACGGGCGTGATGCTATGGCGCTGCCTGTTGCGTGACCTGTCCCGCAATCCTGGCCCTGCCATCGCAGCGAGCCTTTTCACGGGCTTGCAGATGACCGGCCTCGGCGCTTTGCTGGTCTTTATGCCGCGCGCGGTTTTCGCCGCGCATTTCACAACGACCGAAGTTTGGGGACTGTCGCCGCTGCAAGACCAGCAGCTCGGCGGCCTCATCATGTGGCTGCCCTTCGGCCTGATCCTGACCGTTCATCTGGTCGGCGCGGTCGGTGCCTTCATGCAGGCGCTGGAGCGCAAGGCGGAAGCGATTTAGAGGCGCTTACAACCCTCCCCGTGGGGAAAAGGTGGCTTGCGAAGCAAGCCGGGTGAGGGGGTACGCTCCCTCGATCCAAAGATCGTACCCCCTCATCCGACCCTGCGTCGCCGGGCCGCCTTCTCCCACAGGAAGAAGGTCCGCACACTCCCTAAAATGGTGAGTAGCTCACCGCAGCGTCTCCAGATAGGCCGCGATCTTCCCTGCGGAGGTATCGCTCATCGGTATGTCCGGCATGACGTTGCCCGGCACGACCTCTTGCGGATGCAAGATCCAATGCTGCAAATTCGTGGGGCTGTTGGGCAGCATGCCCGCGATATAGACCTGCGATCCGATATGTTCGAGCGAGGGTCCGACCTTGCCATCGGCGCCGGTCACGCCGGGTATCGAATGACAGGTCCCGCAGCCCAGGCTCGACATCGCAGCGATGGCCTCGCGCGCATCGGAGGATGCTATCGCCGGATGCGCACTATCGCAACCGGCAGAGGCCAACGCCAACCCACAAGCCGCAATCGCGGAAAAGAAGCGCATCATTTTCCGCATGCCGTCACCACGATCGCCGCGAATGTATCGAAGAGGATGGCCACGAAGAACACCGTGCTCATCATGATTCCGCCAAGTGCGACGAAGCGCGTGCGCCCTTCGCCCACTTCGGCTGCATGCTGCTCTGGCGTTGTGCCCGACGCCCGCGTGTCGGCACCTTCATGCCGCGTCGAGCGCCAGGTCTGCGTCGAGACGTAGAGAGCGGCGAGCGCGACCAATGCCGCAACAGCATCGATCACCAAAAGCGTCGCATGCGTCGACGCCGATGGACTCATCGCAGTAGACGCACAAGCCCGGCTGGCAATGGTCACATTCGCTAAAAAATGCACGCCCCAAATGACCGGCGCGCCCATGAGTCCAAAGGCAAGCAGGCCGATATCGACTTCGTGCCGCGCCGGGGCTGGATGTTCGGCATGAGAGCCTATGGTTTCATCTTGCGCCATATCTAACTCGCATAAGGTAGAAGGATCATGGTCGCGAAAATCGACAGCCAGACGATAACGACAAAGTGCCAGTAGGCGGCAACGATCAAAACGTAGGAGGTTCTGATCCCGACGATGCGGCCTTCGATGGTCCACGTGAGCAAAGCGACGAGCGCAATAACGCCTACGGCGACATGCAGAAAATCGAGACCTGCCAGCAGCACGTAAAAGGAATTATAGGTGCTGGCCGAGATCGCTGGAACTTTCTTGGCGAGGTCGAGCGCCTGGAGGCTCAGAAAGACTGCGCCGAAGATGACCGCGAGCCCGATGCCCGGGACGGGCCGAGGCTTGGCTTCCTTGAAAAAGCTCCATTGGCTCCATGCCAGAGCGATGCTGCTTGCTACCATGAGAAGCGTGCTGATCGCTGCCAGCGTAAGCGGCGGCGGGCCGCCGACCGGCCATTTCACGCCGGCCTGTGCGAGACAATAATAATAGCTGAACAGAAGGTAGGCGAAGAGCGAGCCTTCCGTCACAATAATGAACCTGACACCGTACCAGCCGGAGACGCGTCCAAGGTCGCCTGTTCTCCTACGCGCAGTCATCGCGGCAGGATCGGCCTCGGCTATTTTGAGTGCGGCGGCATCAGACATGCGCGGCCTCCTCGATCGGAATAAGCGGCGGCAACGAGTCCGGCTGCAACCAGAGAATTAGAACGATCGCGCAGGCGACGAGTGCGATGCCGGCAAGCCACCAGACATGGATCAGCATGCCGATGAAGATGAATGTCAACGCGAGGCCCAAAAGGAACGGCAGCCAGCTATCGCCAGGCATCCGCAGCACGGCATCTGGCTCGCTGTCGAGCATGCTGGTGCCGAGCGTCTCGCGGCCCTCGTCGAAGGCAAAGCCGCGCGCGACGGACGATGCACCGGGATCGCCGAGCCGGTCTTCCCAAAGCGGATGTCGGCTGCCGATTTCCGGAATGACTGTGAAATTATAAGGCGGCGGCGGCGAAGACGTCGCCCATTCGAGCGTGCCGGCATCCCAGGGATTGGGACCCGCGATGGCGCCGCGCCGCAAACTGACGGCAATATTCACGATGAACAGCAACACGCCGACGGCAAAGAGGAAGGACCCGAGCGTCGTGATGAGATTGAGCGTGGACCATCCCATGTCAGGCGAATAGGTATAGATGCGCCGCGGCATGCCGAGCAGACCGGAGATATGCATCGGGAAGAAACCGAGATTGAAGCCGATGAACATGAGCCAGAAATTCCATTTGCCCAGACGCTCGTCGAGCATGCGGCCGCTCATTTTCGGAAACCACGTGTAGAAAGCGCCGATCACCGGAAACACATTGATGCCGATCAGCACATAGTGGATATGCGCGACGACGAAATAGGTGTCGGTCAATTGCCAATCGACCGGCACGGAGGCCGTCATGAAACCGGAGACGCCGCCGATCACGAAAAGCGCAATCATGCCCGCGTAGAAATGAAAGGCCGCGGTCGCCACCGGCCGGCCAGCCCAGATCGTCGCGATCCAGCAGAAAACCGCGATGGCACTCGGCACTGTGATAACGAGCGATGCGCCGCTGAAGAAGGAGAGCGCGACGTCGGAAATGCCGGTCGCGAACATATGATGGACCCAGACGCCGAAACCGAGCGCCATGGTGGCGACGGTCGACAAGGCGACGAGCGTATAGCCGACCAACGGCCTTCGGCAGAAGATCGGCAGCCCGTCGGAGACGAATCCCATCGCCGGTAAAACGATCGCATAGACCCAAGGGTGGCCGAACATCCAAAAGAGATGCTGCCAGAGAATCGGTTGCCCGCCGTCGCCCACGGTGAAGAAATGCGTGCCGAAATTGCGATCGAGCCAAAGCATCAGAAAGGCAAGGCTGACCGAAGGCACGACGAGAATATTCGCAAGCGACGCGGTGAGCGTGCCCCACACCATCACCGGCATGCGATTGATCGACATGCCGGGCGCACGGGTGCGCATCAGCGTCACGACGAAATTGATCGAGCCGACCGTCGTCGAGATGCCGAGGAAAATCATGCCCAGCGCATAGAAGTCGATGTTAATGCCCGGGTTGGCGGCCTTGGCCGTATAAGGCACGTAGTTGAACCAGCCGGCATTCGGTGCCACGCCCATGATGAAGGCGGCATAAATAAACAGACCGGCGAAAAGAAAGGTCCAATAGGACAGCGCATTGACTCGCGGAAAAGCCATGTCGCGCGCGCCAAACAAAAGCGGCCAGAGATAATTGCTGAAGCCCGAGAGAACCGGCATGGCATAAAGAAAGATCATCGATATGCCGTGCATGGTGAAGAGCTCGTCATATTGCTCCGGGGTCAGGAGCCGCATGTTCGGCCCTGCCAATTGCAGGCGCATCAGCAAGGCCTCGCAACCGCCTAGAATCAGAAAGGCGAAGGCCGTGACGATGTAGCGGATGCCGATCTCCTTATGATCGACGCTCATGAAGAAGCCGCGCAAGCCCGGAGCCGTTTCCCACAGCGCCTGCAGCCGCGCCGCGAGCTCCGGCGACGGCGCGACCAGCGGCGGTAGTTCCGTTAAACTCTCCCGGGCCATCAGGTCTTGGTTTGCCATCGCGCTTTCCTGGGAGGTTTGTGGAGCCTTAGTTCAATGTTGCGAGATAGGTGGTGACTGCGTGGAGCTCCGGGCCCGAAATATCGAGAATGGGCATTTTGGCACCGGGCTTGACGTGTTGCGGATCCGCGATCCAACCGGCGAGCCAGCCGGGCTTATTCGGCAAAGTGCCTGCCGCGATGGTCGAGCGGCTCATGATATGAGTAAGATCGGGGCCGACGATGCCGCCGGCGCCCGTGCCACGGACCGTATGACAAGCGCCGCAATGAGTTGTGAAGGTCTGGCGGCCATCGGCTATGGGCGATGGATCGTTCGCTTGCGGTGCGTCGCCTCTGATTTGCGTCAACCGCCACGCTTCGAACTTTTGAGCCTCGTCGGCAATCACGGTGAAACCCATGTGGGCGTGCTGCTGGCCGCAATATTCCGTGCATTGGCCGCGATAGGTGCCGGGGCGGTCGGCCTGCAGCCAGATCGTATTCACCTGGCCCGGAATCATATCGGTTTTGCCGGAGAGCGCCGGCACCCAGAACGAATGGATGACGTCGGCCGACTTCAGATTGATGCGAATGGGCTTGCCGACCGGAATGTGAATTTCATTCGCTGTATTGAAGATATTCGACGGGTGATTCTTGTCGAGGTAGCGCACCTCCCACCACCATTGATGGCCGGTAACATCGAGTGAGAGTGCGGGCTCATCCTTGGGATTTACCACGGCGGCGACGGTGGTCATGGTCCAGACCAGAACGCCGAGCAAAACAGCGACCGTCAGCCCGGTGCCGATATAGATCCAGCGCAGCGGCGTCACATCCTGGACGAGATCCTGCGGGCCGCCGGCGGCCCTGCGGCGGAATATGGCCGTGAGGATCAAAGCGGCGATAATGACAATGACAACCAGCGAAATCGCGGTCACGCCTTTCGTCAGCGGCAAAATGGCGGCCGCCTTGGTCCCCTCACTTGTCACATAGTTTAGAGGGAACCCATGCATGCGATCGGCGCTCCGTCGGAAGGCGGGCTTGTAACGCCGCTATAGACGGTTGGTTCCGGCCAATGGCTCCGCTATGCGAAGCCGGATCAGAGGATGTTTGCGAGACTTCTCGCCCGTGGCGATCGATGCTGAGCCCTTGCAACGCTTCCGCGCTGATCTCGCCGCCCGTGGCTTTCAGCCTTATCCTCGCGGATGAGCGCCGTCAGCTCCCGAAGAAGGGCCGGAGAATGCAGCCAAGACCTCATCTCAGGCAGCGCGACCGCTCAGGCGGCACTTTGATTGATCGCCGCCTTCGGCATAAAACGGAGCCTTCCAACTCTGGAGGCGCCGGATCGTTTCATTGGCTTACCGCGTTTTGATCCAGACAGGTGCCGATACAGGCTTTCAGACGAACCAGCAGATCGGGTTCGGCGGCCGTAAAACGGCACGTCTCAACGCATGCACGGGCCGGAACATTCATGGCCGCTGCCGGCACGCAACGGTCCTGACATGGTTTGTCGGACTTGGCGCAGCCGGCCAAACATTGCGAAATCCCGCCAGCATCCTGAGCCCGAATCGGGCTTATCGAAAATGCAACCGCCAGCGTAGAGATCAAGACCAAAGACATTCCGCGCATATCGCTCTCCCTTCGACCGGTTACCGAAGATAGAGACTGGCGTCACGGGCGCTTTGATATGCCTCAAATTTTTCTATGAAAGATTCCCCTGCTCTCCTGTGGCAAAGCCCAGGAATCGTTGAAAAGAGCGCTTTCTGCCGTCGCAGCCATCACGCCGAGCTGGCCGGGTCTCGGCGATTGAGGGAAAGCCTATGAATTCGTGTTGGCGACTGCGAGCATGGAAGTGCTTTCACATTCGCGGCGCGACTTCTGGACCTGCCCCGGCTTGATCCATCCAGTGATCAGCTTCTTCACGCAGCCCCGGCCGTTGCAAATTCCTCGAAAGCGCTTTCGACCAAAGTCATATGATGCAGCATGGCGGCATGCGCCCCCGCTGCATGCCCGGCAAGGATCGCAGCAACGACGGCGCCGTGTTCCGCGTGCGAGCGCGGCAGCCGCCCGGGCGTGCGGAATTGCGCCCGGCGATAGGGCGCAAGCCTGCGGCGCAAGCCGGCCGTCATCTCGGCCAGAGCGCGATTATGCGTGCCCGCATAGATTTGCGTATGAAAATCGAGGTTTGATTCGGCGAATGCCTCGGGCAGATCGCCGGTGACGTAATCGGCCATTTTATCGTGCAGGGCATTCAGGCGGCGGCGTTCGATCGGCGTCATGCTCAGTGCCGCGAGACGTGCGCAAGCGGCTTCCAATTCGCCCATCGCGACAAACAGCATTTCGAGATCGTTTTTGTCGACGCTGGCCACCGCCGCGCCGCGCCGCGGCCTGATCTCGACAAGCCCGCTCGAGGCGACATGGCGTAGTGCCTCGCGTACCGGTGTGCGGGAAACGTTGAAACGCTGCGCCAGCATTTGCTCGTCGAGCTTTTGGCCCGACGCGAACTCGCCCGACAAAACCGCATCAGCGATCTCGATGGCGAGCTGTTGCGTCAGCGTCTTGTCTGTCCTCGTCGCCATTTATCGCTCCATC
The DNA here is from genome assembly GCF_000385335.1 of Methyloferula stellata AR4. Classification (NCBI taxonomy): domain Bacteria; kingdom Pseudomonadati; phylum Pseudomonadota; class Alphaproteobacteria; order Hyphomicrobiales; family Beijerinckiaceae; genus Methyloferula; species Methyloferula stellata. The sequence goes on along the minus strand of NZ_ARWA01000001.1, from coordinate 1,672,018 downwards.
CGACGGCATGAGCGCTTTCGCCATCTCAGTCATGATCCCGCGTCAGTCGCGATCCCGGCCTCTGCGGCGGCCATCGGACCAAAGAGATTGTATGTATTCTCTCAAAATTGTATACAAAAATTGCTCATCGCATACAAGATGAATTGGCCATAGGCGTCTGAAGTTTGAAGGCAGGGATTCAGAACAGCTCAGCCGCCCTGGCTCATCAGGCTGGCATTGCCGCCGACCGCCGCTGTATTGATCGAGACCGTTTCTTCGAGCATGAAGCGCTTCAGGTAATTCGGACCTCCCGCCTTTGGTCCCGTGCCCGACAGGCCGAAGCCGCCGAAAGGCTGGGTGCCGACAACGGCGCCGATCATGCTGCGGTTGACATAGACATTCCCTGCCAGACGCCGCGCAATAATATGCTCGATCGTCGCGTCAATGCGCGAATGAATGCCGAGTGTCAGGCCGTAGCCTTTGGCCGCGATCGCATCGAGCAGCGCATCGAGTTCGGCAGCCTTGTAGCGCACGACATGGAGCACGGGGCCGAAGACTTCGCGCTCCAGTTCGGCCACCGAGGCCAGCTCGAAAATATGGGGAGCGACATAAAAGCCGCGCGCGGGCGCGCCCGCCGGCACGCTGCCCGCGAAATGCACGCGCGCCGATTGCTTCATCGCTGCGATATGGGTTTCAAGCGCGTCCCGCGCGGCCGCATCGATGACCGGGCCGACGTGAGTGGACAGATCGCGCGGATCGCCGACCACCAGTTCCGCCGCCGCGCCCGCGATCATGGTGATCACGCGATCGGCGACATCCTCCTGCACGCAAAGAAGCCGCAAGGCCGAGCAGCGCTGCCCGGCGGAACGAAAGGCAGACGCAATGACATCGTCGGTGACTTGCTCGGGCAAAGCCGTCGCATCCACGATCATCGCATTGATGCCGCCCGTCTCTGCGATGAAGGGCACGATCGGCCCATCTTTGGCGGCGAGCGCGCGATTGATCGCAAAGGCCGTCTCCGTCGAGCCGGTGAAGACGACGCCTGCGATATGCGGCGATGCGACGAGAGCGGCGCCAGTGGAGCCATCGCCCGGCAGGAGCTGCAAGACGGCGCCCGGCACGCTGCAGCGATGCAGAAGCAAAGCCGCTTCCGACGCGATGAGCGGGGTCTGTTCGGCAGGCTTTGCTATAACCGCATTGCCGGCAACGAGGGCGGCTGCGACCTGTCCGAGGAAAATCGAGAGAGGAAAATTCCACGGGCTGATGCAGATGAAAGTGCCGCGGCCGAAATGCGTCAGCCGATTCTCTTCACCTGTCGGCCCCGGCATGATCTCCGACGTAGAGAAAAGATGCCGCGCACACGCCGCGTAATAGCGGCAAAAATCCACCGCTTCGCGCAGCTCGCCCAGCGCATCATCGAGCGTCTTGCCCGCTTCACTTTGCAGAAGCGCGAGGAAGCGCGACCGCTCGGCTTCCAACCCATCGGCCATGCGATCGAGACAGAGAGCACGCTCTTCGACCGGACGCGCGGACCAGAGCTTGAAGGCGTCTTGAGCGGCCCGCATCGCGCGATCGATCAGATCGGGCGAGCTTTCGCCGACCTCGCCGATCATGCTGCCGTCGATCGGCGAAAGAACGGGCCGGGAAGGTCCTTGCTGCGTCGCGCCGCCCGCGACGATCGACGCGACGCTGTAGAATCCCGGCGCCTCGCCCACCGCCTTGCAAAGCGCATCGAGCTCCTGCCGCGCGCCAAACTCGAAACCTCGCGCGCTTTTGCGCGAAAGTCCGTGAATATCCTCCGGCAGCGGCAATGCGCGGAAAATCCCGGCACCGATTGCCGTCTGCGGATGTCGCAACAGTATATCGAGGGGAATCGAAGGATCGCCGACTTGCGCGACGAAGGACGAATTGGCGCCGTTCTCCAGGAGCCTGCGTACGAGATAAGCGAGGAGATCGCGATAGGTGCCGACCGGCGCATAGATGCGGCAGGCCGCATCGGGAAAGTCCAAGCGCAACGCTTTGAAGAGATCGGCACCCATGCCATGCAGGCGCTGAAACTCATAGCCATCGACGCCGCCCGCATATTCCACGATGCTCGCGACAGTCAGCGCATTATGCGTCGCAAATTGCGGGAAGATATGGCCGCGCGCGTCGAGAAGCTGGCGCGCGCATGACAGATAGTTGAGATCGGTCATCGGCTTGCGCGTAAAGACCGGATAATCGGTGAGACCCCGCTCCTGCGCGCGCTTGATCTCCGTATCCCAATAGGCGCCCTTCACGAGGCGCACCATCAAGCGCCGGTCATGGCGCCGCGCCAGATCGAAGACGTAGTCGAGCACCGCGCCTGCGCGCTTTTGATAGGCTTGCACGGCAAGGCCGAAACCGTCCCAGCCCGCCAAGGCAGGATCGGCGAGAACAGCGGCGAACACGTCCAGCGAAAGTTCGAGACGGTCGGCCTCTTCGGCATCGACCGTGAAACTCAGGTTGTGGTCCTTAGCAAGCCGCGCCAGGCTGCCTAGACGCGGCACAAGCTCGTCCATGACGCGCAGACGCGATAGAAGCTCGAACCTCGGATGCAAGGCCGAAAGCTTGACCGAAATGCCGGGGCGTTGCGGCAGAGACGCAGTACCTGACTCACGCCCGATCGTCTCGATCGCATGGCGGTATGCATCCATATAATGCACCGCATCGGCGCTCGTGCGCGCGCCTTCGCCAAGCATGTCGAACGAATAGCGATAAAGCCTGCCGTCGCCCGAGGCGCTATGCGCGAGCCCCTCCTCGATGTTGCGGCCGAGAATGAAATGCGCACCCAAAATCTGCATCGCCTGACGTGCCGCAGGGCGCAGCGCGCTCATTCCGATCCGCCGCACGAGCGAAGCCACGATGCCTTGTGCCGTCTCGCCCTTTTGCAACATGCGCGCGGTAACACCGAGCGCCCAGGCGGAAGCCGAGACGAGAAGCGCATCGGAAACGGCAGCGTGGCGTGCAAAGGTCGCATGCGTGAGCTTGTCTTCGATCAGCCGGTCGGCAGTCGTATCGTCCGGCACGCGCAGCAGCGCTTCGGCGAGCACCATCAGCGCCAGGCCTTCATCGGTCGAAAGCGAATATTCGCGCAAAAAATCTTCGAGCGCGCCGAGCCGTGGCGATTGAGACCGGATCGCCGAAACGAGCCGTGAAGCCAAAGCATCGACCCGCGCGAGTGCCGCGGCGTCCATATCCGTCGCCGCAAGGAGCCTCGGCGCAATGGCCTCATCCGCCTCGGCGTAAGGCGCGGCAAAAAGCGGCATCGCTCGATCGCGGTCAATCTCAAGCGGCTTCGACAAGGCGGCACTCCATTCGGGGCGCCTTGCGATCCTCAATCGAATCGTGCGCCCTGCGCAAGGCCATATGATCGGCCGCGGTCTGAGCCTATATTTAGATTGCGACAGGCCGGAATACACCGCCTGACAGCCACGGCACGCCCAAAACCCGATGACAGCACCTTATTGGGCCGTTGCGCTGATTTCAGCTATGATGGGCGATGCTCGATCGGCCCACTCGGCGCCGCTTTATCCATCGGAAGTGCAAATGCCCGTCATCAATCATCACGCACGCCTCTACGACGAGGCCGTACCGCGGATCTATTTTTATGTGACCACCAAAGAACTCCGAGAGGCGCAACTGCAACTCGATCGGCTCTGCCCGAATTTATGGAGCGCCAAACCGGTGAAGGACGAAGCGGCTGACGCACCGGAGGGAGATGCCAAGCGCTATGGATTTTGGATCGATCCGCAAATCGATTCAGGCTTGGTCGCAGACTGCCTCGATTCAATCGGAGCAACGCCTGAACCGAGGTAGACCGCAAGCCGTGGCAAGGCTGGAACCAAATCGCGTCTCATGAAATGGGACGTGATGGATGCATTACAGCAAATCAAAGCCGAGGTGGACGACAGGCAAAACGCGCGGCGAAGGCTGATTGCAAGAGCTTTGCGCGCCATTCGGCGCTTTGTCAGCGCCAGGACGAAAACCATGACAGCGTACCGAGACGGCCTGTGAAATCCCGGTCCGAGCGGCTCCCGGCCTCCCGGCTTGACCAGAACCTTCTCATCGGTCGCGCGTTAACCACTCAATCGCAACCGTAGTTAAAGAGTTCAAGGATCGAAATGATGGCTGTATCGAAAATCGCCTTAGCAGGTGCCGCCGCCCTCGCTCTCACCAGCGCCGCCGCCCTGCCGGCCTCGGCTCAACAGAGGTCCGCGGACCACCGCGCCGCCTCGATTCGGATAGCCGAGTTTGCCGGGCCGGCCGCGGTGGCGGCTGAAGCCAGGACATTGTCCACGGTCGTCGGCGTAGCCTATTGACCGGGCGGCCGGATCGCATCCGCCCGCGCTCCGTCGCCTCCGCAGAGTGGCTTCGACGGAAGACCGTTGCAACCTGATTTAAACTTTACAGGTTCGGTCGAGACAAATTTTGAGAATTTCTGCGCATTGATTCATGTGGTTCGTTCGGGAGGCTCACATGAATCGGCCGTTGCATCTTCGCATCATCGTTTTTTATAGCGAGGGCCGCTGGATGGCGCAGTGCTTGGAGCACGATATCTGCGTCGAAACGAAAGACTTCCACTCGCTGCAAAAACTCATGGAAGCAGCGCTTCGCGTCGAGCAGAACGCGCATCGCGCCAGCGGGCAGCATGGCTTGGACGGCCTGCCGCCCAGCCCTCAGCTTTTTCTCCAGATGTGGAACGAGCGCTCGATCTTCAATGAATTGGGCAAGGCCGCCGGCGTAAGTTACGAGATGGCTTTGTATGTGGAGCCCTCGTCTCCGGCGGATAACGCCATGTCGGCCTCGGTGTAAATCATTGGCTCAGCGCTGCATCTGCATCAACTGATCCATCGGCACCATGTTCTGGTTCAAATGCGCCATGATCCACAAGGAGCCTCCAATCACCAGAAAAACGATCAGGACACCGAAAAACAGCGCCATGACGTTGTTGGTGTTTTCCGGTCCCGTGGTGATGTGCAGGAAGAACACGAGATGCACGCCCATCTGCGCGATCGCGAGCACGACGAGCGCCACGGGTATGCTCGGCCCCCACACGAGATTGGTGCTTGCCACATAGAAAGAGGTGACGGTCAACAGGACCGCGAGCCCAAGTCCGACGAGATAAGTCCGCACGGCACCGGCAACGCTGCCGGCGTCGGCTTCGTCGTCGCCTGGGACAGTATTGAACCCTTCGCTCATCCCGTCACTCCCATCAGATAGACGACCGTAAACAGCGCCACCCAGATAATGTCGAGCGCATGCCAGAATAGCGCGAAACACAGGATGCGCCGCTCGATATCGGCGCGAAAGCCTTTGGCGAAGACTTGCGCCATCATTGTCAGAAGCCAGAGAATGCCAGCCGAGACGTGCAGGCCATGGCATCCGACGAGCGTAAAGAATGCCGACAGAAAGGCGCTTCGAGTCGGGCCCGCGCCTTGCTCGACAAAGTTTGCAAACTCCGTCACCTCAAGCACCAGGAAGCCCGCACCGAGCAGGCCCGTCACGGCCATCGCGCCGTAGAACCAGCTTTTGCTGCGGTGCTCCGCAGCGATGCTCGCGAGCCCGCATGTAAAGCTCGACGCCAGAAGAAATGCCGTTTCAACAGCGGCATTATTCAGATCGAAGAGCTCTTTTCCCGTCGGCCCGCCCGCCGTCTGATCGACCAGGACGGCATAGGCCGCGAAGAAGGCCGAGAACATGATGATGTCGCTGAGCAGGAAGATCCAGAACCCATAGCCCGTGACGACACGTTTGAAGGCCAGGCCACCATGGCCATGGCTCACCGCATGGCCGCCTTGATAGGGGCCACGCTCTGGGGCGGCGCGGTAGGGATCGGCGTCGCCGGATGCGTAAGGTACAGCGGTCATGACGTTGGGCTCAATTCGTGGGTCAAATCTTGGAATGCCGCGGCGCGGGCCTGCCGGTTGGGGCGATCGATCTCCGCGACGGTTTCGGCCGGGATCAGATATTCATCGTGATCGCGCCAGGCGAAGACCACGAAGGTTGCGTAAGCGCCGACCGCGCTTGCGATGACCAGCCACCAAATATGCCAGATCAGCGAGAAGCCCATGATCGTCGCGAAGAAAGCGCAGATAAATCCGGTCGCCGAGTTTCGCGGCATTTCAATCGCTTCGTAGATCGGCTCTTCGGCGGGCTGTGCCTGCTCGCGCTCAAGCTGCTTCATACGCCAGTAGGCGTCCTCGCCCGTGACCACCGGCAGGAAGGCGAAATTGAATACGGGCGGCGGCGAAGCCGTTGCCCATTCGAGGGTGCGGCCATCCCAGGGATCGCCGGTAACGTCGCGAAGCTCCTCGCGATGCTTGATGCTATAGGCAAGCTGGAGGATCTGGAAGATGATTCCCATCAAGATCAATAGCGCGCCGAACACGGCGACGATCGTCCAGGGATGCCATTCCGGCACGTCATAATGCTGCATCCGCCGCGTCATGCCGAGAAAGCCGAGCACATAGAGCGGCATGAAGGCGACGTAGAAGCCGACGATCCAGCACCAGAAGGCGGCATGGCCGAGGCGCTCGTCGAGCCTGAACCCGAAAGCCTTCGGGAACCAATAGGTGTAGCCCGCGAAGGCGCCGAACAAAACGCCGCCGATGATGACGTTATGAAAGTGAGCGACGAGGAACAGACTGTTGTGAAGCAGGAAATCGGCCGGCGGGACAGCGAGCAGCACGCCTGTCATGCCGCCCAGAATGAAGGTGATCATGAAACCGATGGACCACAGGATCGGCGTGGTGAAACGGACGCGGCCACCGTACATCGTGAACAGCCAGTTGAAAATCTTCACGCCGGTTGGAACCGCGATGATCATCGAGGCTATGCCGAAGATCGCATTGACATCGGCACCTGCGCCCATCGTGAAGAAATGATGCAGCCACACCGTGAAGGACAAGATGCAGATCACCATGGTCGCGGCGACCATCGAGCGATATCCAAACAGCGGCTTTCTGGAAAATGTCGCGATGACTTCGGAGAAGATTCCAAAGGCGGGCAGGATGAGAATATAGACCTCCGGGTGTCCCCAGGCCCAGATCAGATTCATGAACATCATCATGTTGCCGCCGGCTTCATTGGTGAAGAAATGGAAGCCGAGATAGCGGTCGAGGATGAGCATCGCCAAAGTGGCGGTCAGGATCGGGAAGGCCGCGACGATGAGAAGGTTCGAGGCAAGCGTCGTCCAGCAGAACATCGGCATGCGCAGATAATTCATGCCCGGCGCCCGCAATTTCAGTACGGTGGTGACGAGATTGATGCCTGCCACCAAAGTGCCGACGCCCGAGATTTCAAGCGACCACAGATAATAGTCGACGCCGACGCCGGGCGAATAAGTGAGTTCCGACAGCGGCGGATAGGGCAGCCACCCGGTACGCGCGAACTCGCCGATGCCGAGCGATATATTGACGAGCAGCGCGCCGGTTGCGGTCAGCCAGAAACCCACCGAATTCAGCGTCGGAAAGGCGACGTCGCGAACGCCGAGCTGCAACGGCACGACGAAGTTCATCAATCCGATCACGAAGGGCATCGCCACGAAGAAGATCATGATCGTGCCGTGCGCCGAAAAGACCTGATCATAGTGCTCCGGCGGAAGATAGCCCGGAGAATTGAAGGCCAGCGCCTGTTGCGACCGCATCATGATGGCGTCGGCGAAGCCGCGCAGCAGCATCACCATCGCCAGCAGCGTATACATGACGCCGATGCGCTTGTGATCGACGCTCGTGATCCACTCGCGCCACAGATAGGGCAGATAACCTTTGAGGGTGATCCAGGCCAGAATACCGATGATCCCGAACGCGATAACGGCCGATGTGATCATCGGGATCGGCTGATCCAAGGGAACCGCCGCCCAGCTCAACTTACCAAACATACTAGCCTCCGCTTCGCGGCGATACGGACGCCGTCGGCTGCTCAAGATCGGGGCCTGGCCCCGGCGGCAATGTCTGAGTCACGATCTCATGAAACAGATTGGGGTTCTCTAATCTGAACGTGAACGGCGTGACATGCATGGTCTGCTTCGACAGCTCTCCATAGCTCTGATCGTCGAGGGCGAGCATGCTGCCGGCGGCCTTTTGAGCCCAGACGGAAAACTCAGCCGCGCTCACGACGCGCGTGTCGAAGTGCATGTCCGAGAATCCGTCACCATTGTAATGCGCAGACAGGCCATGGAAGATGCCGATGCGATCGGCCTGCAGATTGAGCTGCGTCGTCATACCATTCATCGTGTAGATCATGCTGCCGAGCTGCGGGATGAAGAAGGCGCTCATCACGCTTGCGGACGTCAGGGAGAAATGAATGGGAGTGCCGACCGGCACGACGAGCTCGTTGACGCTCGCTATCTTCTGGTCCGGGTAGATAAAGAGCCATTTCCAATCGAGCGAGACGACCTGTATTTCGACAGGCTTCGTCGAGGAGGCGAGAGGTTTGGCAGGATCCAAATCATGCGATCCGATCCACGCCACGCCGCCGAGCAGCATGATGACAAGCAGAGGGATGCCCCAGACCACCATTTCGATGCGGCCGGAATATTCCCAATCCGGAAGGTAGCGGGCCCGCCCGTTGGAGGCACGATACCACCAGGCAAAAGCAATGATCGCAACAATCGTCGGCAGGACGATGGCCAGCATGATGCCGAGGGAGTCGATCAGGATCGATTTTTCAGCGGAACCAACGGGGCCGACCGGATCGAAAATGCCGGTGTTGCATCCCGAAAGGCCGATCGCACCGGCCGTGACGAAGGCGATGCGCCCGCACCGATTCCATATAATCCCAAAATGCGACCGAAGCGGATCTGGGGGAATGATTTTATAATTTCGCTCGCGCATTACGCCGGCCCGATGTTCCGTGACGATGTCCACAGATCATCTGAACTTTCAAAAGCTCAAATGTCAAAAGCTCTGCGATTGCGTAATTGGCACAATGCGGATTCCCACACAGTGAGGCAAACCGACGCGCGATAAATGCGCCTGGAGCATCTCGATGGCATGCCGCGCTCGAACGCGAATGCAAGCATCTGGTGAGAAATGGTTTGCCGGTCAGGAGAGATGCGGTCCGAAAGATCAACCGGCCTGAAGCGCGACGGATTGGCTCAAGTTCACAAAGACGTTTTAAAAAAATGTTTTCAAACGACGAACTGGACGGGCTCGACGCCCGTCCAGGCAAGAAGCCGCTACCAATAACCGCGGTAATAACCATAAGGATAGCGATAGCCGTAGGGATACGGGTATCCGTAGGGATAGCCATAGTAGTAGGGATAGGCCGGATAAGCGGCGCTGGCCGCTATGGCGCCGAGCGCGAGGCCGGCACCTAGTCCGCCCAAGCCCCAGCCCCAGCCGCCGCCCCAACCGCGGCCACCCCAACCACCGCCGTAAAAACCGCGGCCGTAAAAACCGCGGCCGCCCCAACCGCCACCCCAGCCGCCGCGGCCAAATGCATCGGCGGGAGTTGACATCGAGATCGTGCCTGCGGCGAGCATCAGCGCGGCAGCACTTACCAATCCGATTTTCTTCAGTGACGGTCTAATCATGCAACTCTCCTCTGATCAGTCCGATTTGCCAAACGATTCAAAACCGCGACAGTTCCCGATCGAGGATCCGCGTCGGCAGCATGAAAAAGCCCCGGTTAATTACACCAGGGCTTTTTAAATTATTTGCTGCACCGCAAGATTATGCACTTCTGTGCGTGAGCTGCATCAGCTCGACTTCTTAACCGCGTCGCGCGCAGCATCCTTCATGCCGCCGACAGCATTTTGCACCTTGCCAGCAGCCTTGTCGGCTTTGCCCTCGGCCTGAAGTTTGGCGTCGCCGGTCACCTTACCAGCGGCGTCCTTGACAGCGCCCTTGGTTTCCCGGGCCAAGCCTTCGATACGATCCTTGTCCATTGTGCGTTCCTTTTCAAAGTTGCGAATGCCAACGTCGCCGACGCGCGCTTGTTCCGCATTTAATCGAAGATCAAGCGCAGCGTTTAGGCATGCTGTCCGTGCAAGAACCACAGATAAATCACGCCCAAGGCGACGATGGCCAAGGACAGCGATATCCCGAGAACCCAACGCATATGGCCAGTGGTCTCGCCCTGTCTGGCTTCGACGAGATTTTTCGTTGGCTGCGGATGTGTTTCCGGCTGCGAATGTGTCTGCAAATGTGTCATGGCCTTCTCATCAGTTTGAGTTCCGCCGTGGGTGAACCGACGGGAGAACCGGACGCTTTGCTTGAAAGCGTCCGTCGCCATATCGGCGTCTTTATCGACGCCAATCGGATTCCCCCCGCACGGGTTCCCTGATTTGGGTGCGATGCTCTAGTGATGCAGAAATGCGAGAAGAATAATGATCGGAATCGGCACGCCAAGCAGCCAAAGCAAAATACCGCGACCCATGTTGACTCTCCTTCTTCGGTTAAAATGTAGGTCCATAACCTCGGCCATGACTCTAAGTTCCATTGAAACGAAGAATCGATTCTTCGCGTCTGCCAAACATCGTGAAACATGCGTAACACCTCGATTGCGCTGGAACTTCCGAAGACGGTCACGGTTGTGACGCGAGAACGTTCTCGCGTTCGAATCCGCGCGATGCGCAAACGGATTTGTTTATCCCACGACCTGAGGCAACAATGGCAGCACAAGCGAAAGACCTGAACGATCTTTTCCTCGAAACGCTCAAGGACATTTACTTCGCGGAGAAGCAGATTCTGAAAGCGCTTCCCAAAATGGCAAAGAAGGCACAGTCGGATGAATTGCGGCAGGCCTTCGAACTGCACCGCGAGCAGACCGAGGGTCAGATCGAGCGCCTCGACCAGGTGTTCGAACTGATCGGCAAGGCGCCACGCGGCAAGACCTGCGACGCCATCATGGGCATGCTCAATGAAGGCAAGGAAATCATGGAGGAGTTCGGCGGCACGGAGGCGCTCGATCCTGGCCTTATCGCCGCGGCTCAGGCCGTCGAGCATTACGAGATCAGCCGCTACGGCACGCTGAAGAAATGGGCGCAAGAGCTCGGGCACAGGGAGGCCGCACGGCTTCTCGATGCGACCCTGGCCGAAGAGAAGCAGACCGACACGCTGCTCTCCAAGCTTGCGAGCAACAAGATCAATCTGAAAGCCGCGTGAGCTAAGCGTCCAAATGTCGGGTGCGGTCGGTTCGAGAGCTGGCCGCACTCGCAACTATGGGAATAATGCGCAAGGAGCGGGATTAGCGCGGCGGATCTTCGTTGCGCCTAGCGGCTTATCGACCACGGTCTTTCATCGTTCCAAGGTCACTTCCATGCCCACGTCATTGCCGACGCAAGCAGCGCACAGGCAAGCCGCCGGATTGCCTCTCTACGAAATCGGTCAGCGCCTCGAGGCCCTTGGTCCCGCTTTCATTTCGACGGCTTTGGTCTTGCTTCCGCCGGCCTTCGCTCTTCTTTTCATGGCCGCCTTTTCCGGACATGGACATATTTCATTCGAGTCCATCGTTTCCGTCTTGAAGGCCGCCAGGGAGGCGGATTTTATATAGCTGAACCTGCCAGATCGGCGCTTGCTCGCCGCTTCGTCGAGACTCCTGAAATCTGATGGGCCGTGCCGCGAGAGCTCGATTTAAGCTCTCGCGGATCGTGGTCTCTTATGGGGTTGCGCTTCGATCTCAACCAAAGTTGGCGGAGGTGAAGGCGCCGACCTGTGTTGGCGTCAAGGCAGCGACCTGCGATGACGTCAATGCGCCGACCTGCGCGGATGTCAGGCTGGCGATCTGCGCGGTCGTCAGGCTGCGCACTTCGCTTGTCGTCAGAGCCTGGATATCCGTCGTCGTCAGACTTTGCACGGCACCGGTCGAGAGCACTGCGACCTGTGCCGTCGTCAGGATTTGGAGCTGGGCTGTCGACAAGGCCCCGACCTGAGTCGAAGTCAGGTTGTGGACCGCGGCGGTCGAGAGCGCGGCGAGGTCCGCCGTCGTCAGATTGGCGAGCTGTGCCGTCGTCAGGGCCGCGCCTTGTGTGCTCGTCAGGCTGTGCAGAGCCGCGGTGGAGAGAGCGTTCAGTTCCGTTGTCGTCAGGGCCTGGACCTGCGTCGTCGTCAGGGCGGCGACTTGCGTGCCCGTCAGATCCGCGAGCTGAGACGTCGTGAAGGTGCCGACCTGCGCCGTCGTCAGATTTTGCACGACGCCTGTGGAGAGCGCCGCGACCTGCGCCGAGCTCAAGAGCTGCACCTCGGTTGTCGTCAAGCCGCCGAACTGGGCAGAGGACAGGGCATGAACATCGGCGGTCGAAAGCGCCGCGAGACCGGCCGTCGTCAGATTGGCGAGCTGGGCTGTCGCCAAGGCCGCGGCCTGTGCCGTCGTCAGACTATGGAGAGCCGCTGTGGAGAGCCCATTCAGTTCCGCCGTCGTCAGACCTTGGACCTGCGTCGCCGTCAGGGCGCTGACCTGCGCCGTCGTCAGAGCCGCGAGCTGAGATGTCGACAGAGCACCGATTTGCGCCGTGGTCAGGGCCTGGACAGCCGCCGAGGAAAGCGCCACGAGACCCGCCGTCGTCAGATTTTGAATCTGCGCCGTCGTCAGGGCCGCTGCCTGTCCCGTCGTCCCGCCCGTCAGACTATGCAGAGCCGCCGCGGAAAGCGCGTTCAGTTCCGTCGTCGTCAGAGCTTGGACCTGCGCCGTCGTCAAGGCATTGATTTGCGTCGACGTCAGATCAGCAAGCTGAGACGTCGTGAAGGTGCCGACTTGAGCCGACGTCAGATTTTGCACGACTCCGGTCGAGAGCGCCGCGACCTGTGCCGCGCTCAAGAGCTGCACTTCGGTTGTCGTCAAGCCGCCGAACTGGGCCACGGACAGGGCATGGACATCGGCGGTCGAGAGCGCCGCGAGACCCGCCGTCGTGAGATTGGCAAGCTGCGCCGTCGACAAGGCCGCCGCCTGCGCCGTCGTCAGGTTGTGCAGCGCCGCTGTTGAGAGCGTATTCAGTTCCGCCGTCGTCAAGGCTTGGACCTGCGTCGTCGTCAGGGCACTGACCTGCGCCGTCGTCAGATCGGCGAGCTGAGATGACGTGAAGGTGCCGACCTGCGCCGTCGTCAGATTTTGCACGACGCTCGTCGAGAGAGCTGCGACCTGCGCCGAGCTCAAGAGCTGGACGCTGGCGGAGGTCAGGGCTCCGAACTGGGTCGAGGAGAGGGCATGGATATCAGCGGTTGCAAGCGCCACGAGACCAGCCGTTGCCAGATTGGCGAGCTGGGCTGTCGCCAAGGCCGCGGCCTGTGCCGTCGTCAGACTATGGAGAGCCGCTGTGGAGAGACCATTCAGTTCCGCCGTCGTCAGACCTTGGACCTGCGTCGCCGTCAGAGCGCTGACCTGCGCCGTCGTCAGAGCTGCCAGCTGGGATGTAGACAGAGCACCGATTTGCGCGGTGGTCAGGGCTTGGACAGCCGCTGAAGAGAGGGCCACGAGACCCGCCGTCGTCAGATTTTGAATCTGCGCCGTCGTCAGGGCTGATGCCTGTCCCGTCGTTCCGCCCGTTAGACTATGCAGAGCCGCCGTGGAAAGCGCGTTCAGTTCCGTCGTCGTTAGGGCATTGACCTGCGCTGTCGTCAGGGCACCGATTTGTGTCGACGTCAGATCAGCAAGCTGAGACGTCGTGAAGGTGCCAACCTGCGCCGTCGTCAGACTTTGCACGACGCCGGTCGAGAGCGCTGCGACCTGCGCCGAGCTCAGGAGCTGAACGTCGGCTGTGGTCAAAGCGCCGAACTGGGTCGAAGACAGGGCGTGGACATCGGCAGTCGAAAGTGCCGCGAGACCGGCTGTCGTCAGATTGGCGATCTGCGCCGTCGTAAGGGCAGCCGCCTCAGCCGTCGTCAGGCTGTGCAAAGCCGCCGTGGAGAGAGCGTTCAGTTCCGCCGTCGTCAAGGCTTGGACCTGCGTCGTCGTCAGGGCGCTGACCTGCGCCGTCGTCAGAGCCGCGAACTGCGATGTCGACAAAGCACCGATTTGCGCCGTCGTCAGGGCCTGGACGGCCCCCGAGGAGAGCGCTGCGACGCCCGCCGTCGTCAGATTTTGAATCTGCGCCGTCGTCAGGGCTGCTGCCTGTCCCGTCGCCCCGCCCGTCAGGTTGTGCAGGGCCGCCGTCGAGAGCGCGTTCAGTTCCGTCGTCGTCAGGGCTTGGACCTGCGCCGTCGTCAGGGCATTGACCTGCGCAGTGGTCAGATTAGCGAGCTGAGATGTCGTAAAGGTGCCGACCTGCGCCGACGTCAGATTTTGCACGACGCCGGTCGAGAGCGCCGCGATCTGTGTCGAGGATAGCAGCTGGACTTCGGCCGTCGTCAATCCGCCGAATTGAGCCGAGGACAGGGCGTGGACATCGGCGGTTGAAAGCGCCGCGAGACCCGCCGTCGTGAGATTGGCAAGCTGCGCCGTCGACAAGGCCGCCGCCTGTGCCGTCGTCAGGCTGTGCAGCGCCGCCGTGGAGAGAGAGTTCAGTTCAGCCGTCGTCAGCGTGGTGATTGGCAGGGCGCCGATCTGCGGCGACGTCAGAGCCGCAAGCTGAGAGGTTGTGAAGGTGCCGACCTGCGCCGACGTCAGATTTTGCAACACACTGGTCGAGAGCGCCGCGATCTGCGTTGAGGTCAAGAGCTGGACGCTGGCCGACGTTAAGGCTCCGAATTGAGTCGAAGACAAAGCATGGATGTCGACGGTCGAGAGCGCCCCGAGAGCTGTCGGCGTCAGATTGGCGAGCTGTGCCGTCGACAAGGCCCCGGTCTGTGCCGTCGTCAAACTATGCAGGGCGAACGTGGAGAGGCTGTTCAGTTCCGTCGTCGTCAGAGCTTGGATCTGCGCCGTCGTCAGGGCGCTGACTTGCGCCGTCGTCAGGAGCGGGAGCTGGCTCGAGGTCAAGGCGCCGATCTGGTCCGAAGACAGGTTCTTGACCGCGGCGGTCGAGAGCGCCACTAGGCCTGCCGTCGTCAGATTGGCAAGCTGCTGCGTGGACAAAGCCCCGCCCTGCGTGCTCGTCAGGCTATGCAGGGCCGCCGTCGAAAGCGCGTTCAATTCCGTTGTTGTCAGGGCTTGGACTTGCGTCGTTGACAGGGCATTCACCTGCGCCGTCGTCAGAGCGGCGAGCTGAGATGTCGTGAAGACGCCGACCTGTGTCGGGCCCAGATTCTGGATGACGCTCGTCGAGAGCGCCGCGACCTGGGCCGAGCTCAGGAGCTGTACGTCGGCTGTCGTCAAGGAGCCCAATTGGGTCCAAGACAGAGCGTGGACAGCGGCGGTCGAGAGCGCTGCGAGGCCGGCCGTCGTCAGATTGTTGAGCTGAGACGTCGTCAAGGCAGCCGCCTCTGCCGTCGTCAGGCTGTGCAGAGCCGCCGTGGAGAGCGCGTTGAATTCCGCTGTCGTCAGACCTTGGAGCTGCGTCGTCGTCAGGGCATCAACTTGCTTGGTCGTCAAAGCCGCGAGCTGAGATGTCGTCAAGGCCGCGAATTGAGCCGTCGTCAGGCTTTGAGCAGCGGTGGTCGAAAGGGCTGCGACTACACCGGTCGAAAGGCTCTGGAGCTGCGCCGTCGACAGGTTGGACACGACAAGCCCGAGAAGCGCCGTGACGGAAAGCGAATTCAGTTGCGTCGAGCCCAGTCCGTTGAGCTGCGCCGTCGAAAGGCCGCCGACTTGCGTCGAGGTCAGCTTGGAAACTTCCGCCGTCGTTAGATTGTCAACGTTTGTCGAGAGCGCGACGATCTGGCCGAGAGAAAGGCTGCTGATGACGTTCGGCGAAAAAGCCGCGACTTGGCTCGATGACAGGGCCGCCACATTCGCCGTGGAGAGGGCCTTGATCTCGTTGGATGTTAAGGCCGATGCCTGCGATGTGCTGATGGCGGCGATATCGGCTGTGGTGAGTCCCGCGATCACGTTCGTGGAGAGAGCTGCGATCTGAGTATTCGACAACGACGAAATAATGGAGGTCACAGTTTAACTCCTCACCAGGGGCATGTGGCGGACGATAACGTCATGGACGGTGTGGTTGCGTTTATGGACGTTGAAGCTGGTCCGGGACCGGCTTCAAAAGGCCATACACGCGTTGCTAATGCGTGCCGGACACCGTCGCGCCATACATGGCCGCTGGAGAGATCGTGTGATCTTCCAAGGTCATCGGCAGTAGATCATCTACCCCGATCTGTCGCGAATGCTCGATCGAACTAAGAGTCGACCTCACGTGACCTAGTCTCGCTCCATCTCTTTAACAAAACGTAAACTATCGGTCTTTTCGGGGGGATACCCTGCGGCGCCCCAGCTTCGGACCAGCTCCGTTTGAAAAATTCCGCTTGAGCCGAGTCGGACAGACTCCGGGGCAAGCTTCGTCGCGCCCAAAAGCTGGCGAAAGAGCGGATTGGTATGGCCAGATCTCAAGCAACGGCGCACCCGCGAAAGATCGCGCCGGCCGACAAGCTTTTCACCAAGGCGATCGATCATCATCGGGCCGGGCGCCTACGAGACGCCGAGAAGCTCTATCGACAGATCTGCGAGCTGCAACCATCCCATGCCGAGAGCTGGTCCAACCTCGGACTGGCGCTGCTCGCGCGCGGCGTTCCGGCCGAGGCCGCCTTCGCCTGCCGCCGCGCCATTTCGATTAACCCTCTCTACACCGACGCCCATCTCAATCTTGCGGCGGCCCTGCAAATGTCGCAGGCATTCGACGAAGCGGCGGACGTCTATCGTCAAGTCATCCCCTTGCTGCCCGCTCGCGCCGATCTGTGGAACAATTTCGGCCTGATCCTCACGACACAGGGGCGGCTGGCGCAATCCATCCTCGCATTTCGGGAAGCGCTCGTCCTCAAACCCGATTTCGCCGAAGCCTATTTCAACATGGCGCGCGCGCTCGCCACTTTGGGATGGACCGAGGAAGCCATCAGAAATTACCGGCATGCGGTCGCGTTGGACCAAAATCATGCCGCGGCTTTTTCCAATCTGGGGACTCTGCTCGCCGCCGCCGGACATTTCGCCGAAGCCGCCACGATGAGCCTGCGCGCCGCCGCTCTGGCGCCCGACAATGCGGAGATTCTTTGCAATCTCGGTGTCGTGCTGCAAAGGCAGGGCAAGGTCAACGAGGCCGTCGCCGCCTATGAGAAGGCGCTCGCGATCAAGCCCGACTATGCGGCGGCCCTGGGCAATCTCGCAGCCGGGCTGCAGGAGCAATTCAAGTTCGACGAAGCCGCCGCCGCCTTGAAACAGGCGATCGCGATCAAGCCCGATTTCGACAACGCCATCGTCGAACTCGTCAAGATAAGGCGGCATATCTGTGATTGGAGCGAGTATGACGCGGATCATCACAAGCTGATCGATTTCATCGCGCAGAAGAAAGAGGCAATCTTCATGCTGCTGTTGATGAGCTTTCCGTCGACACCGGCGCAGCAGCTCGATTGCGCAAAACTGGCGATGAAGCGTCTCAACGAGAGCAGCGGGCGAATCGGCACCGAGATCGAAGCCACGCCTGACGCCAAACCCTCGGGCAAGATCAGGGTCGGTTATCTCTCCACGGATTTTCGCGATCATCCCGTCGGCCGCCTCCTGCCGGAGCTCTTCGCCCGGCATGACCGCGCGAAGATCGAAGTCATCGGCTATGCGCTTGGCGTCGAGGATGCGGGCCTATTGCGCGGACGAATCCGGCAGGCTTGTGATTCCTTTGTCGACCTGCACCACATGCCGGACGCCGAGGCGGCGCGCCGCATCCAAGCGGACAGAATCGACATCCTGGTCGATCTGACCGGCCCGACGATCGGTTCGCGGCAAGAGATCCTGACACTCCGTCCGGCTCCCGTGCAGGTGAGTTTCCTCGGCTGGCCGGGAAGCATGGGCGCCGACTTCATCGATTACGTGATCGCCGATCCCTTCATCGTGCCGCGCGAGCAGCACATGTTCTACTCGGAGAAGGTCGTGCATCTGCCCGACTGCTACCAGCCGAGCGATCCGCAACGGCCGGTGCCCAGCGCCATACCGACGCGGGCCGAATGCGGCCTTCCGGAAGAGGCCTTCGTCTTCTGCAGTTTCAACAATCCGAACAAGATCACGCCGGAGATCTTCGATCTCTGGATGCGCCTGCTGCGTCGTGTCGAAAACAGCGTGCTCTGGCTCTACTGCAAATCGCAGCAGACGATCGCAAATCTCAACCTTCGGGCAAAAGCCCACGGCGTTGCGGCGGATCGGATTATTTTCGCTCCCGTTGCGCAATATGACGCCTATCTCGGCCGTCTGCGCCAGGCGGATCTGTTTCTGGACAGCCATCCCTATAATGCGGGTGCGACCTGCAACGATGCGCTCTGGGTCGGTCTGCCCGTCCTCACTTGCGCGGGCGAAACCTATGTGAGCCGCATGGCCGGCAGTCTGCTCCGAGCTGCGGGTCTGCCAGAATTGGTCACGCATTCGCTCGCGGACTATGAAGCGCTCGCCGTTCGTCTCGCGTCCGAACCGGACCTGCTTGCCGATTTGCAGCATCGGCTCATCAGAGGACGCGGCACCGCGCCTTTGTTCGACATGAGCCGGTTCGCGGCCAACCTCGAACGGGCCTATCGCGAGATTCAGGATATCCGGCTTGCCGGCGAGCCGCCACGATTCATCGCCGTCGAACCGCATGATCCGAACGCCAAACGAAACCGGAAAAACCGGCCCCCACGATCGATGAAGCAGCGAGCCACAGCCTGATGCCGATTTCAATCCAAGACGTCTACGACTCTTTTATCGGCTCGTTCAGGCTCGAGGTGAAGCTCCTCAAAGAATTCTGCAATGTCAGGAATGTGGAATTCCAGCCGAAGGAAGGAACCGGCTTGTTTATCCCGCCGCGCGTCGGCGAAGGGCTTTCAAATGAGGCGCGCGCTTGCGTCGTCCCGCTCGATTATGCGATCGCGCCTTCCGCGATCGCCACGCATAGCTGGGACTATTTCGAAATCGAATTTGCGCGGCGCGTCATCCCGCCTTCGCTCTCGGGCTTTACGCTCATCGATATAGGGGCGAACGTCGGCCTCTTCAGCCGTCAAATGCTTGCGGCTTTCGAACAGATACAAGATGTCTTTCTATACGAGCCGGATCCCGAGAATTTTGCCTATCTGACGCGCAACCTTCAAGCCTTTCCAAATCTGAAAAAGAACAATTATGGCTTGGGCTTGCGCGACGAAAAGCTCGAGTTCTATCGCGACCGGACGAACTCCGGAAATTATTCGCTAAACAAGTCGGCGATGCCGCAGGACGATAGCTTCGACAAAACGACGATCGAAGTCAAAGGGGCCAAGGCCGCGTGTAAAAAATGGGCGGCCTCCGGCCTGCCGATTTTTTACAAGTCGGATACGCAAGGGCACGATGAAGCCATCGCGACATCGACGGACCCAAAAATCTGGAAATCCGTCTTCGCTGGAATCTTCGAACTCTGGCGGATCGAAAAGCCAGAATTTTCTCTGGAGACGTTCCGCGCGATTCTAGATCAGTTTCCGAACAAGGTGTTTCTGCAGGAACCGGCCAGGATGCTGACCACGGACGAGGTGATCGTCTATATTCAAGGCCGCGATGGCCATTACCGGGATCTTGGCTTCTGGAAGTAGCGAAGCCTAGCGCTCTTTGAGCGTCAGATGAACCAGGCGTAGGACTGACGGCGCTCCTGCGGGATGCAGAGAACCAATTCCGGCGAGAGCGGAAACAGCGGCTCGAACGTATAGTTCATCTCGTCCATGACCTGTTTCACATTCTGACGCCGCGCATCATCCGTCCAAACCTCGATCAGAATCACCGGCCGGCTGGCATCGATGGTTTTCCGCGCGCCGCGCAGAACCGGGATTTCGAAGCCCTCGACATCGATCTTGAGCAGATCGACATCGCTCATGCCGCGATCATCCAGCACTTCGACCGGAACCGTATAGCGATCGATGATCGTATGCGCGGCGGCGACTTCGGGCGAAAGCGAGTTCAGCCCGCCTTCGTAACTCAATACGTTCAGCGTGGCTTCGCCGCGGGTGTCGCCCAGCGCGACATGCTCGCAGGCGACATGCGCGTAATCGTTCAAGGCGCGGTTGCGCGTGAGCCAGCCATATTGAAACTTCGACGGCTCGAAAGCGACGACTTTGTCGAAGCCCGGCGCGAGACCCATCGTGTAGAAGCCAATATGCGAGCCGACATCGACGAAGGTGCGGCCACGGCCTGCGAGCGTCCGGAGGAAATTGATCATCGGAAGCTCGGGGATTCCCGGAATGGGGTCCGGCACGTAAAGCAGGTGTTTGAGCGGGATCCGCGCACCCTGGCTGCCGCGATAATCATGGACAGCGCCCAGGATCTCCTGGCGCGGTGCCTGCAAACGCGCTTTGAGATCCGCCGTGGAGATGAAAAATGTGCCGATCTCGCCGTCATCGATGCCGCAAAGCAGATGATAGCCGTCGCGTGACGGCTCCGCGCCCATCGGAAAGATGACGCTGCCGGCAAAATGCCAGCCGAAGCGATGCGCTCCGTTTTTGTAAGGCGCCATCAAAAGCGGATCGAGCGTCATCGACACCGGCGCATAGGGCGGCTTGGCCGTAAACACGCATGCGCCGACGCTATAAAGACGCCGGCTGCCGATGACCTGAGCCGCATGAAAAAACGTAATCAGATGATCGCTATCGTAGGGCACAGGCGAGGTCCCGCCCCGGATCGTTCCGTCTTCCCAGGTGAGACCGGGACTGCGATGGACATTCTGCAGTTGCGGCATTTGCCCCGGTTCGGCGCCGAGCGTGATGACGTCCCAAGGGTCGTGCGAATAGATCAACCCCACATGCGTGTCGTCGATCGCAAAGGGAATCCAGTTCTTCTCCCAGTTCTCGTCCGAGTCCGCGGACTGGACGCCCTGAATGGGACGCTTTGGGAGGCTGAACATGTTTTTGCATGTCCACTGGTCGCGATCGACCGCATATTCCGCCATGGCAACTGAAGAACCAATTGGCTGGCCGGCGGAATCGCGCTCGATCATCGCGAAGAAGATCAAGAGCCGTTCGCCGAGCCTGATGATCCTGGGATCTATGCCTTGGGCGAGAAGAAGAACCGGCGTCCCCGATGGCTGCAGATCAGTGCCGACACGAACGGCCCAGATCGATCCCTGTCCCGGCTGCGGCGGAGTCGCGTAGCGGCAAAAGACGACCCAGGCTTCTTTTGGCCCTAGGCGGACCAGGCTCGGATTCATGTCGAGAAACCGGCCCGGATCGAAGGGCGGCCAAAGCTTGAAGGAGGCGTCGCGGTTCAGCGGCCTCAGCCAGCCGGGGACCAGCTCCACGACCGGAAGCTTCTTGCTTGAAGCGGGAGTCCGGCTCAGCCGGGCAGTAGACGAACGGGCCATCGATGATCCAGCCGAATCACTTTAGGCTACGCTACGATGGAGGCGGTTTGGTTTCCAGCCGTCTCAGCCGCGAAAGCACAATTTTGCTTTCGATGAGATTCGAATTCCACCAAGAGATGGAGCGATTTTGAATCAGTTCGTTTGTGTTGAAGACGGGAACGGGCGTCCGATCTCGTTTTGCAGCATTCCTGCCCCGCGCGCCTTGCTGGCAGCGTGCATCTCGCGGAACACGACGAGCCGGCGGTCTCTCTCATCCCAGAGAACCATGCGGACGGATTTGACGCTCTGCCACAAAGTCAGGCGTCCGATGGCCGCGAGCTGAGGATGATCGCGCAGCACTTGCTGCAAGCGGTAATAGGGAATCCGGCTGCAAAGGTGATGCACATGATGCACGCCTATATTGGCCGTGAACCAGCGCAGGACTGGGGGCAAGGCATAATGCGAGCTGCCGTAAAGCGCCGCCTCATGGAAAGTCCAAGAGCCCTCGCGCGCCCAAAACGTATCCTCGAACTGGTGCTGAACATAGAACAGCCAGACGCCAATCAAACCCGCGAGTAGCGTGATCGGCATCTGCACGAGCAGAAAGGGACCGACCCCGACGAGCCACATCATGATGGCAATCAGAGCGGCGATCGCCGCGTTCGTCCCCATCGTGCTCAGCCAGACAGGCCAGCCTCCGGGTCCGCTGAGCGGAAGGCGATGCCGCAAGACGAACAAATAGATGGGACCAATGCCAAACATCACAACCGGATGCCGGTAGAGGCGATAGAGAAGCCGGCGCCAGCGCGGAAGCGATTGAAACTCACGCACCGTCAGCGTGTCGACATCGCCGGTGCCGCGCTGATCGAGATTGCCGGAGGTCGCATGGTGACCGGCATGGCTGCGCGCCCAACCATCGTAGGGCGTCAGCGTCAGCACGCCGATGAAGCGCCCGACCCAATCATTCGCGAGGCGATGGCGGAAAAATGAGGTGTGGCCGCAATCGTGCTGGATCATGAAGAGGCGCACGAGGAAACCCGCAGCCGGTATGGCGAGCAGAAGACACAGCCAATAATGGCCGGTTTGGAGCGTCGCCCACATCAAAATCCAAATGAAAACGAGCGGCAGCGCGGTGATCGCGAGTTCGAAAATGCCCCGCGCGTAATTCGGCTCGCGGTAGCGGGCGACTATGCCCGCCCATCTGCGCGCATCCAGCGCGCGCTCACTGGGCTTTGCCTCTATAATAGGTTCGCTTTTCTGCATCGAAGACACCTAGACAAACCGCTGGAGCTGTCAATCCTGCGCGCTGTGGTACATGGCTTTATCCAGCCAATAGGACAATAAGTAATACGATTTATGTGGAGTAACGGCACCGAGGCCTAAGCCTTTTGGCAAATGCCAGCAGCTTTGACTCGTCGCAAAGCCTGCGCGCTATCACGTGCAACAATAAAGCCCCGCGACCTTGTTCAGGTGCAGGGCTCATTTTGAGATGTGCAGCCATGGCGCCGGAAGGCGCTCTGATATGCTGCCAACATCGCCACGATCTCTCTGCCGCCAGTTCATCCGTGGTCGACATTATTTGAGAACGAGACGATGCGGCGTGGCGGCGGTCTGCGAGAACGCTAAACCACCGTCAATTCGTCAGGCCAGGACCTTGAGATTGTCGGCCGTCATCTTGCCGCTTTTGCGGTCGGAGACGAGCTCGAAGTCAACCTTCTGACCTTCATGCAGATTGTTGAGGCCCGAGCGCTCCACGGCGCTGATATGAACGAAGGCATCCTTGCCGCCGTCATCCGGCTCGATGAAGCCGAAACCTTTTTCTGCGTTAAACCATTTCACAGTTCCCGTAGACAATGGGAAACCCTTTCACGAACGTAGTCTTGCTCGCCCACGAAGCCGCAGACGGTCGAAATCGCATTTTCAGGCAGGGGAATTCTTGGCAAACCGCGCGACCATGTCAGCGCAAAGCCAAATCATCTAACCGTCTATCGACATCTCTTATATGGCGCATCGCGACCATATTGCAAGCAGGGCAGTGATGAATTCATAGGCGCCTTGCCCTGCCCGGCGTTCGCGGATAGGTTTTTTAACCATGCACGAGATGTGAAGACGTTGTTCCAAAATGGATGAACGATATTTCCAGCCGGTTCTTTTACAGAACGAGGTCAGTGACTTAACCATCTTGCGTCAAGGCACGGATATAAGGACCATCACTCTGGTCAAAGCCGATCACATCGGCGATTTTTTTCTGGCCTATGATGCCTTCACAAGCATCCGCAATGCCTATCCTTCCGCCCATATCACGCTCATATGCGGCCCCTGGAACGAGGCTTTGGCGCGAGAGAGCCATCTCTTCGACGACATCGTCACCGTCAATTTCTTCCAGCAGCAATCGCAACCGGCGGCCAATGGTCTTTCCGGCACCGATGCAAGCAAAGTCGGAAAGCTCACATCGGATGTCGCCATAGATCTGCGCGTCGATCCCGATACGCGAGTGATCCTCGACCTTATTCAGACCGATATCAGGATCGGATATGAGAGCGATCGGAACCGGCTTCCGCTCACCATCTCGCTCACGCGTCCCAATCTCGGCGCCGCGGGCAATATTGCAGTCCACCAAAGCCTGATGATCCTGCAGCTCGCAACGGCTTTCATCGAACTCTGCAAGGCGGGCAAAGCCGAGCTGCCATTCAAGGCGCCTGCCGCCGGTATCGATTTGTCTTTCGCGCAATCGAAAATTCTAGTCGTCATGAACACATCGTCCGGCCGCGACATTAAAAACTGGCCGCTGGAGCGCTTTTGCGAGCTCGCGCGCTGGCTGGTGAAAGAGATGGATTGCTGCGTCGTCCTCGTCGGCGGAAAGGATCAGAGCGGCGATGCCGAGGCCGTCATGGCCGCCTGCGGCGAAGACAGCCGCATCCGCTCTTTTGTCGGAACCATATCGCTTCTTCAAAGTCTCACGGTCTTGGAAGCCGCCGATATTTTTATCGGCAACGATACCGGCCTCACGCATTACGCGGCGCAGAAACACATCAAGACGGTGGCAATTTTTTCAGGCATCGACCCGATCGAAGTCTGGATGCCGCGCGGCCCTGCGACCTCGATCATAAAAGTGCCTGTGCCATGTTCGCCATGCCGCATCGGCGCCCTGTCGCAATGCCCCAACGATCACGCCTGCATTCGTCTCATCACGTATAGCTTTGTGAGGCATGTGGTGCGCGACGCTCTGCTCGGCTGCATTCCGAAGGCGAGACCGGCGATCCAATAATCACGCCTGAGCTTTGGCCTTGTGCGTTCTATATTCGTCGCCAGCCATGATCTCATCGATGATCTCTTGCAGCGGACGTCCTTCAGCGAGTTGCGATCCGAACGATTTGCGCGCCGCATCATCGCAATCGCGGTCAAGCAATCCGCGATAGATCGTATCGAGATAGATTTTTATCTTTTCGCCATCCATCGGAACATGCGGCCGGCTTTCGATCGCAGAAACGCGGCTGGTAAGATCGCGCAACGCGTCTTCCGTCTTGATGCTCTGCTGCCGCCATTCGTTGACGAGCTTCACCGTCTTATCGATGAAAGACTCGCAACCTTCGACCTGCGCCTTTATGGCTTGCAAAGAGTCTTCTGCCGTCCCTATCGCGGGAGCAGCGAAGCGGTCAAAAAATTTTCCCAAAAATGTCTTTGAATTTGCCATTTTGCCGTCCGCGACAACCACGGTCATTTGACCGGCCTCATGCGCGGCTGTCAATCAAACCGCAGACGCCAATTCAATCATTCGTGCCGTAAAAGGCCTCGCCAGTTTCAAGCTTGCCCATGGCGCCCTTGAGAAACTCGAAACGGTTCGAAATCTCGGGCGGCTGCCCCGCCTTCGCCTCGCGCCGGCGCATCGCGATGATCGTGTCGATATCGCTTTCAGCCGCACCACGTTGGATGAACATCAATTCGGCCGCGGCATTGAAGGCGGACCCGTCGAACGCGGGCGCCATTGGCCTATAGCCGGGGCCGGCCTTGTTTTGCTCGTCCACCCGCTCCGCCATGCGCCGCAAGGCATCGATCACCTGCTCGCGCGTCACGACGCCGTGCTTCAGCCAATTGGCGACGCAAAGGCTCGAAAAGCGGACGGCGGAGCGATCCTCCATGCGAATGACACCCTGCGCGTCCGGCACGCGTGAACAGCCGACACCGCGATCGATGCACTGCACGAGATAGGCAAGAGTCCTATGGCAATGCGCCTCAAGCTCGCGCGTGATCTCCTCAGTGGATAGAGTCATTTTGTTTGCCGGCGCACCGAGCTGTTCCATGAAATGGGCACGCATCGCGTCGGCGGTGAGCGCAGCCGCCACATCCTTTTGCCGCTGCAAGACATCGATCTGATGATAGGCCATCGCATAGAGGCTCGCCGCGCGCGGTGACGGCATCGAGACCGTACTGGCGCCTTGGCGGAGATCGTCGGTTTTTTCGGACAACAGCCTTGCCAGATGTTCGGCTTCGGTCCAGCGGCCTTTGGCGATCTGCGCCATACCGCCGAGCCCGCAGACGAGCGCCGTCTCGACATTACCGGCCTCATAGGCTTTTACCCATGGAGCCGTGAGAAGCGCCGCAGCGCCGCCAATGGGGCCTGCTTCCAGCGCCGTGTCGATCTCGTCTCGCGCCCGCTCGAAGGGCGACGTGCCGAGCCAGGCAATACGATCGGCCACAGGATGAATGGATGCCGCGAGATTGAGACTCGTGCGGCGCTCTTCGTCGGTGAGGCCGAGCTTCACCGTGTTCTTCGGAAGATCGAGCATATCTTCGACGAGCGTGAAAATCTCATCGACAAGCGCCGCTTCGGCTGGCCCGTGCAATTTCGGCACGACGATATAGATCGACCCGGCCTCGCTGTTGCGCGGCGGCTTGCTTCGGCGCGTGTCATGCAAACCGGCCAGCGCTGCGACGGCGATGTCGAGAAGCATTTCCGGGATGGGCTCGCCCTCTGCATCGCGGATGATATCGGTCAGCCGCTGCGGTCCCGTCACGCGCACCATCGCAAGGCTGCGCCCGGCAAACAGCAGCGACGGCCCGCCATTCGGCGCCTGATAGCGGTAATCGGCCGAAAACAGCCGGTCGGTGATGCGGCCGTTCTTCTTGAATTGGACGCGCAGACTGCCTTTGACGGTGCCAAGCCAATTTCGATAGAGATTGATCTTGTCCGGCACATCGACGGCAACCACCGTATCTTCGAAATCGCAAATCGTGGTGACGGCCGATTCCAGGATAATATCGGCGAGACCGGCGCGATCCTCACGCCCGACCGGGCTTTTGCGATCGATCTTGAGCTCGATATGGAGGCCTTTGTCGCGCAGCAAAATCGACGACAGTCCCTCGCCTCTGCCCTGATAGGCGGCAAATTGCGAAGGGTCTTTCAAACCTATTCGCTCGCCTCCATCGATAGCCGCCATAAGGGCGCCATTCGCGACGACATAGGCCGTCACCGCGTGGTGGCTGCCGCTGGCGAGCGGCACGACTTCATCCAAAAAGGCGCGGCCGCGTTCGATCACAAGCGCGCCGCGGACCTTATTATAGCTTTGCCCGCGTTCGGCACCGCCCTCCTCGGGGATGACATCGGACGCATAAAGCGCATCGTAAAGGCTCGACCAGCGCGCGCTTATGGCCCGCGTCAGATAGCGCGGATTGGAGCATGGCACGGTGAATTGCGGCGCGGCTATGCGCGCAACGGCCTCATCCACATTCGCGGTCCGGATGGAAAAGGGCGCCGGCGCTTCGACGAGATAGCCGATCGCACGCAAATGCGCTTCATAGGCGGCGGCATCGAAGGGCGCCCCCGCATGGGCGCGATGATAGGCGTCGATCTCCGCCTGCAAGCGGGCACGTTCCTGTAGCAGCGCGCGCAGGCGCGGTGCATATTCCGCGACGATCCGCGCCAAACCCGTCCAGAATTGATGTGCGCCGACGCCAGTTCCGGCCAGAACCTCGAAGCTCATGAAGTCGTAGAGGTCGCCCGCGATGTTCAGTCCATCGATTTCTTTGTTCGGCATGATCTTGTCCTATTGCCACGGGCCCGTCCGACCCGAGGCAAAGAGCGCGAGCAAGATCGCTTAACAGGAAACCGGAACGGCGGGATGTTGGCTTTCGAGACATGATCTAACAGCGCCGGCGCGCAGCCGCAAGCACTGTGAAATGCCGTAGCGAATCATCGGTTTAGCCATACATGAGCTTGTCCGAAAACCGGCCTGACTTTTCGGGATCGTGCGCTTTTCATTCGACGCGTGATCTTGTCCGAAAAGTCTGCAGCTTTTCGGGGTCATCGGCCTTTTCGTTCGACGCATGATCTTATCCGAAAAGTCTGCAACTTTTCGGGATCATCGGCCTTTTCATTCGACGCATGACCTTATCCGAAAAGTCTGCAACTTTTCGGGATCATGCGTTACTCCGCCGCCTGCTTGACCGGCTTGACGCCGCCCTCGGTCTTGGCTTCGACCAGCCGCAAGTGATCGGCGACCGTGCGATCCGCATAAGCCATGGCGAAAGACGCTATTGCCTCGTCGAGCGCTTCGCTCTTGCCTGCATAACCGGCGATCATCGCCGCATCGCCGGTGCGCGCATGCGCGCGCGCCAAAGTGCGGCCGCAGATCCGCACATAATCGTCGAGCGCATCGCCTTCGACAAGCTCGCTGACGGAACCCAGGCGGCGGTTTTTGAGCTGGCGAATATAGAATTGCCGATGGGTTTTCGGGTCTTCCGTCCAGCCGAGGAACAGATCGGCCGCCGCCTGCATCATTCTTTGGCCTTCGACGACGCGCTCACCCTGATGACCAGGCCAGACGAGGTCCGGGCTCAGACGTTCGAGAGCGGAATGTAGCGCTTCCTTGATCTGCAAGAACAGGTGCTCGCCGTCGCCGCTCATGAAAAGACCGATGGCGCAAAAGGTCCCGACACTACCGACGCCGACCACTTTGAAGGCGAGATCCTTTAACTCGTAACGATCATAAAGCACGGCACGTTCGGGCGCGAGCCTCTGCCGATAGGCGTCGAAGACGGTTTTGGTATCCAATTCGTCTTGCGCATCGGCTTCCGGATCGAGATGATAGATCAGCGGCGGCTTGTCCTTGATTTTCGCATCCTTGCTATTGGCGAGATGCGGAAAATTATCGTCCTCTTCCTGCGTCCCGCGCACCTTGGCAACAATGTTCGACAAGTGCTTACGCAAGACGCGGTCCTTGATATGTTCGATCTCGTCTTCGAGCAAAATCTGGCTATGCCAGATTTCAAGCGGTGACAGAGCCGCGAGCTTGATCATATGCCGCCGGTAGGATTCGACCGCCGCGGCCGCGAGCGCATGCGCGGTTTTCTTCGAGGCACGCGACGCGAGCGCAGCGACGGCGGCGCTGGCTGCCAGCCGCTTCAGATCGACAGTGAAATCGACGCCCGGCAAGGTCTCGTCAAAATCGTTGATGTCGAAGAGGATGTTTTCTTCTGGCGTGACGAAGGCGCCGAAATTCATGACATGGCAATCGCCGCATGCCTGGACGGGAATGCCGACCTTCGGCTCCTGTGCGAGATCGACGGCCATGACCGCCGCCGCGCCGCGCAGAAAGGCGAAAGGGTTTTCCATCATCCGGGCATAGCGGACGGGCAAAAGTTTAGCGACGCGGAAAGGATCGCTTTCGGCAAGGATCGCAACCGGATCGCGTTCGGCATTGCTCTGAAGGTCGGCGAGCGATTCGCGCGGCGTTTCATGGCGCAGCGTCTTGCCCTTCTTGAAGCGTTCAGCGCGCGACAGCAATTCCTCGGTCATGAACACCTCCTGTACATTAGCTGCACACCGGAAAATCAAAGCATAACATCAAACTCAAAAATTCCGGCGGCGGAAAGGCACAAGCAGACGGCATCGGCCTCGCCAGCTGGAGCACCGCTTTGGTCTTAAAGCATCCGAACGGCACAATTTTTATAGATTTCATCTATGTCTCGATCCCCGGATGCATCGCATGGAATTATTCCAGAAAGCGCAGAGTTCTTTTTCGCGATCGGCGTCTTCGGCAGCGATGAAATAACCGTGCAAGCAAATGGAACGAGAACTTGGTTTCGGCGCCGGTCACGCTATATTTGAAGCGACATAGCTTTTAACTGTGTCGGCCATTTAGAAATCAGGAGAAAAACGTGAAAATTTCGGGACGAAATTTTATTGCTGGCAAAATCGTCGACGTTCACAAAGGCGCCACAACCGCGCATGTGTCGATCGAAGTCGCACCGGGCATCACCATCCTGGCTTCCATCACCAACGAGTCAGTCGACGAGCTCAAGCTCGAAAAAGGCAAGCCCGCGCACGCACTGATCAAATCCTCCGACGTCATGATCGCCATCGACTAGAGCATGATCCCAAAAAGTTGGAGACTTTTTGGACAAGATCATGCGTCAAAAAAGATTGGAACGTGACAAATGATTCAACTTGGAGCGATCACGTTCCACTAGCGAAAGCCTGCCGCCAGGAGAGCTTCAATCCGCGGCAAGGACGACATGCGAGGTCTTGAAAACCGCAAAGACCTCGGCCCCTTCCTTGGCCCCCACTTCATCCGCGCCCGCCTGGGTGATGACGGCGTCGATGGTCTTGCCGTGACCGATATCGAGTGTGATCTCGGAGTCGACGCCGCCATCAATGCGTTCGACAACCTTGCCTTTGATTCTATTGCGCGCGGAAATGCGCAGGGCCTGAGGGCCACTCGCCAGCATCACCGACGTGCTGTTCACCATGGCCATGACGTTGCTGCCGAGTTTCAGATCGAGCTCCACCAGACTGCGATTGGTCACAAGCGCGAAGATGAAAACGCCGGGCGAGACCTCGAGCTTGATCTCGACGTTCACGGGCGCCGGCTTGATCTCGACGATCTTGCAATGCAGCGCGTTACGGGCCGAGACACGCAATGCGACGCCCCAAAAGAGCATATCTTCCGCATGTTCGAGTCCCTCTTCCGCGATCGACGTCGAAATGCGCCCGAGCTTTTCTTCGAGCTTCCGGAAAGCCGCGATCAGCCGCAACCCTTCCTCGGTAATCTGGGCGCCGCCGCCGCTCGATCCGCCGGTCTTGGTCAGAAAGGCCGGGCGCGGGAGAAGATTATTGATCGCATTCACCGAGTCCCAGGCCGTTTTATAGCTGAAGCCGGCCGCTTCGGCGGCCTTGGTTATGCTGCCATGTTTCGCCACCGCCTCGAGCAGCGCTATGCGCTCACGCCCGACCAGGAGACGGCCATCAGACCTCAAGGCCAATAATGTATCGATTTTACCTTGAGCCTTGCGCGCCATCGTGATCCTGCGGTTGCTGTAATGCTTTGAATTTGAATTCAGTTATCGGGTCCTGCCGATAAGCTGGCCCCTGAAGGGATGTCCGCGTCGAACCTGTCGCAAACGCGACCGGCCCTCACGCAGATTGGGTGTCCAGCGCGAAACGGAAGAGTCTCTATATATCGAATTGCTGTTTCCCGGAAATGAGGGCGGGTCCAAGGCATGTCCGCGCGGCGTCGGAGCCGCCGCTATGGGGCTCGACGGGCGAGTCCGCGGCGTGTCATTGTCGCCCTGCTGCTTCGGGGTGAGTCGGCCCCCGAGGACCCGGCACCGATCTAACGGCGAATACGGATCGAACTTATGGTGGATAGCGACTTCGATAAGCCTTTAGGCCTCGACCGCGCGCCATTTTCGAGACGGCGACGGAGCCCGCCTTACCGGATGATCGCCTTTGCCGGCCTCGGACTGATCGCCGCCGGGCTTTTCGCCTTCATCAGTTTGACCGGCGATCCGATGGGCGGCGAGCCTTATGCCATAGCCGCCATCCACGAGGATATACAAGCCGCGCCGGCAGCTAAGCCGGCCAGCAGCCAGCCCGCAAGTCAAACGCCGCCGGATCCAGCCGCGACTGGCGGCACCCTCAAGGGGGTGACAAGCGCCGAGGATCTCGAACAGCAAAGCGGCGTCAAAGTCATGCGCGGCGGCGCGAGCGCACCTGGCGCGCTCATCATCACCGTGCCGCAGGATTTAGGCATCAGGCTTGCCCCTGCCCCCGACCCGCGTCTCGTCGAAAAGACGCACTTTGGTCCCATTCCCAGGATCGGCAGCGACGGCTCCCGTCCGGCCGAGGTTTATGCAAGGCCGCTGGTCACCTCTTCGAGCCTGAAGGCGGGCGCGCCCCGCATCGCGCTTCTCATCGGCGGGATGGGCCTCGACACATCCGCGACCGAGACGGCGATTGACTCTCTGCCAGGCGCCGTGACGCTCGGATTTGCGCCCTATGGCCGCGATCTCGAACGCGAGGCCGCCAGGGCACGCGAGCATGGCCATGAAATCGTCCTCCAGCTTCCGATGGAGCCTTTCGATTATCCGCAAAACAATCCGGGCCCGCATACGCTCCTGACCTCCGCAAGTGCGGCGGAAAACACCGAACACCTGCATTGGCTGATGAGCCGCTTCACTGGCTATGCCGGCGTTGCCAACTTCCTCGGCGCCAAATTCACCTCGGACGACCAGGCCTTGACTCCGGTCCTGCGCGAGATCGGCGGCCGCGGGCTTTATTATGCCGACGACGGCACCTCGGCCCAAAGCCTCGTGCCCGGGCTCGCACCGGGATTGGATCTCTCCGCCGGCAAAACCGATGTGATCTTGGAAGGAGGCGCGAAACCGGGCACCCTGGAGGCTGCTCTGGTCAAGCTTGAGACCCGGGCGCGCGATAAGGGTATTGCGGTTGGCGTCGCGAGCGGGCTACCTTTGTCCAACATCGATCGGATCGCCCGCTTTGCTCAGTCTCTCGAGGCAAAGGGCATTGCCCTTGTACCGCTGAGCGCCATACTCGGCAAAGACGGAGCGAGGCCGGTCGTCACACGCGAACCGTGAGCTCTGACAGAATGGACTTTGGAAATTACCGTCCCTGCGTCGGTATCATGCTTCTCAATCGCAATGGTCTCGTCTTTATCGGGCGGCGGCGGAACAAAAGACTGCAGGGGCATATCGCGACTGACCATGAATGGCAGATGCCGCAAGGCGGAATCGATGCCGGCGAAAACCCCTATGACGCCGCACTGCGCGAATTGCTCGAAGAAACCAATGTCTCCTCGGCAAGCTTCCTTGCCGAAGCGCAGGATTGGCTGACTTACGATCTGCCGGTGGAATTCGCCAAGAAATCCTGGAAGGGACGCTACCAGGGCCAAAGGCAAAAATGGTTCGCGCTTCGCTTCGAAGGCGACGACAGCGAGATCAACATCCATACGCCGGCCGGCGGCCAGAAACCGGAATTCGACGCCTGGCGCTGGGAGCCCATGCAGCATCTTTCCGAGCTCATCATTCCGTTCAAAAGGCCGGTCTACGAAAAGGTCGTCGAGAGTTTCCGCCATTTGTCGGAAAAGGTGTGAGCGGTTCTTCAGCGCGTCATGCGCGGTGCCCGGATCGAGTCCCGGCATGAGCCGGAAAAGCGCACGGTGACGCGCACAATGTAAGACGGATCTTGCGGAATTATTGGCTCATGCCGTCAAGGCGAAAACGCAACGCAGCCCTTAATGCCTGTCGGCCGCATTGGCTTCGTTGAAAGCGCGGTTGTTGCGCGCCAGCACGGTCTCGCCCGACTCGTCGCCATAGCAAATATGGAATTCCGAGCAGGAATCGCAGGTCGGCGACGGGCACATGCTGAAGCCTTCCGCCTCGCACAGCGAGCGGTACAAGAAGCGCTTCCAGCGCATGTTGCGTGTATTCTTCGTGGCGAGCGGGGCAAAATGCCGAAGCAGGAGTTTCGTCAGGTCCGGCCGTTCCGCGAGCCCTAGATCTTCCCAAAGGTGATTAGGCTCCATGCCGCGTCTGGCGACGACATAGGCGAGCCATTCGCTCACTTGCCGCGGGCCGGAACAGTTTTGCAATAAGATCTGCCGGACCATGACTTCTTCTTCGTCCTCTTCAGCCTGCGGCTCGTGGGAGGGATCAAGAAAAAGGTCCATATGAACGAATTGAGCCGCCGCACATAGGCGGTCGCGATCGAGGCCAAGACGGCGCTCGACAGGCTCGCCGAGGCGCTTCGCCTCGGCGACCGCATGAAGCAGCAGACGTCCGATGATATGGCGATCAAAGCTTTCATCCACGGCGGCGCCAGCGTGTAGCGCACCATCGGCGCCGCGCAAGAGATGAGCTTCGGTCGGCATAGCTGTCGCCATGTCTCAGAGCGCGCCTTCGAGCTCGTTGATCGGCGTATGCGTCTGGCAATCAGTCGGGCAGACGCGCGCACAAGCGCCGCAGCCGATGCAGGCACCAATGTCGTTCATCGCCATGACCTTCTTTTCGAAGTCGTCATCGTCCTCGTTGTCGAGAGGCACGATCTCCCCGTCTTCGGTGAGGCCTTTCAACGTCATGACTTCACGGCCGCAGACCTTGTAGCAGCGGCCGCAGCCGATGCAGGTATCCGGATCAATTGAAGTCAGGAACTCCGGGGTCCACATGCGGCCGTCGCGTGTGGGCTTCGACTTTTCCGTGATTTCCGCCATTTTCGATTCTCCATTGGCCGATCCTCGTCGATCGGCGCAAATGCGTCAGTCTCAACCCATCGCGCTCAATTGGGCCCTCTTGCTTTCAAGAGTCTCGAAAGCCGTGTGAGCGCGTTGGGCAACATCCAAAATCTGCTGCCAATTGATCGGCAATTCCTCGGAGAGGTCGTGCAAATCCATCTTGGCCTGCATAGCCTGCGCGGAGAGTTTCTTGATCTCCGCTTTCAATTTGTCCGCGTCTTCGCTCATGCTCCTCCCCGTCGTGTCAATATTTGGCAACTTCGGGATATTTGTTGATCATCTCGACGCCAGCGGCAACGGCTTTCGTGCCTTCTTCCGCGAGCTTGTCGAGGCTGTCGTAACCATAGCGATGCACGTCGCGGAGCATCTTGTTCACGACGATCAGGCGGCCGGCCATGAGGACCAGACGGCCGAAGCCTTCGTGCGACATCTTCATCATCGGAGACACCATGCAGCCCGTCTCCTTTTCGATCGAAAGGCCGACCGCATTGTAGAAGAGCTCCAAGCGCCAAAGGGTTTCCGGATCGGGATCGCCGATCATCGGGATTTCTTTGCGGCGCTTCTTATCGACGATGTAGGGATCGATCAGGTCGAGATCGGTCTTGCTGTCCCACGCACCGTGCATATCCTGGGCGCGCCATTGCTTAATCAGTTCCTTCACGAAAGGCACATCGACGGCTGCCGGTTTAATCGCTTCTGCCACATCAGACATGGTTCACCTCAATCTTCGAAATCGAATTCTTTTGCTTCGCCGGCTTTTTGCATCGCTTTGCGCAGCCAGGGCGGCGGCGCGGGCGCCTTCAGCACATCTTGCAACTTGACGAGAAGCTCGGCAATCGGCTCCGGCTCCTTCACCTTCATCGGAAAGATGTTATTCGCGACGACGCGGGCCGCGCCCGAACCGCCGATCGCGGCGACATAGAGAATCGCGCAATCCTTCACGGCGTTGATCTTTGGCTCGAGCTTGTCCTCGTTGCCGTCTTCCTGGAGATCGCCGTTGAATTCGATCGTCTCCAGAAATTGATAGCCGTCGGGCTGCACGTCATACAGCATCAGGTTTTTCGCCCAGCCGAAATGCGCGTCCACTCTTTCGAGATCCTGGGTGGCAAATGCTACTTTCATGCAGCCTCCGTTTTTATCTGTTGTGCAGGCATCATTTGCCTCAATGAGTGGTGTGCGGCGTCGCCTGATGGTCACCGTGGGCGTCGCCATGCTGGGCGCCGACCAGTTCAGGATACCACGTGTCCGGCTTAATCGCATGGCCGGTCGAAAACAGCATATTCGCGATATCGAAGATCAGATCGCGAGCGCCGCGATAGCCGACCGCCGTGATATGTCCAGCACCCAGCCGATCGAAGATCGGCAAGCCCATCCTGAACAGCGGGATTCCCGTGCGCTCTGAGGCTTGGCGGCCATGCGCATGGGTGATCATGAGATCGCAGCCCGGCGCCAAGCGTTCAAGGTCTTCAAGATCGCCGATTAGCACGGTCTCGCACTGGACCTTTTCGAGGATCGGCGAATTATTGGTCGAGACCGCCGCAGTGATATGGCAGCCCATTTCGACGAGGAAGCTCGAGAGGTCGTAGAAGAAGTCGGGCTCGAGCCCCATGGCGATCTTCTTGCCGCCGGTGTGGAAATGCCCGTCGAGCATCGCATCGACCAATTGGCTGCGCTGGCGCTTGATCCGCGTCGGCACCGGCTTGCCGCTGATCTCCATCAGATGCGCAATGAAGGCATCGGTAGGTAGAAGGCCGATCATCCGTTCGAAGAGCTTGTAAGGGATGCCGGCCTTTTTCTGCAGAGTGTCCGCCGCCAGCTTCATATGCGAGCCGAGCGCGATGCAATGGGAGGCATTGCCGAGATCGGCGATTTCCTCGAGCGAAATCCCACCGAGCGAGGTCGGCGTGAAATCGTCCGGGATATGGCCGTCGAGCGAGGCGGCAAGATCGGGCAGAAACAAAGGCTCGAAACCGAAGCCCTCGATAATGTCCCGCAATTCGTCGAGATCGCCCGGCGTATATTGGGAGCCTGGCAGCACGACGAGCTTCTTCGGGTCGCGAACGACGTCGGGCTCCGGCGCTTTCACCAGCTTGTCGATGATCTTCGCGACGGTCTTTTCCCAGCCGTCCTGGAAGGCATCCTTGAAGTCGGGCGTCGAGACGTAGACGAGCGCGACATCATCCAGTTCCGGATGCTGCTGGCGCACGAGCGAAATATAGGCGTCGACGTCGTCGCCCTTGGTTTCGGTCACGCCGGTCGAACAGATGCCGATCAAGCGGGCCTTCTGCTTCGTCGAAATATTGACGATCGCCTGCTCGACGTTTTCATAGCCGCCGAGCACGGTCGCCACTTCGCTCATCGCCGTCGTCTGAAGCGGAATGGCTTCCTTGAAATGGCGCACGAAGAGCACGAGCCCGAAGGACGTGCAGCCTTGCGAGCCGTGGAAAAGCGGCATGCTGTCCCTGATCCCCATGAAGGCGAGCGCGCCGCCGACCGGCTGGCTCATCTTCAAGGGATTGACGGTGCAGGCCTTCTTACCGATTTCGATGACTGCCATGGGATCACCTCACTCGGCTGCGACGGCGATGGGCGCCACGATTTCCGACAAAATGTCGTCGATCGTATCGCAGCAGCTTTCGCAACCGCCGCCGGCTTCCGTGGCTTCGGTCACTTCGGCAACCGTCGTCAGACCCTTCGCATGGACGGCGTCTTCGATCATGCCGCGCGTGACGTCTTTGCAATTGCAGATCTTGACGGCCCGGCGCTCTTCCGGCGTCAGTTCCACGGCAGGAGCGCCAGACAGCGTTTCCAAGATACCGCCGATCGTGCCGCGGCAGCTCGTGCAGCCCGAACCCGCATGGGTAATGTCGACGACCTGCTCGACCGTGGTCAGCGAACCGGCTGCGATCGCGTCCTCGATCGTGCCGAGATCGACCGTCTTGCACTTGCAGATCTTCTTCGAGCGGCGCTTGGCCTCGGCCTTCGCCGGATCGGCTGCGAGCTCGGCGGCCTCGCGAGCCGCTTCGGCATCGGCCTTCGCCTGCCAGCTATCGGCCGCGTTCTGCCAGGGTGCAATGGTGCGCACCTGCTCCCAGATCGGGTTGTAGAGCGCCTTGTCGATCTCCTTCACGAGGTCGACCATGCCCTTATAGCCCGAATAGGCGTGGTGACGTTCCTGGTTGATGTCGAGCCAGGGCATATTGGCCTTGAGCGCGATGAACTGCGAACGGCCGCCCGACAGCATGATATCGGCGCGCGCGTCCTTCAGCATCTTGTACATTTCGCGCGGCGACATGTCGTCGAAGGCATGCGCGTCTTCGCCCATCAATTCCTTGATGCGCTCTTTATCTTCCTTGGTCGATTTCTTGACCGAGGTGCCGACGATTTCCATGCCGACTTCCTGCAGCGCCGCGACCACCGACCAGGACTTCACACCGCCGGTGATGAGCAGAACCTTCTTGCCCTTGAGACGAGGCAGATAGGACATGATTTCGTCCCAGGCCAGCTTCTCTTCGCGTTCGATCACGGCCTCGACGCGATCCATGAATTCCGCCGGCGCGCCGCGGTCGATGCAGAGCTGCGCGAGCTGACGGACCGAGTCGCTCATGTCGCCAATGCCGTAGAACGAACCTTCGAAATAGGGGATGCTGTAGAGGTCTTCGAGCTTGCGGGTGATGTTGATCATCGCCTTGGAGCAGACCATCATCGTGGCGCGGGCCCGGTGCGACCGGGCGACCTCGTGATATTTGGCGTCGCCCGAAATGCACGACAGGATGCGGAAGCCGATCTCCTTCAGGAGCGGCTCGACCTGCCACATCTCGCCGGCGAGGTTATATTCGCCGATGATGTTGACGTCGTAGGGCGTCGTGTAGTCTGGCTCTTCGGTGCCGATGACATGGGCAAGGAGCGCCTCGCCAGCGAGCTTGTTGCCGAGATTCTTCGGCCCGACGAAACCAGGCGAATTGACGGGGACGATCGGCTTGCCGAATTTCTTCGTCGCCGCCTTGCAGACCGCGTCGATATCGTCGCCGATCATGGCCGGCACGCAGGTCTGGTAGACGAACACGGACGGCGGGTTGTATTTCTCGATGATCTCTTTGATGGCTTTGTAGAGCCGCTTCTCGCCGCCAAAGACGACGTCCGTCTCGTTCATATCTGTGGTGAAGCCGGTGCGATAAAGCGACGAGCCCGAGGAATAAGCGCCGCGGTTATCCCAGCTATTGCCCTCGCAGGCGATCGGGCCGTGCACGAGATGGGCAACATCGGTAATGGGCTGGAGAGCGATCTTGGCGCCGTCGAAAGCGCAGCCGCCAGCGGCACCGCCGGGCTGCAATTGTTTCGTACAGCCTTTCTTACGTTCCTTTTCCGACTTTGCCGCGTTTTTCGGGCACGCCGGCTCATTGAAAACGTTTTGAATTGTAGCCGAAACTTCGCTCATCCGAACCTCCTCGCCTCAGCCCCATCGGGTCGCTGGGCTCATCATCGCCAGGCAGTTTTAACGCAAATACAGCGCGCTGCCGTGACATGCTTTCTTCATGACAACCTATGAAGCGAAATTCACGCCAATCTAAATTTCGCCACCTTAGCAAAACGGCGGACATTGAACTTTAAGTCCAATGCCCGCCGCCTTATTCACAGCACCATCAATCGGGTATTAGCGAATGATGTCGTAGCTGAAGTCGCTATAGGCAGGAACGATCGTGTTCTTGTCGATTTCCTCGAAGATACGATCGAGGATCCACACGAGGCAGTTCAGACCGCCCTGGTAACCCCACACCGGGTAACGGTGATGGTGATGGCGATCGAAGATCGGGAAGCCGATACGGATCAGCGGGGTGCCCGTGTCACGCTCCAGATACTTGCCGTAGGTGTTGCCGATGAAGAAGTCGACCGGCTCCGTGAACAGCAGCGAACGCATGTGCCACAGATCGCGCAGCGGATAGACGTGGCAGTTGGCGCCGAACGGGCTCGAGTCGAGCAGTTCCTGCACCTTTTCAGCCCACTTCGGCGTGCCGTTCGTCGAGAGAATGTGCGTGGGTTCGCCACCGCATTCCAGGATGAACTGAGCGAGACCGATGCAGAGATCGGGATCGCCATAGATGCCGAATTTCTTGCCATGGATATGGGCGCTCGAGTCAGCCAGGGCGTCGACGAGACGGCCGCGCTCCAGACGGATTTGATCCGGAACAGCCTTACCGGTGAGCTCCGAGATCTTCAGCAGGAACTCGTCGGTCCCCTTCACGCCAACCGGGTGGTTGAAGTAAACGCACTCTTGCTGCCATTCGGTAGCAATGTACTTGAGCGTCTTTTCCGTGCAATATTCCTGCATGGAGATGGTCGCCTTGGCGTTGACCGCCGCTTCCATCTGCTCGATGGTCGTGCCGCCGTCGAACATGCGGAACGTACCGTCGGTGGGCGTGTCCCACACATCGCTATTGTCGGCGATGATCGTGTATTCGAAGCCCATCATGTCGAAGATGCGCTTGATTTCACGCAGGTTGCCGACCGTGTAGGGGTCGAAGCCGCCGATGAAGTTGATGCTCTCGTTCGGGACGCGCTCAAGCTTCTCGGTCGTGCCCGACTTGCCGCCCCAGAAGTGCTCGAAGATGCCCTTGAGGACGTTGTCGTAACCGGTGATGTGGCTGCCAACGAACGCCGGGGTGTGAGCGAACGGGACGTCGTATGCCATCGGCACCGAGCCCTTGTCTTTCGCGGTCTTGATGAAGGCGTTCAGATCGTCACCGATAACTTCCGCCATGCAGGTCGTCGAGACCGAGATCATACGGGGCTTGTAGAGGTTATAGGTGTTGGCGAGGCCGTCGATCATGTTGTTCAGGCCGCCGAACACAGCCGCGTCTTCGGTCATCGAGGACGACACGCAGGAGCTCGGCTCCTTGAAGTGACGCGAGAAGTGCGAGCGATAGTAGGCGACGCAGCCCTGCGAACCATGGACGAAGGGGATGGTCCCTTCGAAGCCGACGCCAGCGAAGACGGCGCCCAACGGCTGGCAAGCCTTAGCAGGGTTCACGGTCAGCGCTTCGCGGGCGAAATTCTTTTCGCGGTATTCCCAGGTCTTGGTCCACTCGACGACGCGCTGCAGCTCTGCATCGGCGACAGGATTTTCGAAATTCTTTTTCTTGTTCGCGAGCATCTCACGATATTCCGGCTGACGGAACAGGTCGAAGTGGTCGAGAACGTAGTCGGCGTTCTGAGGCATGCTGAAGGATCCTTTATAAGTTTGTCTCGGTACACCCCGACAAATGCCCTCCCCTTCGCAGGGGAGGGCACATGAGAGGTTTAGAAGGGAGCCTTGGTGAGACCCCAGACCGGCGAGTTGATCGCCATGTCCATGTCGCGGGCGAAGATGGCGAAGCCATCATAGCCATGATACGGGCCCGAGTAATCCCACGAGTGCATCTGACGGAAGGGGACGCCCATCTTCTGGAAGACGTACTTTTCCTTGATGCCCGAACCAACCAGGTCAGGCTGGATCTTCTCGACGAACTTCTCGAATTCGAAGCCGGTCACGTCGTCATAGATCAGCGTGCCGTCCTTCACGTAGTGAGTCGTGCGCTGATAGTCGTCGTTGTGGCCGAACTCGTAACCCGTGCCGACAACCTCCATGCCGAGGTCTTCGTAGGCGCCGATCACGTGGCGGGGGCGAAGGCCGCCGACGAACAGCATGACCTTGCGGCCGTGCAGACGCGGACGATACTTCTCGATGACGGCGTCCGAAAGGGCGCGGTACTTCTCGATGACGCGCTCAGCGCCTTCCTTGATCTTGTCGTCGAAGTGGCTGGCGATCGTGCGAAGCGATTCAGCAATCTTGGACGGGCCAAAGAAGTTATATTCCACCCACGGAACACCGTACTTTTCTTCCATGTGGCGGGAGATGTAGTTCATCGAGCGGTAGCAGTGAAGGACGTTGAGCTTTGCCTTCGGGGTCGCCTCGAGCTCAGCGATCGTGCCGTCACCCGACCATTGCGCAACAACGCGGAGGCCCATTTCCTCGAGAAGGATACGGGACGACCAAGCGTCACCACCGATGTTGTAGTCACCGATGATCGCAACGTCGTAAGCCGACTGTTCGAAAGTGGCGGGCTTGCCTTCCATCTTATCGAACACCCAGTCACGAATCGAGTCGTTCGCGATGTGATGGCCGAGGGACTGAGACACGCCACGGAAGCCTTCGCAGCGGACCGGAACGATGGTCTTGCCACCATATTCCTTGGACTTCTGCTTGGAAACCGCCTCGATGTCGTCGCCGATGAGGCCGATCGGGCACTCAGACTGAACCGTAACACCATGGTTCAGCGGGAAGATTTCCATGATTTCGTCCATGATCTTGGCAAGCTTCTTATCGCCGCCGAAGACAATGTCCTTCTCTTGGAAGTCCGAGGTGAACTGCATCGTGACGAACGTGTCAACGCCCGTGGTGCCGATGTAGTAGTTACGACGGGCGGCCCAGGAATACTGGCCGCAGCCGACCGGACCATGGCTGATGTGGATCATGTCCTTGATCGGGCCCCAAACCACGCCCTTCGAACCGGCGTAGGCGCAGCCACGGATCGTCATCACGCCGGGGACCGACTTGATGTTCGACTTGGTCGAGCAGTCCTTGGCACCCGTGTTGAACTGGTTCAGGTGCTTGGCGCGGTTCTTTTTGCTCTTCTCGGGATAAGCCTTGAGGGTTTCCTCGATGAGCTCTTTATTCCGTAGCTTAATCTCTTCAATTGTTTCCGGTGCTGACAGGCTCATGCCCTCATCTCCTGAAAATGTTATTCCGAGCAGGGACCGGCCCCTCAGAGCGAGGGGCCGGCGACTTCTTTATATATTATTACGCGGTCAGCTGCGAAGCAGTGAGGCCAACCTGGCTCTCATCGACCTGCTTCATGATGCCGAAGGACATCAG
The DNA here is from genome assembly GCF_000385335.1 of Methyloferula stellata AR4. Lineage (NCBI taxonomy): Bacteria > Pseudomonadati > Pseudomonadota > Alphaproteobacteria > Hyphomicrobiales > Beijerinckiaceae > Methyloferula > Methyloferula stellata. Next base: position 1,630,302 of record NZ_ARWA01000001.1, on the reverse strand, counting down.
GATGTCCTCGAGCTCGTCCATGGTGATCGGGGTCGGGATGATGCCGTTGCCCTTGTTCGCATGGATCTTGGTCGACAGGGTGCGGTACTCGTCAGCCTGCTTGGAATCGGGAGCGTACTCCACAACCGTCATACGACGGAGTTCGGCGTGCTGCACGATATTGTCGCGGGGAACGAAGTGGATGAGCTTGGTGCCGAGGCGCTTGGCAAGCTCTTCAGCCAGCTCGAGCTCCTTGTCGGTCTGACGCTCGTTGCAAACGAGACCGCCGAGACGGACGCCGCCCGAATTGGCATACTTGAGAATGCCCTTCGAGATGTTGTTGCCGGCATACATGGCCATCATTTCGCCAGACATGACGATGTAGATTTCCTGAGCCTTGTTCTCACGGATCGGCATGGCGAAACCGCCGCAGACCACGTCGCCGAGCACGTCGTAGGAGACGTAATCAACGTCTTCGTAAGCGCCGTTCTCTTCGAGGAAGTTGATCGAGGTGATAACACCGCGACCCGCGCAGCCGACGCCCGGCTCCGGACCACCCGACTCGACGCACTTGATGTCGAGGTAACCGATCTTCATGACGTCTTCGATTTCGAGGTCTTCGACCGAACCGGCGGCAGCGGCGAGGCTGAGGATGGTGTCCTGGGCCTTGCTGTGCAGGATGAGACGGGTCGAGTCAGCCTTGGGATCGCAGCCGACGATGAGGATCTTGTGACCCGCCTGAGCGAGGCAGGCGAGGGTGTTTTGCGAGGTCGTGGACTTGCCAATACCTCCCTTACCATAGAATGCGATCTGGCGCATATATTGATCTCCTTAAGTGCCGTTTTCAGTTTAAACCGTGACCCTTGGCGCTCAAGCGTATGTTCGAGACACCGTGGCGGCGCGGGACACGACACGTCACATACCTTCGCATCGGCGACGTATCCCCGCGCTCTTCTCAGCAATGCTCGTGCCAACCCCCAGTGCCGTCATAAACCATTGATTTATAAGACCTCGGGTTTGGCGCCATCGGCCCGTTCCAGCTTGTTCTGAATCCGACAGGGTGTTTCTGGCTGTCAGGAACTAAACAGCTGGGAGCGACCAAATGACCGCATTTGCCGGCCACCCCGCTTGTGAGGTGCAAATCCATCAGCTAAATCTGGGCCAGCAAGCAGGTCCGCCCGAAAGGTCGGAACAAATTTTGCTTCTTCACGCGCAGCTCACTTGAGCCGCCACGCGCCAGCACTTCATTGCGAGGTCAAAATGCAAATCGGTGTCGATAATGACCGGAGGGTTGAAAACAAGCGCGTTTTCATCATCGACAATGACGGAATGACGGGCTCGATCCTACAGTTCATGCTGGAGGATGATAACGAGACCCATGAGTTCGCCACGGCCGAAGAGGCCTATGCCGCTTCGGAAAAGCAGGTTTACCAAAAGACCGAGATGAGCATTCCCCAGATGGTCATCGTCGGGACGAATGTGCTCCAGGAGAAGGGCATCGATCACCTTAAGGAGATCGCGGCCAAGTTCCCGGATGCCAAAATCGTGGTGGTCGCGGAAAACCCCGACGACAAAATCGGCAAGCAGTGCCTTGCCAAGGGTGGCGGCGCCCACGGCGCCCTGATCAAGCCGCTGACGGTCGAGGTCGTCCGCCGCAAGGTCGACATGCTGCTCGGCCGGCTCAAGGCGGAGTTCGTTCAGCTCGGCGATTTCGGCTGAGGCCTGTCGAGAGCTGCAAAGTTACGGCGACCGTCGCCTCCCGGGAGGCGACGGTCGTTTGATGTGGACGGTACGAATACCGGATGGCGGCTTTCCGACATTGACGTGAAGCGCTTCTAAAGCGCGATACGCAGTAAAAGTTGAATAAATAGCGGGGTTCCCGCGCACAAGATCACGATGATTTTGAATCGGTTCGACCCAAAATCATAACGTGATCGATTTTAATAGCTTAGAGCGGGATGCGGGCGGAAAACCGGTGCCCACTTTTCCTCATCCCGCTCTTGCCCGAATACTTTGCTGTCCGAGAGGTCCGATGACCCAAGTCATCTTCTACGAGAAGCCCGGCTGTTCGAACAATGCGCGGCAAAAGCAGCTTCTGACCGCGGCGGGCCACGAGCTTGAAATCCGCGATCTTCTGACCGAAGCCTGGACCGCCGATCTCCTGCGCAGTTACTTCGCCGGCAAGCCAGTCGCGGACTGGTTCAACAAGGCCGCACCCAAGGTCAAATCCGGCGAGATCAAGCCGGGTGGCGTCGATGCCGACACCGCGCTCGCCTTGATGCTCGCCGAACCGATCCTGATCCGGCGCCCACTGATGGAAGCCGCCGGACGCCGCAATGTCGGATTCGATCCCGCCGAAGTCGAAGCCTGGATCGGGCTTGAAAAGGCCCATGCGGCGCCGGCCGATCTCGAAACCTGCAGGCGCAAGCCCCAAGCCTCGCCCGATTCCCCCACACCTTCCGTCAGCGAAACGACCCCCTCATGACCATAGCGCCAGATCAAGCGGCAAGCGCCGCGGAAACGATCCTCGCCTATCATCAGCGCACCAAACATTCGCTGCAGCGTTATGCGGCGGGTCCCGAAACGCTCGATTGGGATTCGCAGCCCAATCCCTTCCGCGAATATGCCGATGCGCCGCGCATGCTTTTGCCGCTCAGCGCGGCCGCGATCAAAACCACATTCGCCGAGATCTATTCGGGCGAGAACGTCACGCCCGCCGCCATCTCGGCCGATTCTGTCGGCGCCTTGTTGCAACTGTCCATGGGCCTGACCGCCTGGAAGCAATATGGTCCCGACCGCTGGGCTTTACGCGCCAATCCGTCGAGCGGCAATCTGCATCCGACCGAGGCCTATGTCCTGGCGGAGGGGATCGAAGGGATCGCCGACGGCGTCCACCATTACGTCAGCCGCGATCATAGCCTCGAGCAAAGATGCCGGATCGCCGATGGTGCGGCGAAAAAAGCGGCACCCCGCCTCTGGATCGGGCTCTCGTCCATCCATTGGCGAGAGGCCTGGAAATATGGCGAGCGCGCCTTCCGCTATTGTCAGATGGATGTCGGTCACGCGATCGGCGCTTTGCGCTACGCGGCCGGCGCGCTCGGCTGGAAAGTGGACATGGTCGAAGGGCTCACCGCGCGGGATATCGCGGCATTGCTCGGCATCGATCGCGCCGATGATTTCATCGGCAAGGCCGAACATGAGGCCCCCGATCTCATCCTCTCGATCAGCACCGGCGCCACGGTGACGCCATTGTCGCAAACCGATCAAAGCTTCGTCGCGGATCGTCTCGCCGATTGGGCGGGGAAGGCCAATGTGCTCGACAAGCACCCGATGTATCGCTGGCCGGTCATCGACGAAGCCTCGCTCGCCACGCGCAAGACCGGCACCGTCGCGGAAGCGCCCTATCGCGCCAATCATCCGGGCATCGGCGAAGGCTCAAACGAACTCGCAACCAGCGTGATCTTGAACCGGCGCAGCGCCCAGGCCTTCGACCGCAGCGCGCGGATGGGCTCCGGCGCCTTCTATCATTTGATCGATCGCCTGCTGCCGCGCCCGGTCGCGCCTTGGGATGTCTGGACCTTTCAGCCGCGCATCCATCCGGTGTTCTTCATCCATCGCGTCGATGGGATCGAGCCCGGCATCTATATTCTGGTGCGCAATCCCGAAGCCGAAATGCCGCTGCGGCAAGCGATCAATCCCGAGTTCAAATGGCGCGTGCCCGACCATGTGCCGCCGCAACTCGCCTTCTATCAATTGCTCGCCGGCGACATGACCAAAATGGCGCGCACGATTTTCTGCGGTCAGGCGATCGCATCGGACGCCTGTTTCGGCATGGGCATGATCGCCGAATTCGAAGGCCTCGTGCGGGCCGAGCCATGGCGCTACAAGCAATTGCATTGGGAAGCCGGCCTCATCGGCCAAGTGCTTTATCTGGAATCCGAAGCCCTCGGTTTCCGCGGCACGGGCGTCGGCTGCTATTTCGACGATTCCATGCACGAAGTGCTGGGTTTGAAGGATGCGAGTTTCGCCTCGCTCTATCATTTCACCGTCGGCGCAGGGCTGGTCGACACGCGCATTCAGACCGAACCGCCCTATGGCGACCGGACCAAACCAGAGACACAAGACTCAGACAAAAAAGGACCCGCAGCCATGGCAGAAGACACAGGCTTTGAACGCGTGGATGTCGCGTTTGCACGCACGCTCATCAAGGATGCCGATCCCCTCATTCTCGATTCGCGCGACATGGGATCTTACGAGCAAGGCCATATCGAAGGCGCGGAATTCGTGAACGATTCCAACATTTCGAATTTTTTGATGACGACGCCGAAGGACAAGCCCGTGCTCATCTATTGCTATCATGGCAATGCGAGCCAGATCCGGGCGCAGACCTTCACCGATTTCCGCTTCAAGAAGGTCTATAGTCTCGACGGTGGCTTCGAAGCCTGGGTCAAAGGGTAGTAATTGAGCGAACCGCTGACCACCACTCAGCAGACGGGAAAAGATCATGGCACAGGCAGCGGGCTTTCAAAGGATCGATGTCGCCACGGCGCGCGGCATCATGGGCCGCGGCGACGCGCTTGTGCTCGACGTGCGCGACGCAGATTCCTACCGGCGCGGCCACATCGAGGGGTCGGCACTCGCGACGAAAGAGAATTTTCAAACATTCCTGACGAATACGCCGAAAGACAAGCCGCTCATCATCTGCTGCTATCACGGTAATTCGAGCCAGGCCTATGCAAAGCATTTCGCCGATCATGGCTTTGCCGACGTCTACAGCCTCGACGGCGGCTATGAGGCCTGGGCGCATGCCGAAAGCATGGCGCCGAAGCCTGGCGCCGCCGCGTCCGTGACGCTGAGCAAAGAGCTGCAGGCTTTTCTTGCGGAGCACGGTTTTGCGCCGAATGACGTGAATACACATAACAAGGATCAGGCGACGCCTTTGATGCTCGCGGTGCGGCTCGCGCCGCCCGCCTTCGTCAAGGAGCTATTGGCGGCAGGTGCCGATATTCATGCCGTCAATGCCGACGGCAATCAGGCTTTATGGCTCGCCTGCGTCGGCGAAATCACCGAGAACATGCAGCTTCTCATCGATGCGGGCATCAATGTGCAGCACATTAACGTAAATGCTGCGACACCCTTGATGTTCGCGGCCTCTTCCGGCCGCGCGAATGCCGTCGCCACGCTGCTCGCGGCTGGCGCCGACCCGCTTTTCGACACGGATCTCGGCCTCACGGCGCTCGATATGGCATCCTCGGTCGAGTGTCTCAATCTGATGCGCGACGCGATCAAGCGCAAGAAAGCCTCTTAACCTGCTGGAAACATGAGGTTTGAGCTGCCGACTGTAACGAAGTCCAGCGGCTTTCCGAATTGCGGATCGAGGATAGATTTCCACGATCATTCTGCAACCTTTGCAAGATTATTCCGTTTAAGTGACCGTGGCCGCAGCTATTGTTTCGCGGCCTCTAAAGCCCACATTCTAACCGCGCAACTCTCAAATGCCCGTGGCCTTAGGGAAGACCCTCGAGGCGGTTGGAAACGACGCTTACGCCCCCACTATCCTAGACAAGCATCCAACGTTCCCGTCGGAGTTCTCATGGCAAGCCCGTCGAACGCAAAGCCCAAAACCCATGGCCTTCGCGCGGTTCCGGTCGATCTGGACCAAAATCTCCTCACCACACGAAGACTGACGCTGGATCTCGCCGCGCCACTCACCGACGAAGATCAAACCGTTCAAGCCTTTCCGGACGCAAGTCCGACGAAATGGCATCTCGCGCATACGAGCTGGTTCTTCGAGACCTTCGTGCTGCAGCCCTTCCTATCCGGGTACCGGATTTTCGATCCGCACTATAATTACTGCTTCAATTCCTATTACGAGGCACAAGGCGCGCGTCATCCAAGACCAGCACGCGGGCTTCTTTCGCGGCCGAGCGCCGCCGATGTGCGGAGCTATCGCGCGCATGTCGATGCCGGCCTCGCGCAGCTTTTTGCGAGCGGGCAAGCCCATGAACCGCAGATCGCGTACCTTCTTGAGGTCGGCTTGAACCATGAACAACAGCATCAGGAATTGCTGCTGACCGATATTCTGAGCCTGTTCGGTTCCAACCCTTTGCGGCCTGCCTATCGCGAAACGCCATTTGCGGTGTCGGCACAAGATACGCGGCCGTTACGCTGGATCTCGTTCGGCGGCGGTCTCTATACGATCGGGCATGCGGAGCCGGTCTTTGCCTATGACAATGAATCGCCGCCGCATCGGGTATTCGTCAATCCCTTCAAGCTCGCCGACCGCCTCGTCACCAATGGCGAATGGCAAGAATTCATGCGCGACGGCGGCTATGACACCCATCAGCATTGGCTCGCCGACGGATGGGCTAAGATCCATGAAGACAATTGGCGGGCACCAGCCTATTGGGAAGAGCAAGATGGCGTCTGGCATCAGATGACTCTCTATGGTCTCGCCCCCGTCGATCCTGCGGCGCCCGTGAGTCATGTCAGTTTTTACGAGGCCGATGCATACGCCCGTTGGACCGGTAAGCGCCTACCGACGGAGTTCGAATGGGAGATCGCCGCATCGAGCGTTGCCGTCGAAGGCAATATGCTGAATAGCGGCGCCTTGCGGCCTTTGCCCGCCAAGACATCGACCGACATGATGCTGTCGCAAATCTTTGGCGATGTATGGGAGTGGACACAGAGCGCCTATGCGCCCTACCCCGGCTATCGTCCGGCGGAAGGCGCGATCGGCGAATATAACGGCAAGTTCATGTGCTCCGAGCAGGTGTTGCGCGGCGCCTCATGCGTCACGCCCGATTCACACGCGCGTCGAACCTATCGCAATTTCTTCTATCCCCATCAGCGCTGGCAGTTTTGCGGTCTGCGCCTAGCCGACGAGGCCTGAATGTCGCCTGCCATTTCCGCGAAGACCGCCCCCGCCCTGGCGCCGGACGATGAATTTGCTAGCGCTCTGATCGACGGATTGTCGGCGCCGCAAAAATCGCTTCCCTGTCGCTTCTTCTACGATGCGCAAGGCAGCGAACTCTTCGAGCAGATCACGCAACTGCCGGAATATTATCCGACGCGTTCGGAGATCGCGATCCTCGAAGCGCAGGCGAAAAGCATAGCCGCGCATACACCGCCCGGCAGCGTGCTGATCGAATTCGGTTCGGGCTCAAGCCGCAAGACCGAGATCGTCCTTACCGCGATGGCAAGTCTTGCGGCCTATGTCCCGATCGATGTGTCGGGCGATGCGCTTGCTGAAGCAAAGCTGCGTCTGCATGCGCGGTTTCCGACATTACGTGTGCTGCCGGTGATTGGTGACTTCCGCGCGGATCTGACTTTGCCGAGCGAGCTTGCACGGCGCCCGCGTCTCGGGTTTTTTCCCGGCTCGACGATCGGCAATTTCATTCCCGACGAAGCGCGCGCCTTGCTCGCCGCCATGGCGCATACGTTGAAAAATGGCGGACGGCTTTTGATCGGCATCGATCTGCGCAAGGACATTACGAGGCTCGAAGCCGCCTATGACGATGCGCAAGGCGTCACCGCCGCTTTCAACCTCAATATTCTGGCCCGCGCGAACCGCGATCTCGGCGCCAATTTCGATCTCGATGCTTTCGCGCATCAAGCGAAGTTCAACGACGCGGAGAGCCGCGTCGAAATTCACATCGTGTCGAAGCGCGCGCAGACGGTCGACGTACGCGGCAAGAGCTTCGCCTTCGAAGAAGGCGAGAAGATCCACACCGAGAATTCCTACAAATATACGATCGAAGGTTTTCAGGATCTCGCGCGGCAAGCGGGCTGGACGCCGCGTCAGGCTTGGACCGATCCCGACGGCCTGTTCAGCCTGCATGAATTGGTGATTGTCGAAAACTGAAATTAGTCTGCGACCTAACGAGCAAATGGCTTGTGCTTGGACGGCAAGGGTCTTCAATGTCGCCGGCAAATTCTGTTACGACCTTTCTCAACGTCGACTTACTCGTGAGATCCTCTGGAGGTCTGGAAAAGCTTCTTGAGTTTCTTGAGCCGTCCATGTTGGTCCTTAACAACAACGGGCAAGAAGCGGCTCTGGAATTGGGGAAAGATTATAAGTCTCTCGAAGAGACGCTATTCAATTTCATTGGAGTCATTCGATCGCTTGCGCCCGAAGGGAAAATTCTGTGGGACCGATGCGATTTTCGAAGGCTGGACATAGGCATTCAAGGAGGTCGTGAACCTCACGAAGCATCCTTTTCAATATCCAATGAGACGCTTTCCTCGCTCGCAAGTATTCAATGCGAGATCACTTTTACAGTTTATGCATCTCCTTAAAAGGTCATGCGCGTTCAGGTCGGGCAACCGGCATGAATTGGTGAGGTGGAAGGATAATCCCGAAACGTTGGGCGCGTCCTGCGCGGACTTGATCCGCGCATCCAGGCGCACGCAAGATGTTAGGCAATCGCCGCTTACGAGAAGCAACGTTGTTGGATGCGCGGATCAAGTCCGCGCATGACGGCATCGACGGTCGGGATTATTACCGCGGCGCGCGTTTCGCCAGAATGCGCTGCAAGGTACGCCGGTGCATGTTCAACCGCCGCGCGGTCTCCGAAACATTACGGCCGCAGAGCTCGTAGATGCGCTGAATATGCTCCCAGCGCACGCGATCGGCCGACATCGGGTTTTCCGGCAGTTCGGCCTTGTCGTGCCGCGTCGCCATCAATGCATTGAAGATCTCGTCGGCATCGGCCGGTTTTGCCAGATAGTCGAAGGCGCCGAGCTTCACCGCCGTCACCGCCGTGACGATATTGCCATAGCCGGTGAGGATGATGCCGCGCGCATCCGGGCGCTTCGCCTTCAATTCGGAAATCACGTCGAGGCCGTTGCCGTCGGCGAGCCGCATGTCGATCACGGCGAATGCCGGCGGCGCTTTGGCGATCGCGGCCAGCCCCTCGGCCACGGACGAAGCCTGCGAGACGATGAACCCGCGGGTTTCCATGGCGCGCGCGACGCGGGTCAGAAACGGCTTGTCGTCATCGACGATAAGAAGCGATTTCTCCGCGTCGGAGAGCGGCGGGAGCATGGCTTCGCTGGTTTTTGCCTCTGGTGGCGGGTCGGCAATGTCATTTTTCATCGGTTGGCGCCTTTCTTAATTCTATTCTAGCCGTCTGTAGCGGCTTTTGGCACAAAATATGAGCATGATCTGAGGTTTTGGCTAACGGCTTGATGCCAAACCAAAATAGACTTTTACCGCCAAGCCGCCTGAAGCTCCTCCCTCGTCGGAATGCTGCGCCCTCCCTCGAAAACAGCGCGCGGCCAGCGAATCGTGATCTTTGCCCCGCTTTTCGGCGGCGTAACATTGTCCATCTCGACCTTGGCTCCGGAGCGTTCCAAGAGTGTTTTGGCGATAAAAAGCCCAAGCCCAAGCCCGGAGCCCTCCTCGATCTTGGCGCGGCGGTCGGTCTTCGTCGTTACATAGGGTTCGCCGAGCCGCGAGATAACGTCCGGCGAAAAGCCGGGGCCATCGTCCTCGATGACCACCTTCACAGTGCTATTGGTCCATTGCCCGATAATGCGAACCTCGGATTTCGCAAAATCGATGGCATTTTCAATGAGATTGCCGAGGCCGTAAATAAGCCCCGGATTGCGCCGGGAGACCGGCGCGGAGCCTGGGCCATCGCACGAGATCGTGATCGCCACACCGAAATCCCGCTGCGGACCGACCACCTCCTCGAGCAGAAGCCGCAGGCTCATATCGCCGAGAATTGAGGTGGAATCATCGCCGAGAGAGGTGAGCTTGCCTAAAATCGTCCGGCACCGGGCGACTTCCTGGGTCAGCAGAGCCATATCCTCGCGATAGGTCGGGTTGGACGCAAGCTGCTTTTCGAGATCCCTGGCAACGAGCGTGATGGTCGCGAGCGGCGTGCCGAGTTCGTGGGCGGCCGCGGCGGCGAGCCCGTCAAGCTGGGTCAGATGCTGTTCGCGCGCAATGACGAGTTCGGTCGCCGCCAAGGCGTCGGCGAGCTTTCGGGCTTCCTCGGCGACGCGTGAGGCATAGACCGCCGTGAAAGCCGCGCCGAGCACGATCGCCGTCCAAATGCCTGCGAGATAGAGAAATGGCAGGTCGAGCGTCTCGCCCGGAAACCAGGGCAAGGGATAATGATGGAAGGTCAGAGCCGTCGCGGCGGCGATCATCAGCAGGGTCAGCCCGAATGTGCTGCGGCCCGACAAGGATGCCGCCGAGATCATGATCGGCGCGAGGAAGAGAAGCGAAAACGGGTTCTCGATGCCGCCCGTCAGATAAAGAAGCGCCGATAATTGCAACAGGTCATAGGCGAGCATGGCGGCGGCCGGCCCCTCCTGAAACCGGTCGCTGCGGCCGAACCTTAAGCGCAGTCCGACATTGAGCCAGGTGGAAGCCGCTATGACGAGCAGACATAACCCGAACGGCAAGGGAAAGCCCAAGCCGAAATGCGTGATAAACACCGCCATCGTCTGGCCGAAGACCGCGAGCCAGCGCAGCCGGACCGGCGTATCGACGCGCAGACGCCTCGATTTACGGCCGAGATCAATGTCGAGATCATGTGCCATGAATAAAGTGTTCCTTGAGCGGTGTTGCGATGATCCCCGCTTTTGACCCCATCTTGGAACATGGCGGCGCCGCAAAAGTCCATCATCTTTTCGAACGCGCAATGGAGGCAGGATGGAAGGCGCCTTGATGAAACCGGCCGACACCCTGCCTGCGATCAAAGTCGAGGCTTTGTCGAAGCACTTCAAATCCGTCGCCGCGGTGGACAAGATCTCGTTTGCGATCGAGCAAGGCTCGATCACCGGACTGCTGGGCGGCAATGGCGCCGGCAAGACCACGACGATCGGGATGATCATGGGCCTCATCCTGCCGACCTCCGGCAGCGTGCGCGTCCTCGGCCACGACATGACGCGCGACCGCCACAGCGTTCTGGCGCGGATGAATTTCGAAAGCCCCTATGTGGACATGCCGCATCGCCTTACCGTGCGCCAGAACCTGCATGTCTTCGCGCAGCTTTACGGGATGCGCGACATCGAAGCCCGCATTGCGGAACTCGCAAGCTCGCTCGCGCTCGAAGAGCTTCTCGACCGGCAATCGGGCAAGCTTTCGGCCGGACAGAAGACGCGTGTCGCGCTCGCCAAGGCGCTCATCAACGAGCCCGAGATTCTTCTGCTCGACGAACCGACCGCCTCGCTCGACCCGGACACAGCCGACTGGATCCGCACCCATCTCGAAGAGTATAGGCACGCGCATCAAGCGACGATCCTCTTGGCCTCGCATAATATGGCCGAGGTCGAACGGCTCTGCGACCGCATCATCATGCTGAAGAAAGGCAAGATCGTCGGCGATGGATCGCCCGCCGAATTCCTTGAGCGCTTCGGCCGCGATACGCTTGAAGACGTGTTTCTCGACGTCGCCCGCGAACGCGGGCATGCGGCATCGCAGCAAGCCGATACGAAAGTCGATTGATGCCGTCCTCCTATTCTTCTCAGTCTTTCTCGCTGCGGCGCGTCGGCGCCATGATCCGGCGCTATACCTATCTGTTGCGCTCGTCCTGGTCGCGCATTCTCGATCTCATGTATTGGCCCGCGGTCCAAATGGTGACATGGGGCTTTTTGCAGACCTATCTCGCGCATCTGCCGCAGACGCAAACCCTCGCCTCGCGCGCGACGCTGGCCGCCGGAACCTTGATCGGCGCGATCATGCTCTGGGACATATTGTTTCGCGGCCAGCTTGGTTTTTCGCTCTCCTTTCTTGAAGAGATCTGGTCGCGCAACATCGGCAATCTGATGATGAGCCCCTTGCGCTCGTCGGAACTTATCGTCTCCTTGATGGCGATGAGCCTCATCCGCCTCGCGCTCGGGCTCGTGCCCGTCACACTTCTCGCGATCTGGTTCTTCGGCTTCAATCTTTGGAGCCTTGGGGTCGGGCTCGCGCTTTTCTTCGTCAATCTGATCCTGACGAGCTGGTCGATCGGTCTCATCACGGCCGGCCTCGTGCTGCGCAACGGACTCGGCGCCGAAAACCTCATGTGGACCGTGATGTTTTTGATTCTGCCTCTGGCCTGCGTCTATTACCCGGTTTCCGTGCTGCCGGCTTGGCTGCAGCCGATCGCGTGGTGCCTGCCGCCGGCCTATGTCTTCGAAGGCATGCGCGCGCTTTTGCTCGAGCAGCAGCTTCGCCTCGACCTTATGGCGGAAGCCTTTTGTCTGAACATCGTGCTGTTCGGCATCTCGATCGGCGTGTTTTTCGCGCTGATGCAGAGCGCAAGACGGATCGGCAGCCTGCTTCAGACAGGCGAGTGAGCCAATTTGGCAACGCTTTCCTAAGAATGAGTCGATTCACGCAAAAGATGGATTTCCATTCATCGTTTTTGTTTCAGAATTGTTGCAGTTTGAATGCGACAACAAGAACCCTTCGGTTCTGTTGATTTAGAGGTGATTGACCCCATCTATTGTGCAGTGCATGATTTTGCTGCAATGCGGTAAGCGGGTTGCGTGATATCGGAATACCTCGCGGGACTTTTCCCGCGGATTCATAGGTCTCAACCATGACTCCTTATTCTTATCAGCTGCATGAAATTGCCTATCTGGCCCTGGCGCCGGCCCGCGCCATGTCGGATGCGACGCGTCTTTGGTACAAAAACCCGCTCAATCCGATGGCCCATACTCATATCGGGCGCAATCTCGCCGCCTCAGCGGAAATTTTCGAGCGCCTGACCCGCCGTTACGGCAAGCCTGCTTTCGGACTGGACGTCACGACCGTCGCCGGCGAGCCGGTCGAGATCCTGGAACGCATCGTCTGGGAAAAGCCCTTTTGCAAACTCATCCGCTTCGAGCGGCAATGGACGAGCCCGGCGCCGCGCCAGGACAAACTGCTGATCGTCGCCCCCATGTCGGGCCATCACGCTACGCTGCTGCGCGGAACGGTCGAAGCCTTCCTGCCCTATTATGACGTCTACATCACGGATTGGGCCGATGCGCGCCTGGTGCCGCCCAGCGCCGGCCATTTCGATCTCGACGATTATGTCGATTATCTCATCGATATGTGCGGGGCGCTGAGCCGCGAAAACGACGGCATCCCCCTGCATACGCTCGGCGTCTGCCAGCCGGCCGTGCCGCTCATCGCGGCGGTCGCCCTGATGGAAGCCGCCGGCAATCCGCATGTGCCCGCTTCGATGACATTGATGGGCGGCCCAATCGACACGCGCCGCAGCCCGACCGCCGTCAATCTGCTCGCCCAGAAACGCGGCAGCGCCTGGTTCCGCGCCAATTGCGTGCACCCTGTTCCGTTTCCGTTGCCTGGCTTCGGCCGCACCGTCTATCCTGGCTTTTTCCAATTGTCCGGCTTCATGGCGATGAATTTCGACCGGCATGTTTCGGCCCATATCGACATGTTCAAACATCTGATCCAAGGCGACGAGGATTCGATGGACAAGCAGCGCGAGTTTTATGACGAATATCTGGCCGTCATGGATCTCACCGCGGAATTCTACCTGCAGACCGTGGATACGGTCTTCGTCGAGCATCTTCTGCCCAGAGGCGAAATGATGCATCGCGGCACGAGGGTCGATCTCTCGGCCGTCAAGCGCGTCGCCTTGATGACGGTCGAGGGCGAGAAGGACGATATTTCGGGCATTGGCCAGACCTTGGCCGCGCAGGACCTCTGCGAGAACATCCCGGACAAGCGGAAGATGCATTACGAACAGGCCAATGTCGGCCATTACGGCGTCTTCAACGGCTCGCGCTATCGCGCTGAAGTGGCGCCGCGCATCCGCGCCTTCCACGCGGGATTGGTGTGACTCGACGGCGGCCCCCTTCTCCCTGAGGGAGAAGGTGCCGAGCGGATGCGAGGCGGATGAGGGGTTACCGCCCCTCAAGTCTAAGACCGTAACCCCTCACCCGGCTTGCTCTGCAAGCCACCCTCTCCCACCGGGAGAGGGCTGCCGCCCTCCCCAACAGCCGAGCTTAAGCCTACCTACCCTCCCCGAAAAGACATTGCGCCAGCCTGACTATGTCCGGCCGTTTCCCCTTGGCGACTCGGGGTTTGTCTCGTTAATCTCAAGCTATGCTAGGCCTCAAACCCAGACACGCGCCGCGCATCACCGAAGTGAGCTTCATCGATGTCTCACATGCGGGATCGTCCTATCGCGTTTTATTGAAGCGCGTCGCAACCGCGCGGCGTTTCACGCTGCGCGTGCGCGCGGCGACGCGCGATGTGATTCTCACAATGCCGCCGCGCTCGTCGCTCATCAGCGCCAAGACTTTTGCCGAACGTCACGCCGCCTGGATCGGCGCGCGTCTCGATCGTCTGCCCGCGCCGAAACATTTTGGTGCAGGCGAACATGTGCCGCTGCGCGGAACCTTGCACAAGATCGTGCATCGGCCGGCCGTGCGGGGAACAGTATGGATCGAGCCCGCCAAGACGCCCGACACGGTGCCTTTGCTTTGCGTCAGCGGAGAGGCGCCGCATCTCCCGCGCCGCGTGCATGATTATCTGGTGCGCGAAGCCAAGCGCGATATCGAACATGCGGTGATGCGCCATAGCGCGAAGATCGGCGTCAGTCCGCGCAAGATCACGTTGCGCGATACGACGAGCCGCTGGGGCTCGTGTTCATCAACTGGCTCTTTGAATTTTTCCTGGCGGCTCATCATGGCGCCGGGCTTTGTGTTGAACTATCTCGCCGCGCATGAAGTGGCGCATCTGATGCACATGGATCATTCGCCGCCGTTCTGGAAAGTGGCCAGCAAGCTCACGCCCGACGTCGATCGCGCCGAAGCCTGGTTGAAGGCCAATGGCACGAGCCTGTTGCGGTTTTCACCGCCGGGGTGAGGTTGGACACAAGATAGGCAGCATTCCATTTTACCCACAGCCCAGAATCAATTTCCGGCTCTATGTTTGGTCCATCGTCATGGCTCGGACGGCCTGCAGCGGATAAATAGTTGATACCTACGCGAACCAGTTGACACATCGTGTTTCGATACTCATCGTATGTTTTAAGAGGTATCGATTCATGCAGCTCGCGCTTTCAAATGATAATACAGAGCAGCTATTTCGTGATCTTTATTATCATCTGTACTCAAATAGTACGGTATCTCGAAGTGAAAGAATATTATCAGACTTATCTAAGTTAATACTGATATCAATAGGCTATGCCAAACGAAGCATACTTTTAGAGGTTTCACTTTTTACAGCTGGAACCGCCTCTGCAAACTTAATACTATTACCAGCATTAGCTCGGCTGTACCCTACATCTATAACATTAGACGACCGTTTCACCCTCGATGACAGCGCCTTGCGCCATGCTTTCAGCTTACTACAGAAAATCGATCTAGTTTCCTCGCCATCCCATACATTTGGTGATGCATTTCAAGCTCTCATGGGACCTCGACTTAGGGGTGACAAAGGGCAGTTCTTCACGCCGCGGTCAGTCGTCCGATCAATGGTCGATATTCTTGCACCGGAAGCAGGGAGCAGAGTCATCGACCCCGCGTGTGGGACCGGTGGCTTTTTGTCTGCTGTTCTCGATAATTGGAAGCGCAATGGTTCATCTGGGACGGTGATTGGTATCGACAAGGACCATGACCTTTCGCTGCTTGCGTCGGCTCTCTCGACCATTCATGACCAATCCGGGGATGTCCGCGTTCACAACGCCAATTCACTTTCTTTCGATCAGATAAGCGCGAAAAATGTATCATTGGAAAGTTTCGATTACGTTCTGACCAATCCACCGTTTGGAGCAAAAATCGGCGTCACAGATAAGGCGACACTTGAACAATTCGCTCTTGGTCATGTCTGGGACCATACGGCTGATGGATGGCAACAAGCTTCTGTAGTCCGCGCTTCGCAGGACCCGCAAGTGCTCTTCATCGAACTTTGCATTCGGCTCCTTAAGAAAGGTGGCCGCATGGCAATAGTATTACCGGAGGGCATTTTCGGGAATGCTGGAGCCGGATACATCTGGGACTACATCCGGGCCAATGGCCAAATTGAAGGTCTGATTGATTGCCCGCGCACGACCTTTCAGCCAGGTACGGATACAAAGACGAACATTCTTCTTTTCAAGCGCACCCCAGTGCAACAAAAGAACAATAACTGCTGGGTTGCCGTTGCTTACACATGCGGCCACGATAAACGCGGCCGAAGTGTGAAGCTAGACGGACGGCTTGTACAAGATGATTTCGCCGTAATTGCGAATGACTGGCGCGCAGCAGACAAGTATCGCAAAGTATGGAACTTGGCTACGCTTAAAGATCCTTATTATCTTGTACCGCGTTATTACGACCAACGCTTGTCGGAGGATGTTGAGCGCGACGCAGAACAATTGTCGGCTGGCGTAGTGTCTCTTGGCGAACTCGTAGACCTAAAACTTCTCTCGATTCGTAAAGGTCATGAGGTCGGCTCCGATGCTTATGGTACAGGAGATATCCCGTTTGTACGGACGTCTGACATCCATAATTTTGAAGTCTCTTATGATCCTACGAATTGTGTAAGCGAAGAGTTTTTCCTTCAATACGCCAATCAACAAAAGCTCAAATCTGGCGACATTCTTATGGTCGTCGACGGTCGCTACAAAATTGGTCGCTGCGCAATTCTTCACGAATGGTCTGTGCGCTGCATCATCCAAAGTCACCTGCGAATAATCTCCATATCTGCAAAGGCTAAATTTTCACCTATGGCACTTTTGTATAGCCTCTCCCTCCCGAGCGTTCAGCGCGAAATTCGTCGGCTGGTTTTTATCCAGTCAACATTGGGAGGATTGGGCCGCCGCATTAACGAAATTAGAATTCCGGACCCACGCGCGAGCAGCCTTTGGGGCGATACTCTTTCGCGCTTCCAAGAAGCCGTTGCGGAACGCGCTCGCCATTCAGCATATCTTCAAGGCTTCGGTTATGAAGTCGAGCTATGACTTCCCGGGGCCTCAACTTTCGCGTCCGCTCCCGCATCAACTCGGGCGATGATGGTGCGTATCCAATCGTAAAATTGGGAGAGCGAAAGTCCACCTTGGGCTATATTACATTCGCGATGCGCAAAGCCTACATTTTCGGGGTTATGTAAGCGCGGGTTCGAATGCGCGGTTTCAATCAGAGCTCTGCCTCGCTGCGCTCCTTCGAAGCTATTGAAATCAAGGAAATCGCGGCAAACTATACAGCGCGTACTTCCCGGTTCCATTTTACCGAAACGGCCGACTAAATAAGTCTCGATTTCAGGTGGAGGCATGGGCGCATTTAACATTTGGTAGGCAGCCCAAGTCAGTTTAGCGGATACATCCATACAATCTTCATAGGTGGCCGCCTTCTCACGAAGCTTTGCCTGTACCGCTGGTTTCATGGCGACCAAGTCGATAAGAAAATCTTTCTTCAGCGTAGCATCTGGAAGGAGCATTACCCAACGATCGATGCGATTGGGACCGGCGTCTACACTTTTCCATGCCGCCCCGGTCGTTTTGGTTGCATCGCGTTTGATTTTCGCGGCCACACGGGGCGCGACTTTTTCGAAGTGAGACAAATATGCGTACTCAGCGCAAGGACCATTATGGCCGACTTCGCGAGCGCAACATCTTTGGATCAACGCCTCGTATTTGGAACGCCCAGAAATGGGCTTGTTACAAAGCGTCATTTTTGATTACTTAGCTTGGGCAAAATATCGATTGGCTCACACTTGAGAGCACGGGCGATGGTAAAAACTATATCGATAGTTGGATTTCTATCGCCACGCTCGATACCGCTTATATACGTGCGATGAAGACCGGAAATATCCGCAAACACCTCTTGGGTTATACCCAGTTCTGTTCGGCGACGTTTGACCTCAAGACCAAACTGTCTGACGAGTTCATGATTTTTCACGAAGAAATTGTGGTGCGATGTAGTGTATGAGTCGACAGACAATGAGTAACATTTTGCCGCAAATAGACCGCTCTGCGATAGAACCCCAGCGACCAGCGCGGGCGAACTCGTGAGACTCGTCCCTTGAGAGGGTGGCTACTCAGGATGAGGTCTTTGACGGATCACGTCTTTGCGTGTGAAGACCCCGCTCTCACCACGCTTGCACCCCAATCCCGCCTGCTCCGCACTTCCCCCACCCGCTTTCAACAATCATCCGTACAGGCGTCGGGCCATCTATCGTTGAGAGCATTCACGAAATCGGCGACCACGTCGACATATTTCGCAAGCGCCGGGTCGTCTTTCACCAACGCCAGCTTCCCGTGCTCGGTCGTTCAGGGGTTGCCCGTGAATCGCCCGAAACAGACGTTTGATCCGGCAAATTTCAGTTTGTTCGAGCAACCGGGACTTCGTCCCATGGTCGTCATGGAACCGCGCGCCCTGCCGCGTAACGCCGGCCAACGCCGCATCGATGTTGGCCGCCGTTTCGTTGCCTGCGTTCATTAGATCACGTAGGTTGGAGCGGGATAGCAGATAAGTTTACGCAATCTGCGTAACCTTGATTGCTGGGCGGAAAACCGCTCACACTTTTCCACATCCCGCTCTAGCAGATAGGCGATCATGCAAGCTCTATGCGGTCTTGCCGAGCAGCGGATCGAGCAAGCCTTTTTTGTCCATCGCACGCATATCGTCGTAGCCCCCGATATGTTTGCCATCGATGAAGATTTGCGGGACCGTGTCGCCGCCATTGGCGCGCTTGGTCATCTCCTTGCGCAGCTCCTTCGACCCGGTCACGTCGATTTCCTTATAGGTCACGCCTTTCTTTTTGAATAAGGTTCTCGCGTCCGCGCAATAGTCGCAGGTCTGCGTCGCATACATTTCAATTTCAGCCATCACTTGCTCCTGGCTCTCCAGATCGGGGTTCCACCCCCTTTATAAAGCTCCGCCTCCGCCGGGCCAAGCTCCGGCGCGTGTACCGCGGGCCGCGGTTGGGACAACGACGCGGACGTGCATGCAAACGCCATGCGCTTCGTGATCACGTCGCAAGAGATCGCGATGGCCGCAGCCCCATGTCAGATCTCGCCATTCATCCGGCGGCGGAGATTTTCGGCGAGGCGGATCGCTTTGCTCGCCGCCAAGAGATGAATGGCGGGTTTTGAGTTAGCGAGGCACACGCCTCTCAGCCGTCATGCGCGGATTTGATCCGCGCATCCAGGCGCAATGCATGTTTGACAGGGCTTGTCCCGGCCATCCAGGCGTAGATCGCAGGCGTTGGCGCCTTTCGGCGACCCGCGTTCCTGGATGCGCGGATCAAGTCCGCGCATGACCACTCCGGCGAGACCGCGTGGACCTTACCGCTTGGCGCTGAGCCATCCGCGCCCATATGGCCGAGGTCAAGCCCGCCATGCCCCGCCGAAGTTTATGTCCATCCGGCACATCCGCGACGCTCCAGTCACCGAGGCCACCCCGCCCGGACGGGGCCGCATCGCTGGAGGCCCCGGCGGCGTCCCAAAGGCGCCGCTTCGCCTCGTGCCACGCCTCAAAGTCGACACGTCCACGTGACCTAACAGCCACACGTCGCGCTGCATCGAAACGATCATGAAGGCCCAAACTTGCCAATTGGGCCCTGTGACGGCAATCTCAGCTCAGCAAGACGTTCAGTGTATGTGTGAGTATGATCATGGACCATGGAATTGCCGATGCCGGCGAGAATGACGAGGGAGCTCGGCTTCAGCTTCGGTCGGGGCTTCTGAACCGCCGGTCGTTTCTGATCGGTTCCGCAGCCAGTCTCGGCACGCTCGGGCTCGCCGGTTGCGTGTCAGATGATGATCGGCTCCGTGCCGAGGCGGCCAAGCTCTACGGGCCGGTGCCCACCGAGAAATTCCCGATCCCGGCGGCCGATCTCAGCAAGGTCGATCCGAAATATTTTCGGCAGACCGTGCGCTACGCCAGCAATGAAGCGCCCGGTACGATTATCGTCGATCCCAGCCATTATTATGTTTACCGCATCGAAGGCGACGGAAACGCCACCCGCTATGGCGCCAATGTCGGCCGCTCGGGGTTCCTGTGGAGCGGCGAGGCTTATGTCGGGCGCAAGTCCGAATGGCCCATCTGGACGCCGCCTAAGGAGATGATCGCGCGCCAGCCGGAGGCGCGCCAATATGCCGGCGGGATGCCGCCAGGTCTCGACAATCCGCTCGGCGCCCGCACGCTCCACCTCTATCAGAACGGCGTTTACACGCTCTACACGATCTACAGCACCAGCGATCCCGAGACGATCGGGACCAATATTACGAGCGGCTGTACCGGCCTCCTCACGCAGGACATGCTCGACCTCTATCCCCGAACGCCAGTCAAGACGAAAGTGATCGTCCTGCCGGCATAGGCAAGGGCGTCAGCTCGCTGTCCAGGCGCCTCGCGCCTGCGCCACGCTTCCCGCTGCCGCTTTCAACAATCATCCGTGCAGGCGTCAGGCCATCTATCGTTTAGAGGATTGACGAAATCGGCGACCAATAGCTCTCCACTGCGCTTCAACGCGTAGCTTTTCACGCCCGACACGCCAACGGCGATCACGTCGACATATTTTGCAAGCGCCGGATCTTTCACCAACACCATCTTGGCCTGCCGAACATCCGGGGGGTATTTCCCCAAAACCACAACCGTGCCGTCTTTCATCAAAATGACGGCCTGGTAGTAACCAAAAGCCGATGTCTTCATCAACGCAACATTCAAATGGTACATCCGTATTTGGTCAGCCGAGAGTACGCCCGATAGGATGGGATCAGCCGGCGTGAAGCTTTGAATCAAGTCGTTGGCAAGCTTGGTGTCGACATGCAGTTTTTTGTCGACGCTGGCACTCGCCACCAGTTTGAACTGATCGACCGATAGTGTCTTGAATCGATTCCCGAGGCTCGATTGAACGCGCCAAAGTCCAACCAGTTTTTCCGCAAGCTCCGGCTGAAACGTGGCATTGGAATCGTAACTGGCCCGGGCGATCGATTTGACATGATCGGCCGTAAGCGCCGCGTCGATCCAGCTCATATCGGTGAGACGATCGATCCCGCTTTCGTCAATGTCGTTGCGGATGATCGTCATCGCAACCCAATTCACATAAGAACTGACCCGCGTATAGACGTCATATTCATGCGGCCGGGCGCATCCCGTACCGAAAGACGTAATGCCGATCTGGACTTTGCGAGACGTGCCGTCCGCTTGGCGTTGGGTCTGGACAAGCGGGCCGCCGCTGTCTCCCTGGCAGGTGCCTACGCCACCTGCGTCGCGGCCCGCACATAGCATTTCATCGGTGATCGTCTCGTTTTTCTCCGTTTTGCGGCAGATGCTGTTCGAGACGAGCGGCAGTGTGACCTTCATCAGAAGATCGGAGTCTGTCCCATGCTCAGTTGTTCTACCCCATCCTGTAGCAATCGCCTCCCCCGAGAGATCCGCTTGGGAATTGAGCGCGACCGGAGTTTCGGAGGTCAGTGGTTCGGCCAGTTTGATCAAAGCGATATCGTTTTCGTGAAAGACGATAGTGGCGTCGGCCGGATCGTAATCCTCGCTCGGCAGCACTTTGCTGACTGCCGGGTGTATCGCGTTGGGCGAATGAAAGTCATTGGCGCCCATCCTGACGAGGACAAGACTGGGATCGGTCCAAGCAATGCTATGATGACTGGTGAAGTCGTAATCGACGAAGCAATGCGCCGCCGTCAGGATCCAACGGCTCGATATGAGGGATGCGCCACATCTGTAATAGTGATCGCCTTTATCGTCATGTCTCGGACCAAGCGACAGACCGGCTTGGTAGGGAAAGTCGGCGATCTCGGCCGTGGTGCCGCCGACAATCTGCGGCGCGGCTTGCGCTTCCAGGACCGCTCCGCCCGACATAAGCGATGCGATCGTCAGAGCATAAAATAGATTGCCACAGCGAAAATTTTTAAGAAAGCCGTCCCGAACCCTGGCGGCGCTGCCGGTCATCTGGGTCATCAAGCCTCTCCCGTGCGGCCTCTATCCGTCGATCGGAGTAAAGCGCGCGACGCGAAGATTGTCGATCCGATTGTATCGAACCGCCCCAGCAAAGGTCGGAGCGCGATACCCCACGCCCCTCTATTTCAGCACCGTGTTCTTGTTCTCGCCCTCGGTCATGTCGATCACCAGGAGTTTGACGGGCTCTTGTCCGATATTCGCGCCCTGGTGCCATTGATCGACCGATTCCACGATGAAATCGCCGGTCTTATATTCATCGACCTTGCCATTCTCGGTGTTGACCACTTGCAAGGTCCCGGACAGGACATAGCCGTAGCGCGGAAAGGGATGCAGGTGCTCTGGCAGCACCGCGCCCGCCGCGATGTCGTAGACCGACACGCTGATATGCGCATCTTTCTGCGGCAGCACGATCTTTTGCCCGCTCGACGTCTCGGAGGTCGACAGCACCGGATGTATCGTGACGGGGCTGTTCTCCAACGCCCCGCTCGGCGGCGCGAGGAGGATGAGGCCAAGGGTCAGGGCAAACGGCAATTGCTTCATATGTTTCATGAGCGTTCTCCTTGGCCGCGACCATAGAACCGCTACGCTGTCAGACTGTTTCAACCGTCCGCTAAGATGTTACGAATGACATGGCCAAGATGGTAACGGCGCCCGCGCTCGCCCGTCATGCGCATGCAACAAATACCACGCGCGCAGCTCCGCTTTGACCGGGACGCAAAACAAAATTAGATAGGCCGTTCGTTCCCTGAGCCGAGAAGAGGCCTTTTATGCGCTTCAATATTTTTCCCGCTGCGACCGCGTTGAGCACCATGATCTTATTGACAGTTTCTGTTCCAGCCTTCGCGCAAGGCCGGCCGCCGGCTGCGCCGCCGCCCGCCGCCGGGCCGCAAGGCGGACCGCCCCCCGGTGCGCAACCCGAACAACCCGCGGTGAAGCAGATCGCGCTCACCGACAAGCAGATCGAAGATTCGCTCGCAGCCAACGCGGAAATCAGCCCGATCATCGATAAATTGCCTGAGGATGCGGCGCCCGATCCGAAGGTCCTTGCACAGCTCGAAGTCATCGCCAAAAAACATGGCTTCGCCAGCTTCGCCGACTATGACAATGTCACCGCCAACATCAATATGGTGCTCGCCGGCTTCGATCCCGAGACAAAGAAATATGTCGGCCAGGACGTCGTCCTCAAAAAGGAAATCGCCGACGTGCAAGCCGATAAGAAGATGGCTCCCGCTGAGAAAAAAGAAACGCTGTCCGAATTGAACGCGGCGTTGAAATCGGTCACGCCGCTGCAGTTCCAGGGCAATACCGCGGTGGTCAGCAAATATTACGACAAGCTCAGCGAAGTCATGGGTCAGGGTCAAGACAAGCAGTAGATTTCAAACGCCAATCCATATTCCAGGGCCGCGGCGGTCAGTGCCGCGGCCTTAATTTTGACCGAGACAAAAGCCGATGTAGCGGCATGATGAACCGCACAGGCGCCGGTGCGTGGAGCGAAAGACGCCTGAGCATGAACGCAAGCCTCTCGCTCGTACAGATTTTGACCTGGGTCATTGCCGGCGCGGCCACGCTCGGCGTCATCCTTCGGCCCTGGAACCTGCCCGAAGCTTTGTGGGCGGTTCTCGGCGCGGTGCTTCTGCTTGTCTTTGGCCTATTGCCGGCGGAAGCTGCGCTGACCGGTATCGCGAAGGGCACGGACGTCTATCTCTTCTTGACCGGCATGATGCTGCTTGCCGAAGTCGCCCGGCAGGAAGGCCTGTTCGATTGGCTCGCCGCCATTGCGGCGCGAAGCGCCAAGGGCTCGGCGCATCGGCTCTTCTTTTTCATTTACGTGGTCGGAGCGTTCGTCACGGCCTTTCTGTCGAATGACGCGACGGCCGTCGTCTTGACGCCCGCGGTAGCCGCGGCGGTCAAGACCGCCAAAGCCGAAGAGCCCCTGCCCTATCTGTTGATCTGCGCCTTTATCGCCAATGCGGCCTCTTTCGTCTTGCCCATTTCCAACCCCGCCAATCTCGTCATCTATGGAAACCATATGCCGCCGCTGATGGCGTGGCTGACGCATTATGGGCTCGCCTCGTGCCTTTCGATTGCCGCGACTTTCGCGGTCCTGCGCTGGACGCAGAGCAAAAATTTGAAACAGAAGATCGCCACGGATGTTTCCCTGCCGGATCTGTCGCGCGCGGGGAAAATAGCCGCCGTCGGCATCGCGATGACCGCGGCGGTCTTGCTCGCCGCTTCCGCCTTCGACATTCAGCTCGGCCTGCCGACGGCGATCGCGGGCGCGGCGACGGCGGCGGTCGTTCTGATCGGCGAACGAAAAGCCCCTTGGCAGATGATTAAAGACATCTCATGGGGCGTGCTGCCGCTCGTCGCAGGTCTCTTCGTGCTCGTCGAAGCGCTCGACCATACGGGTCTCATTCATGCGCTGAGTACATTTCTGAGTGAGCAAAGCGCGCGCTCCGCCGAGGCTACAGCCTGGGGCTCAGGCATCGCCATCGCCTTCATCAGCAATCTGATGAACAATCTGTCTGCGGGCCTCATCGCCGGCGGCGCAATTCAAAGCGCGCACGTGCCCGATCAGATCACGCGTGCGATTTTGATCGGCGTCGATCTCGGCCCGAATCTTTCGGTGACAGGATCGCTTGCGACAATCCTCTGGCTCACCGCCTTGCGGCGCGAAGGCCAGAACGTCAACGCGATCACATTTCTGAAACTGGGCGTCCTCGTCATGCCGCCCGCGCTCCTCCTCGCACTCGCAGGCGCGATCACTTTTCGTTGAAGCCGCCGGCCGAGGCCTACCTGTTCCCGTCGACAATGTCGCCGAAGAGGCCCTTTACCCCATGCGGCGGCGCGCGCCAATATTGCGGCGGCGCATCGACGGTACCTCCAAGCGCGGCTGCCGCATGCCAGGCCCAACGCGGATCGTAGAGCATGCCGCGCGCCAGCGAGACGAGATCGGCCTTGCCGCTTGCGACGATCTCTTCCGCCTGCTTGGGCTCGGTGATCAATCCGACCGAGAATGTCGTAAGGCCCGTTGCCGCCTTCACGCCTTCCGCCAAGGGCACCTGATAGCCAGGCCCGATCGGGATTTTCTGCAAGGGCGATACGCCGCCTGACGAGACATCGATCCAATCGACGCCGCGCTTTTGCAGCTCCTTGGCAAGGGCGATGGTTTGTTCGAGATCCCAGCCGCCCTCGACCCAATCGGTTCCCGAGACGCGGAAGCCGACCGGCTTCTCGGCCGGGAAAACGGCGCGCACGGCCTCGAACACTTCAAGCGCGAGCCGCATGCGGTTTTCAAGCGAGCCGCCATAGCCGTCGGTGCGATGATTAGCGATGGGCGAGAGAAATTCATGGATGAGATAGCCATGCGCGCCATGGATCTCGAGCGCATCTATGCCGAGCCGCGCGGCACGTTGCGCCGTTGCAACGAAGGCGTCGCGCACCCGTTTGATCCCGGCCGCGTCGAGCGCTTGCGGCAGCAGCTCGCCCTCGCGATGCGGAACGGCGGAAGGCGCATAGGTCACCCAGCCGCCGTCATCGAGCGGGATCTGCTTGCCGCCTTCCCAGGGCTTGTAGCTCGAGCCCTTACGGCCAGCATGTGCGATCTGCATCGCGACAGCGGCCTTGGAGTGCTTGCGGATCGCGGCCAGGATCGGCCGCAGCGCGTCTTCCGTGGCATCATTGTAAAGACCGAGGCAACCGGGCGTGATGCGGCCCTCCGGTTCGACATGCGTCGCCTCGATGCAGAACATGGCGGCGCCCGAAAGCGCCATCGTGTTCATATGAACCATATGCCATGAATTGGCCTCGCCGTTTTCGGCCGAATATTGGCACATGGGCGAGACGGTGACGCGGTTGCGGAGCGTCAGGCTCCGCAACGTGATGGGGGAGAACAATGCGCTCATGACAGCTTCCGTATCGAGGATCGGTCACCCGGATATAGAGCGGCGTTCCGGTTAAGCCACAGGCTCTTCGACAATCAGGACGCGATCGGCATAAAAAGCCAGATGGCCCTTGATCGCCGCGACGGACTCGTAAGGTTGCTCATAGGTCCAGACCGCATTGGCGGCCTTGTCCCCGCCGATCTGCGGGAGGCTGTAATAGGAGGCATCGCCTTTATAGGGGCAATAGGTGGAAAGATCCGTCCGCTCCAGGAGCGACATGTCGGCGTCCTTGCGCGGAATGTAGATAACCGCCGGATAGGTGGATTCGCGCAAAATCAAAGCCTCTTTCGTATCGGCGATCACTTTGCCTGCGACGGAGACGGTCACATGCGCGGGATTGCGCTCGATCGTGATCGGATGATCCGCTCCAGGAAGTTTCATGGTGTTCACCGTCATGCTTTGCCCTCCTTCAACTTAAGATATGAGCGAGCTTTGCCGTGACTTAATATGGCCACCGCTATGAGACGATCAAGCAACCGAGCGGCGTGTCCCGATTCCGGCCGCATTTCGACCTAAACATTCGATCGGGTTTTGCAGGCGTTGCGGCACCAGATACCGCGCGGGGGATCATCAATGAGTTACGGACGTACATGGGTTCTATCAGCTTTCATCGCGCTCTCATTCAGTTCGCCGGCGTATGCGAATAACCCGCTTAACAGCGGGCCCTTGGCCGACTTCCTCAACATCTTTCATCAGCAGGCCATACCGCCGCAGGTCGTCGTCTGGAAACATCCGCAATTCAAGAAAGGCGATATCGTCATCTCGACCACGGAGCGCCGGCTCTATTATGTGCTCGGCGATGGCCAAGCCATCGAATATGGCGTCGGCGTGGGGCGCGAAGGCTTCAGCTGGTCGGGCACGAAGACGGTCTCGCGCAAGCGCGAATGGCCGGATTGGACGCCGCCCGCCGCCATGCTGAAGCGCCGCCCCGATCTGCCGCGCCATATGGCGGGCGGCATGGACAATCCGCTCGGCGCGCGCGCACTTTATCTCGGCTCGTCCGAGTACCGCATTCATGGTTCGAACGAAGAGGACACGATCGGCGCCGCCGTTTCGTCCGGCTGCATCAGAATGACGAACCGCGACGTCATCGATCTCTACAACAAGGTCAAGGTCGGCACCAAGGTCGTTGTGCTGAAGTGATCTCGCGCACACTGAACCGGAGGCATCGCTCATACGACTACCCTGACGGAGACATTGGCTCAGGCCAAACCGTCAGGGAGAAAAGTCATGGCCGGGTTATATGAGGGTGTCGAAGAGATCCCGTTCAAAAAGATCGATGGCGGCTACGTGTTCCAGGCGAACAACGCCTGGTTCTTCGGCCCCAAGCAACGGTTTTTCGTAAGCGAAACACAAAAGCTCGAGATCGCCGCATGTATCAAGGAAACCATGCGGCGGATCAAACCCTTCGTATTTGTCGCGATGGTTTTGATTCCACTCCTGCTGCTCGGCGGAACCTTGTGGTTTGCCCTCCAGGGCGGCACGTTGAACGTCACTCTCACGGATGCAAGCGGCAAGGTCACGAGCTATAGCCAATCGATCGGTTCGACCGGCAGCTCCGGCAGCGTGGCAGGGCCTACCGGCACCTCCGTTCTCTTTCACGTCAATGCACCGCCCGGCAACAACACCACGATCACTTATGCACGTGTCGATGCGAGCGGCAAAATCGGCGTTCCCAGCACCGTCGCCTTTGCCTCTGGCAGTACGAAGCTTAACCTGACCGATTCAAAAGGCGGCATCTTCAACAGCGCCACTTTCGTTGGACGCATCGGCGCGACACCCGGCACCATCATGCTTGACGCGATGCTGCTCGGGCTCGCGCTTTTTGTGCCCTATATAGGCGCGATACACGTCTACAGCATGAGACGGCTGCGCCCCTTGATCGCCGAGCTTCCGCTGACCGATGCGCGCATCACATTGGCAGAAGGAACCAAGAGCTTCGCTGCCAAAATATCGGTGAAGCTGCTCGCCGTTATGGGGCTCGGCGGCGCGCTGGCCTTTGCCGCAAATGCGATCAATTTGATCGAAGGGCTTCTGGCCAATCGCCCTCTCGCCGGCATGGAGATGGTTCTGTTCGGCTTGGGCATGTCGGGCCTTGCGATGGTCTATCCGGCCTGCCTCATCATCCTGAGAATGAGGGCAAAGCGCGCCGCCGCATAATATGGAGCGGCGCTTTAAGCCAATATCATTCAAAGCTTGGACAGACCTGAATATGGTATCGTACCGGCATCTCCACTGACATGCGCCGGAGGATGCTTAATGTCGCGCCAGATCATAAGCCCGCCCAAAGCCATGCCCGCGGCAAGCCTTTTGGCGCTTGCGCTGGGCGCCGCCGCCTTCGGTGCTGTCGCCATAGGCGCGGTGGCGATTGGCCGCCTCGCTATCGGCGGCCTCGTCATCAGGAAAGCGCGGTTCCGCTCGCTCGAGGTCGACGAATTGACCGTGCGCAAGTTGCGCGTCGTCGAAGATGATGGATCGAAGGCGTGAGGCTGCCTAAGGTTGGATCATTCCTCCGAGGTGTGCGCCGGGTGTGAACGAGGCCGGCATTGGCAGCGCCCACGCCCTTCGAGACGGCCCTTAAAGGGCCTCCTCAGGGTGAGGGCTTGGGGCTGGGATGCGCACACCGAAACCCTCATCCTGAGGAGCGTGCGAAGCGCGCGTCCCGAAGGACGAGGGTTTCTCCTTCAGTTGGAGCATCACACTTCGCCATTCATCCAACGGCAGACATTTTCGGCGAGGCGGCATCGCTTTTGTCAATGACGATCCTTCGGATCGCCGCCGGAGGCGGTCGCGAAGCGATCGTTGACAAAAGCGAACCGCTCGCCATGCTCGCCGCCAAGAGATGAACGGCTTACGATATGAATGAGAAGCGGCACGCTGATGGATCGGAGGCGCACGAAATGGTCGCTGGCATTTTTATCGAACGACGGTATGAGCTCAGAGGCTCGGCCGAAGTGATTGTACGTTTCCGGCAGCCAGTGCCTCATGATGACGACTTCCAATGTGATTAGGTCATTTGGCCGGATCGAATTCGCACTTTCCAAGCCATCGGTATTGATGAGGTGCAGGCGCTGATCCTTGCGTTGAAGATGGTGCATGCCGAACTGCTCTATTCACAGGAAGGGAGGCTCGACGAATTACGATGGCTCGGTTCGAAAGATTTAGGATTACCTAACCCACACAATCCGACTTCGGTAGAAGGCTTATAGATTAGTCTCCATCATCCTCGACCTGCACGCCCTCACCATAATCAACCTGCGTCAAATAAAGCCCGTCCGGCGGCGCGACGGGACCGCAGCGGCGGCGATCATGAGCATCGAGCGCCGCTTTCATATCGCGCGCCTTCCATTTGCCGGAACCGACATTTTCGAGCGAGCCGACCATGGAGCGCACCTGGCGATGCAGGAAGGAGCGCGCGCTGAGGCGGAACTGAATCTCCTCGCCATATTTCGACACGTCAAAACGTTCGAGCGTGCGCACCGGGCTCGTTGCCTGACATTGCGAATCGCGGAAGGTCGAGAAATCATGCTCTCCCAAGAGAAGCTGCGCGGCATCGTGCATCGCCTCCGCATTCAGTTTGCGCTTCAGATGCCAGGCGCGGCCGGCATCGACGGTCAAGGGCGCGCGGCGATTGACGATGCGATAGAGATAATGCCGCCGGATCGCCGAGAAGCGCGCGTCGAATGTGTCGGGCACTTCCTCGGCCAAGAGGATGGCGATGGGGTTCGGCCGCATATGGGCGTTCAGCGCCTCGCGCAAGACATCCGGGCGCCATGCGCGAGCAAGATCGGCATGCACCACCTGCCCCAGCGCATGAACGCCCGTGTCGGTGCGGCCGGCCCCGCGCAGACGGATCTCCTCGCCGGTCAGCGCAAGGAAGGCCGCCTCCATGACTTCCTGCACGGAGAGGCCATTCTTCTGCGTCTGCCATCCGACGAAGGGCGTGCCGTCATATTCGACGACGAATTTATAGCGGGGCATCAGAGCGGCATCGCTTCAATTTGAATCATGGCCCCGCCCTGCCTGCAGCTCATTCACATCAGGCCATTCATCTCTTGGCGGCGAGTATGGCGAGCGGATCGCTTTGGTCAATGACGGCCCTCCGGGCCGCCGCCGAAGGCGGTCGCGAAGCGATCATTGACCAAAGCGATACCATCTCGCCGATGATGTCCGCCGTTGGATGAACGGGGAATTGCGAAGTTGGCCATCACTTAAACGCTGTCCCCGCGCTGACCTTCGTGCCACGCAGAAAATCCTCAGCCAGCATCGGCGCTTTGCCGGAGCGCTGCACTTCGATCAATCGCACAGCGCCTTCGCCGCAGGCGATCGTAAGAGCGTCGTCAAGCGCCGTGCCCGGCGTGCCGTGGCCTTCGGCAAGCGTGCTGCGCAGGACTTTCACGCGCTCGATGCCCTTGCCGAAATCGGCCTCGAAAAAAGCACCTGGAAAAGGCGAAAGTCCGCGAATGATATTGTGCACCTCATACGCTGGCTTCGCCCAGTCGATGCGCGCTTCGGCCTTGTCGATCTTATGCGCGTAAGTCACGCCCTCTTCGGCCTGCGGCGTGAAGGTGAGCTTGCCGTCCGCCAGAGCCGAAAGCGCCCGCACCATCAGCTCCGCGCCCAGCGGCGATAATTGATCGTGCAACTCTCCAGCCGTCATGTCAGGCGCTATAGGAATGCGTGCAGTCATACCGACAGGCCCCGTGTCGAGGCCTTCTTCCATGCGCATGACCATGACACCCGTCTCGCTGTCGCCGGCCATGATGGCGCGTTGGATCGGCGCTGCGCCGCGCCAGCGCGGCAGCAGCGAGCCATGAAGATTGAGACAGCCTTTCGCAGGCGCATCGAGGATCGCTTTCGGCAGGATCAATCCATAGGCGACGACGACCGCGACATCGGCCGCATGCTCACGAAAGGCCGCAGCCTCTTCATCCGTGCGCAGCGTCTTCGGCGAGAAAACCTTGAGTCCATGTTTTTCGGCGCAGACCTGCACCGGCGAGGGCGTCAGATCGAGCCCGCGCCGTCCGCCGGGCTTCGGCGCACGCGTATAGACGGCAACGACCTCATGCCCGGCGGCTAAGATCGCCGCGAGCACAGGCACTGAAAAATCCGGCGTCCCCATGAAGATGATGCGCAAAGAAACTGCTCTCAGGAGGCCGGGCGGGTCGCCCTTTGAAGTCTATCTTATAAACGGTTCGGCGCTTTCCGGCAGCCACGCCCCGCGCCATATCTCGCGCGCGCGCTCGATCTCGTCTTGCGGCCGCGACCGCGTTGCATTCATGACCCTCGCGCGCACCGCTTCATCGACCAGCTCGTCATGCCCTTGCGCATCGCAACCGGCACCCGCCGCGCAGAGAAGCGCTGCGGCTTCGCCGACCGCATCCGTTCCGTAGACGGATGTCGCAGCCGGAGCGTAGCGCGAAGGTGTGAGGATCAATCCACAGCCAAACCCATCCTCCACTTCGGCGAGTGCCGGACATGGGCCGGGGCGAGGCCCGAAGACCTTTTTCGCAAGAGCGCAGAGTTCGTCCTGGCAGCATCGCCCGCACGAATTGCAAGGCTGTCCGTAGGCCGGCTTTTCGAGCATGAGGCAAGGTCCAATAATTTCGCGGCCTTGGCCACAAAAATTCGGCCGCATTCCTTCTCCCCTTGCGGGAGAAGGTGCCGAGCGAATGCGAGGCGGATGAGGGGTCAGGGCCATTCTAAGATCACCCCTCACCCGGTCAGCTCCGCTGACCACCCTCTCCCGCAAGAGGAGAGGGTTGAAGTCCCGGCCTTAAGCCGCCGGCATGTCCTTGGGAAGGCCGGGCTTCCTGTCCGGCTTCTCGGACCCGTCGCGCTTCGCCGCCTTCTGGAACTTCTTGATGACGCGATCGCGCTTCAGCTTCGAAATATGATCGATGAAGAGCACGCCATTCAGATGGTCGATCTCATGCTGGAGGCAGGTGGCCAGAATGCCGTCCGCCTCGATCTCGTGACGCTTGTTGTCACGATCGAGATAGCCGACCCGGACACGGGCCGGACGGATCACTTCCTCATAATATTCCGGAATGGAGAGACAACCCTCTTCATAAGAAGACGTCTCTTCCGAGGCCCAGAGAATTTCAGGATTGGCGAAGACCATAGGGTCTGCCGAGGCCGAATCGTCCTTACGCTTGGCGACATCGATGACGATGATGCGTTTGGGAATGGCGATCTGCGCCGCGGCAAGGCCGATGCCCGGCGCGTCATACATCGTCTCCAACATATCGGTCATGAGCGCCCTGACGGCGGAATCGACCTCGGGGACGGGCTCGCAGATGTTGCGAAGCCGTGGATCTGGAAGGGTGATGATCGTGCGCAGTGCCATGCGCTAGGAAATAATCATCAATCCGCGTCAGGTCAATTTCCTTGGAGATTGTCAGGCCCGAAGGCCTCAGGCAGCAGCGCGCCAAGCGTGAATGTCGCCTTGAGACCCGAGGGCCCGGCGACATGGATTTTGGCGTCAGGCCCAGCGAATTCCCGGATTCGCTGGCGGCAGGCTCCGCAGGGCGTCGTCAGCGCGGCCCCATCGCCCAGAACCAGCATTTCGGCGATTTGGCGCTCGCCCGACGCGATCATGGCCGAGATTGCGCCTGCCTCGGCGCAAATCCCCGTCGGATAGGCCGCATTCTCGACATTGGCACCGGAAAATATGGCGCCTGATGGCGTCAACAGAGCCGCACCGACCGCAAAACCCGAATAAGGCGCATAGGCGTGGCGCCGCACGGCGCTCGCCGCCTCGAACAGAGCTTGAACCTTGTCCATGCGTCCTCTACTTCGGGTCTTCTGGAACTTGCTGCTCTATCCTTCTAGAACCAGCGGCAAAAGCGACAATCCCCGCTTCGCAATAGGATCTCGATGAAATTCACCCTTTCATGGCTCAAGGACCATCTTGAGACCGAGGCCTCGCTCGATGAGATCACAGCCACGCTGACGCGCGTCGGGCTCGAGGTCGAACATGTGGAAAATCCGGCTGAGGCTTTGCGGGATTTCACAATCGCCACTGTGATCGGGGCAAAGCCGCATCCCAATGCCGACCGGTTGCAGGTCTGTATGGTCGACACGGGCGCGGGTGCGCCGGTGCAAGTCGTCTGCGGTGCGCCCAATGCGCGGACCGGGCTAAAATCGGTCTTCTCAGCCCCCGGCACCTATATCCCGGGCAAGAAGATCACTTTGGGCAAAGGCGTGATCCGCGGCGTCGAATCGCTCGGCATGCTTTGTTCGGGCGCCGAACTCGGCCTCTCCGAGGATCACGACGGCATTCTGGAACTGCCCGAAGACGCGCCGCTCGGACAGGCCTATGCGGCTTGGATCGGCCTCGACGATCCGATGATCGAAATCAACCTTACGCCGAACCGGCCGGACGCCATGGGCGTCGAAGGCATAGCCCGCGATCTGGCTGCGGCCGGCCTCGGCAAATTGAAGACCCATAAGATCGCGCCGACGCCGGGGCATTTCCCCTGCCCTGTCGCGGTGAAGCTCGACTTCGCACCCGAAGACGCGCATCTCGCGCCGGCCTTCGCGCTGCGCCTCGTGAAGGCTGTGAAAAACGGGCCGAGCCCCGACTGGCTGCAGAAGCGCCTGAAAGCAATTGGTCTGCGGCCGATCAACGCGCTCGTCGATATCACCAATTATCTCGCCTTCGATCGCGCCAGGCCGCTGCATGTCTTCGACGCGAAGAAGGTGCATGGCGATCTTGTCGTGCGCCGCGCCAAGGACGGCGAAGAGATTCTGGCACTCGACGGCAAGACCTATAGGCTCGACGACAGCATGGTCGTCATCGCCGACGATCGCGGCGTCGAATCGATTGCCGGGATCATGGGCGGCGAGGCCTCCGGCTGCGACGAGACGACGACGGAAGTCCTGATCGAATCGGCTTTGTGGGACCCGACCAATATCGCCCGTTCGGGCCGCAAGCTCGGCATCACGTCGGACGCCCGCTATAGGTTCGAGCGCGGCATCGATCCGGCTTTTTGTCCGCCGGGCGAGGAACTTGCGACCCATCTCGTGCTTCAGTTTTGCGGCGGCGAGGCGTCCGAGATCACGCTCGCCGGAAAGATCCCCGAGCCCGATCACCGCATCGATTTCCCCTGGAGCGAGGTCAAGCGCCTCACCGGCCTTGACCTGCCGATTTCCGACATGGCGGCGATCCTCGAAAGGCTCGGCTTCGAGCTTGCGCTTGCCGATGGCAATAGCGACCGCGTAATGGTCAAAGTGCCGTCCTGGCGGCCGGATGTCGAAGGCAAGGCCGATCTTGTCGAAGAGATCGTGCGGATCGCGGGCATAGACAATATCACTTCGGTGCCTTTGCCCCGGCTCGATCAAAAGATCGCCGAGCCTGTTCTGACTTTGTTGCAAAAGCGCACCCGCGCGGCCAAGCGCGCACTGGCATCGCAGGGCCTGGTCGAGGCCGTCACATGGTCCTTCGTCGCCAAGGAACGCGCCCTTCTGTTTGGCGCGGCGCCTCCCGTCGAACTCGCCAATCCGATCGCGGCGGAACTATCCGCCATGCGCCCGAGCCTGCTGCCGGGTCTTGTCGCGGCAGCGCAACGCAATGCCGATCGCGGCCTCGGCGATGTGGCTTTGTTCGAAGTCGGCCAAATCTTCAAAGGGCAGGATGAAAAGGACCAGTTCGTCGCGGCGGCGGGCGTCAGGCGCGGCACGGCGAAGCCGCAAGGCGCCGGGCGTCATTGGGCGGCGCCGGCATCGAATGTCGATACATTCGATGCCAAGAACGATGCCTTGAGTCTTCTTGCCTCTTTGGGCGTGGCTTTGGGCGGTTTGCAGGTCGTATCCGGCGCGCCGGACTGGCTTCATCCGGGCCGCTCGGCTACGCTGCAATTCGGACCCAAAAACATCATCGGCTGGTTTGGCGAATTCAATCCCCGCCTTCTGGCCGCGATCGATGTCGAAGGTCCCCTGGTTGGCTTCGAAATCCTGCTGGACGACATACCAGCGCCGAAATTGAAGCCGACCAAAGCGAAGCCAAAGCTTGACCTGTCGGAGTTCATGCCGCTGCAACGCGATTTCGCCTTTATCGTCGACCGAGCCGTGAAGGCCGGAGATATCGTCAAGGCGGCGCAGGCCGGCGAACGCAATCTCGTCACGCAAGTGACGGTCTTCGATGTTTACGAAGGGCAAGGGGTTCCGGAAGGCAAGAAATCCGTCGCTATCGGCGTTACGCTGCAACCCCGCGACAAGACGTTGACCGAGGCCGAGATCGATGCCGCCGCGGGCAAGATCATCGCCGAAGTCGAAAAGAAAACCGGCGCCAACCTGCGAGGATAGACTCTGTGAGAGATGACGTATTTTCCGGCGAAGCCCTAGATCACGATGACTTTGGATTGAATCAATCCAAAGTCACGAACGCGATCGATTCTAATAGATTAGAGCGGGATGCAAGCGGAAAACCGCTACACACTTTTCCTCATCCCGCTCTGACGTTTTCAACAGCTCAAAATGCCGGCCCGGCAAGCCGGACAAAAAGGCGGCCTTGTTTCGGGCGTACCCCCGTCGCTCTGACTTTGATGTTTGCCATTTTTGCAGCGCTCCCGGTCGCCGCCGAACCACGCACGATCGCGGATTGCGAGAAGATTCAGGCAGCGGACGCCTATAATCAATGTCTCGCCAGCTTCGGCCCCGTCGCGCACAAGCATGGCGTTTCGGCCGATCCGGAAGGTGGAGGCAATGGCGGCGGTGGCGGGGGCGCTTCGACCGCGGCGCATGCGGCCCGACGCGGCCATGGCGCACACGCGGCCCATGCTTCACCACATGGATCACATGGGCGAGGCCGCCATTATCATGCCTCGCGGCCAGGACGCCACGCGACAGGGCATTATGCGGCAAGACATCAGTATGGACATCAATCGTCGAAGCACATGTCTTCGAAGCATCAAGCGTCGGGACATCGAGCTGCGCCCACGCATGCCGGTCGTCATCATATGGAATTCAAGGTCAAGCGCTGAGCCGGACACGACGGCAGGCTCAGGCTTTTATTGAACGCATGACCTTGGTCGGAAAAGTCGAGCCAACTTTTCGGGATCATGACTTTGTCTCAACGCATGATCTTATCCGAAAAGTCTGCAACTTTTCGGGATCATGCTTGTGCGGGAAGCGCGCTCTTTACTTTCTCGACGATCGCCTTGAAGGCATCCGGCTCACGGATCGCGAGTTCCGATAAAACCTTGCGGTCGATCTCGATGCCCGCCTTGCTGAGGCCGTCGATAAAGCGCGAATAGGTGAGACCCAGTTCCCGCACGGCAGCATTGAGGCGCTGAATCCACAAGGCGCGGAAGGTACGCTTCTTCACGCGGCGGTCGCGCGTCGCATATTGCATCGAGTGATCGACGGCCGCTTTCGCGGTGCGGATCGTATTCTTGCGCCGGCCATAAAAACCTTTGGCGGCGTCGAGGGTTTTCTTATGCTTGGCGTGCGAGGTGACGCCGCGCTTTACGCGAGCCATGGCAGAACTCCAAATTCGAGGGAACAGACTAAAAGATCAGACGCGCGTCATCAGCCGTTGGGCAAAAAGTACTTGATGATGTTGTCACCATCGCTCTTGAACAGAACATTGGTGCCGCGCAGATTGCGGATCTGCTTGTTTGTTCTCTTGATCATTCCATGGCGCTTGCCGGCCTGCGCATAGATCACTTTACCTGTGCCGGTGATCTTGAAGCGCTTCTTGGCGCCGGATTTCGTTTTCAACTTGGGCATTTGCTCGTCTCCGTCTGGCGGATGCGACGCGGTTTGCCAGAGGCAACTGCGTCTTAATTATTCGTTCGTTTCCGAACGAGCGAAAGAACCGCCACGGCAGCCCTGAATGGCCGGACGGTTCGGAAGGCGGGTTTATAAGCGCAATGGCGGCACAAAAGCAAGCTTGCGCCAAGCTTAATCCAGGAACGCCAAACTGCAGCGCCCTAGCAAAGAATTAACACCGGAGCACCATTCTGACCCTGCGGCAACACGGCCGCTGGAGTCTTCTAATGTCCATATCTCCCGTCAATTCAGCTAGCCCAACACCGACAACCACCCCTGCTCCAGTAACAACAAATACCCGCGCCGCGGACGGAGATTATAAGGTTCGCAACGCCTCTACTACGCAAGTCAAAGATTCCGATGGCGATTATGCATCACTGCCGAAATCGCCGGCGGCGACAAGTTCAAGCGCGGTCCAGGCCGCTCTGACCAATTTGAAGCCAGGCGGCTAAACCGCGCCATGGCGTAAAAGCACGTGCTTGGATCATGCGCCTCAGGCCTGCCCCAAGCACCCTCTAATAAAGAATTAACGCGAGGGCGCTTACCCTGCCCGTGGCAATAAAGCCCTGGGGTCGCCCATGTTCGTTTCCGCCATCAATTCCATCCGCGGGACCGCTCCCGTCAGAAAGACGGCCAGGATCGCCAAGGTCGGCAAGCGCGCTGCGGCGGAGGCCGAAGATAAGGTTGGCAAAGTTGCGCGGCTGCCAGCGAAGGATACCGGGCGCAATCGCCAGGCGGCGCCAAAATCCGCCGCCGCCATGAGTTCGGCCGCCGTCCAGGCCGCTTTGACCTTTTTGAAACCCGGTGTCTGATTATAAAAAGAAAAGAGCATGATGCGGTGAGGCGATCATGCTCTAACGATTGAACGCAGGTGAAGCTTGAGCTTAACGCGGCGCGAGCACCATCACCATCTGGCGGCCTTCCATCGAAGGCTCGAGTTCGACCTTGGCGGTGCCAAGCGTCTCGGCCTTGACCTTTTCGAGCAGGCGGAAGCCTAGATCCTGGTGGGCCATTTCACGGCCGCGGAAGCGCAAGGTGACCTTGACCTTATCGCCCTCCTCAAAAAAGCGGCGCATGGACTTCAGTTTGGTATCGTAATCATGCTCGTCGATTCCGGGACGGAGCTTGATTTCTTTGATTTCGACGATTTTCTGCTTTTTACGGGCCTCGGCGGCCTTTTTCTGCTCAAGAAAACGGTATTTGCCGTAATCGAGTATTTTGCAGACCGGCGGTTCCGCGGTCGGAACGATCTCGACGAGATCGAGCGAGGCCTCATCGGCCAATGCTTGCGCTTCCGAAATTTGCACGACGCCGCGATTATGACCTTCGGCGTCGATTAATTGGACTTCACGGGCGCGTATTTCACGATTGATGCGCGGCCCCTCTTTCTGCGGGGCCGTAGGGGCTTTCATTGGGCGGCGAATGGCATGCTCTCCTTATGTTGATGATCGAACCCGAAGCGTCCCGCCTGATGTAGCAATTGCAGGCGACATATCCGGACCCGATTAAAAGATCGGTTGTATGGGGCCGGAAGTCAATCAACGCTGAGGTTTTTAGGACGCTCTTTAATATTCGGCCTGTGTTTTCAGACTCTCTGTGCAAGTAAAGCCACATAGGCGGCCAGGGTTTCACTGCACATCCGGTCGACCGAAAAATAGGTCTGCACGAAGGTGCGGCTGCGAAACGCCAGCATATCGCGTGCCGAAGCGCCATAATTTAAGGCCTCGCCGATTACATCGGCAAGCGCGCGCGCATCGTGCGGCGGCACCCGCCAGCCGGTGCGCCCGGACGCCTCGACTTCGGGCGGCGCCAGGACCGTTTCCGATGCGGCACCGAGATCGGTGACGACAACCGGCGTGCCCATCGCCTGCGCTTCGACCGTCACGCGGCCGAAAGCCTCGGGCTCCGTCGATGGCACGACCACGACGGCGGCGGCGAGATGCGCCGCAGGCATGTCGCTCCAATGCCCGACGCGGCGCACGATATTTTGCAGATGCGCCTTTTCGATCTCCTGGTCGATCTCGCGCACATAGGCATTGCGGCCCTGCGGATCGCCCGCGAAAATGAATTTCGTATCGCTGAGACCCGATTCGACAAGCTGCTTGGCCGCCGCGATCAGAAGCTTGTGGCCCTTCCACGGACTGAGGCGCGCTGCGAGCAGCACTATCCTTTCATCTGGCGCTACGCCCCATTCGCGCCGCACCGCCTGAACCCGCATCGGATCGATGGCCGAGGGCGAAAAGGCTCGAAGATCGATGCCGCGATAGATGATCTTGGTCTTCGGCACGGCCTCTGGATAGAGTTTCGCGATGAGATCGGCCGTATAATGCGAATTGGCAATCACCATATCGCCTTGCGCCATGATCGAATTATAGCGCTGCTTCAAGGCCGCTTTGCCGGAATAGCTGCCGTGGAACGTGGTCACGAAAGGGGTTTTGGTCAGCCGCGTCGCGCCATGCGCGACCCAGGCCGGAGCACGCGAGCGCGCATGAACGATATCGACATGCTCCGCCCTGATCAGCTTCGCGAGACGGCGGACGTGAAGGGCCATGGCGATCGGGTTTTTGGTCTTGGCGGGAAACGGCACCCAGATTCCGCCCTTCGCCTGCAATTCGCTGACAAGCCGGCCGCTCTCACTTGCGACGAGCGCCCGGGCGCCGGCTTCGGCAAGCGCGGCGGCTATGTCGATCG
This sequence comes from Methyloferula stellata AR4, assembly GCF_000385335.1. Lineage (NCBI taxonomy): Bacteria > Pseudomonadati > Pseudomonadota > Alphaproteobacteria > Hyphomicrobiales > Beijerinckiaceae > Methyloferula > Methyloferula stellata. Next base: position 1,591,054 of record NZ_ARWA01000001.1, on the reverse strand, counting down.
TCGTCTGCTCGGCACCGCCAGCCGAGAGTTCCGGCAGGATTTGAAGAATGGTAAAGCCCGCGAGTTGATGCGCGGATCTGTCTGCGAAGGAACTTGAACCTTCGTGCATCGTGTCAGGCCGCGTTCGATGAAAAGCGATGCATAGACCCGCGGTGGGTGGACATCATGAGGCGACCATAAGAATGAACGGGCAAGATCCGCAATTTGAGATCGCCGCAAAGAGCAGTCTTCCACAGTTCATCCGCGTCGGGAAGGCACCGTCCGAACGTCGGATCGCCTATCTGAGCCGTACCGCGCGCAAAGGCCGCAAGAAGCGTCCGGGCGTCATCTGGCTTGGCGGCTTGAAATCCGACATGCGCTCGCTGAAGGCTTCGGCGCTCGATGCCTGGGCCGAGGAGCAGGGCCGCGCTTTTCTCAGATTCGACTATTCGGGACATGGCGACTCCGATGGCCGGTTCGAAGACGCAACTATCGGCGATTGGCTTGAAGAAAGCCTTGCCGTCTTGCGTTCGCAATCGAGCGGACCGCAGATTCTCGTCGGCTCGTCGATGGGTGGCTGGCTGGCGCTTCTTGTCGCGCGCGCCTTGCAGACTGCGGGCGACGAAAAGCGCCTCGCCGGATTGGTGCTCATCGCGCCCGCCGTCGATTTCACCGAACGGCTGATCTGGGCAAGGCTTTCGCCGGAGGCCAAAGCCGATATGGAGACCAAGGGCGTCTGGCTGCGGCAGTCCGCCTATTCGGCCGAGCCCTATCCGATCACACGCAAGCTCATCGAGGAGGGCCGCAAGCATCTGCTCTTCGATTCAATCATCCGGACCTATTGCCCCGTTCATATTTTGCAGGGTCTCAAGGATGAGGACGTGCCGCCATCGCATGCGATGGCGCTGGTCGAACATCTTGTCGGCGACGAAGTCGTGCTGACCTCGATCAAGGACGGCGATCACCGGCTGTCGCGGCCAGAGGATATCGCCCGCCTCATCGCCGCGATCGAGGCGATCGCTTAGCGCGATCGCTGCGGGGCGGTGAGAAGAGGCCGCACCCTTCGCGTCTCGACAACCCGCCGATCCGCGTGTATAGAACCCGGCTTCAACTTAAAACAGCGTGCCGAAACGCCTGCCCGGCCAGAAGGTCAGGGCAAAACGGCAAGGATGACGAAAATGAACATTATCGAGACGCTCGAGGCCGAACAGGTCGCGAAATTCAACGCCATCAAGACCATTCCGGACTTTCAGCCGGGCGATACCCTGATCGTCAACGTGAAAGTGAAAGAAGGCGAGCGCACCCGCGTGCAAGCCTATGAAGGCGTCTGCATCGCCCGCACCGGCGGCGGCCTCAACGAGAGCTTCACCGTTCGCAAGATTTCCTATGGCGAAGGCGTCGAGCGCGTTTTCCCGGTCTTCTCGCCCAATATAGATTCGATCAAGGTCGTGCGCCGCGGCAAGGTCCGCCGCGCCAAGCTCTATTATCTGCGTGACCGGCGCGGCAAGGCCGCCCGTATCGCCGAGAAGAAGGAGACGCCCGCGGCAAAGGCTGCGCGCGAGGCCGCCAAGAAGGAAGCCAAGGCTGAGGCCAAGGCCAAACTGGCAGCCAGCAAGGCATAAGCGCCCGGCGGCGTTTGAGCGCCGGGTCCATTCAGCCGCAAGCGCCATTTGGAGAATGCGGGATGGCGGACAAAGAGGGTGATACCGGCCCAGAAGCCAGTTACACGGGTCCCGAAAGCGAATGGGACTTCGATTTTGCCCGCCGCCTGATGGGCAAATATGTGATGGCTTCATTCAATTATCTGGAGCCCGACGGCGTCACCGTGCGGATGCACGAGCAGGTTCATGGCGTCGTGATCGATGCCACGCGGGACGAGGGATTCACCTTGGCCCTGCGCGGCACGCGCAAGGGCGAGACCGTTGTCCTGCCGCCGAACCCCTCGGCCTTCGTCAAACTCGCACCGGGAAATTATCGTCTGTCGACGACGGACGAGCGGGTGGTCAATCCGGACTATACGAGCCTTTGGAAGATCGTCGACGCCGAACATAAGTCGGATTGAGACCAGGCCCGGGCGCGCCACAGCTCAATGCCGTCGCTGCGCTCGGGAGGCTACTTCAATGGAACGGCTTACGGGCTACCGAGAATGCGGCGCGGCGCTCACGGGTATGCCGCCGCCGCTGCTGAAAAGCTTATAGGGCCACACGCCGTCAGGATCCGGCTTTTCCTGAACGATGATTTCCGTGCCTGGGCTCCATTCAGCCGCGATCTCCAATTGATCCGGCGCTATTTGAAACATGGATTCATCGGCAAGCTTGGCTATTCCGTCCTTACCCAGTTTCACAAGAAGGCTTATACGAGACATCCGCGGCTCCTAAAGGTTTCGACCTTTTTTCAACGCCCTTTCTCGCGTCGAAGAAGCCTCAAAATAATATCGCCGCGCGCCGCCGACAACCGGTTTTGAACGCTAGAGCATGCTGCGAAAAAGTGTCCGCGGTTTTTCGCGCAAAGCATGCTCCAAATGTTAGAATCTAGAGCATCTTGTCTGCTTTTAGGGGAACCACCTAAAGCAGGATGCTCTAGGCGCTCAGCGGCGCATTCAAGATCCAGCGGTGGCCGAAGGGATCGCGGAAGGTCGCGACGCGGGTGCCCCAAAATGAATTCGTCGGATTGGTTTCGCCCTTGGCGCCGAGCTGCGTGGCTTTGGCGAAAATCTCGTCGACCTCTTGCGGCTGCGTATATTCGAGACTGACGGAAGTGGTCGCGAGTTCGCCCGGCAGCGGGATGCGGGTCTGGCCGAATTCCGGAAAGGCATCGGAGAGCATGACCGTGCCGCCATTGATCGCCAGTTCGCAATGCAGGACCCGGAGGCCGTCAAGCGCCGGCATGAAGGCCTTCTGCTCCGCCTTGAACACGGCGGCGTAGAAACCAATTGCCCCGAGCGCGGGCGAAACCGTCAAATAAGGTGCGACCGGCGGGCGCATGCAAGGCTCCTTCGTCTCGATAAACCTGGATAAAGACTACTTTTCTCCCGCGATTCGAGCGAGTAAGAAACCGGATACATACATATATTCTCGTCAGACACCTGTTTTTGCCCGAAAGAGACCCGTAATCCATGACAACGCCTCGGACGCTATATGACAAGATTTGGGACGACCATCTCGTCGATGTGCATGACGATGGGACCTGCCTTCTCTACATAGACCGTCACCTCATCCACGAGGTCACGAGCCCGCAGGCTTTCGAAGGGCTGCGGCTCGCAGGCCGCAAATTGCGCGCGCCGGAAAAGACGCTGGCCGTCGTCGACCATAATGTGCCGACGACCGATCGTTCGGCCGGAATCGCCGATCCCGAAAGCCGTCTGCAGGTCGAGCAACTGGCCGCCAATGCGGCCGAGTTCGGCGTCGATTATTTTCACGAGCTCGATCCGCGTCAGGGCGTCGTCCATATCATCGGGCCCGAACAAGGCTTCACCCTGCCCGGTACGACGATCGTCTGCGGCGACAGCCATACCTCGACGCATGGCGCTTTCGGCGCGCTCGCGCATGGCATCGGCACGTCCGAGGTCGAGCATGTGCTCGCAACCCAGACGCTGATCCAATCCAAAGCCAAGAATATGCGCGTCACCGTCGATGGCATTTTGCCCGAAGGCGTTTCGGCGAAGGACATCGTGCTCGCGATCATCGGCCAGATCGGCACAGCGGGCGGCACCGGGCATGTCATCGAATATGCCGGCGAAGCGATCCGCGCGCTGTCGATGGAAGGCCGCATGACCGTCTGCAACATGACGATCGAAGGCGGTGCCAGAGCCGGGCTCATCGCGCCGGACGAAAAGACCTTCGCCTATCTCGAAGGCCGTCCCCGCGCCCCCAAGGGGGAGGCCTGGAAAGACGCGGTGCGCTATTGGGAAACGCTTCGTTCCGACGAAGGCGCCGTCTTCGACACGGAAATCCACCTCGATGCCGGCAAGCTGACGCCGACCGTGACCTGGGGCACGAGTCCCGAGGACGTCGCCGCGATCAACGGCCATGTGCCGCGCCTCGACGATGTCGAAGGCGAAGCGCAAAAGGCCAAGATCGCCCGCGCGCTCGACTATATGGGCCTCAAGGGCGGCGAGAAGATCACCGATATCGCGATCGATCGCGTCTTCATCGGCTCATGCACCAATGGCCGTATCGAAGATCTGCGTGCCGCCGCCTCCGTCATCGAGGGCAAGCAGGTTTCTCCCAAGGTCAATGCCATGGTCGTGCCGGGCTCCGGTCTCGTGAAACTGCAAGCCGAAGAAGAAGGCCTCGACAAGATCTTCAAGGCGGCGGGGTTCGAATGGCGCGAGCCCGGATGTTCCATGTGCCTTGCGATGAACCCGGACCGCCTCGCGCCCGGCGAGCGCTGCGCCTCGACGTCGAACCGCAATTTCGAAGGGCGGCAAGGCTATAAGGGCCGCACGCATCTCGTCTCGCCGGCCATGGCGGCGGCGGCGGCGATCGCTGGCCATTTCGTCGATATCCGGGAGTGGGCGAAAGCTTGATTCCGAAAAGTGGGAAGCGGACCTGATCTCGGCTTTGGCCGAGATCAGCTTTTGAATGAGGTCCTAACCGGGATCTATTGATGGATCGGGTGCCAGAAGAACCACGACCCGATCGATGAACTGTGCTGCGCTGTCGATCGCCGCCGCAGCTTCTGCCTCCGTCATCACGGCCGTGGCCGATGCCATAATCTCCGAGCTCCTTATATTTGTAGGCCTGCGCCAGAAAGGTCAGCAAAGCTTTGTCGGCATCAGAGCTGTCTTTGAGAAGACGCGCGAATTCCGTGCGGACACCCGAATGCGTCTTGGCGATCTTGCCAGTGCGCTCAATGATAAAAGCCTCCGCCGCGTGAAACGCTGCATAATAGGCCAAACGCGCCGAGACTTTGGCGAGTTGGATCGTCATGATCTTGCGCGCATCGGCCAGATCGCCCCGTGCCTTATCAAGGTAGTTACTGGCTTCCGGCGTCACAGATCGACGCCCTCGCGGCGCAGCTCCTGCATCAGCCCGGTCCGCTCAAGATAGGAACCTGCCTGCAAGGGTAGAGCGTTGATGATGGCGCCAGTATCGAGGAGAATCTTAGTTTCAATCTCAGCGATCTTGCCTGCTTCCGTGCCAAACCCGTGAAGGTCTTTGAGGAACACCGCCACGTCGTAATCCGAATCAGGGCGCGCGTCGCCGCGCGCGCGCGAGCCAAACAGCACGACGCGCTCGATCCGCTCGCCATAGACTTCATTGAGCGCGTCGCGGAAACGGCTCAAAATTGGGTCAGCCCTCATTGCCATAGGAGAATTGTAGCACAGCTCAAAGGGAAAGCTCATCTGAGGCTGTCGTTCATGCGGGTAAACAAAAAGCCAGCCGAAAGGCTGGCTTTTTACATTTGTGCCGGGCGGCTTTTTCAGCAGGCGCGATCGATATGATATCCGTTCGGTCCCGCCGTCCCGCGGATTTGGCAGCCGCCATAGGTCCCTTCAAATCCATAGGAGTTGCGGCCGGTCTTCCAGGTCGAGCCCTCGCCATTGTGATATTTGGCATGGTGTTCATCGACCCTCTTTTGCACTGGCGCGGGCTTTTCATTGGTCAAGAGCTTGTCTTCGGTCTTGGCCTTGTCGTCCGGCATTGAGACCGCCGCGGCCGGAGCCGGAGCCGCCTCTTCCTTGCCGTCGGGCGTCGAAGCCGTCGTCGCCGGAGCCGCGATGGCGGCGGGAGCTGGCTGCATATTCGGGTCCGTGTTCGGCATTTCGCCAGCCAGGGCGGCGGTGACGAAAGCGGCTGAAGCGGCAAGAGCGATCAGATAGGTCTTCATGGCTCGGTCTCTCCTTTAAAGGGCAAGGCCCCAAGTTCTTTAGGGCAGGTCTAAGGTCTTCCTCGTGACTCGCGGCGCCTTGCCGCAACAAGCAGGATCAACCTAGCTCCCGCCGCCTGCAGTTTCTGTGATGGATGTCACAAGTTCTAAAAGGCTGTTCTCAAGCGTGTTTTCCGCGCTCGTTTTGGCCGCGCCGAGGTAAAAAGAAGGGGTTTCCGGCTGGACCGTAAAATTCATGCCGGCTCATGGGGATTGCCCTGCGAAAGCAAGCTTCAACACTGGACTTGCCGCTGAAGTTCATGGCAGAAACCCGGTCTCCAAGCCCCACCGGCAAAATGCGGTGAGGCCCGCCGCGGGCGTGGTGGAACTGGTAGACGCGCCGGACTCAAAATCCGGTTCTGGAGACAGAGTGTCGGTTCGATTCCGACCGCCCGCACCACCTTAAATCTCATTTTAAATAATATGAGGCTGGAGAAGCCTCCTGGCTTGCCTTTCTCCCCAGCGCTGAAATCCCCAGGAAAACAAAGAGGCCTGAGCACGGCTGCACCGGCCTCTCGACAGCAGCCTTTCCCCCCGCGCTACAAGCCATTGTGATCCCTGGCCACCGCCGGTTGGGATACCAGTCGCAACTACCAATAACCCAAGAGTCACAACAGCTTCACCGCCATTCCGACGAGGAAAAGGAGCGGCGGTGAAGGGCTGACTCACACCTATTTCGAGGAGAGTCGAAATGGCGAGAGACTACGCATTTCACGACCTGACGCGGCGGCACCTGCTCGGCGCGGCAGGCATGGGCGGCCTCAGCATGCTGACTGCGCCAGCCTTCGCGCAGAGAATGATCGATCTGCATGCTACGGGCGGCCTCAGCACACGCCCGCTTACCACCGATTTCCCGCAAAAAGGACCGATGATTTTGCAGCGGACGAGCCCGCCCTGGCTCGAAACGCCGTTCGATACGTTCGACAAGGGCGTGTTCACCCCCAACGACCGGCATTTCGTGAGCTGGCACTGGGCGGATTTTCCGAGCGAGCCCGATCTTAATGCCTATCGTCTGACCGTGCGGGGCCATGTCAATCAGCCATTGTCGCTGACCATCCATGAGATCTTGAACGATTTCCCGCGCGTCGAACTCGCCGCCGTCGCGCAATGCGCCGGAAATTCGCGCATCTACATGCAGCCGCGCGTCGCTGGCGCGCAATGGGCGAATGGTTCGATGAGCAATGCGATGTGGACCGGCATTCCGCTGAAGGCCGTGCTCGACCGCGCGGGCGTGAAGGCGGGCGCTCTGCAGGTCCGTTTCGGCGGCATGGACAAGGTGATCCTGCCCGAGTCGCCGGCCTTCTTGAAGTCGATCGACATCGATCACGCCCGCGACGGCGAGCTGATGCTGGCTTTCGGTATGAACGGCGAACAGCTCCCTTTGTTGAACGGCTTTCCGCTGAAGCTTATCGTCCCTGGCTGGTGCGCAGTCTATTGGATCAAGATGCTGAACGACATCGAGGTGCTGGATCAGCCCGACACCAATTATTGGACGGCGAAAGGCTATCGCCTTCCCGATACGCCGTTCGGCAATGTCAAACCCGGCGACAGCAACTTCAAACTGATCCCGGTTACACGCAACGTCCCGCGCTCCTTCATTACCAATATCCGCTCGGGCGATACGATAAAGGCCGGCACGCCGACCGAGGCTCGCGGCATCGCCTTCGGCGGCGATTGCGGCGTGGCGCGTGTGGATCTGTCGCTCGATGGCGGCAAGAACTGGCTTCCGACACAACTTGGAAAAGACGAAGGCAAATACAGCTTCCGGCAATGGCAGACGAGCTTCGCGCTGCCCGCGCGCGGCGCTTACGACTTGATGATCCGCTGCACCAACACGAAGGGCGAGGCGCAGCCTGCTTTCCCGATCTGGAATCCGGCGGGCTACATGTCGAATACGATCGAAACGACCCATGTGTCGGCGGCTTGAGGGAGACAGACGATGCTGCGCGGAGTGCTGTTTCCCCTTGCCCTATCCGTCACGCTTCTGCTGCCGCTTGCCGGCAGCGCCAAGCCGATCACGGATCTGAAGTCGTTCAAGCTTGATATGCCCATTCCCGACCAAATGTTTCCGGAGGGTCCCGGCGCCGATGCGATCAATGCCAATTGTCTCGTCTGCCATTCGGAAGACCACGTGATGAACCAGCCCTCGCTCACGAAGGAAGGCTGGACAGAGGTCGTCGAAAAGATGATCAAGGCCTATAAGGCGCCGATCAGCGAAGCAGATGCCTCAGCGATCGTCGATTATCTGGTCCGCATCAAGGGCAGGAAATAGCGATCCTCTCGGGGAAGCCCGCGGCCCTGGCTTTGTAGACTTGACGTGATGCCACCATATAGGGCCCATCATGCTTAGAGGCGGAGGCGGATAGGCCTCCGCCCTTTGCGGCGATGTCTTCTGTCCTCGCCTCCCGTAAGAAGAGATTTGAATATGCGTAAAGTGATGGCCGCGAAACTGCACGGAATCCGTGTCACCGCGGCGGACCTCGACTATCACGGTTCGATCACGCTCGATCCCGACCATTGCGAAGCGGCGGGCATTTTTCCGCTCGAATTCGTCGATATCTGGAACAAGAACTCCGGCGCTCGCATATCGACTTATGTCATCCTCGGCGAGCGTGGCTCGCGCTGCTGCGTTTTAAACGGCGCCGCGGCGCGAACCTGTCAGGTCGGCGATGAGATCATCATCTGCAGCTCGCATTACCTTGAGGCGGAGCACATTGCCGATTTCCAGCCGAAGATCCTGACCTTCGATCAAGCCAATAATATCGTCGAACGGCTCTCTTACGTCGTCGAACGCGATCAAGACGGCACTCATCGGTTCAGCATCAAGAACGACAGCGGGAACGTCTTGCCCATTCCGTTGAAGACAAAACACAGCTGATGCTTCATCGGCTTTTTTGAGTGCCTGACGGGAAGCCGGAGGCTTCATCGACGAGGCGATAGAGTTCCTGCTCGGCCTTGGTCAGATAGCGTTCCTTGTGCCGCAGCGCCAGGAATTGCCGCTTCGGCAAGGCAAGGTCGAGCGCGACAAGCGCCCCCGATTTGAGCGAAGATCCGACGACCAGTTTCGAGAGGATTGCGGCGCCCGCGCCGTCTTCGACGGCGGTGCGCACGGCCTCGTTCGACGGCATTTCAAGAACGATATTGAGATCCGCGAGGCGCAAACCGAGGTCCGTCATCGCCGCCTCGAAAATCGCGCGGGTCCCCGAGCCCTGCTCGCGCACCACCCAGGCCAAGGCTTTGAGCTCCGCCGATGACACCGCCGCTTTTTTCTCTTGCCAATAGCCGGGAGCAACGACGAGAACCAATTCATCATCGCCGACCGGCTTGATTGCGAGAACGGGGTCGTCGATCGCGCCTTCCACGAAGCCGAGATCGGCAAGACCATCATGCACCATGGACGCGACGGCTTCCGTATTGCCGATGATCAGACGCAGCTCGATCCCGGGATAGATCCCGCGATAGCGATGCATCAGCGCGGGCAGCCAATAATTCGCGACAGTCTGGCTCGCGGCGAGAGTCAGCGATCCACGTTTGAGGCCGGCAAGATCCGCCAGCACCGTCTCCGCCGCGCGTGCCCTGGCAAGCACGGCCCGCGCCTCGGAAAGGAAGGTGCGCCCGGCCTCGGTCAATTCGATGCGCCGCCCCACCCGGTCGAAAAGCTTGGTCGCATAGCGATTTTCAAGCGCCGAAACCGCCGCGCTTACGGCCGATTGCGTCAAATTGAGATCGCCCGCGGCCTTGGTCACGTGCTCGCGCTCGGCCACCGCCACGAAGATCCGGAGCTGTTCCAGGGTCATCGCTTTTCCGTCATATCCTTACCTTGACCGTCCAGACTGGACCTTGCGGGCTCGAACATCAACGTTGCGGCTCCTTGATACGGATCAACGCCGCCCGACTTGAGAAGCTTAGGGTCCGCGTCCTCGCGCAACAACCCGACGCAGGAGCAGGCTATGGCAAATCACCAAGGCAGCGCGAAGCCCGATCGCAGCGAAACCAAAGCCTATCTCGTCGGCGGCGGCATAGCCTCGCTGGCGGCCGCGGCATTTCTGATCCGCGACGGCCATGTGCTGGGCCAGAACATCACGATCTTCGAAGAGCTCGACCGGATCGGCGGCAGTCTCGACGGCGCCGGCTCGCCCGAGACGGGATATGTCTTGCGCGGCGGGCGTATGTTCGAACGCGAATACCGCTGCACCTTCGGTCTCTTCTCGGACATCCCGACGCTCGACAAAAAGCAGACCGTGACGCAGGAAATTCTCGAATGGAACGAGATCATCAAGACCGGATCGAAATCGCGGCTCGTGCGCGCGGGACGGAAGATCGACACGCCCGAGTTCGGCTTGAGCGAGCGGCATATTCTGACCCTCGAACGTCTGGCGATAGAGCCCGAAGCATTGCTCGGCACCAGCAGCATCGAGGATCAATTCGACGCCTCTTTCTTCGAGACGAATTTCTGGCTCATGTGGTGCACGACCTTTGCCTTCCAGCCCTGGCATAGCGCGGTCGAGTTCAAGCGCTATCTCGTCCGCTTCGTGCATATGGTCGACGGCTTCAACCAGCTCAAAGGCATCATGCGCACGGTCTATAATCAATATGACTCGCTGGTCCGGCCGCTGAAGGCCTGGCTCGACGAGCGCGGTGTCGTATTCGTCATGAATGCCAGGGTCACCGATCTCATGTTCAACGAAGAAAGCGCCAGCAAGACCGTCGAGCGCATCTTCCTCCAACAAGGCAATATGACCGAGGAGATCGTTTTAGGGGCCGACGATATCGTGATCGTCACGCTCGGCTCGATGACGGAAGCATCCAGCCTCGGTAGCTCTTCTCGCGCCCCGGAGCTCAGAGGCAAACGTGACGGCGGCGCTTGGGCCTTGTGGGAGAGGATCGCGTTAGGCCGGCCGGAATTCGGCGAGCCATCCGCCTTTACCGACCATATCGAAGAGTCGAAATGGATCTCTTTCACTTCGACGCAGCGCGATCCGGCTTTCTTCAATCTGATGCGGGATTTCACCGGCAATGTTCCGGGCGAAGGCGGCCTCGTCACATTCGCCGATTCGAACTGGCTGATGTCGATCGTCTTGCCGTATCAGCCGCATTTCATCGGCCAGCCCGCGGATGTGAATGTCTTCTGGGGTTATGGCCTTTATGTCGACAGGCCCGGCAATTTCGTCAAGAAGCCGATGGCGCAATGTTCGGGCGATGAGATCATGACCGAAGTTTTGGGCCATCTGCGGATCGAGGTCGAGGCGAAGCGCATCCTCGACACCACGATCACCATTCCCTGCATGATGCCCTTCATCACCAGCCAGTTTCTGCGGCGTGCCAAGGGCGATCGTCCGTCAGTCGTGCCATCCGGCTGGCGCAATCTCGGCTTCGCCGGGCAATTCGTCGAAGTGCCTGACGATGTGGTGTTCACGGTCGAATATTCGATCCGAACGGCGCAGGCGGCAGTCTGCGAACTGCTCGATCTCCCGACCACGCCACCACCGGTCTATAAGGGGGAATTCAATCCCCGCGTTCTGTTCAAAGCCTTCGCCGCGCTGCATGATCTGCGTGGATGAAAGACACAGCCGTATGGGGTTTATTGCGTCATCTCCACCAGCATCAGGCTGAAACAGGCGATGAAGGCAAAGGCGGCGGAGCCAAGGATCAAAGGCCGCAACCCTTTAGCCTTGAGCTTGCGGATATCGGTTTCAAGGCCCATAGCCGCGAGCGCCATGGAAAGCAGGAAGGTCGTCAGCAGAACGAGTCCTGATTGGAGACCGGCTGGCACGGTGATGACGCTGTTCAATCCGACGAGCGCAACGAAGCCGAGCACGAACCAGGGCATGGGTGCTTTTGCCGGCGCATGGCCATGGCTGTCCTTCCGGGCGCTTGCCATGAGGCCAAGCGCGATCACGACTGGCGCCAGCATCGCGACGCGCGAGAGTTTGGCGATGGTGCCGAAATCACCTGCCTGCTGGCCATCCTGATAGGCCGCCGCCACGACCTGCGCGATCTCATGGATCGACGCACCAGCCCAAAGCCCGAAGGCATGCGGCGTCAAATGCAGAAGCCCCGGCAAGAGAGGATAGACGAACATGGCGATCGAGCCGAACACGGTGACGCAGGCAACCGCATAAGCGACATCCTCGTCATGCGCACGCGTGACGGTATTGGTCGCGATCACCGCCGAGGCGCCGCAGATCGACGTGCCCGCCGCGATCAGCTCGGCGAGCTTGCGATCGACGCCGAGCATATGACCGAGCCATTTGGTGAAAACAAAGGTACTGACGAGCGTCAGCGCGATGACGGCGATTCCCGTCGCGCCGACCTCGATCACTTGCGCCGCCGTCAATTGCAGACCGAGCAGAATGATCGCGAGCCGCAGGATCTTGCGCAGCGAGAACATCACGCCGGCTTTGGCCCGCACCGGCGTGCCGATGAGATTATGAAAGGCGATGCCCATGACGATCGCCAATATCATCGGGCTGAAGGTCGCAACGCCCGGCACTTGGCGCAGCGCGAAAGAGGCCGCCGCGATCGACGCTGTGAGAAATATCCCCGGCACAAGGCCCCAAACGGAGGCTTTGCGTGCGGCAGAGTTATGACCGGCCGCCTGCGACGTTAATGGCGTTTGATGGGTTTCTTGCGGGACGATCGCGTGCACTGAGTCGGCTCCTTAAATCATTGAGCCGAATGTGGTTCTGAGCGATCAATCAATCCAATTCATTATACTGCACGAACCGTTCTTATTTTAAGAATGGTTGTGCTGGGCAGGCCCCGGCCCTCCCGTCATTGCGAGGAGCGAAGCGACGAAGCAATCCAGGCCGCTTGCTTAAGCGGTTGCCCTGGATTGCTTCGCTACGCTGGCAATGACAATCGAGTCTCGGAAAAACTCCTGTTGTCACTCCGCCGCGACGGCGCGCCAGCCCAATTGGCGCAGCGACCGGTCGATCCACATCTTGGTCAGCTTCTCTTGCACGCCGTTTTGCGAGAGGCGCTGGCGCAGGCTGGCGAAATCGACCTTGTCCAGCGGCTGATCCTGGTTGAAGCAGGAGAAGACCACCGTCTCGGCGCCCGTTTCCGGATCTCTGTGAAGCTGCAGGCATTGACCGCAGATTTCCTTCATCGCGCATTGCATCGGCGAGTTGATCGATCCGATGGCGCAATGCGACGGCTTCAACAGAGGCTTCAAGACGCCGTGCCGCGCCTTCGCGACGGCATTCATCATGCCGTCCGAGCCGATGGCGATGATGCGATCGACCTGATCGAGGGGGATCGACGGCTTACCGAGCTTGCCCGATCCATAGGCCTCGATCGCTTCCACGATATTGCAGACCGTGGACATATCCTGCGGCCGTGTCGGCTTGAACCCGGGCGCTTCGTCCGAGCACCAGACGATGACATCGGCGGCGCGCTCGATTTCCTCGATCTTGTAGCGGTCGATCAGCCGCTTATAGCCTGCGATATAGATCACTTTCGAACCGCTGGCGCGCAGCGCCTGCCCGATCGAGAACAAGACCGCATTGCCGAGACCGCCGCCGACGAGCAGCACGGTTTCTTCATGCGGCGTTTCGGTCGGCTCGCCGGTCGGCCCCATCAAGATGACGGGTTCGCCCGGCTGCAGATGCGCGCAGAGATCCGACGAGCCGCCCATTTCCAGCACGATCGTCGAGAGCAGGCCCTGATATTTGTCGACGGATGCGCCGGTGAGCGCCAAGCCTTCCATCATCAAGGTCGTGCCGTCGGCGCGCGGCGCCAAAGCCTCGAAATTCTGCAAGCGATAGAATTGGCCGGGCATGAAAGCCCGCGCTGCGAAGGGCGCATGGACGGTAACTTCGACAATGGTCGGAGTCAGCCGCTCGACCGAGCGCACGGTGGCGCGCAGCCCCTCGTTCATCGTCGCGGCGAGAGCCTCCGGCGTCACGGGCGTATGCGCAGTCGCCGCCATCTGCCGGCTGACGACGGGATAGCCGAGTTTCGCGCTCGCCATTGCCTTCACGACATTGCCGGCGAAGCTCGGATGCAGATCGCCGAAGAAGCTGACGGATCGTCCATCCGGCCGCGCGCTCATCAGCACATGGACCGTGTTCGGCTTGCAGGATTTTTCCGGATGGACCGGCGTGCCATCCTCGCCATAGGCCTGGAAGTAACGGCCATCGAGCACGACGTTGAGCGGATCTTCGCGGCCGAGCACCGTGTTCGGCTGAGTGCCCGCCGCCACGATGACGGAGCGCGCGGGCAGCGTCAGTTTCTCGACGACGGCCTCGCCGGTCGCCGCGTCCTTCGAATGACGCGAGACGACCAATGCCTCAGCGACACCATAATGATCAACCTTGACCTCTTCAGGCGTCAGGCCTTCGGCGAAGCGAATGCCTTCCTGCATCGCCAGGGCCACTTCTTCGTGGTTCAGCGTATAGCTCGGCGCATCGATCAGACGGCGGCGATAAGCGATCACCACGCCGCCCCATTGGTCCAGCAGATCGGCGATGCGCGGCTTCAGTCCGGCCGCATGTGCGAGCTTGCGCTCGTCACGGATGGCCTTCGCATGGGCGATGAATTCGTCGGCGACTTCCTGCTCGTGCGGCGTCCAGATTCCGCGCACCCCTGCCTCGCCATGTTCGGCGATGAGCGTCTCGTAGCGGGTGACGAATTTCTCGACCTGCACGGGATAATAGGCGAGCGCCTCCGTCGCTGCGTCGATCGCGGTGAGGCCGCCACCGATCACCACGACGGGCAGGCGGATCTGCAAATTCGCAATCGAGTCAGCTTTGGCGGCTCCGGTCAATTGCAGCGCCATCAGGAAGTCCGAGGCCTGACGCACGCCGGGCGCCAAGCCGTTCTTCATCGGAATGACGGTCGGGCGTCCCGCGCCCGCGCAAAGCGCGATATGATCGAAGCCAAGCTCGAAAGCCTTGTCGATGCCGATCGTGCCGCCGAAGCGAACACCGCCGATCATGGTGAACTGGCTGCGGCGTTCCAGCAGCAGCCGGATCATCTTCAGGAAGTTTTTGTCCCAGCGGACCGTGATGCCATATTCCGCGACGCCGCCGAAGCCGGCGCTGGTGCGGCTCTCCAAAGGTTCGATCAGGCTCTTGACGTCAAAGACGGGCTCGAACGGGACGCGGCTGCCGTATTTGTCGACGCCCGACAAAGCCGGATCGAGCGGTTCAATCTTCAATCCGTCGACCGCGATGACGGTATGACCGTCGTTCATCAGATGATGCGAGAGCGTATAGCCCGCCGGCCCGAGCCCGACGACGAGCACCTTATAGCCGGTTGAAACCTTCGGCACCGGGCGGCGCAGATTGAGCGGGCTCCAGCGGGTGAAAAGCGAATAGATCTCGAAGCCCCAAGGCAGGGACAGAAGATCCTTCAGCGTCTCGGTCTCGATCTGCGGAATATCGACCGGCTCCTGCTTTTGATAGATGCAGGACTTCATGCAATCGTTGCAGATGCGGTGGCCGGTGCCGGCGCACATCGGATTATCGACGGTGGCGATCGCAATCGCGCCGACCACGAAGCCGCGCGTCTTCGTCAGATTCATCTCGGAGATTTTTTCTTCGAGCGGACATCCGTTAAGCGGCACGCCGAAGGCGCTGCCCTTGAACGCGCCCGTCTCCTTATCCTTCAAGCCGGTGGAGCAGCTATCCTTGCCCTGCGGATGGCACCAGATGCAGTAGTTCGCCTGATCGAGCGCGCCGCGCATATCCATGCCGTGATCGGTCAGCGCGAAGCCTTCGCGATGGCGCCAGCGATCCTTCGGCAGACGCGCCTGCGCGACGCCGTCGATGACCTCCGTCTCGATCGGAACGAGATGCGACGCGTCGAGCTTATGCGGCACGCGGAAGAGGACCCAGGATTTATGCGAAGCCTTGCCGGCCTGCGAGAGCGTCGCCCAGGCGGCATAGCGCGCCGCGAGGTCGAGCGCGGCTTCGTCGCCGTCATTGTCGAGCCAGTTCTGGACATGCTTGGCGTAGCTCAATTCGGTGATCGGCTCGCCGAACAGTTTTTCGAGTTCCGCCGTGACCACGGCCCCATCGATTTCCTCGGCCTCTTCGGCCGAGACGCCCTTGATCGCGCGGCGCTGCACGAAGAGCCGCTTCACCGTATAGATCGCAGCCAGCTCATTGTGGCGCGCCTGCATCGCCGAAATCTCGCCGGAGATTCCAAAGAGACGCCCGATGAAATCCTCGACATGCGGCGCCGCATCGACGATCAGCGCGGATTCTTCTTTGTGCTCGAGCGCCGACGGATCGGCACGTCCGGTCACGAGACGATTGTGCAGGGCTGCATCAGCTTCGGCCAGATAGGCGATGAACGCCTGATCGATCGCGGCCAGTCCGTCGACCTTATAGAGCTGCTCAAATGTGAAGCCCATTCCGAGTTGAAGCTTATGCGCCATTTATGATGCCCGTTTTCAAAGAGAGACCGTTCGGTGCGAGACCGAAGGTCCGAAATGCTTCATGGAAGGGGATTTGCGACAAATAGCCCCGTGCTAGGTTGGAATGTATCAAACTCAGTGGTTTCGGTACAAGCCACAAGCACATATGGATTAGGAGATAGCCAGGAATCCGGCCATCTGCACGATTTTTAATCGCCATAGCCATCATGCGGCGCGCTGGGCGCGCGCAGATTGGCGAGAAAGGCGAGACTTGTTGCCGCAAGGCCGAGCAGGCAGACCCCGAGCCATCCGGAGTGGGCCCAGAGAATGGTCGTCAGCAACGACAGGATTCCACCGCTGAAGAACATGCCTATACTATAGACAGCCATGAGCCGCGTCCGGATATCGGGATGCAAGCGAAACAGGATCGTCCGGTTCGAGACATCACTCGCCGTGGCGCCGAGATCGACGAGAATGATCCCGGCGACGATCCCGATCATGTTCGGCAGAAGCGCCATGACCACCCATGCGATGACCGTCAGCGCCAGCGCGAAGCGCAAGGTCACCTGCGGGCCTTTGCGGTCGACGAACCGTCCGGCGAGCGGTGCGGCAAGCGCCGCCGCCGCGCCCAAAAGGCCGAACATGCCGACGCTGTCGCTATGGAGACCGAAAGCCGGACTTTCGAGATAGAGGCTGAGACCAAGCCATAAACTATTGAAAGATCCGAAGTTCAGCGCCTGTGTAAAGACCGTCCGTCGCACCGCCGGCTCGTTGCGGACGAGCTTGACCAAAGACAGAAGCAGATGGTGATAGGGCGTCGTCGTCGGGCGCGCGAGCGGCACCATATAGCGGCGCAACAGCCAAAGCAGCGCCAGCATCGCCAGCGCCGCGAGGAGATAGACGGAACGCCAGCCGATGTAAAAGCCGATGAGGCCGCTGACCGTGCGCGCCAGAAGAATGCCGATGATCCCGCCGCGCGCCAGAAGCCCGATGACGCGGCCGCGCTCGGCGGCAGGCGCGAGATGCGCGACATAAGGCGCCAGCAGATAAGAGGTGATGCCGGTAAACCCCATCACCATGGCGGCGCCGAAAAAAAGGATGAGGTTCGACGCCGTGGCCATCACGAGGAGAGCCACAGCCTGCAAGGCGATGGCGCAAGAGACAAGGCGCCGGTTGTCGATCACATCGCCCAGGGGCAGCAGCAAAAGCACGCCCAATCCAAGGCCGAACTGCGTCAAAGTCGGCACGAGGCCCATGACGGCTTCATTGAGGCCGAAGCTTTTGCCGATATCGACGAGGAGCGGCTGCACATAATAGAAATTGGCAACCGATACGCCCGCCGCGAAAGCGAATGTCCGTAGCGCAGCCGGCGCCAAACTCATATTTTAACCCTCTCGGAGCACCCCCGCCCGCTTATCGCCGCTTTGAACCACGGTTGGCGGGAAAAATCGCGTCAAGCTTTCGCGAAATCGGCTCGACCTCTGGCGTTTGAGCGGCTTTCTCCTTAAGTAGACTGGCGCAGGGTTCAGAGTCCCTCAGCACCTCAGCAGAAGGATCGGAATGACGGACGACCAAACGATGGCGGCGGCAGACGACGGCTGGGCCGACCCGATTGCCACCGCGCTTTTGATTCTCGCCGATGGGACCGTGATCGAAGGCATGGGTTTCGGCTTTATCGGCGAAGCGGTCGGCGAGGTCTGTTTCAACACCGCAATGACCGGCTATCAGGAAATCCTGACAGACCCGTCCTATACCGGCCAAATCGTCACCTTCACCTTTCCGCACATCGGCAATGTCGGCGCCAATGAGGAAGATGTCGAAGGTCTTGTATCGTCCGGCGCCTGTGGCGTCATCGTCCATGCGCCGGTCACAGGGCCGTCCAATCATCGCTCGCGCGAGCATTTCAACGATTGGCTGAAGCGGCGCGGCATCATCGGGCTTTCCGGCATCGATACGCGCGCGCTCACCGCCTTCATTCGCGAGAAAGGCATGCCCAATGCCGTCATCGCGCATTCGCCCGATGGCGCCTTCGATCTTGAAGGTTTGAAGGCCAAAGCCGCCGGATGGCCCGGCCTCGTCGGGATGGATCTGGTGCCCGAGGCCTCGGCCCCCGAACGGCGCGAATGGGAAGGCACCACCTGGCTGCCTGAGATCGGCTATGGACAGAGCGGCCACAACAAATTTCGCGTCGTCGCGGTCGATTACGGCATCAAGAGCAATATTTTGCGGCTGCTCGCAGATGTCGGCTGCGCCGTGACCGTCGTGCCCGCGACGACCTCGGCTGAAGAGATTCTGGCCCTGAAGCCGGACGGCGTTTTTCTCTCGAACGGACCTGGCGATCCTGCCGCGACCGGCGCTTATGCCGTGCCGGTGATCCAAGCGCTGATCGCGCAAAAAATTCCGACCTTCGGCATTTGCCTCGGCCATCAGATGCTGGCGCTCGCCGTCGGCGCGAAGACCATGAAAATGCATCAAGGCCATCATGGCGCCAATCATCCAGTGATGGATTTCACCACCGGCAAGGTCGAGATCGTGTCGATGAACCATGGTTTCGCGGTCGATCCCGCGAGCCTGCCGTCGAACGCAAAGGAAACCCATCGCTCGCTTTTCGACGGATCGAATTGCGGCTTCGAGCTGACGGATCGCCCGGCCTTCGCCGTGCAATATCATCCGGAGGCTTCGCCCGGCCCGCGCGATAGCCATTATCTCTTTGCGCGCTTCGCGGCACTGATGGAAGCGAAGGGCGCGTAGCCGCCCCTCGCCCTTCGAGGCTCGCCAAGCGTGTTGCTTGCGACGGGCGTCGCTTCGCAACACCCTATTGCTCGCACCTCAGGGTGAGGGCAGCTGTGTGCTCGACCCTCAAACCCTCATGCTGAGGAGAGGCCCA
Organism: Methyloferula stellata AR4; assembly: GCF_000385335.1. Lineage (NCBI taxonomy): Bacteria > Pseudomonadati > Pseudomonadota > Alphaproteobacteria > Hyphomicrobiales > Beijerinckiaceae > Methyloferula > Methyloferula stellata. Next base: position 1,571,951 of record NZ_ARWA01000001.1, on the reverse strand, counting down.
AAGGGCCTCGCCTCGAAGCACGAGGGTTTTGCTTTTTCAAGCAAGCTTATGACGCGCCAGCACCTCTTGCACGGCCTCAACGAGTCTCTCCTCCGTCACCGTGAATTGCGCCTTGGCGCGGAGCTCGAGATAATCCGCGCGGTCCTTGGTCGAAGCGGCGAGCTCGGCGCCGAGCACAAGATCGCGGATCGAGACCTCGCCCTTCTCGCGCTCGTTCGAGCCTTGGATGACGGCGCAAATCGATGAACGCTTGTCGGCATATTTCAATTGCGCATTCATGCCCGACGCGCCGAGATAAAGTTCGGACCTTATGCCTGCCGCGCGGAGTTTCGAGACGAAACCCTGGTAGCGCGCGATCTCGGGCTGATCGAGCACCAGCACAATCACCGGCCCCGTCGCAGCCTCGCTCGTGACAATGGGCGAATTGATCGCCCGAAGTGCCGCGAAGAGTCGCGACACGCCGATGGAAAATCCCGTCGCCGGCACATTCTCGCCGCGAAAGCGTCCGACGAGCCCGTCGTAGCGGCCACCGCCGCCGACCGAACCGAAACGGATCGGCTTGCCGTCCTCGCCTTGCACTTCGAACGTGAGTTCCGCCTCGAAGACGGGACCCGTGTAATATTCGAGCCCGCGCACGACGGAAGGGTCGACCATAATCTGGCCTTCGCCAAAGCCGCTCGCCTTGGTGAGATCGATGATGGCTTCGAGTTCGTCGATACCTTGGGCACAGATGGCGTTGTCGCCGAATTTCTCGCGCAACGTCTTCAGCGTGCGCCTGTGATCCGGCTTCGCATAAAAAACCGCGCCGTCCTTCCAGCGATTGAAGACGATATAGTCTTTGATCTCGCCTTCCGGAATTTTATCCGCGGCGATGCTTTCGACTTCCGATGGCGATTCCATCATCGTCAACACGCCTTCGATCTGCTCACCATTGAGCCCGGCGCCCTTGGTGAAATCGCCGCTCTCGTCCTTTCGGCCGGTGCCAAGCAGGAGCCTGACGCCCTCGACGCCGAACTTGTCGAACTTGTCGATGGCGCGCAGCACGGTGAGCCTGCGTCCGGCATTCTCCTCGCCGCCAAGCCCGATCGATTCCAGCACGCCATCGAGCACTTTGCGGTTGTTGACCTTGATGACGTAATCGCCACGCTTAATGCCAAGCTTCTCCAGCGTATCCGCCGCCATCATGCAGATCTCGGCGTCCGCCGCGACGGAGCCGGCGCCAACCGTATCGGCATCGAATTGCATGAATTGCCGGAAACGGCCCGGCCCCGGCTTCTCGTTTCGAAACACATAGCCGGCGCGATAGCTGCGGTAAGGCTTCGGCAATTTATCGAAATTTTCGGCCACATAACGCGCGAGCGGCGCGGTCAGGTCATAGCGCAGCGACAGCCATTGCTCGTCATCGTCCTTGAACGAAAACACGCCTTCGTTCGGCCGGTCCTGATCCGGCAGGAATTTACCGAGCGCTTCGGTATATTCGATAAACGGCGTCTCGACCGCCTCGAAGCCATAAAGCTCGTAGGAGGCCTTGATCACATTCAGCATCTTCTGGGTCGCGGCGAGCTCGGCCGGACCGCGATCGGCGAGGCCGCGCGGCAGTTTTGCGCTGGCGCGCGGATTTATCTTTTTTTGTTCGGTCATGTCATGAAGCCTTGATTTGGCAGATGTCTTAGGGGGGCTTGGCCCCGCCGACAAGTAATCATCACCCTGGCGGGCCTTGGAGCCGCCCAGATCGCTCCCCATATTTTTTCGCGGCGGAATCTCTCCGCCTCTTTAACCGGGAGAATCCCATGTCACCCGAAGAACGGCAGTTGCTGATCGGCCTGTTTGACCGCGTGCGCGGCGCTGCCGCCAATCCACGCGACCGCGAAGCCGAAGCTCTCATCGATGACGCTGTCCGCGCCCAGCCTTATGCGCCTTATCTTTTGGCGCAGACAGTCCTTGTACAGGAACAGGCTTTGCGCGCGGCGAATGACCGCTTGCAGCAGCTCGAAGCGGAAGTACGCGACCTCCAGCAGCAGGCGAGCCAGCCCGCGGGCGGCGGCGGCTTTTTGAGCGGTTTGGGTTCGCTTTTCGGCGGCGGCAACCCGCCGCCGCGGTCGAGCGTGCCGCCATCCGGCAGTCCTTGGCAGCAGTCGCAGGGCTATAATGCGCCTCCTCCCCCACCTCCGCAAAGCCCGTGGGGCCAGCAGCAGCAGCCGCAAGGCGGCTTTGGCGCGCCGCCGGCCGGGCCTTGGGGCGGCCAGCCTCAGGGCGGCTTTGGAGCGCCGCAAAGCGGCGGCTTCCTGAAGGGTGCCTTGGGCGCCGCGGCGGGTGTCGCCGGCGGTGTGCTCTTGGCCGATTCGATCCGGGGTCTGATGGGCGGCCATAATAACAGCCTCGGCATCGCCGATGGGTTGGGCGGTCTCGGCGGCGGTTTAGGCGGCAGCCGCGAGACCGTGGTCAATAATTATTACAACGATGACGGCTCAGCGTTGCGCGCCCAGGATGCGCAGCAGGACGCCGATCAGGATCAAGACGACCAGCAGGACGCCGGAGACTATTCCGACGATTATTCCAGCGACGCTTGATCGCAAAGTGCGGGTGTCCCTTCTCCCGCTTGCGGGAGAAGGTGGCCCTCGTGTCAGCGAGGGTCGGATGAGGGGTCGAGAAGCTCCCACATCCTATATCGTCATAGACCAGCACCCAAAAAACGAGGCGAGGAACGACGTTTTGCGCCTCGCCCCAGCCTACCCTCATCCACATGCTTCGCATGACACCTTCTCCCGCAAGCGGGAGAAGGGGCGCCCCGCGGCCGCTTACATCACGATGACTTTGGTGCCGATCTTCACGCGCGTGTAAAGGTCTTCGACGTCCTGGTTCATCATGCGGATGCAGCCTGACGACACATTGGTGCCGATCGTATAGGGCTCATTGGTGCCGTGAATGCGATAGAGCGACGAGCCGAGATAAAGCGCACGGGCACCGAGCGGATTCTCTGGACCGCCCGCCATATGGGTCGGCAGGTCGGGACGGCGCAGCAGCATTTCGGAAGGCGGCGTCCAATCCGGCCATTCGGCCTTGCGGCTGATCGTCTTGATGCCCGACCATTCAAATCCGGGACGTCCGACGCCGATCCCGTAGCGCAAGGCGCGGCCGCCCGGCTCCACGTAGAATAAGAACTTGTTCGGCGTGTCGATGACGATCGTGCCCGGCCGTTCCTTGCCGGAATAATCGACTTCCTGGCGCTGATAGACCGGATCGATCTCGCGGCGCGGCGCACCGCCTTGCGGATCGGCATAGGCCGTCATCTGCGAGGCCGACCCCGCGGGCGCATTCATCGAACGCGGCCCCGGCATATAGCCCGGCGACGGATTGCGGCCGGTCATCAGCAATTCGAGAAAGCCGCCGCCATAATTGCCGGGCGCGCTTTGCTGAGGCGGCGCGGCCATCTCCGCGGAGGGATCGTTATAAGGCTGGGCCTGACGCGGCCCGAGGCCGGAAATCACATGCGGATCGGCATGAGCCGCAAAGGGCGCCGCCACGAGCGACAGCCCGATGAGAGAGGCAAAAGGGAATCGAGAGAACATGAGACGCTTCCACGCTGTTACGCGAGGCATGGCGTTGAACCGATGCCTCAACTCAAGACGTGGTAACCTTAAGGGAGTAACGTTATCAGGGCCTGACGAGACGTGGTTAGCATCGCCCTAACGTGTTGTTTAAGGTATAGATTTCGACAATTTACAGGGTAAACGCCTGACTTCGAAACGCGGTTAAGGCAAGGTTTTCGCGCGCCAGATCTCGTCCGCATATTCGCGGATCGTGCGGTCGGATGAGAACCATGCCATCCGCGCAATATTGAGGGTCGCCGCGCGCCACCAATGCTCGGGCTCGTTCCAAAGCGCATCGACCTTGCGCTGCGCGTCCCAATAGGCGTCAAAATCCGCCACCACCATGAAAGGATCATAGCCCAGCACTGCATCGAGCAATGGCTTGAACCTGCCTTTGTCGTCGGGCGAGAAAACACCCGCCGCGATCGCATCGAGCGCGCGCGCCAAACGCGGGGAAGCCGCTTTGGCCTCCGCGCCCGTGAATCCCGACTTACGCTTTTGCGCGATCTCTTCGGTCACCGCGCCGAAGATGAAGATATTGTCGGCGGCGACATGCTCGCGGATTTCGACATTGGCGCCGTCGAGCGTGCCGATCGTCAAGGCACCATTCAAGGCAAGCTTCATATTGCCCGTGCCGGACGCTTCCATCCCGGCGGTCGAGATCTGCTCGGAGAGATCAGTGGCAGGAATGATCGCTTCCGCGATGCTCACATTATAATTCGGGACGAAGACGAGTTTCAGCCTGTCGCCGATGCGCGGATCTTTGTTGACGACATCGGCGACGGCATTGGCAAGCTTGATGATCAATTTCGCATGCCAATAGCTTGCCGCCGCCTTGCCCGCGAAAATCTTCACTCTCGGCACAGCAGCGAAGCCGGGCTTATCGAGGATCTCCAGATAGAGCGCGATCGCTTCGATGATGTTGAGAAGCTGGCGCTTATATTCATGGATGCGCTTGATATGCACGTCGAAGAGCGCCTGCGGATCGAGGTGAATATCGAGCCGCGCGCCAATGCGTTTTGCAAGAGCCTCCTTGTTCGCCAGTCGCGTCGCGCGCAATTTTGCATGAAAAGCCGGATCGTCCGCGAAAGCCTCGAGCTTGCGCAAGAGCGAAGGATCGTCGAGGATCGTCGGCGACACGGTCTCGACGAGCAGCTTCGTCAGCGCCGGATTGGCTTCATGCAGCCAGCGGCGAAACGAAATGCCGTTCGTCTTATTGACGATGCGCCCCGGGTAGGCCCGATCTAGATCGTGAAAGACCGTGCGGCGCAGAAGATCGGTGTGCAGAGCCGAGACGCCATTGATCCGGCGCGACCCCACAAACGCGAGATGACCCATACGGACGCGCCGCTCGCCTCTCTCTTCGATGAGGGATAAAGCCGCGATGGACTCCGGCGCCTTCAAACCGTCGGGCAGAGATTTCAGATGATCGTAATTGATCGTGTAAATAATCTGGAGATGGCGCGGCAGCAGGCGCGCCAGAAGCGCGACCGGCCACGTCTCCAAGGCTTCCGGCAAAAGCGTATGATTGGTGTAATTCAGCGTCTGCGACGTGATGCGCCAGGCCTCTTCCCAAGCCACATGATGCTCGTCGAGCAAAAGCCGCATCAGCTCGGCGACGGCGAGCGCTGGATGCGTATCGTTGAGATGAATGGCTGCCTTGTCGGGAAGGCTTGCGATGTCACCGAAAGTCGCGATGTGCCTCTGCAAAAGATCCTGCAACGAGGCCGAGGTGAAGAAGAACTCCTGGCGCAGGCGCAGTTCCTCGCCGGCCGGATTGTCGTCGCTCGGGTAAAGCACATCCGAGATGGCTTCGGCCGTGTCGCGCGCGGCCATGGCGCCTAAATGATCGCCCTGGTTGAAAGTCGCAAGCGCGATCGGCTCTTCTGCCAGCGCCGACCAGAGCCGCAGCGTATTGGCATGTTTGCCGCGCCAACCGACGATCGGCGTATCATAGGCCATGGCGAGGATCGTCTCCGCATAATACCAAGCCCCGGGCTTGGCATGTTCCGCTTCGATCGCTTCGGCCGTGCCGCCGAAATGAATCGGATAGACGATCTCCGGCCGCTTGAACTCCCAAGGATTGCCGAAATCGAGCCAGCGGTCCGGGGCTTCCGTCTGCCATCCGTCTTCGATGATCTGCTTGAACAATCCGAATTGGTAGCGAATGCCGTAACCGAAGGTGGGCAGCGCCAGGCTTGCCATCGAATCCATGAAACAGGCGGCAAGCCTGCCAAGGCCGCCATTGCCGAGCGCGGCATCGGGTTCGAGCGCGCGCAATTCATCGAGATCGACGCCAAGGCTGGAAAGCGCCTCGCGGACCGGCTCGGTGAGACCGAGATTTCCCAGTCCATCGAACAAGAGGCGGCCGATCAGAAATTCAATCGAGAGATAATAGACGCGTTTGCCGCCAGCCTCATCGGTGCGCTGCTCTGATGCCACCCAGCTATCGACGATATGATTGCGAACGGCCAGCGCTGTCGCGAAGAGCCAGTCATGCGGGGTCGCCGAAGCGACGTCCTTGCCGAGCGCATAAGCGAGTTTATCGAGAATTGCCTGCCGGAGCGCCTCCGGCCGCGGCACGACCACGGGGCGGCGCTCAACAGACGGTGGCGCTTTCTCGCGGGTTTTCCTTATCGGTGTCACATCCAATCTCTCAAACCTCTTCATTCCTTGTGGAAGAATAAGCGAGACGCATCAAACGAAATTCAGCGTCGCTGCGGCTCATGGACTTACATCTCATGGCCAAGGCTCTTTATTGGGCTTGTTTTACATGGCCCGCACGGGCCGCCCTGCAAGTGGCATATACTGACTTGACGTCGCAGCTTGATCCAAATCAAACGGCGGCATGGTATTATAATAAAAAGTGATAAAGATTGAGGCTTGGATCGCGTCCTTCTAGAACGATCTGCCACAATCCGTAGTTCTAAGCGAATACAATTGGATAGACATCGCTTACGGTAAAAATGCGATGATAAAATGTCTTCTATTTTAGCACTCCGCGGCCGATGTGCTAAATTGAATGCCAAATGCAAGGCCTCCCGACGAAGGTGGATAGAACCCGATGAGCCAGACCGGAACTCGTGAACAAGATATGCTCAGCGCTTCGCCGCGGCTTTTTGAAAACGACTTGCTCGACAAGTTCTCCCGCGTGCATTGGTCGATGCCGCTTCTCGTCTATACGCCCATCGTGGTTTTGCTCTCTTATCTGAGCGTCCGAGTGCTGTCCGTACCGGTCGCAGCCGGCGCGGTGCTGCTCGGTTATCTGATCTGGACCCTCACCGAATATCTAGGCCACCGTTACCTTTTTCATTATGAGTTTCCGGGAAAGTTCGGCGCGCGCATCCATTTTCTCATTCATGGCGTGCATCACGTTCATCCGAACGATCCGCTGCGGCTTGTCATGCCGCCGCTGCTCAGCGGCCCGATCATGGCAATAGCCTTCGTCATCACCACGCTGGTGTTCGGCTGGCCCTTCGCCTATCCGGTTCTGACCGGCTTTCTCATCGGCTACCTCTCCTATGACATGACGCATTACTATCTGCATCATGCCGAGCCCAAGACGCGCGTCGGCGTCGCCATGCGGCGAGCGCATATGCTGCATCATTTCCGCGACCCTGCGCGCGGGTTTGGCGTCAGTGCGCCCTGGTGGGACACTATCTTCAAGACGGCGTTCGAAGCGCCGGAGCGTAGCAGCAGGAATAAGAGCTAGGCGTAATTAAGAGAGCTCAATATTCCATCGTCATTGCGAGGAGCGCATCGACGAAGCAATCCATGCCACTGCTTGGTGTTACCTGGATTGCTTCGCTCGCTAGCGCCGTTCGCCATTATAGACATGCAGGCACTTGTTCGCCCAGACGACATCGCGCGTCGTCCAAGCATGCAGCCAGGCCATGAGGCTTAAGATCTCGCGTCCCAGAAACGCGAGCGGCGACCAGAAAGAGACTTCCCATCCCTTCACGGCTGCGACACCGATTTCGGCGACGAACCAAAGGGCGAGCGTACCGCCCGCTGCAAGCAGCGGCGATACGCCGATCAACGGCGCGGCCAAGGCTGCGGCGAGCGACGTCACGAGCGAATTATAGATCGGCTCAAGCGGAAAGGTCCAAGGCTCCATCGCGCGGCGGATGACCGCCCAGCGCGCCTGGCGCTCGTAAATCTCATGCAAATTGCGGCGGCCGATTTCCTGCGCCGCCGTCTTGTGCGCGAATCTCGTCTTCAATCCCAGGCTCGCAAAGCCTTTGGCAATCGCGCTATCCTCGGCGATCGTATCGCTGACGGCGTCGATGCCGCCGAGCTTTTCAAGGTCGCTGCGCTTGAACAGCATCACCTTGCCGACGCCAAAGCCGCAGCCGAGCATCGACACCATGAGCAGAACGCGCGCATGTGCGTTGACGATAAGCGCTTCGATCTGCGCCGCGTAATTTTCGGAGCGAACCGCCACAGGCACGGCGCAAACAAGCCCCACGCCCGGCGTGAAACTGCGCATGAAAGCCTGGATCGTATCGGGGTCCAGCGTGATGTTTGAATCCTTGGTGACGATCACATCGTGACGCGCCGCCGCAAGAGGCGCCACGAGATTGTTCATCTTGGGGCTCGCCGCCATATTGGCGGTGGATTGGAGAATGCGCGCCGGCCGCTCGGGGAAATTCTCGATCAGCTCGTGGACGACATCGAGCGCCGGGGACTGCTTATCGGTCGAGCTGAACAAGATCTCATAATCCGGATAATCTTGCCGGAACGCCGAGCGTTGTGCCTGTTCGAATCCGGGATTAAGCAGCTTGACCGGCAAGATCAAGGACACAGCAGGACGATCCGTGCAGGTTGCCCGCCGCCTTTGGACAAAAGGCTGCAGAACGGCGCCGATCAAGGACATGAGAAAAACAACGCAGGAAGAAACCCACCATAACGCGGCAACAATTGAAATAAAGGTCAAGGCACTATCCGGTGTCCACCAAAGACTGGGCAGAGCTTCTCCATTCCTTTCCCCGCGTCAAGCGCGAGAGCCAAAAGAATGAGTCACAGGATCGGCGAGAATTGACAAAGCAATATCTATATTGATATAGCTTTTGAGCTGGGGAGAGTCGTGCTGAAGGGGCTCTCCTCGCAACATTCTTCTGGCGCATTTGCTCTTCCGACGGACTCTCGCCATGCACCGCTCCATTGGCCTTGCTCAAAGACTGCCGCTTCGCCGCCGCCTCGCAGTCGTGCTTGGGACCAATGAGATCGCCTCCGCCGTCGCGGTTTTGCTGCGCAAAACCGGCTGGGACGTCATTCTCTCCTATGATCCTCTGCCGCCCGTCTTGCGCCGCGGCATGGCTTTTCACGATGCCTTGTTCGGCGATCCGGCCCAACTCGAAGGCGTAGCCGCCCATCGCATCGATTTCATCCTGGAGGCATTTCAGGTCTTCGCCCGGCCCGATCGCGTTGCCATTACATGGCTCGGCCTGACCGAACTTCTCGTTCTTGGATCGATCGACATTCTCGTCGATGCCCGCATGCAGAAACATGCCGAAAAACCCGATTTGCGCGGGCTCGCCAAAATCGCGGTCGGATTGGGCCCTGGCTTTTTCGTGCATGGCAATTGCGACATCGCCGTCGAAACCAAGCCGGGCCTCAATGGCACCATATTGACGAGCGGCATCACCGAACCCGCGGATGGCCGCAGCATAAATCTCGGCGATACCGGCGGCGAGCGCTTCATGCGCGCCGATATGGAAGGCCGCTGGCGGACATCGCTCGACATCGGCGTGCGCGTCTATAAGGGCGTCGTGGTCGGGCATCACGAGGGCGATCCGGTTCGGGCGCCGATCGACGGCGTCCTGCGCGGCTTGGTGCGCGACGGCACCGAAGTGCCGGCCTGCGCCAAGCTCATCGAGATCGACCCGCGCAGCGGACGCGCAGCGAAATGGACCGGCATCGACGACCGGCCCCGGCAGATCGCCGCGGCAACGCGGCGGGCTGTTGAAATCTATGAAAACCAGCACGGTCTTGTGCGGCACGCCCCGCTCTATCAATGAACACAGGATTTGCTCAACCTATTCGTGCTAGGTCTTGGATTAGCAAGGCCGGTCCGGCTTTTGCGAGCCTAAGACCATGCGCGCACCTAAGGCATAAAGTGTCAGCGCGACCAAATTCGATGCCGTCACGCTCTCATCTGCAGCGGGAGGGAACATATGTTAAAAAAAGATAGTCCAGAAGTCGCGCATGTCGCCATTCATCTTCATTTGCCGAACGGCGGTTCTTTCACGCCGGAAGATCTGAGCCTGATCGAGGCGATCCGCGTCGAGCGTTCGATCATCGGCGCGAGCCGCGCACTCGGGCTCTCCTATCGCAAATGCTGGCTGGTCGTCGACGCCTTGAACCGCACTTTCGAGAGCCCGGTGATCGCCACCTTTCCGGGGCGTCGCGGCGGCGGCGCGGAGATCACCTCTTTCGGCGAGAGGCTCGTCGCGCTTTACCGGTCGATCGAGCGTCATGCCGCCAATTCGGCTCGCAAGTCGCTCGACGAACTCACGCAGTCTCTTGACTGGACTTTCGACGTAAAGGCCAGGGCCGTGGGCGGGGCGCGAGATCTGGGCTGAGATCGGCGCCGGCAATCGCCGCCGCCTTGATCATCACCCATATTCTGAGGCCGGGCACGAGTGCCAGCCGGTCGACCGATTCGCGCATGATCAAGGCGTGGATCTGCGTCATCCCGAGATCGCAGGTCGCCCGCACATAAGGCGGCGACAAAGGCACCAGTTCGGCGATCCGTCCGGGCAGGCGATTGGTGATCGAGACGTCCATCGGGCGCGACAGCGCGATCGAGACGTCCCGCGCATCGATTCGGATTCGCAGCGCCGAATCGACCGGGCTATCCACCAGCGGCACACGCAATTCGCCATCGGCAAACAGAAGCGTCGTCAAGGCGAGATCGAGATCATGGGTGAGGACGCGCGCGCTTAACGTCGCCCGTAGAACCGGGCGGACAGACCGCGTTTTCGGGATCTCAAGCATGGCTCCTCGCCATATAAAAATAGTTCTAGACTAAGAAGCTGCTTCAAGGCGCACAGCAACGTCACAAGGTTTCGCCCAATATGGCGCCGATGTCACGAGAATATCGGCTCCGGCCGCCGCATAATCGCCAGCGTTGCCTGTATTGACGCCACCTGCCACAGCAACGTGCGGTTTTGACGGGAATTGCCCTAAAGTACGGCACAGAGCAGCGACGTCTTGCACCGAAAATTTCTCGGTCTGAATCACGTCGGCGCCGGCACCCGCCCACAACAAAGCTTCGTCGATCGATCCGACTTCGACGACGATCTTCTTTTCGGCCACCGCCTGGCGCACCAGGGCTATGACCTCCTTCGGCGGCATACCGTCCAAAAAAGCGCGATGTTCGGCGAAGATCAGAATGGTTTCGGACAGGCCGAGACGATGCGGCGTCGCGCCGCCCGCGAGGATCGCCTTCAGCGACACGAGCTTTGTCCCCGGCGCGTTTTTCCGCGTGCAGACGACGCCGATGCCGGGTTTGACGGCCCGGGCAGCGTCAACGATGGCGCGCGTCGCCGTCGCGATGCCAGAGGCCACTTCGACAAGATTTTGCGACACCTTCCAAGCCCGCAACAAGGCCTGCGCCGGTCCGGTCGCAACAAGGATGGGCGCTCCGGCGGTAAGCGCATCGCCGGAGTGCGCTTGAAGGTCTACGGTGCCGCCTGCCCGCATGATGATTCGAGCGGCCTCCTCCGCGCAGGCGACGGTCATCGCATTGCGTGCCGAAAAATGCATAAGGCCGGCCTTGCCGCCAATCGCAAGCACGTGCGTCGTCAAATCAAGAAGTGCAACGTCGTCGGCCAGAAATTCGTCGAGAACGGCATCCGGCAAAAGCGGCAAAATCACGAATGAGATCCTTTTCTTTCGGTTCGACACACATGCAGAATCCGCGCTAAAGATGCTGCATTCATGTCACGCCTCAACCAAGGTCGCGCGGCCATCATGCTTCGGCATCGCTTTTTCATCCTTGCCCTTATTCTGGCCGCGGGCTTTGCGCAAAGCAGCCTGGCAGGTGATCGCACGATCACGGTCGCTTCGACGACGTCGACCGAACAATCCGGCCTGTTCGGCCGGCTTCTGCCCGCTTTTACGCAGAAAACCGGCATAGAAGTCAAAGTCGTGGCGGTCGGCACAGGACAGGCCCTCGATATTGCGAGGCGCGGCGACGCCGATGTCGTGCTCGTCCACGACCGCGCCGCCGAAGATAAATTCATGGCCGAGGGTCAGGGCGTCGCACGTTTCGATGTGATGTATAATGATTTTATCATTCTTGGCCCCACGGCCGATCCCGCGAAAGCGGCCGGGCATGACGTCGTCAAAGCCTTGCAGCGGATTGCCGAGAGCAAAATCCCTTTCATCTCGCGCGGCGACCGCTCCGGCACCCATGCCGCCGAACTGCGCTATTGGAAGGAAGCCGGGATCGATCCGGCTCGGATCGGCCCTTCCTATAAGGACATAGGCCAAGGCATGGGACCCGCGCTCAACATGGCGGCGGGAACCGGCGCCTATGTCCTTTCCGATCGCGGCACTTGGCTGTCCTTCAAGAATAAAGCCGATCTTGTGATTTTGGTCGAGGGGGACAGCCGCCTCTTCAACCAGTATGGGGTGATGCTGGTGAATCCGGCCAAGCATCCCGATGTGAAGAAGGCGGATGGCCAGAGCTTCGTCGATTGGCTGATCTCGCCCGAAGGGCAAAGCGCCGTCGCAAACTATAAGATCGACGGCAAACAGCTGTTCTTTCCAAATGCCACCGGCGTGCCGACAAATTGAGCACTCAATTCTGCTCGATAAAGAGATGATTGAGGCTGAAGGCAAGGGTGCTCACGGCGAGGCTGATCAGGATCAGCACGAGACCAAGCGCGAGTGCGAAACTGAGATCGCCTTTATTGGTCTCGAGCGCGATCGCCGTCGTCATCGTGCGCGTATAGAAGCGGATATTTCCGCCGACGACGAGAATGGCGCCGACTTCCGAAAGGAGCCTGCCGAAAGCGGTCAGGAAAGCCGTGAGCAAAGCGCCGTAATCCATTCGCAAAAGCTCGCGTCCGATCCGGAAACGCGATGCGCCGGCGATGGTGAATTCGTCGCGATATTCGGCCCAAGACCGCGCCGCCACCCGCTGCACTAAAGCGGCGATGATAGGAATTGCGAGACAGGTCTGCGCCAGGATCATGGCGGCCGGCGTAAATAAAAGCCCCAATCCGCCAAGCGGCCCCGAACGCGACAGCAAAAGATAGACGAAAAGCCCGACGGTCACCGGCGGCAGGCCAAGCAAGGCATGGCAGAAGACGATGGCGCTATGACGGCCCGAGAAAACCCCGATGGCTAGAACAATGCCAAGGGGGACGCCAATCAGGCTCGCGATAAATGTCGCGCTGAGGCTGACGCGGAGCGACAAAAGGACAATGCCCGCGAGTTCCGGATCGAAACGCAGGATCAATCGGAAAGCCGTTAAAAAGGCGCGCGCAATATCTTCCATGCAAATGGCATAGCAACTCGCAACGCTTGATGCATCCGCCCGCATCCGCAAACGGCACGTCTTACACGCACTTGGATATCGTGATCGCCGTCGATTGAGGCGCCGTCCGCCAGCGCTACCACGGTAGCACGCCGCTGACATAGCCACGGGCTTTAGCGCCCATGGCCGTTTACACATCATTATCGAAGCTTGTGAATAAGCCCGGTTTTCCGCCTCTTAGAGGATGCGGCAACGGATTGACGCTCTGATCCCGCGACTCTACCACTTGGCTGCCTTAGAGTGTTCAAAATGCGCGTAGATGCTTCGCGCAAAGAACATCAGGCGAGGAAATGGATCATGCGGCTCCTGGAAAGAGTTCGTCGCGAGTTGCGCTACTTTTTCGGGCTTGTCCGGATTTTGCGCGCCGTCCACCCCGTGGCCACCGAGAAGACTAAGACGGTCGGCCAAGTGATCGAAAATCTCGCGGAAAAATACGGCGATAAGACAGCGCTTGTCTCGACCCGCGAGACTCTGAGCTATCGAGAGCTGAACGCGAGGGCCAATCTCTATGCGCGCTGGGCCCGCGCGCAAGGGTTCGGGCCGGGCGATACCATCGCTCTTTTGATGCCGAACCGTCCTGAATATTTCTGCGTATGGATGGGCCTGGCGAAGGCCGGCTGCGTCACCGCGCTCATCAATACGAATCTCATCGGTCCGGCGCTGGCGCAATGTATCAATGTCGCGCATCCGCGCGCCATTATCGTCGATGCCTGCCTGCTTGCCTCTCTCGAAGCGGTGCGGACTCTCTTGGGTGACGACACACGGATCTTTCTCCACGGAGAGGCCGCGGGCGCGGGTGCGATTCCACGCGTCGATTCGGCGCTTGGCCAATTTTCGGGCGAAAATCTTCCGGCCGCGGAACGCCCTATCATAAACAGCAAGGACCGTTGCCTTTACATCTATACATCCGGCACGACAGGACTGCCGAAGGCCGCCAATCTCAATCATTTTCGCGTTCTGCTGATGATGATCGGCTTTGCCGGCCTCACGGCGGCAAAGCCGACGGACCGGGTTTATAATTGCCTGCCCATGTATCATTCGGTCGGCGGCATAGCGGCTTTCGGCGCCGGACTGATCAAGGGCGGAACCTTGATCATCCGCGAGAAATTTTCAGCACGCGAATTTTGGAGCGATATCGTCCGCTACGATTGCAATATCTTTTGCTATGTCGGCGAATTATGCCGCTATCTTCTGGCGGCGCCGCCCTGCCCGGAAGAAACCGCGCACCACCTGCGGCTTTGCTGCGGCAATGGGCTGCGTCCGGACGTGTGGATGAAATTCAGCGAGCGGTTCCACGTGCCGCGCATTCTCGAATATTACGCGGCGACGGAAGGCAATGTCGCGCTTTTCAATTTCGATTCGACGCCCGGCGCCGTCGGGCGTCTTCCCGATTGGATCAAGCATCGCTTTCCGATCGCGATCGTGCGCTACGACATCGAGACGGAACAGCCCGTGCGCGGCGCGAACGGCTTTTGCATCGCCTGCGCGCCCGGCGAACCCGGCGAAATCATCGGCGAGATCATGAACGACCCGAAAAAGCCCGCCAACCGGTTCGAGGGCTATTCGGACAAGGCTGCTTCGGAGCGCAAGATCCTGCGCAATGTCTTCAAGTCCGGCGACGCATGGTTTGCCACCGGCGACCTGATGATGCGCGACGCCCGCGGCTATTATTATTTCCTCGACCGGGCCGGCGACACATTCCGCTGGAAGGGCGAGAATGTCTCAACGACGCAAGTCTCGGAAGCCATCACGGCCTTCAGCGACATCACCGAAGCCAATGTCTATGGCGTCTCCATTCCGGGCACGGAGGGCCGGGCCGGCATGGCTGCCATCGTCGTGAAGGATATGAGCGCATTCGACCTCGAAACCTTCAGGCAGCATCTGCAGGAAAATCTGCCGCATTTCGCCCGGCCTTTGTTTTTGCGTTTCCAGAATCACCTCGACATCACCTCGACGTTCAAGCCGCGCAAGATGGATCTTGTCGCGCAGGGGTTCGATCCCACCCGCAGCACCGACTCAATCTTTTTCGACGATCCGGAAGCGGGCACTTTCGTCCCGGTCGATCCGGTGCTGCATGAGCACATCACGCAAGGCCGCCGGCGGCTTTAACTATATCCTCGCTGCTTTCGCTTAAGCTTCGTGTCGCGCCGCGTTCCGGCGCGGAATATGCGGCTGGTCATTGCTGCGGCACCGTCTCACGCCCGGACATCATCGAAGTGTTTCTTGGTGAGACATCGACGCCGCCGATGACCCGAGCTTTCCGTTTTCCTTCCCAATTTGGGACGTGCGATGAGTAGCCTTGCTTTCTTCCAGACCGGGATTGCGGACTTGACCGCCGCACGCCCCAAGCCGGCTTCGGCCTTCGAGTCCCAGCAGGAAGAGTTCTTCGCCGAAATCGTGGACCTTGACGAACTCACGCAGCTTCGGCCGGCCTGGGCCGACCTCGTGACGCGCGCGCTCGAACCCAATGTCTTTCTCGAACCGGCTTTTGCCATTCCGCTGCTCCAACATTGCGGCACAAGCGAAAAGCTGGAGTTCCTTTTGGCCTGGGCCAAGGAGGGTGCAAATACCCGCCATAGACTCCTCGGACTTTTGCCGCTGTCCCTGCCGGGCCCCTTCGGATTTTTCGCGCATGGCGCGGCGCACGAACATGCGCCGCTCGGCACGCCGCTCTTCGACCGGGACCGCGGGCAAGAAGCACTTCACGAGATGATCGGCTGGCTGCGCCGGCATCGCCCAGGTCTCACCGGGCTCATGTTGCCGCATCTGCCTAAACAAGGTCCGACCTTCGCCTTGTTGCGCCTTTACGCGGAAGCGAGCCAGACCCGGTTATATCTCTTCAATGAATATGCGCGCGCGGCCTTGTCGAAAGCGGCCAGCGACGCACCCGATGTTATTTCGGCGAAACGGCGCAAACAATATCGTCAGCAAAGACGGCGCTTGAGCGAAAATGGCGAGGTCACCTATCGGTCTGTCCGCGATCCGGCGGAGATCCGGCAAGCGACGGAAGAATTTCTCTCGCTCGAATACAAAGGCTGGAAGGGTGCGCGCAAGACCGCCCTGCTGGCGGCTTCGTCGGGAGCCACTTTCTTCCGCTCAATGACACGCTCCATGGCGCTCGAAGGCAAATGCCGCATCGATACGCTCGAGATCGACGGAGCGCCAATCGCGATCGGCGTTGTGATCCAAAGCGGCGACCGGGCGCTCTATTGGAAGACGGCCTATGACGAGCGCTTTGCCGCCCTGTCTCCCGGCGTCCAGCTCACCCTCGAGCTGACGCAAACCCAGCTTGCCAGCCCGACCGTCGCGCTGACGGATTCTTGCGCCGTCGCCAACCATCCGATGATCGATCATATCTGGAAAGACCGCATCGCCATGACGAACGCGCTTCTCCCGATCCATGCCCAGGGATTGTCTTTCAGCCTCGGTCTGTGGCTTGAAATTGTGCAGGAGCAGCTGCGTTCGAAGGTCAAACCCCTGGTGAAGCGGCTGCTGCGCCGGCGGCACTGAAGCCCGCGCGGCGAGGCCGATGAATCGCCGTGACCTGTAGCCGCGCTTACAAAATGGTCTTGCCGAAAGGCCCGATTCTTTCCATCTTGAGACTTCGTCTTTTCCTTATGACAGGATCGCGGTTTCCGGCACGGCATGGTCGATCGGCAGCGGCTCGACAAATGGTTATGGTTCGCGCGCGTGGTCAAGACACGGACCTTAGCCGCGAGGCTCGTTACCGATGGCCATGTCCGTCTCAACGGGCACCGGATCGGAACGCCGGCGCATCTGGTCGCGGCCGGTGACGTACTGACGATCGCGCTTGAGCGGCAGGTTCGCGTCCTGCGCGTCGTCGCACCTGGGGCGCGGCGCGAGTCCTATCCGGAAGCCAAACTTTTGTTCGATGAACTAACCTCGCCAAGCGAGCCAGTGCCTTGAATTTGTGCCTTGCGCCTGCGGCAACTTTCTTGCGTCGGCGGATCAAAAGCGTTAGGTCGATATTGATAATGGTTCCAAACACCAATTGAAGTGGCCTAATCGGCTTCAGCCTTAAAGTGCCATCATACCGGGAGGCAATTCATGGCCTATGTCGTTCTCGACAATTGCATCAAGTGCAAATACACAGACTGCGTCGAAGTCTGCCCCGTTGATTGTTTCTACGAGGGCGAGAACATGCTGGTCATTCATCCCGACGAATGCATCGATTGCGGCGTCTGCGAACCTGAATGTCCGGCAGCCGCCATCAAGCCCGACACCGCCAAGAAACTCGGCATCTTCCCCCAGCTCAATGCCGACATGGCGAAGATATGGCCGAACCTCGCGATCAAGCGGAAAGCGCTTCCCGAAGCCAAAGAGTTCAACGGCAAAAAGAACAAATATGAGGAAGGCTTGTTCTCCGATAAGCCAGGAGAGGGCGGCGCCAAGGGCAGTAAAAAAGCCAAAGACGAGTGATATTCGGCATCATTCTTGCTTAATGCGAGAGACTTCAACTTAAGAAGTGTGTGATCCTCGCAGTAGGATCACAAATTCTGTGGGCGGCGGGTTAACTATTACCCGTTGAACTCACACACCAGCGTCATATTTTTTGATTTTCGCGGTTCAAGCTGATAAACTGTTTCTTAACAGGCAGCTGAAGCGTGGCCGTTTTCGTTCGCGCCTTGGTGAGCTCCGTCGGGCTTCCAAGGCGATTATTTTTGCGATGTGGGTAGATCCGATGCAATCGAGCGTGGGACCGACCATATAAAAAGGAAATGACGCGCAAAAGCCGTTTTCAGCCCCGTTTCATGGCGGAGTTGAGCCTGCGCGTGGTGGCGAGCCGAGGCTCCGACGCCAGAAATACGTTCCGTCTCCAAAGCGGAACAAAAAAGGAGTGCGCTGCGTATGTCGTCCGTCAAGAAAAACGATAAATCGACCAAAACCAAGGCCGGTTCGAGCAAGACGGAACGGTCTCAAGCCCTTAAACCCAAAGGGAAGACCGCGCCGCGCGCTGTGCCGAAGCTTAAAAAGGCGGCATCTGCCCCCGCGCGCGGTCGCGCGGTTGCGGCTAAGCCCGCCTCGAAAAAGATTGCTTCTTCCAAGGCCAAGGCTCCGAAGGCCGCTGCGTCCCGGGCCAGATCAGGGGCTACCCGGTCAAGAACCGTAGCCGCGACGGCTCCGTCGCGCAGTGCGGCGCGGACCGCCAAGCCCGTGGTTGTGACAAAAGCCTCGCGGGCTGCTGCCTCGGCCAAGAAAGTTCAAACCGCAAAAGCGGTGAAAACCAAGACCGCGACCGCGTCGCGCGCCGCGGCTGCTACGGCGCGGTCGGCCAGTCTCGCCCATAAGACGAAGGCCACGGCGGCGCCCCGCTCGAAGGCCAATGTCCAGGCGGTCGCTGCCGGACTTGTCAAGGCGCGTGCAAAGGCGAGCGCCACATCCAAGCTCACCAAAGGAGCTCCGGCTCCTGCCAAAAAGACCCTCGTGAAAGCCCCGCCGAAGCCAGCGGCCGTGACAAAGGTAAAGCCCGTTTTGACAAAATCAGCAGCGGCTCCGGCCAAACCGTCGAAGACGGTTCAACCGAAGACGGCCGCCACCAAACCCGTCCAAGCTCCGGCCACTGAGAAAAAATTAGCGAGTGGCGCCTTAAATAGTGCTGCGCCCAAGGTAGCGGCTGCCGTATCCTCCCCAGTGAGGCCGACTGAGTCGCTCGCCGCGGCTTTCAAGAAAGCGGTAGAAAAAAACATGATCGGCAAGGCAGCCAAACCACAAATCAATCAAGGCCCCCAGCCGACTCCTCAAGAACCTAAGGCAGAGGCGAAACCCGCCCCGCTCAAGGCTCCAGAGCAGAAAAGCGAAAGGCCGGGCGTCAAGCCGGCGGTTCCGCACAAGCCTGCTGCGCCGAATGGCGGTCGCGGGTTCAAGGTGATGGAATTCATCGTCTATCCGGCGCATGGCGTCGGCCAGATCATCGCGGTCGAGGAGCAGGAAGTCGCAGGTTTCAAGCTTGAGCTCTTCGTGATCAGTTTCATCAAGGACAAGATGATTCTGAAAGTGCCGACGACCAAGGTCGCAAGCGTCGGCATGCGTAAGCTTGCCGAAGCCGATGTCGTGAAGAAAGCGCTCGACACCTTGACTGGCCGCGCCCGGGTCAAGCGTACGATGTGGTCGCGCCGCGCTCAGGAATATGAAGCCAAGATCAATTCCGGCGATCTCGTCGCGATTGCCGAAGTCGTACGCGATCTTTATCGCTCCGATGCGCAGCCGGAACAATCTTATTCGGAACGCCAGCTCTATGAGGCGGCGCTCGATCGTCTCTCGCGCGAAGTCGGAACGGTCCAGAAACTGACCGAGACTGAAGCGCTGAAACTGATCGAGACCCAGCTTCAAAAAGGTCCGCGCCGCAGCAAAGCCGAAGAGGCCGAAGCTGAGGCCGAGGGTCCCGAAGCCGAAGAAGGCGAGATCGAGGAAGCGGCATAAACCCGCTCCCCGAAATGTGAGTCATAAAAAAGGCGGCCCGACACGGACCGCTTTTTGCATTGAGATAATGCGCGCTGATTTGCGTCGGAGCTAGATCATCGCGCCAGCCGCATCCTCGGGATGCCGCTGCAGCAAATACCGCCGCAATTTCTCGATGGCACGGCTTTCGATCTGGCGGACACGTTCTTTTGAAATGCCGAGACGCGCGCCGAGAGCCTCAAGCGTCGTTGCCTCTTCGCCAAGGCGTCTTTCGCGGACAATGCTGAGTTCGCGTTCGGTCAGGCTCTTCAAGGCATCTTCGAGCCAATCGGTCCGGCGGGTGGTGTCGATTGAACTGCTCACCAATTCGTCAGGAAGAGGCTTGTCGTCGACAAGAAAATCCACCCGTTCCGCCGGCATGGATGGATCGCTTTCGGCGACCGTGGCATTCAGCGAAATATCGGGGCCGGACAGCCGCATGTCCATCATCTCGACGTCGGCGCGATTGACGCCCAAGGTCTGCGCAATGTCTTCATAGACGATCGCATTGCTCGACTCGCCCCGTTGCGCCAATTTCGCGCGCAGGCGCCGCAGATTGAAGAACAGACTTTTCTGCGCGGAACTCGTACCGCCGCGAACGATTGACCAATTGCGCAGGACATAATCCTGAATGGCCGCGCGAATCCACCATGTCGCGTAAGTGGAAAAACGCACCTCGCGTTCCGGTTCGAAGCGCATCGCCGCTTCCAAGAGGCCGATATGGCCTTCCTGAATCAGATCGGCGATCGGCAAGCCATAATGTCTGAACTTGACCGCGAGCGCGATCACGAGCCGCATATGGGCCTGGGCAAGCTGATGCATCGCACCGACATTGCCTTCGTCTTTCCAGCGCCTGGCGAGAACTTGTTCTTCGTCGCGCGCAAGAAATGGAGCAGCCATGGCCGTTCGGATGAACTGACGGCCGACTCCTGAAAGTTGAACCATTGCGTTCAATGGACCGTCCCTCCGTGCAGAACGGCATGGAAGGCCGAGACAAACTTCACAGGATCGTGATGACTGTTCTGTGGTATTTGTGAGGGTTCGAAGTGACCGCGGTCAAAAAAAATGATTGCGAACCAGCGCATTAGAAACCTCTGCAAAAGTCGAGGCCCCCAACCCCGCAGCACCTAAACGGTTCACCTATGCAGCTGGTTCCCATCGGCGGCAGGTCTTTTGATCAGAAAAGTTTTACCTCATCCGTCATTCAGTTAGCACATTCATTCCGTTACGATTTTATAGGTTTCACCGCTGCGCAACGATCCGTTGCGATCGATACCATTTAACAAAAGAAAATAATCGAACGGCCGGTCCGGCACGACCATCCGCGAAGCCAAAGTTTCCACGCTATCGCCATCCTTGGCCACGACCATCGTCAGATGCAGCGGATGAACGGCACTAGCCTCGTCCGGCGCGATCCGCCGGAACGAGTTAATCAGAGTCTGAAATCGCGCTTCTGCATCATCGTTCAAACTCCGCACCGCAAAGATCAGCCGATAGACTTCGCTTGGGTCGAAACGAATCACGGCGAGCAGAAAATTCCATTCGCCGGCCCGCGCGGTCGCGGTTGCAGCCTTCATCGTATTGATCTCGGTCGAAGCGACCGAACTTTGAATCAATCCATCGACCCAGCCCGACGCAATATAGGATTCGAGCGAGGTCGATTGCGCCAAGTGAACGCTGTCGAGGCGCAAAGCTTCATTGCCGCCGCCCTTTACGCCCAAGATCGCCTGCGCCGAATTTTCAAGCACGAATCCGTCAGGTGCAACAAAGGTGAAGCCCAAGCGTGGATGGATAAAGCGGCGGCCGCGGATGGACCCTTCGGATGGATCATCGCCGAACAGCAAACCGTCGATGGCAGCCAGATAACCGGCACGGTCCGCGGTGCCTATTCCCGGCGCACCGATTTGCCGCGCGACAATGGTTGCTTGCGACACGCGTTCGGGAGTCGACGGATGGGTTGCGAGCAGATCCGGCTTGTCCGCGTTCGACTGCCCGACGAGCGACGCGCGAAACGTGCTCCAGCGGCCAAGCGAAACGAGGAAACGCGTCGCGCCATAGGGATCAAAGCCGGCCCGCGCCATCTCTTTGATGCCGATCTCGTCCGCTTCAAGCTCTTGCTGGCGCGAGAAGCTTGCGAAAGATTGCTTGGCCGAGGCCACGACCTCCTCGCCTTTCTGCCGGCTTTGAATGACGCTCGCCGCCTGGCTGATGACCGCTGCCCGCTTTTCCTGCTCGGCGCGCTGCATGGCGTGGCGCGCGGTAATATGCGCGATTTCATGCGCCATGACAGCCGCGATTTCCGACGCATCATTGGCAAGCGCGAGAAGCCCGCGCGTCGCATAAAGATTGTTCGGCGGAAGCGCGAAAGCATTCACCACCGGCGAATTCAAAATCGTGACCCTATAGGGCTCGCTTGGACGATCGCCGGCATTGGCCAGCTTGACCAGAATGTCGTTCAGATAACGTTCGGCCTTCACATCATGATATTCGCCGCCAAACAGCGAGACCATGCGCTTATGTTCGGCATTCGCGGCATCGATCCCGACAGTCTTCGGCGCGGCCGCCGGAATCTCGACAGACGCGGGCTTGGTGCCTTGGACCTCGATCGACGAACAGTCGGCGAGAAGCAGCGCTGCGGCAGGCGCGAGTACCAAGCCCACGGCAGCCCATAGGCGGACCCGCATGTCCTGCCGCCCTTGTCCCAGGCCAAACCGTTTCGAGAACTTCATTCAACCCTTCGATCTATGGCTGCACCATCGCAGGGGCGTTTTGCACCGGCTTTGCGGCTTCGCCGGGACGGTCGGCGATTAATTCGACCTCGCTTGGAGCGGTCACTTCGATCTCCGGACCGAAACGCGTTTCAAGCAGTCCCCGCACGCGAAGGGTTTGCCCGATCAGATCGTGAAAATGAAGCCCGGCGGCCTCAAATATCTTGACGTTGCGTTGCAGGACCGTGACCGCCAAATGATCCCGCCGATGCGGCCCGAAAAAAAGCGTGGTTCGCCCAGAACCGTCGCGGACCTCGCTCACGCGGCCTTCGGCCAGAACGAGGCTTCCGGCGTGTTCCGTGAAAGCCAAAGCGTCCGTCGCCGCTATGATATTGTAATAGGGATCGCTCCAAAGCCCCAGCCCGGCCGCGCGGGCAGCCTTTTCAGCCTCCAAAAGCCGCTTTTCGCAGGGGTTTTTGTGCTGATCCGGTGCAACGCGCGCAAAGCCCTGCCGAACCAGACTTTCTCCGGCCGAGGACGGGCTTGCGTCTCCGGGTACCGGCGCCGCGAAAATCACTGTCGGGACACGGCCCCACCGGTCCGGTCGCGCATCGAGCGCCTGATAGGAAATGTCCCGATTTTCCAGCCACGCCATCAGCCAGTCCCGGCCGCGCGTGCCTAGATCCGGATCGCTCGGTGTCGGCCCCGCCGCTTCGACCCCGGCGATCCGGAGGACGCGGCCGTCGGCCAGCGTCAATTCCAATCTCTCGCTTACGGCGGAAACGGCAGCATGACTTCCACCCTTCAACACACAAGCATCGCCTGCCCCGGCCTCTTTCGCGAATGGCCCCGGCGCCAAGCTTAGAAAGGTGAAAAAAATGGCAAGTCCTGCCGGAGCTACAAAGCCCGAAATGGCTTTTTCGAACCCCTTACAAGCTTGGGCATCCGCTCGGTTTTCGCCCATTTTCAAATCGCGGCCACGCTCCCTTAAGAGAACCATCGGCGGTTTTGGAGTTTGCGCCGCCCACAGGCACGGTGCAACAACAGGTAAGCCTGTCGGGTGTGAAGGATCAAAGGCCCCGGTCTGGCCAGAGGCCGGCAGAGATGTTAAAAATTGACGTCAAGAATTTGTCATAGGTGCTTCATCCTTTCGATCATAGATGGCCTTGGCAAAACTGTTTTTACGCGTGAAATGTCCCGGTAGCTCAGCAGGATAGAGCAACGGTTTCCTAAACCGTAGGCCACTGGTTCGAATCCAGTCCGGGACACCATTTCCAGCCGTCAAACCATCCGCGATTCATCGCGTGCTTGATCTGGAACAAGGCTGCGCGCGCCCGAGATAGTTATTGCCAAGCAGAACTGTTTACGCGGCCGCAACGGCCCGCGGTTCCTTATTGGTTGATCACTTGGGAGGGTTCCATGTCAGACGATCATCATCTGCAACAGGCCGTTCTTGCCGAATTGAGTTGGGAGCCAAGCGTGAACGCCGCTCATATCGGCGTCACGGCAAATGCCGGCGTGGTCACTTTGACGGGCCATGTCGAAAGCTATGCCGAAAAACATAATGTCGAGATGGCCGTCCTTCGCGTCAAGGGCGTCAAGGCCGTGGCCATGGAACTCGACGTCAAACTGCCCATGGATGTGAAGCGCGGCGATGATGAAATCGCAGCCGCTGCGGTCGACCGTCTTGGCTGGGACGTGTCCGTGCCGCGCGACACCGTCAAGGTCAATGTCGAGCAAGGCTGGGTGACTTTAACCGGCGAAGTCGATTGGCATTATCAAAAGCTGGCCGCCGAACAAGACGTGCATCGTCTCTATGGCGTTGTCGGCGTATCCAATCAGATCACCATCAAACCGCGCGTCAACACGGAGAATCTCAGCGACGACATCATGCATGCGCTGCATCGGTCCTGGTTCTTCGATCCGCGGACAATCAATGTCAGCGCGCAAGGCGGAAAGGTTCGCCTGAGCGGCACTGCGCCGTCTCTGCATGACCGGCAAGTCGCCGCGGCGACCGCTTGGACCGCCGCCGGCGTCACCGATGTCGAAAACGACATCGCGGTCGTGTAAGGCGAAAGCTTCAAAGCCTGTATCTCTCGCCGTTAGTGTGCCCGCTTTCATGCTGGCGCCTAGCGGCAGAAGTTGCCTCTTGCCTCTTGCATAAAGTTGAGCGAGACGCTTAGTCCGAAGCGCGCAGCGGGCCGGGCGCTGCGACCAACGGACAAAAGATGCCACAGAGCGCCAAGCCAATGTCTCGTACGCTTGCGATCGAGATCGCAACGAAGACCATGGCCGTCATCAATCCGGCTAACCGCGGATTGCGGATGGCCGATCTGCTTGAGAAACACGGGTTTCGTCGCGTGCCGGAGCCCGAACTCGAGATTCTCAGCGATCAAGCCCGCCTTGTGGCGTGGTTGCGCGAGACTTTCAGGGTCGACTAATGCCGTTTCACGGCAACGTGAAACGCAGGGATGAGATCGGATCGCTCGCGGGAAAGCTTTCCTTCAGCGCTTCGGTCAGAAGCTCGTCCTGCTCGGCCTTGAGCTCATCGTCTTCGGCAACCGATGCCGTCGCGGCAGACGGGCCCGCCGCCTGTTTCGCCGACGCATTCCGATCCGCTGGATCGCTTTGCTTTGATTTCCGGCCCGGCATGTCGAAGGTCCTCGAGCGCGCCACATCGGCGCCGCTTTATATGTAGGTCTCGCACGGCCGAAACCTACCCCTGCGCCGATCATCGCGACGCCTTCTGCACCTCCCACAGGGTCAACCCGTGAACAGCTCGACGACGGCCGCATTCTGCGGAATTTCCAGGGAGCGCTCCTTCAGATTGGCCAAATCCGCGAAGGCCATCCCATAGGCGGACCGCGCCTCCATCCTCGACATGTAATCTTCAAAAACCGGATCTAAGCAGAGCTGATAGGCCCTCGCCCATCTGATGCTAAAGCCAAGCATGCAATCGGCTGCGGAAAACTTGGGCCCGCTCGCAAATCCATCGTCTTGCAGCCGCCGGATCAATTGCGGTTCCACTTCATTACGGAATTTCCTGCGATATCGTTCGACGGTCCGGAAGTCGCGTTCACGATGCGGCAGAACATGTTCGTGAATGCGTATCTGCCAAAGCATCATATCCATTGACGCTCCGCAAAAATGGATCATGTGCATGTAATCCGCCCGCTTGCGCGGGTCATTGGGCGGCGGTGCCAAGCGCTCCTCTGGGAACAAGTCCGCGAGAAGGACGATGATCGCGCCGCTCTCGCTAATGCGAATGAAGTCTCCCTCCGGCGCGTAAATCTCCAAAGTCGGCACGCAGTGGTTCGGATTAATTTCGAGATATCTGTCTGTATACTGTTCGGCATCGGCTATCGAGATGATTTCGGTATTGAAATCGGCTTCGCCGATTTCATGCAGCAGCCATTTCACGCGCGCGCTTCGCATACCCGGGCAATGGTAAAGTTTGAACCTGTTCATCGGCATCATCCTCATCGCCCGGGCACAACCTTTACCGGGATGCGGAGCGACGCTAGGGATCTGAAATTTCGGGAAAATGTCGCAAGCGTTACCGCTGTAACCGCGGCGGGCGCGTCATCTAGCCTTCGCCGATGAGCTTCAACCAGTCGGCCTCGCTGATCGTCTCGATGCCATATTCTTCCGCCTTGGCGAGCTTGGAACCGGCGCCCGGCCCCGCCACGACGAGGTCGGTTTTCTTCGACACCGAGCCCGCGACCTTGGCGCCCAATCTTTCGGCCTGCGCCTTGGCTTCATCGCGCGTCATCTGTTCGAGCGCGCCGGTGAAGACCACCGTCTTCCCGGCGACAGGACTGGCGCTCGCAACAGCTTCCATGGGCTGCGGCGTCACCTCCTTGAGAAGCGCATCGAGCACCGTTTCATTGTGCTTTTCACCGAAGAAATCGGCGAGCGCTTCGGCGACGACCCCGCCGAGACCCTCGATATTTTCGATCTCGCTGCGCGCTTCGGATCCAAGCTCCGCGTGGCGAGCCACCTCGCGAAGCGCATCGAAGGACCCGAAGTGCCGCGCGAGCCGCCTCGCATTGGTCTCGCCTATATGCCTTATGCCGAGCGCGTAGATGAAACGGTTGAGCGGCACGTTGCGGCGCGCATCGATCGCGGCGAAGAGGTTGCGCACCGACGTTTCGCCATAGCCTTCGCGATCCTTCAGCTTCTTGAGACTGCGCTTATCGCGCGCCTCGAGCGTGAAAATATCGGGCGGCGTCATGATGAGACCATCGTGATAGAATTGTTCGATCTGCTTGTCGCCCAGGCCCTCGATATCGAAAGCCAGGCGCGAGGCGAAATGTTTCAGCTTCTCGACCGCCTGCGCCGGACAGATGAGACTGCCGGTGCAGCGGCGCACGACATCGGCGACGCCGGTCTTCTCGTCGATTTCGCGGATCGCGGCCGAGCCGCAGACAGGGCAGATCTCGGGAAATTTGTAAGGATGGGAATGCGCCGGGCGCTTCTCGAGCACAGGCCCCAGGACCTGCGGGATCACATCGCCGGCGCGCTGGATGATGACCGTATCGCCGATACGTATATCCTTGCGCGCGATCTCGTCTTCATTGTGCAAGGTCGCATTGGAGACGACGACGCCGCCGACCGTAATCGGCTCCAGCCGCGCGACAGGCGTGAGCGCGCCCGTCCGGCCGACCTGGATCTCGATATCGTGCAGAATCGTCGTTGCTTTTTCAGCCGGGAACTTGTGCGCCGTCGCCCAGCGCGGCGAACGCGACACGAAGCCGAGCCTGTTTTGCAGCGCGAGACTGTCGACCTTATAGACCACCCCGTCGATGTCATAGCCGAGCGTGGCGCGCTGTTCTTCGATCGCGCGGTAATGCGCAAGCAAATCCTCAGCCGAATGACACAGCACCATCAGAGGGTTGACCGGCAGGCCATAATGTTTGAAGGCCCGCACCATGCCCATTTGCGTATCGGCAGGAAGAGCGCTCGCCTCGCCCCAGGCATAGGCGAAAAAATGCAACGGCCTTTGCGCGGTAATCGCCGGGTCGAGCTGGCGCAAGGAGCCCGCAGCCGCATTGCGCGGATTGGCGAAGACGGGCTTTCCCGCCTCGGCCTGGCGCCGGTTGAGGGCGGCGAAATCCGCGTGCGTCATATAGACTTCGCCGCGGACTTCGAAAATGGCCGGAGGCTTGTCTTTCAAATGATGCGGGATCTCGCCTATGGTGCGGACATTGGCGGTGACATCCTCGCCTTCGAACCCGTCGCCGCGCGTCGCCGCCTGTACCAGCGCGCCATCTTCGAAACGCAAGGAACAGGAGAGCCCGTCGATCTTGGGTTCGGCCGTGATCGCCAGAGGCGCCTCTGCCGGAAGCCCGAGGAACCGCCGCACGCGCGCGACAAAATCCTCGACCTCGGCATCGGAAAACACATTGCCGAGCGACAGCATCGGTACTTTATGCCGGACCTTGGCGAATTTCTCCGACGGAGCCACGCCGACCTTTTGCGTCAGCGAGTCGGGCGTCACCAGATCGGGAAATTGCGCCTCCAGCGCCTCATAGCGGCGACGCAATGCATCATATTCGGCGTCGGAGACCGTCGGCGCATCCTCGGCGTAATAGCTCTGGTCATGCGCCGCGATTTCCGCCTGCAACCGCGCATGCTCCGCGCGGGCGGCGGCGAGACCGGCGCGTTGAGGGGCCTCAGAAGGCGCGGAAGACTTTGGCTTTTTCACGCGAGACAATTAACGCAGAAGCCGCATATGGAGAAGTCCGGGAAACCGTGTTCCTGCCCGTCTCTCGGCTAAAACCGAGACCCGCGGTCCCGGTTGTGATCACAAGGCAAGCCGCCAGCCGCCGCCAGCTCAGCGGTTCGCCTAAGAAAAACCAGCCGAGCAAAGTCGCAAAGACGACGCTGGTCTCCCGCAAGGCCGAGACGATGCCCATCGGGCTGTGCTGCATCGCATAGATCACGATACCGTAAGCGACGAGGGCGACCACCCCGCCCGTTAGGGCCACAGCCCAAGCTTTGAGCGGCGCGACCAAAGCTCCTCCGCCACGCATGGCCACGAAATAAACCGGCATCAAAAGAAAGAACGACGACATCCAGGCAATGTAAGCGAACGGATCGCCGGCCATCCGCACGCCCATGCCGTCGATGACCGAATAAAGCGCGATGAAAACGCCGGTGGTCAGCGCCGCGGTTAGGTTCTCACGTTTCATCCGCTGGCCGTGAAAAGCCATGCCGATGATGCCAAGCGAAATAAGCATGATGGCAATCAGCGAGAAGCCGGTCAGCTCTTCCCCCGCGAAGGCGGCCGCGCCCAGCATGATCAGCAAGGGCGAAGCGCCGCGCGCGATCGGATAGGCTTCCCCGAGATCGCCCGTTCTATATTGCCGGACGAGACTCAAATTATAGCCGATATGGATGAGTCCTGACGCTATGAGATAAGGCCAACTCGCAGCGGCTGGCGATGGCAGAAAAGGCAGCGCCAAAAGCGAGGTGCCGCCAAGGCCGATGCTGATGACCGTCATCGACCACAGCCGGTTGCTGCCGCCACGCAGCATGGCATTCCACGCGGCGTGGAGAAGGGCGGCAAACAGGACCAAAGCTGCGATAAGCGGATTCATCGGCCTTCACCCCGCTCCTTCCAACAGGCGACCGGCCGCGGCGCGCGCTTCATCCGTGATGGTAGCGCCCGCCAGCATGCGGGCGATCTCCTCGCGCCGCGCCGCATCGGCAAGACTCGTTACGCGCGTTGCGACCCGGCGGCCCTTCTCGATCATATCCTTGGCAATGCGGAAATGTCCGGCCGCGCGGGCGGCCACTTGCGGCGCATGGGTGACCGCCAGCACTTGAACGCGCGAGGCAAGCCGTGCAAGGCGCTGGCCTATGGCATCGGCGACGGCGCCGCCGACACCCGTATCGATTTCGTCGAAGACGAGCGTCGGTGCCGAACCGCGATCGGCCAGCACCACTTTCAAGGCCAACATGAAGCGCGCAAGCTCGCCGCCGGAGGCGACTTTCATCAAAGGACCGGGGCGGCTGCCGGGATTGGTCTCGACCCAGAATTCCACCTGATCGGTTCCGTCGGGCCCATGGCCTTCGGTGCGCATCTGGGTGAGGAAACGGGCGCTTTCGAGCTTCAGCGGCGCGAGTTCGCCGGTCACCGCCTTGTCGAGATCGCGCGCGGCTTTCTTGCGGCCGGTGGAGAGACTCTCGGCAGCCTTCGCATAGGCGGCCTCGGCGGCGCGCACGGCTTTTTCCAGATGGACGAGGCGCGTCTCGCCGGCATCCAGCGTTGCGAGATCGCCCGCGATCTTTTCGGCAAGCGCCGGAAGCTCATCGACCGGCACGCCATATTTGCGGCTTGCGCCCCGCAAGGCAAAAAGCCGATCCTCGACTTCTTCGAGTTCGCGCGGATCGAACTGCGCATCCCGCAAGGCCTGATCGAGCGCGGTGCCCGCCAGATCGAGCGCATTCAGCGCTGCGTCAAGCGCTTGCAGAGAGGGAGAAATCAAATCCGGGGCCTGTTGCCGCCGCCGGTCGAGACGCCGCAGAACCGAGGCCAGCACCGGAACCGGCGAGCCCTGCCCCGCGACAGCTTCATAGGCGTCGCGGATTTCAGACGTGACTTTCTCGGCCTGCATCATGACGCCGCGGCGATCGGCCAGGCTCGTTTCCTCGCCGATATTGGGGGCAAGCTTACCGAGTTCCGCGTCGGCATGGCGAAGATAATCGACCTCCTTGCGGACTTTCTCGACCGCTTCCTGTTCGCGCGCGAGATCGGCGCGGGCCGTTTGAAGCGCCGCATGCGCGGCGCGCACCGCAGAAAGCTCGGCGCCAAGGCCGCCGAAGGCGTCGATCAGATTGCGGTGCGTATTGGGATTGACCAGCGCGCGGTCGTCATGCTGCCCGTGGATTTCGACGAGCTCACGCGCGATGAGGCGCAAGGTCTGGAGGCTCACCGGCTGATCGTTGACGAAGGCACGGGTACGCCCATCTGCCATTTGCACGCGCCGCAAAATCAGTTCGCCATCGGTTTCGATGTCCTGCGCGCGAGCCGCCGCGAGGGAAGGATGCAGCACCGGGAGATCGAAGACGGCCGTCACCTGACCTTGCGCCTCGCCCTGCCGGACGAGAGTGCCGTCGCCGCGCGCCCCCAAAGCAAGCGAAAACGCATCGAGCAGAATCGATTTGCCGGCGCCCGTCTCGCCGGTGAGGATGGTGAGCCCGATCCCGAGTTCGAGATCGAGCCTATCGATCAGGACAATGTCCCTGATGGAGAGCTGAACGAGCATGGAGTCGAAAAGCCCTCGATGGGTTTCCGGTCAAAACGCAGCCTCGGCCGATTCGGCAAGCCTCGACCGGTACAAAACTAGAACATTTTAGGGCAGGACGGAAGGCTGTTTCTTCGGTTCAGCCGAGTTTGATCTTCTTGAAGGTCTTCGAAATCCACGAGCCCTCGTCTTCGTGCGGCTCGAGACCGCCGCCCTGCAGAAGCGCGTAAGCATCCTTGTACCAGGGCGAGTTCGGAAAATTATGCCCGAGCACGGCGGCCGCCGTCTGCGCCTCATTGGTGAGGCCCAAGGCGAGATAGGCTTCGGTCAGGCGTTCGAGCGCTTCCTCCGCGTGTCGCGTGTTTTGATATTTGCGAAGCACTTCCTGGAAGCGATTGACCGCCCCGGTATAATTATGCTGGTTCAAATAGAAGCGGCCGACCGACATTTCCTTGCCGGCGAGCTGATCGCGCGTGACCTGCAATTTGTAACGAGCGTCTTCGGCATATTCGGATTTCGGAAATTTTTCGACGATCTGCGCGAATACGACCGAGGCCTTCTGGGCGCGATCCTGATCGTGGGATATGTCCGGGATCTGGTTATAGTAGGACATAGCCTCGAGATAATAGACATAGGGCGTGTCGGGGGTTGACGGAAACAGCCCGATATAGCGTTGCGCCGAGCCGATCGCATCGTCGTAACTGCCGTTTTGATAGAGGCTGAACGTGTTCATCAGCAGCGCCTTCGACTGCCATTGCGTATAGGGATATTGCTTTTCGAGGTCGGAGAACTTCTTGCCGGCCGCCTCGTAATCCCTGTTATGCAGACGGGCGAGGCCCTGATTGTAGAGCGTGTCGGCCGGCTGGTCCGGAACAATCTTGGTTTCGTATTTATCCTTGCCCCACAGACTCGTCGGGTCGAAGTCGCCTATATGTTCGAGGGTCGAACATCCCGCGGCCGACAGAGCTAAAAGACCCACGCCCGCGAAACGCAGGAGCAGGGAAGCAGGAAGCCGGCGCGTGAAAAACATTCGATCTCTACTCAAAATACAAAGCCAATCGATTTTCGGCAGGATAACGGAAATCGCCGCTTTGCGCGAGTGAGCAGTGGTCGGGCCAAGAAACGGCATTAATGTGGCAAGCCAGGTTTCAAGCGCTGCCCATTGCGATCTTTTTTATCCAACCGATTGCCGGTTCGAGCCCGGCGCCCGTCGATCACGGTCAAATCAGCGGCTGCCGGCTGCTAGTTGCGATCCGGCGCGAAAGCGGCGGGGACAAGACTTGCCCCCAGATCCGCGTGCATGGGCTGACGGCGCAGCACCGGCGCCTCGACCACCGCATAGGCCGTCGCATCTGAAAAGAGCGCTTCCAATGCCGCGACATTCATCGCATGGCCGCCGCAATAGGACTTGAACCTGCCGAGAATGGGTGATCCGGCAAGGGCGAGATCGCCCAGCGCATCGAGCATTTTATGGCGCACGAATTCGTCGGAAAACCGCAGCCCCTCAGGGTTCAGCACCATTTCGTCATGCAGCGCCACTGTATTTTCGAGCGAGGCGCCAAGCGCGAAACCGGCCTTCCAGAGCCGTTCCACATCGCTCAGGAACCCGAAGGTGCGCGCCCGCGCCAGATCGCGCCGGAAGGCGCCGGGCGCAATATCCATCACTTTTTTCTGGCGCCCGATCGCGCCGCAAGCAAAGTCGATCTCGATATCGAGCGTCAGCCCGCGATCGCTGGGCAGCAGTTCGCAAAAGGAACGGCCGCGTTCGACCCGGACGGGCTTCAAAACTTTCAAATAGCGGCGCGGCGCGTCGAGACTCACGAGACCGACAGCATCGATCGCTTCGACAAAGGCCGCAGCGGATCCGTCGAGGATCGGCACCTCGGGTCCGTCGATTTCGACGACGACATTGTCGAGGCCAAGGCCGGAGAAGGCAGCCATCAGATGTTCGATGGTCGCAATGCTCGCTTGAGACCCGTCGCCAATTACGGTGCAAAGTTCGGTCATGGTCACGCGCGACCAATCGGCTTCGATCGCACGGCTCGAGGCATTCGGCAGGCCTGTGCGACGGAAAACGATGCCTGTATAGGCTTCGGCGGGATTGAGTGCGATGCGCACCGGAATATTGGAGTGAACGCCGATCCCTGAGAGGGTGGTGCGCTCACCAAGCGTGGTCTGTTTACCGGGCCCCATCCACGTCCTGTCCGTTTTCTGGCGCAAAGCAAATCAAGGCTTTGCCGCAAAAAAACCTACGCTTCGGGGATTCACCGGCCAAATCACGGTTTCTTACGCACTGTTACAAGCAGGCTCCCTTTCGGAGACAGAAAAGGCTTTTAAATCAGTCTATTAGCTCTTTGACAAATGTGTAGCAAGGGGTCCGAAGCCGGGTTTTGCCCGGATCGGCCCAAAAATGATCAAGCGTATGAATCTCCGAGTGGAATCCGGATGCCCGACGCGCGACGACAAGCGAGGCTGGCCGGAAAGTCACACCCTCCGGCCAATCGTCGCCTCACGGCCTCAACCGGCAAATATCAGCTCGATTGCCGGCGCAAAAAGGCCGGGATTTCGAGATGATCCTCCTCAGCCGTACGCGGCTGCGGTGCGACACGCCCATGCTGGTCGAGCGGCAATTGCGGCTGCGCCGCGCGCGGTGCGGGCGCCGCAGGACGCTTAGCATATTCGGCATGGATCGCATTGGGCTGGCCGCGGTGCGGTTGAGCGGCCTGTGCCTGCAGCGGCGCGGCGGGCGCCATCTGAGGCTGCGGACGCTCATAAGCTCCCGGTGGGATCACGTCCTCTTGCCGGCTCATCCCGAACGAGGCAAGGCGTTCGAGCAAAGTCCGGCGCTTGACGTCTGGATGCGATTCGGGCGGCAGTTCGCCGCGTTGAGCGCGGAGCTGATTTTGCGCGGGCATGGGAAGATCGTCGATCTGCGGCATGCGATGCGGCCGCAACGCGGGCGATTCCGCCGCGGGCGGAATGAAAGCCTGCTGCGGCTTATAGTCTTCGGCCGGCTGAGATGCGGCCACCGGAGTAGCATATGGATGCGGCTGCGGCTTGACCTGCTGGACTTGCACGCCTTGCGAGATAACCGGCCGCTGGACCGGCGCTTGATGCTGGGGCGGCGGCGGGGCCTGTTCCAGATCGAGCTCTTCCTCCTCGTAAAGATCTTGCGCCACGGGTTGCACGCGGGCCTGCACCGGCTCTGCCTGCCGCATCGCGGTTTGCGCCCGCAGACGGGTCGCGGCTTCGGCGATGCGGGTTTCGGCGGCATTGAGCTCGCGCATATCGGCCGGCTTATCGATGCCGGTCGCAACGACCGACACCCGGACGATGCCGTCGAGATTTTCATCGAAGGTCGCGCCGAGGATGATGTTGGCGTCCTCATCGACTTCCTGGCGGATGCGGCTCGCGGCTTCATCGACCTCGTAGAGCGTGAGATCATTGCCGCCGGTGATCGAGATCAGCAGGCCGCGTGCGCCGCGCATCGAGACTTCGTCGAGAAGCGGATTTGCGATCGCGGCCTCCGCGGCAAGGATGGCGCGCTTGTCGCCGGAGGCCTCACCGGTTCCCATCATCGCCTTGCCCATCTCGCGCATGATCGCGCGGACGTCGGCGAAATCGAGGTTGATCAGACCTTCCTTGACCATGAGGTCGGTGATGCAGGCGACGCCCGAATAGAGCACCTGGTCGGCCATCGCGAAGGCGTCGGCGAAGGTGGTCTTCTCATTGGCGATGCGGAACAGATTCTGGTTCGGGATGACGATCAGCGTATCGACGGATTTCTGCAATTCGCTGATGCCGGAGTCGGCGATGCGCATCCGCCGCGCCCCTTCGAACTGGAAGGGCTTCGTCACCACACCGACCGTCAGCACACCCATTTCGCGGGCGACGCGGGCAATCACGGGCGCGGCACCCGTACCGGTGCCGCCGCCCATGCCTGCGGTCACGAAAACCATATGGGCGCCTGCGAGATGATCGCGGATTTCGTCGATCGCTTCCTCGGCCGCCGACCGGCCGACCTCGGGCTGCGAGCCCGCGCCCAAGCCTTCGGTGACCTGCAATCCCATCTGAATGATGCGCTCGGCTTTGGATGAGGCCAGAGCTTGGGCGTCCGTATTGGCGACGATGAAATCGACGCCGATCAGACCCGAGACGATCATGTTATTGACCGCGTTGCCACCCGCTCCACCGACGCCGCACACCATGATCCTTGGTTTGAGCTCCCGCAATTCCGGAGCTTTGAGATTGATCGTCATCGTCTGGCCTCTCGACGTCGGGGCGTTTGGCCGCCCCTGGGTTGCATGTCATGTGATTCGCAGGAAAAATGAAATGGCCGCCGCGCCCTTTCATGCCTCCTGCGGCTTAAAAACTCGTTTTTAACCAATGGCCGACGCGCGCGACGTAGCCATGTGTTCCCGTTGCTGCCTGTGGCGGAGCCGCACGGCCCAAGCGGAACCGTTCGGCCTTGGCCATTTGCGGATAGATCAGAAGGCCGATGGCGGCCGAGAAAGACGGGCTCTTCGCCGATTCCGGCAGGCCCTTGATTCCGAGCGGCCGGCCAATTCGCGCCTGTTTACCGATGATGCGTTTCGCCTCTTCGGCGAGACCTGGAAGTTGGCTCGCGCCGCCGGTCAGGATCAGCCCATGCCCGGCAAGACTCGAAAAACCCGACTGTTTCAGACGGTCGCGCGCGAATTCCAGCATTTCCTCGACGCGCGGGCGGATAATCCGCACGAGTTGCGATTTCGGAACATAGACGGGACGATCGGGATCTTCGCCGACCGGCATGATCCCGATCGACTCGCGCTCGTCGGAGGCCGACGGCAGGCACGAGCCATAAAGCGTCTTGAGGCGCTCGGCATCGGCAAGCCTGATGTTGAGGCCGCGCGCAATATCCATCGTGATGTGATTGCCGCCCATGGAGAAGGCATCGACATGGGCGAGATGACCGCCGGAGAAAACGCCAACCGACGTCGTGCCGCAGCCGATATCGACAAGCGCGGTGCCAAGTTCGGCTTCATCGTCGACGAGAGTCGAAAGGCCGGCGGCATAGGGTGCAGCCACCATGGCTTCGACCGAAAGATGGCAGCGTTCGACCGCGAGCATGAGATTGCGGACAGCCGCCGAATCGCAGCTCACCACGTTCAAGGCCGCCACGAGGTCGTCACCCACCATGCCCTTGGGGTCGCGAATATTCTGGATTTCCCCCAGCGCGAAATTGGTCGGCACGGAATGCAGGACGATGCGTCCGCGCGGTGCGGCATGCGAGGCGCAGGCCTCAAGCACGCGATGCACGTCGCCTTCTGTGACGGCGCGGCCGCCGATCGCCACTTTGGCATCGTAAAGGTGAGAGGCGAGGCGGCAGCCCGCCGCCGTCACGATGACGCTCTCGACCTGAACGCCGGCCATGCGCTCCGCCGCATCCACGGCGAGCCTTATGGCTTTTTCGGCCTCTTCGAGATCGACAACGGCGCCGGCCTTGATGCCGAGCGAGCGCTGATGACCGATGCCGAGGATACGGCAGCTATGAGTCCGGCCGCGCAACATTTCGGACGCCGCGATCGGATCGAGCCGCGCGATCAGGCAGACGATCTTCGAGGTCCCGACGTCGAGCACCGAAAGGAAGGCGCTGCGGCGTGCCGAAAGCGGACGCAGACGCGGGGGTGTTGTCCGCGCGCTCATGTCTGACCACCTTTCGGCTTCGCCTTATGGGCGAGCAGCGCCGCGCGCACACCCGCCGCTTCTTCCGAAAGGCGCGCGACGACGCGTCCAGACTGGCGCAGATCGAGCGACAGAATATCCTTGTCAAGCACATGAAAATCGCGCTGCAGGCCGGCAAGCACCGCGGCCGCCGCGAGAGGATCTTTCTCAGGCAGCAGGATCTCGACGCCGTTCCACGCCTTCAGGCTCCAGCGCCGTTGCGACACGAACATTCCGGCGCGGATGCGGCCGCGCAAATCGCCGAGCGCAGCGAGGATGGCGATATAATCGCCGAGCTTTTCATTGGCACCGTCGCCGGCGACAAATGGAAGGCCCGCGAAGCGCGCGTCATGCATCGAATCGATCGGCATGCCGTCGGCGGCTATGATCTGGACCTGGCCGTTTCGCTGCCAAAGCGCATAGGGTTCGCGCTCTTCGATCTCGATCAGGAGACGATCGGGGTAAAGTTTCGCGACGCTTGCCTCCTTGATGAGGGGCACGCGTTTCAGCCGCGCGCGGATTTCCGCGACATCGAGAAAAACCAGCGAATTGCGGGGACCTATACCGGCGGCTGCGAGGATTTCAGGCTCGCCCAATTCCCGTTGGCCCGCAATGGTGACGGCTTTGATGCCAAATCCGAGCGTTTTGGCCGCGAGATCCAAGGGGTTTCCGTAAGCATCGACGAAAACCTGATATTCGCCGCCCCTGATCGCGCCGTAGAGACCCGCTCCGGCCAAGAGAATCAAAGTCAGCATCATTTCGGCCGCCCGGGACCTGACGAAGCTTGCGGATTGTTTTGAATGTTTCGGCGCGACCGAAGACCGGCTCGGAGCACGGCTCACGAGTCTATCTTCGAATCCATTCGATCCAGGGGCTCCTGCATAAGCCAAAGACGGAGATGAGAAGCCCGCACTGACCTCCTTCACCGATTGCAGGAGGCGTCTTCCACCATCCATCGTACCAGCTCACCGAAAGAAAGCCCGGCATAGGCCGCCATTTCCGGCACGAGGGAAGTCTCGGTCATACCTGGCTGGGTATTGACTTCCAACACGATGAGCTCGCCCGTACCTCCGGGGCGGTCATCGTATCGGAAATCAGCGCGGCTCACGCCGCGACAGCCGAGCGCCCTGTGCGCCATGAGGGCCAACTCTTGGACATTTTGGTAAACATTTTCTTTAAGAATTGCCGGCAGGACGTGAATTGATCCGCCTTTTGAATATTTTGCGTTGTAATCATACCACCCGCCGTCCGCGGCGCGGATATCGATGACATCCATGGCCCTGTCGCCGATGACGCCGCAGGTCAGCTCGCGGCCGGCGACGAAAACCTCGACCAGCAGGCTGTCGCCATAGGCCCAGTCGCTGCGCGTTAATTCCTGTGGCGGATATGCCTGATCCTCTTTGACGATGAGCACACCGAAGGAAGACCCCTCGTTGAGCGGCTTCACCACATAGGGCGGCGGCAGGACATGCGCCTTGGCGGCCGTCGCGCGATCGACCGTGACACCTTTCGCCACCGGAATACCGGCGGCTTTCAACACGTCCCTGGCGCGATCCTTCTGCATGGCGAGCGCCGAGGCCAGTACGCCCGAATGCGTATAGGGGATCTGCAACATCTCCAGAACGCCTTGGATGATGCCGTCTTCGCCGAAACGGCCGTGCAAGGCATTGAAGGCGACATCCGGCTTCAATTTGACCAGCGTCTCGGCGATCTGGCGGTCGACATCGACGCGCGTGACCGCGAAGCCCTCCGCTTCGAGCGCTTTGGCGCAGGCCTCTCCAGAGCGAAGCGAAACCTCGCGCTCGGCTGAAAAACCGCCCATCAGAACGGCAATATGTTTGGCCATGTTGCTCCCGCCAGCCCTTTTTGACGCATCATCCTTATCCGAAAAGCCTGCGGCTTTTCAGGATCATGCCTTGTCACGCAGCCAGATCGACACTGTGCCCGCATGCCCCGCCAGATGATAGGAGTCGAAAATATCCGCTAAAGCTGGCTCGTGGCGTGCCCAGGCTTCGAGCTCCGGCGTTTCGGTGAGAAGCACGTCCGGCTGGCCGCGCCGCACATCTTCCGCGAACATGGCCTCGTCGGCCAGCTTATAGCGCAGGAGGCTGGCGCGCCGGGCTTCATCGACGCCGCCCCGGCCGAGAAGATATTTCACCGTATAGGACACCCAAAGGCAATTCTGCCGTCCGATCCAGGTACCGCCAAGCTGACGCACCAGAGGATGGCCGAGGTCGAGTTCTTCCGCCAGCGCCGCGATTTTGGGATGCGCGGGCGCGAGACGTTCGACTGCGGCCTTCACGCCGGGAAACTCCTCCTTATTGCCGAAATCGATGGGCGCTCCGAAGAGCAGAGGCGCGATCAGGCTTGCCGGCAGAAAGATCGAGAGCGCAAACCGCCGCCGGCTTGCCGTCTCGTTTTTGCCGAGGAGGCCGAAGGCCATGGCGAGCAGCGCCAAGGCGAAGCCTGGATAGGCATGGTTCATCCAGCCTTTCGATTGGATGAGGAATGTCACCAGAAATCCGATCGAGGCCGCGATCAGAACCGGAAGGCGCGGATCGGTGAAACGGCCGCGCGCGACGTAGAAGAGTATGAGAAGCAATAGAACATTGGCGAGAAACGCTGGAACCATCAGGACAAAGAGGGGTGACTCGCGCGCTGGCACATAGACATTGGTGATCAGCGGCAGCGCTTGCGTGAGATAGGCCGGAAAGAACCAGACGATCGCCACGAAATAGAGGCCGAGAACGAGGCCCATCGTGAAAATTTCAGGCGTAAACAGCAGGCGCCAGGCGCGCCGGTGGAGAACCGCGTAAAGCACCGCCAAGCCGACGGGGAGCACGTAATAGGGTTTGAACGCGAGACCCAGTCCGGCGCCGAGCCCTGCCAAGAGCGCCAGCCAAAGAGCGGGACTTGCGCCGCCCTTCACCCGTGCCGCGCAAAGCGCGAGCAAAGGCAAGACGAGAATGAGCGCCAGATGCTCCCGCTCGGAGAAACAGAAAGCCGGAACCACGAGCAGCACGAAGCTCGCCGCGGCGAGCGCCGGCATCGTCTCGTCTGGCTGCAACAGGCCGGACCTTTTGAGAATGAGCCCCCCGAATCCGATCGAGAGCAAGGCGCCTGCGAAGGCGAGGCAGATGACGACAGGCTCGGCCGCGAGGCCAAGCGCGCGTGCCAACAGGAGGGACGGGATATAGGCGAGAAACGCCACCGGCGGATTAGGGTCGGAGATGTCGATATAGGGCGTCGCGCCGCCGAGAACCTTCTCGGCAAAGGTCATGAACCAGGAGGTGTCGCAATTCACATGGCCAAGCGCCTGCTGCAGCATGGCGATGGCAACGATCGCGACGGTCAGCCAGGGGCTCCGCGCGCAGCGTTTCAAAAGGCTTTCAAGATCAAATGGTAACGCGACATCGGCCCGCGCGGAAGAAGACATGCTCATCGCTTGATTGCCCCTGCGGGAATTTTCCGCCGGATCATCGTCTCTGAGCCTTAATTTTTATGCCTGCCGACCCGCTCGATCTCCCATTCAAGCAGGATTCCGGAAGCGCCCAGGACGCGGCGGCGCACCTCTTCGCCGAGATTTTCGAGATCGGCCGCGGTCGCATGGCCACGATTGACGAGAAAATTACAGTGAAGCTCGGAAACCTGCGCATCCCCCATGACAAGGCCGCGGCAGCCGGCGTGATCGATCAATTCCCAAGCTTTGCGGCCTGCAGGGTTTTTGAAGGTCGAACCGCCAGTGCGCGTATTGACCGGCTGCGTTGCTTGCCGCGCCTCTGCGATCTCCGCCATCTCCTTGCGGATCTGCTCCTGATCGCCCGGCTTTCCGCGCAGCTTCGCGCGCGTGAAAATCACGCCCTCGACGCCGCAATGGCGATAGGTGTAACCCATGTCGTCAAGCGCGAAGGTCCGCAGATCGCCCTGCCGGTCGATGCCCTCGCAGGACACGAAAATATCCTTGATCTCGGAGCCGAAAGCGCCGGCGTTCATCCGCAGCGCGCCGCCGATTCCGCCGGGAATCCCGCGCAAAAACGAAAAGCCCGCGACCGACACCATCATTCCTGCGCTCGCAAGCTTCACGCCGAGCGAGGCGGCTCCGATCGTCGCGATCTCGCCCTGAAACGACATGTCGTTGAAGCCCGGACCCAACGCGATCACGACGCCTTCGATTCCGCCGTCGCGCACGAGCACATTCGAGCCCTGGCCCAAAATGAAGATCGGCACGTCGGGATCGAGATGCGACAGGAAATAAGAGAGATCCTCGGCATCGGCTGGCGTGAAGACGGCCTGCGCGAGACCGCCCGTCTTGAACCAGGTCCAAGGCGCCAATTCGACATTGGCGATAAGCGAGCCGCGCAGTTCCGGCATCGAGAGCGAAAGCGGCGTGACGATATCTTCGAACATGACGGGCCTGGACCGTACCCTCTCCCAGAGGGAGAGGGTGGCTTGCGGAGCAAGCCGGGTGAGGGGTTAGGA
Source organism: Methyloferula stellata AR4 (assembly GCF_000385335.1). NCBI lineage: Bacteria > Pseudomonadati > Pseudomonadota > Alphaproteobacteria > Hyphomicrobiales > Beijerinckiaceae > Methyloferula > Methyloferula stellata. The sequence goes on along the minus strand of NZ_ARWA01000001.1, from coordinate 1,531,210 downwards.
TCGCGCAATTGAAGGGATGTAACCCCTCATCCGCCTCGCCTTCGCTCGGCACCTTCTCCCACAAGGGGAGAAGGTTCGCAACGATCAGCTTAACGCCGCGAGCTGTCCCGGCAGGGCATAGGCCCATTGCGTGATGTTTCCGGCACCGAGAAAGACAATATAGTCTCCGGGCTTGGCAAGCCCCCGCACTATGCCCGGCAGCGCGTCGGGACCCGAAAGCGCCAAAGCCTGCCTATGGCCATGGGCTTTCAAAGCCGTGACGAGATGATCGCGGTCGGCGCCTTCGATCGGCGCTTCTCCGGCCGAATAGACGTCCGCGACGATGACCGTATCGGCATCGTTGAAACAGGTCGCAAATTCATTGAAGAGCGAATGGAGCCGCGTATAGCGATGCGGCTGCACGATGGCGATGACCTGCGCCTTGGTCGACGCGCGGGCGGCGCGCAGCACGGCGGCGATCTCGACCGGATGATGGCCGTAATCGTCGAAGACCGTCGCGCCGTTCCATTCGCCCGTACGGGTGAAGCGGCGCTTGACGCCGCTGAAACCTGCGAGCGCGGCGCGAATGGCATCGGCCGACATGCCGAGCTGATGCGCGACGGCCAAGGCCGCCGTCGCATTCATCGCATTGTGATGGCCGGGCATGGGCATCATGAGATTGTCGAGGCGCGTCTCGCCGCCCAGCCGATTGCGGATCACGACCGAAAAGCGTGACACGCCGCCCGTCAGATCGACATCGACGAGGCGTGCGTCGGCCTGCGGGTTCTCGCCATAGGTGATGATGCGGCGGTCTTCGATCTTGCCGACGAGCTCCTGCACCGTCGGATGATCGAGGCACATCACCGCGAAACCGTAGAAGGGAAGGTTTTCGACGAAGGCGCGAAACGCCTCTTTGATCGCGTCGAAGGTCTCGAAATGATCGAGATGTTCTGGATCGATATTGGTGACGATCGCAATATCGGCGGGCAGCTTCAAAAATGTGCCGTCGCTTTCGTCCGCCTCGACCACCATCCAGTCTCCGGCTCCGAGCCGCGCGTTGGTGCCATAGGCATTGATGATGCCGCCATTGATGACGGTCGGGTCGAATTTGCCCGCATCGAGCAAGGTTGCTACCAGCGATGTCGTTGTCGTCTTGCCATGCGTGCCGGCGATGGCGACGCATCGCTTGAGCCGCATGAGTTCGGCGAGCATTTCGGCGCGCCGCACCACCGGCAGGCGGCGCTCCCGCGCGGCAACGAGTTCGGGATTGTCGCGCTTGATCGCCGTCGAGACGACGACGACTTCCGCCAGCCCCAAATGCTCGGCCTTGTGGCCTATGTGGACGAGGGCGCCCTTTTCACGCAGCCGCAAGACATTGGCATTTTCCGAAGCGTCCGAGCCTTGCACCGGATAGCCGAGATTGAGCAAAACTTCGGCTATGCCCGACATGCCGATGCCGCCTATGCCGATGAAATGAATTGGGCCCAATTCACGCGGAAGCTTCATGGCCATCCTCCTGGCTCGAAGCCAGTTGTTGCACAAGATCGGCGAGCCGTTCGGCCGCGTCTGCTATTCCGACGCGCTTTGCCAATTCGGCCCGGCAGAACAAATCGCCTTGATCGTTCAGCGCCTCGGTCAAGGCGCCAGCGAGCCATTGCGGCGTGAACCGCGTCTGCGGCACGACGATGGCCGCGCCGCTTTCGGCGAGCTGCGCCGCATTGCCCGCCTGATCCTGATCGATCGCATGGGGAAAGGGAACCAGAAGCGCGGGACGGCCGATGACGGCCAGTTCGGAAACGGTCGAAGCCCCTGCCCGGCCGATCACGAGATGCGCCGCGGCCATGCGCGCCGGCAGATCCGGGAAGAAGCTTCTGACCGCCGCCTCGACGCCGAGGCGCTGATAGAGCCCGGCCACGCGCGCCATATCTTCTTCGCGCGCCTGCTGGACGATGACGAGCTTGCGCCGAATCTCTTCCGGTAGAAGCTCGATCGCCGCGGGCACGACATCCGACATGATGCGCGCGCCCTGGGAGCCGCCCGTCACCAGAATCCGCAGTCGGCCGTCCGTAAAATCGGGAAACGGCGTTTGGGCCGCCTCCAACACCGAAGGGCGCACGGGATTGCCGGTCAATCGCGTTTTGGCGGCGAGCTTCGCATCCGCACCACCCAATGTCTCGAAGCCTTTGGCGATAATATCGACGCGCGACGCCAAAAAGCGATTGGCGCGGCCCATGACGGCATTGGCTTCATGCAGGATCACGGGCACGTGCAGAAAGCGCGCGGCGAGAACTGGCGGCACCGTGGGATAACCGCCAAATCCAACCAAGACCAAGGGCTTCGTCTCCTTCAACAGACGATAGGCCGCGAGCGTGCCCCGCGCGAGTGTAAAGAGCGCCAAAGCCTTGGCAAAAGGCGAACCGCCGCTTGGCGTCGCGGAGGGAATTTGATGAACGGCGCGTGCCGGGAAGTTGCCGCCATATTTCGTGGCACGTTCATCGGTGACGAGTTCCACCGCATAGCCGCGCGCGATCAGCGCATTGCTCAAAGCCTCGGCCGGAAACAAATGTCCGCCGGTTCCGCCAGCGGCAACAAGCACCGGACGCGTCATGCGCCTTGTTCCACAGGCAAATCGTCATGCTGCATGTGATCTTGCGGCATCTCGTGTTCATGCATGTCGAGCATCAAGGCCGAGTGCGGCCTTTTGCGGGTGACGGCGACCAGGAAGCCCATGCCGAGCGCAAGCGAGATCAAGGACGAACCGCCATAAGAGATGAAAGGCAGAGTCATGCCTTTGGCGGGCATCAGATGCAGATTGACCGCCATATTGATCGCGCTTTGCAGGCCAAAGAGCAGCAAAAGGCCGGCTGCCGCGAAACGGCAAAATGGATCTTCGTCGCGCGTCGCCTTGAAGAGGCCGCGCAGCACGATGAAGCCGAAGAGCGTGACGAGGAACAGACAGGTGACGATGCCGAATTCCTCAGCCGTGACGGCGAAGATGAAATCCGTATGCGCGTCCGGAAGAATGCGCTTGATCGTGCCCTCGCCAGGACCTTTGCCGAACCAGCCGCCGGCGAGAAAACTATCGAGCGCCGTATCGACCTGGAACGTGTCGACGATGCCGCCGCTCGTCCCCGGATCGATGAACTTCAAGATACGCGCCCGCACATGCGGCACGAATTTATAGGCGAGCAAGACACCGCTCATGCCTATGCCGCCGATGCCCGCGACCCAGAACCAGTGCAATCCCGCCATGAAAAACAGGCTCGCCCAGACGAGTGAGATCAGCATGGTCTGGCCGAAATCAGGCTGCAGGATCAAGGGTACGATCGTGATGGGCAGCAATAGCAGCGCGAGAAGATTACCCGGCACATCGTTGCGTTTGGCACCTTCCGAAAAGGCCCAAGCGGCGAGAATGACAAAGGCGGGTTTTAAAAACTCCGAAGGCTGAATGCCGAAGATCCAGCGCCGCGCGCCCTTTACCTCATGACCGAACAGAAGCGCGACGATAATCAAAGCCATCGAAACAATGAAGATCAAGAGTGCCGCACGCCGGACGTGACGCGGCGATAGAAACGAGGCCGCAATCAAAACTGCGAGTGCGGGGACGAGAGCCTCCGCCTGGCGATGCACGAAATGAAATGTCGGAAGGCCCAGACGCTCGGCGACGGGCGGGCTCCCCGCCATGGTGAGCACCAGACCGAGAACGATCAAGGTGCCGAGCGCGGCCAAAAGCCAGCGGTCCACGGTCCACCACCAATTGGCCAGAGCTGAACGTTCGACGCGCGAGACCATGATTGCCCCCTTAGACCTTCTCTCGTTCGGCAAGCAACGCTTTCACAAGTCCGCGGAAATAATCGCCACGCTTCTCGAAATCCGGAAACTGATCGAACGAGGCACAAGCCGGCGACAGCAGCACGACCGGCGCATCGAGCGAACTGGCTTCGGCATCGCGCGTTGCCGCGAGAAGCGCGACATCCAGGGTGCCGCAACGCTCGTAAGGCAAATCATCGCCGATGGTACGGGCAAAAAGCTCCGTCGCTTCGCCGACGAGATAGGCTTTCACGACTTTCGGAAACAGGCTTCGCAAAGGTTCGATGCCGCCTTCCTTGGCGCGGCCGCCGATGATCCAGAAAATCTGCTCGAAGGATAAAAGCGCTTTTTCGGCGGCATCCGCATTGGTTGCCTTCGAATCGTTAACAAAGAGTACTTTGCCGAGCTGGCCGACCTCTTCCATCCGATGCGGCAGACCCGGAAAGCTTTGCAAACCCGCCCGGACGCGGTCGAGATCGAACCCATGCGAGCCTAGCGCCGCGACGGCCGCGGCGGCATTCTGGCCATTATGTTTGCCGCGTAACGACGCGATCCCGGCGAGATCCGCGATGGTCAGCGAGCGGCCCTGAACACGCCGGACGAGACGCGTGCCATCCAATACGATCCCTTCGGCGAGATCGTCATGCGTCACCGAAACGGAGGTTCCGGACTTCTTGGCTTTCTTCAAACGATCGGCAATCGCGACGCAGATGTCATCGTCGAGACAGATGACGGCGTTTTCAGCGCCGGCCACCAGCCTTTCCTTGATCGCCGCGTAATTTTCCATCGTGCCATGCCGGTCGAGATGATCCGGCGTGACATTGAGCAAAACGCCGACCCAAGGATTGATCGACGGCGTGAGGTCGATCTGAAACGACGAGCATTCGATGACATGCACGCGATTATCGGCCGGCGGCTCGAGCGCGAGAATGGGCGTGCCGATATTGCCGCCGACCTGCACGTCATAGCCAAAGCTCTTGAACAGATGCGCGACAAGCGCTGTCGTGGTCGATTTGCCATTGGTGCCGGTAATCGCGACGAAGAGCGAGCGCGGCGCGATATGGGCGCGTTCACGGCAGAACAATTCGATGTCGCCAATGATCTCGACATCGGCTTCTTTCGCCTTTTTGACGCTCCAATGCGGCTCCGGATGAGTGAGCGGCACGCCGGGCGCGAGCACGAAGGACGAGAATTGCGTCCAATCGGCGTCATGCAGATCGACGACGTTGAGGCCTGCCTCTCTGGCTTTGTCGCGGGCGCTTTCCTTGTCGTCCCAGACCGACACATTGGCACCCCCGGCAACGAGCGCCTGCGCGCTGACAAAGCCCGAACCGCCGAGACCGAAGAGAGCGACATTCTTATCCTTGAAAGAAGTAATCGGTGTCATCCTTACCTCAATTTCAAGGTCGAGAGGCCGATCAGAGCCAGCGCGAAGGCAATGATCCAGAAGCGGACCACGACCTGCGGCTCCGACCAGCCGAGCTGTTCGAAATGATGATGGATCGGCGCCATCTTGAAGACGCGCTTGCCGGTCAATTTAAAGGATATGACTTGAACGATGACAGACAGCGCCTCGAGCACGAAAAGGCCGCCGACGATGGCCAGCACGATTTCATGTTTCACCGCGACCGCGATCGTGCCAAGCAAGCCGCCGAGTGCGAGCGAACCCGTATCGCCCATGAAGATTTGCGCTGGCGGCGCATTGAACCAGAGAAAACCCAGGCCCGCTCCGATCATCGCACCAACGACAACGGCGAGTTCGCCGGCGCCGGGCACGAAATTAATGCCGAGATAGGTCGAGAAAATCGCATTGCCCGCGAGATAGGCGATGATGCCGAAAGTCGCCCCGGCGATCATCACGGGCACGATCGCAAGCCCGTCGAGCCCGTCGGTCAGATTGACCGCATTGCCGGAGGCCACGATCACGAAAGGCCCGAAGACCAGAAAGAATAGGCCGAGATCGACGACGAACCCATTGATCGCTGGCAAAGCGAGCCCTGTCGTATAGGGACCGCCGAGCCACATCATCGCGGCGCAGGCGATGACCGCGATCAAAGCCTCAAGCAGAAGCCTGATCCGGCCGGAAAATCCATTGTGAGTCTGCCGCGTCACTTTCAAATAATCATCGTAAAAGCCGATGAGGCCGAAGCCGATCATCACAAGCAGAACGATCCAAATATAGGGATTGGTGAGATTGGCCCAAAGCAAAGTCGCGACGATGAGCCCGGAGAGGATCATCAACCCGCCCATGGTGGGCGTACCCTTCTTCGTCAAAAGATGCGATTGCGGACCGTCGGTGCGGATCGGCTGCCCTTTGCCCTGTTTCAGGCGCAGAGCCGCTATGATCTTCGGTCCGAAAAAGAAGACGAAGAACAAAGCCGTCGCCGTCGCGCCACCGGCCCGAAACGTAATGTAGCGAAAGAGATTGAGCGGACCGTGACTTGAAAGTTCCGCAAGCCAAAAGAGCATATTCTAATCCTTAGACCTGCGTCGGGGCGGGCGCTGCGAAATTCTGCTTGAGCGCATTGACGATTTTGCTCATGCGGCTGCCGTTGGATCCTTTGACAATGATGATGTCGCCATGGCGAACCGCATCGAGCAGCAGCGGTTCGAGATCGGCGACATCTTCGCGCCAGGCGCCCCGCGTCTCGACCGGCAGAACCTCGAAGAGAGACTTCATCAAAAGTCCCGCCGCGAAGACGAGATCGATATGATTTGCGCCGACGTCGGAAGCGATTCCCCGGTGCCACGCGGCTTCGTCGGCACCCAGTTCCAGCATATCGCCGAGCACGGCGATACGGCGGCCTTCGGCCTCGACCGGCAAGGCACCGGCAAGCGCCAAAGCCGCGCTCATCGAAGCCGGATTGGCATTATAGCTCTCGTCGATGACCGTAAACGGTCCTTGCGCGGTCTCCAAAATCAGCCTCTGTCCCCGTCCCGCCTGGGCTTGGAAAAAGGCAAGCGACGCGACCGCATTGTCGAGCGCGAGACCTGACGCACGTGCCGCCAGCAGCACAGCCAAGGAATTCACGGCGAGATGCTTGCCCGGCGCGCCGAGGCGATAGGTCACCTCGCGCCCGAAGATACGGGCATGGATCATCGAATGATCGGCTGCAAGCGTAATATCGAGAAGCCGTGCGTCGGCCTTTTCATGCTCGCCGAAACTCAGGATATGCTCGGCGGGAGAGTCTTTCGCATGCGCTTCGAGCCGTTCGAATTGCGCGCTGTCGCGATGGATGATCGCAGTGCCGCCGCGCATCAAGCCTGAAAAGATTTCGGCCTTGGCGTCAGCGATGGCGTCGACGCTGTCGAAATATTCGAGATGAACCGGCGCGACATTCGTCACGATGGCAACATGCGGCCGCACCATCGCAACAAGCGGCGTGATCTCGCCAGCGTGATTCATGCCGATCTCGAACACCCCGTAATGGGCCGATTTCGGCATGCGCGCCAAAGTAAGCGGCACGCCCCAATGATTATTATAGGACGCGACCGAGGCATGCGTCGGACCGCTTTGCGTAAAGACGAGGCGCAGCGCTTCTTTCGTCGACGTCTTGCCGACCGATCCCGTCACCGCGATGATACGCGCGGCGGAGCGCTGACGCGCGGCTTCTCCCAGCCGCCGCAGCGCGGCGAGCACATCGTGTACGATATAAAGCGGGCCCTGCCCCTTGAGCGCATCGGCATGGGCCTCATCGATCACGGCAGCGGCGGCACCTTTTTCAAGCGCGGCTTCGACATAATCATGGCCGTCATTCGCATCGCCCTTGATCGCGAAGAACAGATCGCCTTGCACCAGCGTGCGCGTGTCGATCGAAATGCCATAGGCGGCCGACGGCACATAGCCGCCGACGCGCGCTTCGAGCGGCGCGACGAGGCCAAGGCCGGTCCATAAGGGCTCAAGTGCTGTTGTCATCATATTCACGTGCCGAGGTCCTTGAGGACGGCTCTGGCACAATCGGCGTCCGAAAAGGGCAAGGTGCGATTGCCGACGATTTGGCCGGTCTCATGGCCTTTGCCGGCGATCAAGAGCACATCGCCCGGTTGAAGCGCCTTGATGCTTTCCGCGATCGCTGCGGCACGATCGCCGATCTCGCGAATGCGCGCTGCGGCGCCGGCGCCCTCAAGGATCGCGCGCCGGATCAAAGCCGGATCTTCGCTACGTGGATTATCGTCCGTGACGACGACCTGATCGGCAAGGCGTGCCGCGACGTCTCCCATGATCGGCCTTTTGCCCATGTCGCGATCGCCGCCGCAGCCGAAGACGACGACGAGATTTTTCGCCGTCAGCGCGCGCAAGGTGCGCAGGGTTTTGTCGAGCGCATCTGGCTTATGCGCATAATCGACGAAGACGGGCGCGTCGCGATAGCGCCCGACGAGCTCCAGCCGGCCCGGCGCGCCTTCCAAATGTTCGAGCGCGGCGAAAACTTCGTCCGGCGGACTGCCCGTCGCGATGCAGAGCCCGGCCGCGACTAAGGCATTCGAGACTTGAAAATCGCCGGCAAGCGGAAGCGTCACCGCATAGGTCTTGCCGTCATAGACGACCCCTATATGCGAGATGAGTCCTTCGCGTGTCACCTTCACCAAGCGTAAAGCCGTGCCCTTCGCGCCCACGGTGAAAAGACGAAGCCCACGTGCCTCGCAAGTCGCAATGACTTTATCGGCCACATCGCTGTCGGCATTCACGATGGCCGGCTGACCCTTGTGAAGCAAAGTATCGAAGAGCCGCAGTTTCGCATCGAGATAGTCCTCAAGCGTCGCGTGATAATCGAGATGATCGCGCGAGAGATTGGTGAAGGCGCCCGCTGCGAGACGCACGCCGTCGAGACGCCGCTGGATGATGCCGTGCGAGGAGGCTTCCATGGCGAGATGCGTCACATCCTCATCGGCCAGGCGCGCCATGGCCCAATGCATCTGGATCGGGTCCGGCGTGGTCAAGCTGCCGTAGCTGCCGCCCAAGGGCGCGACGATGCCAAGCGTGCCGAGCGACGCCGCGAGCTTCCCGAGCCTTGCCCAGATCTGCCGCGTGAAAGCGGCAACCGATGTCTTGCCGCTCGTACCGGTGATGGCGACGATCGTCTCCGGCTGCTCTTGGTAGAAACGTGCCGCGCCGAATGAGAGGCTGCTGCGCACGTCTGCGACCTTGACGAAAGCCGCATCTTCGAAGCCCGTCTCGGGATCGCTTTCCGCCACGACAGCGATCGCGCCTTTGGCGACCGCTTCGGGTGCGAAGGCGAGGCCATTGACCTTGGTGCCGGGCACCGCAAAAAATACAAAGCCCGGCTCGATCGTCGCGCTATGGACACTGAGGCCGCGCACCTCCCGCCCGGCGAAACGCGCCGGAATTTCAGCCGTGGGAAGAAAATCGGCCAAATGCATCAATGGCCTCCGTGCCCGGTTTGCGGAATATTGGCCATTCCATAACCGAGTTTAGCCAGCAGCGGAAAAGGCTGCGTCGGCAGATCGATCCTCGGCGCGATGCCGAGCATCGGCCCCGTGCGTTCGATGATCTTACCCGTCACCGAACCAGAATTCCACGCGGCGGTGCGATAGCCGCCGGTTTCCGGCAGACCTTGCGGTTCATCCATCAATGTGAGGAAGAGATATTTCGGCTTATCGGCCGGAAGGATCGCCATGAAGGTCGTGAACACTCTATCCTGGGAATAGTGACCATGCACGATCTTGTCCGCCGTGCCGGTCTTGCCGCCGATGAAATAGCCCGGAATATTCGCAAGCTTGGCGGAACCTATTTCCGCGTTGAGCCGCATGAGATAGCGCATGGTTTCGGATGTCTCGGGCCGCACGACCCGGGGCGCATCCTTCTTCGCATCCTCTTCGCTTCGCTTCAAGAAGGTAGGCGGCACCATGATACCGCCATTGACAAGTGCGCCGACGGCCATGATCGCCTGCAATGGTGCGACATTGAGACCCTGTCCGAAGGCGATCGTCATCGTATTCAATTCACCCCAGTTCTTCGGCACAAGCGGCTCGGCCGATTCCGGCAGCTCCGTGCGGAGCCGTGTCAATTGGCCCATCTTGCGCAAAAACGCCTTATGGCCTTCGACACCGACCATCAAAGCCATGCGGGCCGTGCCGATGTTCGAAGAATAAGTGAAGACTTCGGGCAAAGTAAGGACGCGATGCTGGGCATGAAAATCATGGATCGTGAAGCGCCCGTAGCGCAGCCAGCTCCGCGCATCGATGCGCGAGTTCAAATTCACCTTGCCGGATTCGAGCGCCATCGCGATCGTGATCGCCTTGAAGGTCGAACCCATTTCATAGACACCGACCGACAGACGGTTGATGTGATTGGGATCGAGCGCATCGGCCGGATTGTTCGGATCGAAATCGGGCAATGAAGCCATAGCCACGACTTCGCCCGTATTGACGTCGAGGATGGCGGCTGCACCCGCCTTTGCCTTGAACTTCGCGATTCCCTTTTCGAGTTCTTCGCGCACGACATAAGTCGCTTCGAGATCGAGCGACGTCACGATGGGCTTCAGAGTCTCGGGCGTCAGACTGAAGCCTGCGCCGTGCAGATCTGCGAGCCCCTGCCCGTCGATATATTTTTCGAGACCCGAAATGCCGACGCCGTCGAGATTGGCGAAGCCAAGCACATGCGCCGCGATGGAGCCATTCGGATAGACGCGCTTGTTCTCCGGCAGAAAGCCGACACCCGGAAGCCCAAGGTGATAGACTTCCTGCTGCTGCTTCGGCGTAATCGCCCGCTTGACCCAAACGAATCCCTTGCCCGAACTCAATCTCTCGCGCAATTCCTTCGCGTCGACATCGGGCAGGACGGCGGTCAGAAGTTCGACGGCCTCGTCCTTGTCGATGATGCGGCGCGGCTCGGCGAAAACCGACATCACTTTGATGTCGGTCGCCAGCACTTCGCCATTGCGATCGAGAATATCCGGCCTTGCCGCGGCAACGACTTCCGAAGCACCATGTTTCAAAGCCTGCTGCGTTCCCGAATGCAGGCCAAGCATCACGAGCCTTCCGCAGATGACGCCATAGACAAGCACGAAGATCACAGCCACGAGCTTGATGCGCCGCGTGCTCTTATCGAGCTTCGTCGCGAAGAGCCCGACACAGAAGCGCCACAGCCTGCGCACGCGCGTCGGCTTCGCTGCAGCGTCTTGGCGATCAGGCTGAGAAGAACTGGGCGCGATGCTCATGCGTTTTGCATCTCATCTTGCAGGGCTGGAAGGCGTGACGGAACCGGCGGCATTGCCGTCGCGCGGCGTATTGGTCGGCTCGGCCAGGCCAAGCGCTTCAAGCTTACGGCCGATTTCGTCGACCCTCATGCCGCGATCGGGTAAGGCTTCGGGGCCGACGATCTGGTTCAGCGCCAAGGGCTGCAAATCGAGGAGCTTATCGGCCAGAGGCTGCACCCGTTCAGGGCGGATGACATGCGCCCATTCGGCCTTGAGCATGCCGATCGAATCCTGCTCGTCTTTGATTTGATGTTTGAGCGAAGCGATTTTCTCGGCATGAAAAATCGTCTCGTATTTGATCGAATAGGCATAGATCGCCGAGCCAACCAAGGCGAGGATCGCAAGGAGGTTTAAAAACCGCACCATCTCAGCGGCCTTTCGCATCATGTTGCGGCAAACGGATCAGCTTTGCGAGCGCTTCATCGAGCCCGCGGGGCGCGGCCTCGCTCCTGATGCCGAAGCGCAGCTTTGCCGAGCGCGCACGCGGATTGCGCTTGATCTCATCCTGCGATGGAGCGACGGGCTGACCCTTCGGCAGGCTGAAAGTCGCCTCTTTTGCTTCCGGTTCGCCGGGCAGACGCCGCGAAGCGGCTTGGCCGCGCCCCGAGCGCGTCGCGAAAAATGTCTTCGCGATCCGATCTTCGAGCGAATGGAAAGTGACGACTGCAAGCCGTCCGCCCGGCTTCAAAAGGCTCTCGGCGCCAACAAGCGCCCGCGCGAGCTCGCCGAGCTCATCGTTCACCGCGATGCGCAAGGCTTGGAAGCTCTTCGTCGCCGGATGAATGTCGCTTGGCCGGTTTGGCGCGACGCGGGCGATCATCTGCGCCAAGGCCAGCGTCGTGGTGTAAGGCGTGATCGCGCGATCATGCACGATCGCGCGCGCGATGCGCCGCGAGGCACGTTCCTCGCCGAAGTGATAAAAAATGTCGGCAAGCTCCACCTCGTCCAATGTGTTGACGAGATCGGCCGCACTTGGCCCCTCGGGCCCCATGCGCATGTCGAGCGGCCCCTCGAACCGGAAGGAGAAGCCGCGTTCCGCCTCGTCGAGCTGCATCGACGAGAGGCCGATATCGAGGACGACACCGTCGAAACCGGAAAAGCCGAGATCTCGCGCCGCCCCGGCGAGATTCGAGAATCGGTCCTGAGACAGGATGAGTCGCCCTTGCGCCTCTTCGACGAGGTCAAAGCCTCCGGCGATCGCCGTCGGGTCGCGGTCGAGCGCCAGCACGCGGGTTGCGGGCGTTGCGAGAATGCCGCGCGAATAGCCGCCGGCACCGAAGGTCGCGTCGAGATAGAGTCCGCCTTCCCGAACGTCGAGGGCGGCCAGCGCTTCGTCGCGAAGCACGGGAATGTGCCGGACCGGTCCGCCCGCAGCGGGCCTATCGGCATCGCTGCGGTCCGCACTCATTCCCGTGCTCCATGCGATCGCGGCACCGGCACGTCCGGCGTCGCGGATCCGGAGCTGAGCTGTCTTCGCATATCGCGCACCCGATGTTTGGCCTCCTCGAGATGCGCCTGAAAACGGTTCGGCTCCCAGATCTGAAACTTGTTGCCCTGCCCGACGAAGGTGACGTCGCCCGTCACCCCGGCATAGGCCTTGATCGTCTCCGTCAAAACGACCCGGCCCTCCGGGTCGACCTTCAAAATCTCGCTTGTCCCGAGGAGCGCGGTCGAGAACAGGTCCCGCTCCTCCGAATAGGGAGACAATTTTGCCAGAAGACCATCGATCTCCTGCAAAAGCGCGTTGCCGCCGCAATCCACCGCCTGCTGGTCCAGAGAGGGATGGACGTAAAGCCCCTCGAAACCATCGCGCATCAAGACAGCTCGAAACGGAGCGGGAATCGATATCCTGCCCTTGGCGTCGAGCCGGTTGGTGAAATGCGAGACGAAACGATCCACTCAAACACACCCGCATCGCCCGAAGAGTCAAAACGAGAGCGTGAGCGCTCCGTGCCGTATCCCCAGTGAGGATGCGGTTTGAAGGCCCCTGCCAAATCGAAAAGCTGTACGGGACAGTTTGGGATATCATGGGAGTTTATGGGGGTCAACGCGATCGAGGGACGGAAACACCGCCTTTTGACGGTTCCGTGATTAAGGCGCGTTAAGGTTAAGGACGGGTGAAATTGAGGCCTTCGCGGTAAAGAGGAACGGCGAAGCTGGGCAAAGCACCCGGAAACGGCTTTGAACAGCCGAGCAGAAGGATCAAAAGCCCACGGCCTCAGACGACCGGCGAATAGGCGGCGCGCCCGCTTTTCAGCGCGTCCTCCAGAAGCTCGAGCCGGTCCTGCCCCCAGAACGGCTCGCCGTCCAGCACGTAGCTCGGCGCACCAACGACACCGGCGGCGACGGCATCAGCGGTATTTCTTTCATAGGCAGCCGCAGCCGCCGGGCTCTGCGCCAGCGCAAGCATCTTCTCGGCGTCCAATCCCGCCTCGGCGAGCAGCTCTGCGATCGTCGCCGGATCGGCAAGATTGCGTTCGTTTTCGAACACGCCGGTGAAGAATTGCGGCAGCACGCTTTCCACCGGCGCGCCGCTCAGGACCAGCGCAACGATCGTCCGGTCCGCCAGCGCCGGATCGAGCGGCCAGAATTTGGGGTGCATGCACATCGGCACGCCGCGCTTGTCGCGCCAGCGCTGCAGCTCCACCAGCCGGTAGTTTTGTCGTGCGGGATGGCGCTTCGCGAGGACCAATCCTCCGGTCGCCTCAAAGACGGCGGCGAGCGCTGCTGGTTTATACGCGACCTTGACCCCTTGCCCGGCCACGATCCGCATGAATTCCGGATGGCCGAGATAGGACCAGGGGCTGGAGAGACTGAAATAATAATCGATCTGGCGGGGTGAGCTGCTCGTCATCAGACCGGTTCCAGAGCGGGATGAGCAAAAGTGTGAAGCGGTTTTGCGCACGCATCCCGCTCTAATTTATTCAACCGATCACTTTCCATGGAAAGTGATCTGGCGGCGCGGAGCCGCGAAATTGCGCGACAGCGCCGAAAAGCGCAAGCCGCGCATCGCCAGTTTAGCGCAGCTAATCCAAAAGCCGCGTCGCGGGCAGGCCCGGAAAATCCTCGAAATCCGGCGCAAGCGCCAAATCCAGGAAGAGCTGCGCCGCGGTGACGAAGAGCCCGGCCTCATAGGCCTCGGCGCCAATGTCTTCGCGCAAGAGCTCCATTTCCCGATTGAGAACGGCTTCGAAAAGCTCGGGCGTCATCGGACGATCATCCTCGAAACGCGCTTCCTTTTCGAGCCACCGCCAAACCTGGGCGCGCGAGGCTTCGGCAGGCTGCGCCAATTCCACCACGGCAGGCGTTGTTTCCGCGCCGCTGCTGCGCAGCCAAGCGTCAAGATAGAGCACGGCGGTGCGAACATGTTCGCGCAGCTTTTGCTCGGACAGGGATTCATCGGCCAGACTGCGCGATGCGGCCTCTTTCGCGGTCGGCGCAGAGGCCGGCATAGGCGCCACGCCACGCGCGGCGCTACGCGCCGGCCGCTGCGGCGGCCCCGCCTTCCGCGTGGGACTGCGCGGCGCGCTTATCGGCTTTGCCGCCGGACCTTCGGCCGGTTTCGCTCTCGACGCCGCCGCTGCGGGCCGCGTTGGACTTGTCTTCGGGGGGCTTGGGCGCGTCCGCGGCTTTGACGCGACGGCTCTTGCCTTCGGCGCTTTCGACGCGCCGCCCTTTGGTGCGGTAGCAGGGGATGTTCTAACCGAGGCGGCGATTTTCGATACCGGCTTTACAACCGGCTTGGCAGACAGGGTCTTCTTGGCCGGGGCCTTTTTGGTGAGGGTCTTCTTGGGAAGAGTTTTCTTGGCAACGGCCTTTTGCACGGCGGATTTCCGCGCCACAGTTTTTTTTGCGGGCACCTTTTTCGCGACGGCTTTCCTGACCGCTGTCTTTTTGGCGGCAGCTTTTTTGACCGAGGCCTTTTTGACGGTGGCTTTTCTTGGAGCCGCTTTTTTAGCAACCGTTCTCTTGGCAACGCTCTTCTTGGCGACCGCCTTCTTCGCGACAGCCTTTTTGGCCGGGCTTCCGGTCCCCGTCACCTTGCGTTTCTTTGATGCGGCTCGCGTCTTGGCCTTGCCAGATGTCTTGGATGCCGACGTCTTTTTCACCGTCATAATCCGCTCCACCCTCTTCTCATTCCCGATGCGCTATCATGCGCCACATCGCGCGATTTGCAATCCGTTCTCGACGAATTTGCAGCCTCACATCAATTCGCGACGATGAGTCCCTCGGGCGCGGGACCGCCATAGGCCCAGTCGAGAAGTTCGATCGTATGAACGATCGGCATCGATAGTCCGGCCTCGAGCTGCGTGAGACAGCCGATGTTGCCGGCAGCCACGATGTCGGCATGCAGCTTTTCGATATTGGCGATCTTTCGCGCCCGCAGCCGTCGCGCGAAAAACGGCTGCATCATATTATAAGTGCCGGCCGACCCGCAGCAGATGTGGCCCTCCGGAATATCGCGCACGATGAAGCCCGCCTCCCGCAAAAGCCGCTTCGGCGCATCCGTCACCCTCTGCCCATGTTGCAGCGAACAAGCCGAATGATAAGCGATAACAGACGCGTTCGGCCGCGCCGGAAGAGCGGGAAGATCGGTCAAATATTCACTGATGTCGCGCGTCAAAGCGGAAATTTTGGCGGCCTTCGCGGCATAGACGTCATCGTCGCGCAAGAGAAAGCCGTAATCCTTGACCGTCGTGCCGCAGCCGGACGCGGTGATCAGGATCGCGTCGAGACCACCGGTCTCGATCTCCGCCATCCACGCGTCGATATTGGCGCGCGCAAAGACCCTCGCCTGTTCTTCCCGGCCCATATGTTCGACAAGCGCCCCGCAGCAGCCCTCACCCTTCGCAGCGACGACCTCGATGCCCTGCCGCGCCAGCAGCCGCGCAGCGGCGGCATTGATCGAGGGTTTCAAAACCGGTTGAGCGCAGCCGCCCAGGATCACCACGCGCCGCCGCGCGGTGCCATTCGCAATCTGGGGAGTTGCCGCCTGCTCTGCCGGGGGTATGGGCAGAGTCGTAGGCGCGAGTTCGAGCATCGCCCGCAGCCGGTCGAAGAGACGCGGCTGGTCTTCCTTGGCAGGATCACGCCCCTTCGGCAAAAGCGCCATCAGGGGCCGCGCCAGCGCAGCGGCGCGAAGTGCCAGGCGAAACCGCGCTTGGTAGGGAAGAACATGCGCCAGCAGAGTGCGGAGCAGCCGATCGCTCCAGCCACGCCGATAGGTATCCTCGACATAGGCGCGGGCATGGTCGATGAGGTGCATGTAATGCACACCCGACGGACAAGTCGTCATGCAGGAGAGACAGGACAGGCAGCGGTCGAGGTGCTTCACCACCTCTTCGGTCGCGGGCTTGCCGCCTTCGAGCATGTCCTTGATGAGGTAGATGCGGCCGCGCGGGCTGTCGAGCTCGTCGCCTTCGAGGAGATAGGTCGGGCAGGTCGCCGTGCAGAACCCGCAATGCACGCAGCTGCGCAGAATCTTTTCAGACGCGGCCGTATGGCTTTCGCAAAGCTGTTCCAAAGTGAAGGTGGTTTGCATGGCCTCAATCGTTTCTCAGATCGAGACCGATGGCAATTGCTGCCACTTCGGTCGCGACTGTCTCAAGCGGCTCCTTGCGTTTCAGCTTGAACCTGTTCTTGACCCGCAGCTCGGCAGAGAAATCCTGTTCCACGATGGACGCGCTCGGCATGTGCCTCAGGGCGGCGTGAAGAGCCTCTCTGCGGCTTTGATAATCGGAAAGCTCCTTCGGCCAGAACCGGAACTGCGCCGAAAACACGTGCTTGTAGGTTTCCACGAGTTCCCTGTTCTGGGTTTCGTCCGGCGGCAAGAGACATTGGGGCTCGAAGCGGAAGTCCTCCGACGTCATGGCCTTGATCGATGATTGCAGCATGAAGAGATAGGCCAGCTTGTCATCCGTGGCCGTTGTGGAGAAACCGCCCGCGTCCGGATTGAACTGTTCGAGCGCCATTTCGATCCGCAAAGCCTGACGCGATCCGAAAATCTCGAAGCCGCCTTTGGCAAGCCGCGTTTCCACGCCCATGATTTTCGCGGTCACGTCATGGACCATGACGCATGTATTGTCATAGACGAGGCTCACGCCTTCATTGACATGCGTGCACCAGATCGGAAAGGCGACATCGAGAATGCGCGCCAGACGCTCTTTCAAGGGCAGCGCGAAGAAACGGTCAGCGACCGCGAGATCGACAAAGGCCATGGCTCTCAAATCCCCGCATACATGAGGCCGGGGTTGATGAGATGGTCGGGATCGAAGCTCGCTTTAATCCCGGCGGTGATTTTCATCAAGGGCTCGGCCAGAGGCTGAAACACGGACGTTGCCGCCCGCGTTTCGGCGGGCGCCCGCACCAGCGTCGCGTGGCCGCCGAATTTCGCCACGGCTTGGCGGATCGCCAGCGCACCTGCATCGCCCGCAGCGTTGACGGAGAGCCACAAAAGGCCGCCGCCCCAATCGTAGAAATACCGCATGTCGAGTTGGCTTTTGATCGCGTCGGCGACTTTGGCGCCCTCGGCCGGCGCGACGGAGATGCGCCAAACGGCTCTATCTCTCGGCTCGGCCAGAAAGGCACAATCGCGAATGTCGCGCCAAAGCTGCGCGGTGCGCTCCTTATCGAAAAACTCGCCCGCCGTATAAGAGGCAAGCAAGGTCCGCATAGCCTCGAGGCGGTAGGATACGGCTGAAGCGAAGCCCTCGATCCGGATCAGCGTCAGTGCGCGGTCGCCGGCAAGACCCGCCGGAAGATGCGCCGCGCCCGTCGGTTGAAAGGGGGATGTCAGCGCTGCCGACAGCGCCGCGATGGCGCGCGTATCGTCGAGGCCGACAAGAACCAACGTGCCCGACTCTTCCGTTGCCGGCAAAACCTTGAAAGTGACCTCCGTCAGAACGCCGAGCGTGCCATGCGCCCCGCCATTGAGCTTGACCATATCGAGTCCGGTGACGTTTTTAGTCACGCGGCCGCCGCCCTTGATGCTTTCGCCGCGCCCGTTGACGAGCTTGAGCCCGATGAGAAAATCCCGCGCGGCGCCCAATTGAATCCGGCGCGGGCCAGAGAGATTGCAGGCGGCGATCGCGCCGATCGAAGGCTCGCCCGTGCTGCCCAAAAGCTGGCGATGATCCATGGGCTCGAAGGGCAAACGCTGGCGATGCGCGTCCAATTGAGCCTCGACCTCGGCGAGCGGCGTGCCCGCACGGGCGGAGATGACAAGCTCGGCCGGTTCGTAAAGCGTGATGCCGCGCAGTCTTTCGGTCGAGAGAATATCTTCCGCCTCGGCCGGACGCCCAAGGCTCGAACGCGTTCCGCCTCCCCTTATGGCGAAAGGACGGCGATTGGTCCGCGCCGCGATGACGGCCTCTCTGACTTCGACTTCCGACGCGGGTGAAAAAATGGCCATTTGAACGGAGCTAGAGCCTTTTCATGAGGATGCGATCGACCGGGTAGAAAGCTAAATCGGTGGTGCGCGAACCTTCTCCCTGTGGGAGAAGGTGCCCCGCGAAGCGGGGCGGATGAGGGGTTACGATCTTTCAATTGCGAGTTCGTAACCCCTCACCCGGTTGGCTCCGCCAACCACCCTCTCCCACTGGGAGAGGGGTTCGCGCATAAAGCCGCGTATCTTAATGTCCACCAATCGCAAAATGCCCATAATCCTCACGCCGCTTCGCGGCCGCCGAGCGGAAAGACCTTGGCCGGATTGAGCAGCCAGGCCTCGTCGAACACCGCACGCACGCGCATCTGCTGATCGAGATCGAACTTCGAGAATTGATAGGGCATCAGCTCGCGCTTCTCGATTCCGACGCCATGCTCACCGGTGAGGCAGCCGCCGACCTCGACGCAGAGCTTGAGGATTTCGTCGCCGGCGCGCTCGGCCTTTTCCTGTTCCACGGGATCGTTGCAATTATAGAGAATGAGCGGATGCAGATTGCCGTCGCCGGCATGAAACACATTGGCGACGCGCAACCCGCGTTCCGCGCAGATTTCCTCGATGCGCCGCAGCACGAGCGGCAATTGCCCGGTCGGGATCGTGCCGTCCATGCAGATATAATCGGCAATGCGCCCCGTCGCGCCGAAGGCCGATTTACGGCCTTTCCAGATCGCCGCGGTTTCCATTGCCGATTTTGATTCCTTGATCGTCATCACGCCATGCATCTTCGCAATCGCGACGATGCGCGCGAGATCGGCTTCGATCTCGGCGGGCGAGCCCTCGACTTCGATGATGAGCAGCGCGCCCGCATCGAGCGGATAGCCCGCATGCGCGAAGCCCTCGCAGATTTCGATCGCGAGCTTATCCATGAATTCCATCGCGACGGGCACAAGTCCCGCGCCGATGATCGCCTTGACGCATTCGCCCGCCGCCTCGCTCGACTCGAACCCAAACAGCACCGGCCGCGCGCCTTCGGGCGAACGCAGGATGCGCAAGGTTGCTTCCGTTACGATGCCGAGCTGGCCTTCGGAGCCGACGACGATGCCGAGAAGATCGAGGCCCGCGGCATCGAGATGCGCGCCGCCGATCTCGACCACAGTGCCATCGACCAGCACCATTTTGACGCCCAAAACATTGTTGGTGGTCACGCCATATTTGAGGCAATGCGCGCCACCGGAATTCATACCTATATTGCCGGCGATCGTGCAGGCAAGCTGCGACGAGGGGTCCGGCGCATAGAAGAACCCGTCGCCCATCACCGCATCGCTGATGCCGAGATTGGTCACGCCGGTTTGAACCTTGATCGTACGATTGGGATAGTCGACGGACAGAATCTTGTTCATCTTGCCGACGCCGACGACAACGGCGTCTTCATGCGGGATCGCGCCGCCCGCGAGGCCGGTGCCAGCGCCGCGCGCCACGACCTTGACGCCCGACTTATGCAGATAGGCCATAACGGCCGAGACCTCTTCGGTCGTGCGCGGCAGCACGACCGCGAGCGGCATCCGCCGGTAGGCCGTGAGCGCATCGGTCTCATAGGCGCGCCGCTCGTTCTCGCTCGTCACGAGACAATCGAACGGAACGAGCTCTGCCAAGCCCGCGATGATCGCCTCGCGGCGATCGATGATCGTGGCGTCTGGGGTCGGAAAACGGATGGCGCTCATCGTGCGGCTCGCTTATAGGAACTCTTCTACATTTGCACCCGGTATCAGACCAGGACAACCCTCTTTAGGCTTATATCGGTAAAGTTTTGTTTGAAGATAGAGTGCGGCTGCCCTTCCGCTGGGCGGCAGCCGAAGGCGCGATGGAGACATAAATGACGATTTCGACGGGACCTCTTTCGGGATCCCGCCCCCGTGTCGGGCTCTTCGTCACCTGCCTCGTCGATCTGATCCGGCCGTCGGTTGGATTTGCCACGGTCAAATTGCTGCAGGATGCAGGCTGCACGGTCGAGGTGCCGCTACAGACCTGCTGCGGCCAGCCGGCTTACAATTCCGGCGACCGCGCCACGGCTCGAGCTCTCGCCCGCAAGATCATCGGCACCTTCGAGGTCTTCGATTATGTCGTCGCCCCATCCGGCTCCTGCGCCAGCATGATGGCAAAACATTTCCCCGAACTCTTCAAGGACGATCCCGATTACGCCTCTAAAGCCGATCGCTTCGCCGCCAAGACCTATGAACTTATAAGCTTCCTTACCGACGTGTTGGCGGTTACCTCCGTGGATACATCTTTTCTTCGCAAAGTGACCTATCACGATTCCTGTTCCGGCCTGCGCGAATTGGGGATCGAAGCACAGCCGCGTCAATTGCTGAAAAGCGTGCGCGGTCTCGATCTCGTCGAAATGGAGGAAGCGACGGTCTGCTGCGGCTTCGGCGGCACCTTCGCGGTCAAATATGAAGAGATCTCTTCCGCCATCGCCGATAAGAAAGCGATGAATATCGAAGCCTCCGGCGCGCCCGTGCTGCTTGCCGGCGATCTCGGCTGTCTCATGAATATGGCAGGAAAGCTCGCGCGGCGCGGCAGCGGGGTCGAAGTGCGCCACATCGCCGAAGTCCTAGCCGATATGACCGATACACCGCCGATCGGGCGAGGACAAAAGCCATGAGCATCACGCCGACATCCGCGCAATTCAAGGCCAATGCGCATCAGGCTTTGGGTGATGCCGATCTGCAATCGGCGCTCGCGCATGTGCCGACAGGATTCGTCGCCAATCGCGCCTCTGCCGTCGCAAATCTTCCCGAGTTCGATGCCTTGCGCGACAGCGCCCGCGATATCAAGAACCACACTTTGGCGCATCTCGATCTCTATCTCGAAGCCTATGAGGCGAAGGTCAAGGCAGCGGGCGGGCATGTGCATTTCGCCCGTACGTCGGATGAAGCCAATGCGATCGTGCTCGCTATTTGCAAGGCCCACGATGCGCATATCGTGACCAAGGGCAAATCCATGATCTCGGAAGAGATGGGATTGAACGCCGTGCTCGCAGCCAATGCCATCACGCCGGTCGAGACCGATCTCGGCGAATATATCATTCAGCTTCGCCACGAGACGCCATCGCATATCATCGCGCCGGCCGCGCATCTGACAAAAGCTCAGGTCGAAGGCGATTTCCGCCGCATCCATGTCAACCTCGACATAGCGCGCAATCTCGAAGAGCCCGAGACGCTGCTGGCCGAAGCCCGCACCATTCTGCGGCAGAATTTCCTCAAGGCCGATGTCGGCATCACCGGCGCAAATTTCCTCATCGCCGAAACCGGCACGTCGATCATCGTCACCAATGAAGGCAATGGCGATCTCACCCAGACGCTGCCCAAGGTGCATATCGTTCTGGCCTCGATCGAGAAACTGGTTCCGACATTAGAGGACGCCGCGCAGATCCTGCGTGTCCTCGCGCGTTCGGCGACGGGCCAGGACATGTCGGTCTATACGACGCTCTCGACCGGCCCGCGCCGCCCCGACGACCCCGACGGTCCTGAACATTATCACGTCATCATTCTGGACAATGGCCGCTCCTCCATGCTGGCCAGTCCCTTTGCCGATATGCTGCGCTGTATCCGCTGCGGCGCCTGCATGAATCATTGCCCGGTCTATCAAGCCGTCGGCGGCCATGCCTATGGCTGGGTCTATCCGGGCCCCATGGGGGCGGTGCTGACTCCCGCCTTGATCGGTCTCGATCAAAGCGCCGATCTGCCAAACGCGTCGACCTTCTGCGGCAAATGCGAAGAGGTCTGCCCGGTGCGCATTCCTCTGCCGAAGCTCATGCGGCTTTGGCGCGACCGCGCCTTCGAGCGCCATCTCATGCCTTGGACGCAGCGCGCGGCGCTCGGATTCTGGGCCTTTTTCGCCAAAAATCCGCGGCTTTATCGTGCCGCGACATCCATGGCCATATGGGCGCTTGGGCTTTTCGGGCGCGGCAAAGACAATCTGAATGCCCTACCCTTTCTCAAGGCCTGGACGAAGAGCCGCGATTTCCCCGTGCCGCAGGGCGGCACTTTTCAGGCGCAATGGGCGAAGCGCAATGCGGGACCTCAAACAAGAGCTCCAAGATCATGAGCGACGCGCGCGCAGAGATTTTCGCATCGATTCGCCATGCGCTCGGCGTGACAGGCAAGGAGGCGCCGCGCCGTTCGATCATCGAGGACAGGCTCGACCACGCCCCGAAAGGCGTTGTCCCCGCGCGAGGTCAAGGCGATCCGCCGACTCGCAAGGAGATTTTCAAAACCCAGGCCTTGCGCGCGCAGGCGAGCCTTGCCGAAGTCGCCTCGCTCGACGCTGTTCCAGCCGAGGTCGCAGCCTATCTGCGCGACAATAATCTCGCGGCAAGAATCCGCGGCGGCGCAGACCCCCGGCTCGCCACTATGACCTGGGCGGAAACTGAATTCGTCCTGGAGCTGGCGAAAGACGGCTCGGATCTCACGAGTATCGGTATCGCCTTCGGCGGCATCGCCGAAACCGGCACGCTGGCCTTCGTCTCCGGCACGGATAATCCGACGCATCTCAATTTTCTGCCGGATCATCATATCGCTGTGCTGCAGGCAAGCGACATCGTCAGCGATTACGAGCGGCTTTTGCGCAAATTGCGAATGGTCTATGGCAAGGGCCTAATGCCGCGGGTGTTGAATTTCGTCACCGGGCCGTCGCGCTCCGCCGATATAGCGCATACTTTACTGCTCGGCGCGCATGGGCCGCGGCGGCTGCATATTATCGTTGTGAATGACGTTTAGACTAGGCAGCTAAAGCCATTTCGGGAGGCCAGATGCGCTTCATCTCGATCTTTGGAACAGCCTGCATATTGCTGTTCGCATCGGCGTCCCTTCCCGCACAGGCCTTTGACCAATCGGTCGCGGCCGAGACATTTGCAGGCTATTTCGCGCAAAGACAAAGCCGGATGCAGGCGCCAGGATTGGTCTTACGCGGCTGGAACGGCACGGATTCGAATATCGACGACTCTTCCGTTGAGCGCATTACCGATGCACCCGCGTGGCAGGCTTTATGGGAAAAACATGCGCCAGGCGAAAAAGCACCCGATGTCGATTTTTCTTCGGCGATGGTCATTGCGATCTTCACCGGCGAGGTCCGCACACGCGTCATCCCCAGTATTACTTTAGCCGATGTAGCGGACGGCGATAAAATCACCCTCACCGCCGAAAATTTTTTCAATGACGTCATCACCGAAGATAAGGGAAACCTCTATCTCATCACGGCGCTGAAACGCTCGGTGAAGCCGATGCGCATTATTGCACGCAGCATTTCCATACACGGGCCATCGGAACAGGTGATCGCGGAGTTCCCTGCCTTGGCTCCGGAGAAATAAACGGGCCTAAGCCGAGACCCGCATCACCGGAAAGGTCACTTCGACCAAAGTGCCTTCCTGCTTCTTGCTCTTGATCGAGAAATAGGCGTGATTGGCTTCGACCAGCGCCTTGGTCAACGGCAGGCCGAGGCCCGTGCCCGTCGTCTGACGCGTCGTCGCGAGCTGACGGAAAGGCTCCAGCGCCGTCTCGATGTCGGTTTCCGACATGCCTATGCCCGTATCCCTGATCCGGATCACGGCATGACCCGTATCGTTCCAGGCGGTCGCGACGATCACCTGCCCGCCCGGCTCGTTGAACTTCACCGCATTCGACAGAAGATTGAGAATGATCTGGCGCAATGAGCGCTCGTCCGCGCTGATCGGCGGAAAGTTCGAGGCCAGCGACATGCGCATGATCACGCGTTCGCGATTAGCCTGCGGCTGCATGAGCGTCACGCATTCCGAGATGATGCGATTGGCATCGACGTCGTGGAAATCGAGTTCGAGCTTGCCCGCCTCTATCTTGGAGAGATCCAGCAGATCGTTGACGAGGCTCATCACATGCGCGCCCGACATGTGGATGTCTTTCAGATAATCCTTGTAGCGTTCATTGCCGATCGGCCCGAAGCGCTCGTCCATGATGATTTCGGCAAAGCCCAAAATGGCGTTGAGCGGCGTTCGGATTTCATGGCTTACTTTGGCGAGGAAATCGGATTTCGCCGTGCTCGCGCGCTCGGCTTCCTTGCGCGCCTCGTCGAGCTCCTGCTCGACCTTCTTCCAATGCGTCATGTCGCGCAGCAGCGCGCAGAACTTCAAATCCTTGTCTTCGGCATGGCTGCTGCTGACGCGCCCGAGCGTCATGAAGATCGGAATGAGCCCGCCCTGGCGGGCGCGGCCGACGACCTCGCGGCCGTCGTTCAACAGGCTTTTCACGCCATTCGTTTTCAAGCCTTCGAGATAATCCTCGGCGATCGCGCGGCTCTCGGCATCGAACAGAAGCGAGAAGGGCTCGTCGATCACCTCGTTCTGATCATAGCCGAAGAGCGCTTCGCCCGAGCGGTTCAGCGTCATGATGCGGCCCGCCGCATCGAGAACCGCGACGCCATCGGTCGCCGTATCGAGAATGGCGTTCAGTTCGCGCGATTCGGTCTCATAATGCGTCAGCTTCGCGTCGATCGTCGAATGCGCTTCGCTTTTTTGCGTCGGCTGCAAAATCAAAAGCGTCGCCGGCAGATGATCCCATTCGGCGCATTGCTCGCGCGCGATCATCGGCACGAGAGCACCCTCGCGCGTGGTCAATTCGACCGTGGTCGATCCCTGAGCCGCCGGCTGCGCGAGAAGGCGCGGAAGTCCGCCGCCTTTCTGAAAGGCTTCGAGATCTTCATAGCCTAAAAGATCGAGCAGAAAGCGGTTGGCGAAAATCGGCTCTTCGTTGCGGCTCACGAGCAGGCCTGCGTTCAGATGCGCAAAAATCGCCGCCGCGTTGCGGGTCAATTGCTCGGCCTCGGAGGGAGGTTCCGGCGCCGCCGCCTCCACGACTTCCACTTCCGCTTCCGGCGCGAGCAGGACCTGGTCTTCCGGGGTTTCGATTGCCGCCTGTGTCTCCGCCGCTTCCGGTGCCATCAACGGCGTGGTATCCGCAACGGATTCGGCGGCAGCGATCGTTTCCTCGCGCGCAGCTGGCTCTTCGCTCGCAATCTCTTCATTGGCAAGCGCGCGCGCGATCTCGTGAAACGCGTGCTGTTCCGCGGCCGATAAATCGGGCGTTGGAACCGGTTCGCTCTCCGCGCTCTCGTCCGGCTCGACACCTATGGACTCGATTTTGTCGGCACTAGAATCGGGCGATACCAGTTTGGTCGCCAAAGGCCGCAGGAAGACGACATTTTCCGTATCGTAGGACGGCGTCCAAAACCCCGCCTCCTCGACTTTGACGGCTTCCGCCGCGGCATGATCCAGGTCGAGAGCCGCTGCCAAATGGCCGGCCGGCGCAGGCGCGACGCGGGTGACACAAATCACGCCGAAGCCATGATAGCCTTCAAAATGCCTGCCGCGATCGAAGGTCGGGAGGGCGCCTAGTCCCACAGGCACGATGGTCGCCGTTCCGGCAATCGGCCATAGGACCTCCACGCCGCTCCACGTCTCGCGCTTGGCAAAGGCTTGCGCCAATGCGCCGCTCGGATCGAGGTGCAGCCTCTCCGAGACGTCGCGGATCGTCTGTCCGACGAGATCGGCCGACGCCTCGCCGACGACGGAAGCCAGAGGCGGGGTTATTTCCGTGAAGCGGTCTTCGGCATCCGTGCGCCATAAAAAACGCACGGCCTTTGTCTCGCGCGGCAGCGCCGCGGGCTCGCTCACATCGGTGGTGGTTTCGGGGCGCTTTGCCGCTGGGCGTTCATTCAAAAGCTGCGCTGGCGCATCGAGCACAGTCGCCGCGAACAAAGGCGCTCGACCGGGCCTTGCCACCCAATGGCAGGCGAAGGTGAACATTTGCGTCGTCAGGCCGAAATAAAACCGCAGACGTTCGAGTCTGGGGGCAGCGCTGCTTGATGCTTTCTGTATGAGGCTTGCCAATCGCTTCGCGCCCGGATCGCTGGCGAGGAAGAGGCGGCGGCCAAGCGTATTAAGATCGGCGGAGCTGAAGAGCGAGAGCATGGCGCTATTTGCAAAAAGCATCTGCGGCGGCGCGACGGCGCTTTCCGCGCAGGCGACGAAAGCTGGTTGCGCGGCGGCTTTGTCCAGCGCAAGCCCGCGCAAGGCTGCCTCGGCTTCCTGCTGCGAAGCCGCCGGTTCAAAATAAAAATCGCTCATAGCGGCAAGGGCTTCTCAAAAGCTCGGACACAGGAAGGCAACCTCCGCCGCCACGGATAGCCTTAATCAAATCTTAAATGAGCCCCGACAAACGGTCCACCGCTTTGCCCCGATAGTCCCAAGAATGCGTAACAAGCTTAATATTGCTGCAATGCAAAATATATATTGCAACGCAACATAAAATAAGCTATGTTTTTGCTTGTTCTGAACCGAGGAAAAACAGGGTGCTCACGATGCCACGCAGCCCTTTCGACATCCACGAAACGCTTCGCCAGGCCGTGGAAACCGGACTGGACCAAACGCGCACGACTTATGAAGGCTTCAAAACCGGCGCCGAAGGCGTCACCTCCGCGCTCGACGCGAGTTTCACCGCAGCCTCGCAGGGTGTAGGCGAACTCAACGCAAAAGCCGTCGAAATTCTCCGCAACGAGACTCTGTCCGCTTTCGACCTTCTGCAAGCCATGATGACGACTCAGAGCCTCTCCGAAGTCATGGCTTTGCAAACCCGCCATCTGCAAGCGCATTTCGAATCCGCCACCGCCCAGGCCAAGGATTTCATGCGCCTCGCACAGAAGATCGCAACCGACACGACCACTCCTTTCACCACCGCGCTCGATCGCTAAATCGCCGGGGCTTTTATAAACTCTCGTCACCCATCGGCCAGCGGCCGTGCGGCGCGGCAAACCCTTGCAATCGCGAAACGATGCACTTAGGGTCCCGCTCAAATCACGCCTGCCGCCATAGCTCAGTTGGTTAGAGCGCTAGATTGTGGATCTAGAGGTCCCCCGTTCGAGCCGGGGTGGCGGTACCATGATAAAAACGTATTTATTGCGGCAATAGGCTCCGGCTGACGGCGATCGTCCAGCTCCGCCCGCGGAGCGGCCAAGAACAATTCCAATACAAGACCCAATTCCAATATGAGCGGATCATAACGCTAGACGGCGAAGCGGCGTCCGCGCTGTGCTTATGCGCTCGACTTTCATCACGCTTGCCACAATGCAGTCAGATGATGAAACTGAACGCGCTATTCCCGGGATTCACGACGACAGGGCTATGGAATTGAAGCTGGCCGATGACGTTAAGGAGCTTTATCAGACGAACGGGCTTCGCCTGACGCGGCCGCGCCGGATCATTATGCAGGTGCTCGGCGAATCGACGGACCATCCCGATGCGATCGAGCTTCATCGCCGCGTGGCCCTTGTCGAACCAGGCATCTCGATTGCGACCGTCTATCGGACGCTGAGCCTGCTTGAAGAAAAGGGCGCGCTCGAGCGCCACACGTTCTCGGATGGGCGGGCCCGCTACGAGCCCGCGGACACGAAGCATCACGATCATCTGATCGACATCGAGACCGGCGACGTCATCGAATTCCAGTCGGAAGAAATCGAGAAATTGCAGGAAAAGATCGCGCGCCGGCACGGCTATAAAATCGTCAGCCATCGCCTCGAGATCTATGTCACCCCGCTCGAGCCCCGCCGGAAGTCCAAGGCTGCCAAGCCGGCCGGAAAAGCCTGAGCCGCCGAGCGCCGGCCTCAGCCATGGCCCGGTTCATCCGTCCAGTCTCCGCCATGGCACGTCGACCTCGCCGTCCGGGCGGCGGCGGTCCAGGCTGGGACAATATGACCACCCTTTCAGCACGAATCGGCCGCGTTTGAAGTTGACCTCGGCTATCGGTTGAACCAATCTGCAATTGCGACTTAATCGCAACTAGAGTTTCGGTACCGACCGCAGTCATTCACGAGGATCCGCTCAAAAGGTCGAAGATTTATGGCGCCACGCCTGCCGGATTAGACGGCAGGCTTGGCGCTAGGCTCCATGGCAGTGGCCACGCCGCCGCTGAGTACCACGCCAGGATGAGCCAGTTTCGGCGCGGGTTTGACGTCATGATTGTTGAGTCCCGCTACGAGGACAGACAAATGCTTTTCAACCCTGCCCATTTGCCCTTGTTCGCCGATCGTCAGAAGGCCTTCTGCACGGCGCGAATCGAGGGCATCCTGAAATCGGCCGGCCTTCGCGCGACGCGGCAGCGCCAAGTGCTCGGCGCCCTGCTTTTCGAAAGCGACCATCGCCGCGTCACCGCCGACGACCTGCACAGAGAAGCGTTGAGCCGGGGCGTGCCGCTCTCCCTCGCGACCGTCTACAATACGCTCAATCAGTTCGTCGAAGGCGGCCTCGTCCGTCGCGTGAGCGTCAATGGCGAGCGGACCTATTTCGACACCGATCCCGGCGATCATCACCATTTCTACATCGAGGCCGAGGACCGGCTGATAGATATTCAGCCGGAGGAGGTTTGCTTCAGCCACCTTCCGACGCCGCCGGACGGCTATGCGATCGACAAGGTCGATGTCGTCGTCCATCTGAAAAGAGTGTCCCAGACATCGTAACGCGGCGCCGGGCCACGCTGTCGGCCCGGCCCGGATAGATACATAATATCAACATATTATTGCGTTTTCAGCTGCATTCTCGCGAGCATCGGCCAATCGGCAGAGCCGGGCTCGCGCCGAATTGAATCGCAATCAGCCGCGCGATCCTTATCTTGCGGCAAGATCGTCTCTTGCGCCGGGCTGGGCCCCACCCAGGCGCGTGGGACATTTAGAGCATCTCCGGTTTCTGCCTTCCGAACCCGAGACAGCAGATTACAGTAGGACCATGGACGCGAAACTCGACGCGCCGGCCGGGCTTGCCCGTCCCGAAGAGACGACACTTTTCGCTATTTTGCTGGCGATTTCGTTTTCACATTTGCTGAACGACATCATCCAATCGCTGGTGCCCGCGATCTATCCGGTTTTGAAGACGTCCTTCGCGCTGGATTTCGGCCAGATCGGCCTTATCACGCTGGCGTTTCAACTGACCGCCTCTCTGTTCCAGCCTTTCATCGGGCTTTACACGGATAAATATCCAAGACCCTATTCGCTGGCGATCGGCATGGGCTTCTCGCTCGGCGGCCTGCTTTTGCTGTCGGTCGCACCAAACTTCGGCGTGCTGCTTCTCGCGGCCGCGCTCATCGGCGTCGGCTCGTCGGTGTTCCATCCCGAGGCGTCGCGCGTGGCGCGGATGGCGTCGGGCGGACAGCACGGATTGGCGCAATCGCTGTTTCAGGTCGGCGGCACGGCCGGCGCCGCTCTGGGACCGCTGCTCGCGGCCTTTATCGTCGTGCCGCACGGCCAGCATAGTCTGGCGTGGTTCTCGATCGTCGCCCTTCTCGCGATGATCGTGCTGACTGGCATCGGCCAATGGTACGGCCGGATGCTCGCCGCCACCCGGGCGAAGCCGCGCGCCGCGGCGCATCCTTCTCTTGGTCTCTCGCGCACCAAGGTCTTCGTGACGATCTCGATCCTGCTCATGCTCGTCTTTTCCAAATTCTTTTATACGGCGAGCATCAGCAGTTATTACACCTTCTATCTGATTCAGAAGTTCGGCCTGTCGGTGCAAGAGGCGCAGATCTTTCTGTTCCTCTTTCTCGGCGCCATGGCGCTTGGCACCTTCCTCGGCGGTCCGATCGGCGACCGGATCGGACGGCGCTATGTCATCTGGGCGTCGATCCTCGGCGTCCTGCCTTTCACGCTCGCCTTGCCTTATGCCGGTCTTGTCGCGACCGGCGTGCTCAGCGTCGTCATCGGCTTGATCCTGTCCTCGGCCTTCGCCGCGATCCTCGTCTATGCGCAGGAGCTTCTGCCGGGCAAGGTCGGCACGGTCGCCGGCCTCTTTTTCGGCTTTGCCTTCGGGATGGGCGGATTGGGCGCCGCCGCACTCGGCGAATTGGCCGACATAACCAGCATCACCTTCGTCTATCGCGTCTGCGCCTTCCTGCCGGCGCTTGGGCTCTTTGCCTATTTTCTGCCGCGGCTCGGCGAAGAGCCGATGGCAAACAGCTAGATACTCTTCCAGAGGGCTGCGCTTTAGGAAGATCGTCATTGCGAGCGAAGCGAAGCAATCCAGAAGCAATCGTTCCAAGCATGGATTGCTTCGTCGCTTCGCTCCTCGCAATGACGGCATAGATTGTGCCGGCTATTCGATCGGCTGCGTCGCCGCCTTCAGCCATTTGCGCGCGGCAGGCTCGACCAGCGGCGAGACGATCTTGCGCACCCGCGCATGATAGGCGTTGATCCAATCGAGCTCTTCCGCATTGAGAAGCTTCGGCTCGATCAGATTGCGATCGATCGGCACCAAAGTAATCGTCTCGAAACCATAGCTCTCGCGTTCGGCACCCGCGATCTCCCGCGGCTCGACGATCACCAGATTTTCGATGCGAATACCCCAATGGCCGGCGTTGTAATAGCCGGGCTCGTTCGACAGGATCATGCCCGGTTCGAGCGGCTGCATGCCGACCTTGGCGATGCGCTGCGGCCCCTCATGCACAGAGAGATAAGAGCCGACGCCATGGCCCGTGCCATGATCGAAATCGAGTCCGGCCTGCCAGAGCGCGAGCCGCGCCAGCGCATCGATCTGCGCGCCCGACGTGCCCTTCGGGAACACCGCGCGCGCAATGGCGATATGGCCCTTCAGCACGCGGGTGAAACGGTCGCGCATAGAAGCATTGGGTTCGCCGACCGCGACAGTGCGGGTGATATCGGTCGTGCCGTCTTGATATTGCGCACCGGAATCGATGAGAAAAATGCCGCGCTTGATCTTGCGGTTGGTTTTTTCCGTCACCCGATAATGCGGGATCGCCGAATGCGGCCCGGAGGCTGAGATCGACGGGAAGGAGACATCCTTCAGTTTCTTCGTATCGCGCCGGAAGGTCTCCAACGCCTGCGCCGCTTCGATCTCAGTCAGTTCGCCTTCGGCAGCCTCGCCTTCGAACCAATGGAGGAAGGAGACCATCGCGGCAGCGTCGCGTATATGCGCCTGGCGCATGCCTTCGAGCTCGGTCGCGTTCTTCTTCGCTTTCATTAAGGCGATGGGATCGGTGCCCACGTCCGCGTGGCCGCCCGCCTTCTCAAAAATCTGAATCAATTTGGCGGGCGCGGTGCCCGCGTCGAAGAGCACGCTCTTGCCCTTCTTGGCAAGATCCTGCAGATCGGCCTTCAGGTCTTTCGGTTCGGCCAGCGCCGCAAGCGGCTTGAGTTTCGCCCTGACGCTATCGTCGAGCTTCTCGAAATCGACATAGAGTTTCGGCTTGCCCGTGCGGGTGATGATCGCAAAGGACAAGGGCAAAGGCGTATGCGACACATCCTGGCCGCGAATGTTGAAAGCCCAGGCAACCGCATGCGGATCGCTGACGACCAGCGCATCCTTGCTGCCGAGCGTCGCGACGATGCGCGCGAGCTTCTTCGCCGAGGCTTCGCCTGCGTAACGCGGCGGATGCACTGTGATCTCGCCTTGCGGCGCCTTCGGCCGGTCGGTCCAGATCAGATCGATGAGATTGGGTTCGACCGCGACGAGCTCGGCGCCGGCTTTCGCGGCCGCGACGGCATAACGCGCGATCTGGCCGGGCGTGTGCAGCCATGGATCGTAGCCGATGCGCGAACCCTTGCGCAGTTTCGTCTCAAGCCAGCGGTCGGGTGAGATTTGCGCGAGCGCAACGGGTTCGAAAACCTCCGGATCGATCTGCGACTGCACCGCGAGCGTGTAGCGTCCATCGATAAAGAGCACGGCTTGCCGCCTCAAGACGATCGCAAGCCCGGCGGACCCAGTGAAGCCCGAAAGCCATGCGAGCCGTTCGTCGGCGGGCGCGACATATTCATTCTGATGGCGGTCCGCGCGGGGGATCAAATATCCATCGATCTGATATTTGCGAAACGTGGAGCGCAACGCTGCGACGCGCTCGGCGCTCTGCGAGGAGTCGGCTGAGTCTTCAAAGGTCTGATAAAGGGCTTCGAACATAGGGATGTCTATTCCTGAGCGTTGCGGAGCGACATGCGAAGCGATTCGCGCACGTCAAGTGAATTTGGCGGTTACATAGCAGATATATGACGCGGAGGCATAGGGACGGCCAGAGGTCGCCGAAATCGCCCATATCCTCGGCATTACGCCTCGTTTGCGCCTTCGCCTTTGAGCGGCTCAACATCACCCCGCCACAACCAATCCACCACAGCGAAGGCCAGCGGGTTTAAAAGGATCGACAGGATCGCGCCCGCGAGAATGAGATCGCGTCCGTGCTCCGGCAGCAGATGGAGCCCGATGCCAAGTTCGGCAAGGATGAAAGAGAACTCGCCGATCTGCGCCAAGCTCGCCGAAATCGTCAGCGCCGTGCGCAGCGGATAGCCGAAGGCAAGGACGATCAGAAAAGCGATCGCCGCCTTGCCGAGCACGATGATCGCCAAAGTGCCGAGGATCGGCAGAGGCTCCTGCAAGAGGATCGCCGGCTCGAAGAGCATCCCGACAGAGACGAAGAACAGAACCGCGAAAGCATCGCGCAACGGCAGGGTTTCTTCGGCGGCGCGGTGGCTCAATTCGGATTCGCTTAAAATCATCCCGGCGAAAAAAGCGCCAAGCGCGAGCGATACGCCGAAAAGCTGCGCCGCGCCGAAGGCGACGCATAAAGCAATGGCGAGCACCGCGAGCCGGAATAGCTCGGACGAGCCCATATCGGCGACATATTGCAGGACCCATGGAATGACACGCCGCCCGACAATCAGCATGAAGGCGACGAAGACCAGGAGCTTCACGAGTGTCAGCCCGAGCACGCCCCAGATGTTGAGGCCAAACCGCAAGGCGAGAGGATCCTGCGAAGCGGCATCGCTGGTGCCGAGCAGGCTTGCCAGCGCCGGCAGCAGCACGAGCGTCAGCACCATGGCGAGATCTTCGACGATCAGCCAGCCGACCGCGATGCGCCCGCGCTCGGTCTGCATGAGGTGGCGCTCCTGCATCGCGCGCAGCAGCACGACCGTACTTGCCACCGAGAGGGCCAGGCCGAAGACAAGCGCGGCGCCGATCGGCCATTTCATCCACCAGGCGAGCGCCGCGCCCATGGCGGTTGCAACGGCGATCTGGATGATCGCACCGGGCACGGCGATCGCGCGCACGGAGAGAAGATCTTTGAGCGAGAAATGCAGTCCCACGCCGAACATGAGCAGGATGACGCCAAGTTCGGCGAGTTCGGTCGCGAGGCTCTGATCCGCGACGAAACCCGGCGTGTGCGGACCGATGAAAATGCCTGCCGCAAGATAGCCGACAAGCGGCGGCATGCGCAGCCGATTGGCGATCGTGCCGAAGACGAAGGCGAGCCCGATGCCTGCGACGATCGTGGCAATAAGCGGGGTCTCATGCGGCATATTCTGAGACTTATCCCATTGATCTGAGCATCGGATTTATCCCAAAACCGGTTCCCACTTTTGGGTCCGATGCTTCACCCGATGTCGTCGAACTGATGGCCCGGCTGGCCTTTGGCCTTCCAGCGCGGACCTATGTCGCGCATCTGCGCTTCCAGACATTCGACGTCGAGGCGGATGGCGGCGCCGCCCGAAAAGGTGAGGGTCACCTCTCCTGCGGGCGCGTCGGTTTCGTTGAAGGTGACACTCAGAAGATTCAAAATGAGATCGGCATTGTGCTGATCGAAACCCATGCGGGAGACTTTGAGCACCCGCTCGAAATGAAGACCGGCGCGGCAACGTTCCATCGCGCCCTGGTTCGCCGCGCGCAGCCAGTCGAAACGCGCCGCGACGATGACGAAGCGCTTGGTTGTCGGAAAATAGGCCATGTCGCCAATCTTGACCAAAGCGTCCTGAAGATTGGCGGAGAGAACCGCCAGATCTTCGCTATCGAGCGCAACAAGACGCAAAAGATCGGACATTAAGAATCCTTGAAACAAATTTTCAGTTGCCGTCGCCCTTCGAGGCTCGCATTCCAAGTCGCATAAGTGCGACTTGGAATTCTCGCACCTCAGGGTGAGGGCTATTCTAGCATTTAAAGGCCCTCATGCTGAGGAGCTTGCGTCTCGAAGCACGAGGACTTCAAATCTTCAACCCGGATTCGAAAGGCGCTCGACCAGCGCACCGCACCGGCTGAGCTTTTCTTCGAGATGTTCGAAGCCGCGATCGAGATGATAGACGCGGTTCACCACTGTCTCGCCTTCGGCCGCGAGCGCCGCGATGACGAGAGAGACGGAGGCACGCAGATCGGTCGCCATGACCGGTGCGCCTTGCAAGCTCTCGACCCCTTCGACGAAAGCGATATCGCCTTCGAGCCTGATCTTGGCGCCGAAGCGCGCCAATTCCTGAACATGCATGAAGCGATTTTCGAAAATCGTCTCGGTGATGCGCGAACAGCCCTTGGCCACCGTCATGAGTGCCATGAATTGGGCCTGAAGATCAGTCGGAAATCCCGGGAATGGCGCGGTCGTCACATCGACGGGCGACAGCCCCGCGCCATTGCGCCTGACCCTGATCCCCTCATTGGTGACGCTCACGCCGGCGCCGGCCTGTTCGATGGCATCTAGCGCGCTTTGCAAAAGCGCCGGGCTTGCGCCTTCGAGCAGAACGTCGCCGCCGGTCATGGCGACGGCCATGGCATAGGTGCCGGCTTCGATGCGATCCGGCAGCACCGCATGGCGCGCGCCCGAAAGGCTACCGACGCCTTCGATCTCGATCGCTGTCTGTCCGGCGCCCTTGATCTTGGCGCCCATCTTGTTGAGGCAATCGGCAAGATCGACGATCTCCGGCTCACAGGCGGCATTTTCGATGCGCGTATGGCCATGCGCCAGCGATGCCGCCATCAAAGCCGTATGCGTGCCGCCGACCGTCACTTTAGGGAAACGGATCTCGGCACCGCGCAGTCCCTTCTGCGCCCGCGCATGAACATAGCCGGCTTCGATCTCGACCGACGCGCCGAGCCGCTCGAGCACCATGATCAGAAGATCGACCGGCCTTGTGCCTATGGCGCAACCGCCCGGCAAAGAGACTTTCGCCTCGCCCATCCGCGCGAGCAGCGGCGCCACCACCCAGAAACTCGCCCGCATCTTGGAAACCAGTTCGTAGGGCGCCATCGTATCGACGATGGCCCGCGCCGAGAGATGAATGGTGCGGCTCGCATGCGGCATTTCGCCCGGGCGACGGCCATCGACCGAGTAATCGACGCCATGATGGCCGAGAATCCGCAACAACATGCTCACATCGGCGAGATTGGGCATATTTTCGAGCGTCAGCGTTTCGCTCGTCAGCAGGGACGCGATCATCAATGGAAGCGCCGCGTTTTTCGCGCCCGAGATGGGAATCCTGCCTTCGAGCGTCCTGCCACCAACGATGCGAATGCGATCCATCGAGCCCCCTGACTGCCTTGCGCCTATTCGGGCGCGGTTTTCATTCTGGCGGTGTTTCGTGCCGCCGCGCCGAGATTTGCGCCTTGCGGCGCTTCAGATTCTCGCGCAAAGCCGCGGCGAGCCTGTCTTTCTTCATGTCCTTGGCTGCCGGAGCCTGCGGACCCTTCGTCTGGTCCCGGCCGGATATTTTGCTGGAGTCCTCGCGCCTGTCCTCGGACATAGGACCAGTTCCTTAAGATCCGGCTGATTTTCGATCGATTCGCGCGGTTCAGCCCCTTATCTGAGCCGTTTGTAAGTCTTCCGCCCCGCCCCGACAAGCGGGGCCACTCGGCGCCTCCCGCGCCTGCTTGCCTCGGCTCATGGCCTATGGCACATACCCCGTGCCTTGCGCGCCGCCTTGGAGTCCCATGACGCCGAAAGGCGCCTTGCTGCGGTAGCTCAGTGGTAGAGCACTCCATTGGTAATGGAGAGGTCGACAGTTCAATCCTGTCTCGCAGCACCATTTCATGCTGCGAAACCGCGATTTTTCCCATTATAGAGTCAAACTCATGTGGACGCTGATCTGGGGAATGGAAGTCAACCGTATCCTCAAAACCTGGAATCGCGAGACCTCCAATACGCTCGACGAGGCGATGCACTCGGCGGCCGAAAAGATGAACAATGGCTATGTCGCCCATGCGGTCATCTCGCCCGAGGGAATCGTCCATTTCGACGAAGAGACGATCAAGCAACAATTGAGAGGCGGCCCGAAAGCGTGACGCTGCCGCATCGTCTTGCCGCCGCCTTGCTAGGCCTCTGCGCAATCCTCGCCCTGCCGGCGCCTGCCGACGCGCAAGCGACGTCGGCCGGCTCCATCACGATCGCGCAGCCCTGGGCGCGGGCGACGCCGCCCGGAGCCAAGATCGGCGGCGGCTATTTCACTTTGATCAACAATGGCGATCAGACCGACAGACTGGTGTCGCTCAGCACTGGGATTTCGGATCGCGCCGAAGTGCACGAAATGTCCATGAAGGACGGGATCATGAGCATGCGCGAATTGGCCGATGGCCTCGCCGTGCCCGCCCATGGCTCCGTCGAACTGAAGCCCGGATCCTTTCATGTGATGTTCGTCGGACTGAAACAACCCTTGAAACAGGGCGAGCATTTTCCAGCCACGCTCACCTTCGAGAAAGCCGGGCCGGTCACGGTCGAATTCGCGATCAAATCGATCGGCGCGATGAAGCCTGATCCTTAGGGCCGCGACCGATTGGCACAAACGGTCAAGGTCATCACGCCTTCAAGAAATTCTGAAATGCGATGACTTTAAAAAATCGCTTTTAGATCCATAAACCGATAACGCTGCGGCGCATGATCCTCCGCTCCCGTTACAGCGGAAATATTCACTTCCGGAGACAAAACGAAATGAACCAAGCCTATCTGGCTACCACGCCAGGCGCGAGACCAGTGCCGAGGAGATTGCAGCTTTTCCTTGCGCTGCCGGTTGTCTCGATGCTCGGAAGCGCGCCGGCCTTGAGCGCAGGCTATAGTTATGAGGAGCAAGAGGCCTGCACCGGCGACGCGTTTCGTCTCTGCTCGGACTATATTCCCAATATTCCGCGCATCACGGCATGCATGCAGGCCAAGCGCGATCAATTGAGCCCGAGTTGCGCCAAAATGTTCGAACCCGGCCGCGAGCGGCATATGGACGATCCCGAGCAACATCCCTATGGCGACCCGGACCAGCCTTATTAGGGCCTAGCCAGTACAAGCGGACAGGGTCCAGGCCCTCGCGGTTTTTTGCGCATGATCTTCACGCGCGCGGCCGCGGGTTTCTCGCCTCGAACTCTTTCTGCTTGGCAAATTCATTGCGGACGGTCAGCAGAAAGGTCGCCGATAAAAGCGCGATCGCATCCTGAAATTCCTGCGCGAGCATGTCCATTTGCGCGGGATCGGCGCCGGGCGACGCCGCGACGGCTTCGGCGCCGCGTGCCCAAGCTTTCGTCAGATTTTCCGCGAAGGCCATAGGCTCGTCCAAGTCGAGGGCCAGGATCGTCAGCGCGGATATAGCCGCCGTTTGCAGCGCATGAATGCGCGCGTTCGCCCCGTAGCGAAACCGCTCCAATTCCCGCACACGGTCTTCCAAAGATAGCGACATTTCATTTCCGCAAAAATTAAGGCCTCTCCAACCGGCAGAACCTGCCGACTGAAAAGGCCTTAATTCAGATCGCGCAACCTGTCGCGTGTTTTACATCGTCACGTTTACATTGTCATGGCAGGGACAGCAGCAAGACCGGTGCTCTTCATATAGGCCGTTATGGCCTGTGTGCGCCGATCGCATCCAAGCTTGTCGAGAATGGCCGAGACATGGCTCTTGACCGTGCCTTCGGTGAGCCCAAGCTCCCAGGCGATCTGCTTATTCAAAAGACCGCGGGTCATAAGTTCCAGAATCTGAAACTGCCGGTTGGACAGCGAGGCCAAAACATCGGCCCGCTTGGGCGACGCCGCGGGCGGATAAAAGCTGCGGCCCTCGGAAAGCGCCGTCACCAATTGGACGAGCGCTTCCGCCTCGGCCTCAGGCGCCATGAAGCCCGAGACGCCTTGTTCGCGGAAGAGCCGCAAGGCGGCCGGATCCACCGAGGTCACAAGGCCGAAGGCAACTTTCTTGTCGCTCAGGAAAGCAAAGGCCGACTTGTTGCCGCCCGTGCCCGCAGGACGCAAGACCGTCCAGGCCGGCATATCAGCGAGAATCACATCGCCGGCGCGGGCGTCCTGCAAGGCGGAAGCAGCCGCCTCGGCCGTGGGAAAGCTGCGGATCAGCGCTTGCGAAAAAGCCGGCGCCTCGCGGAGCGCCGATTCGATGCCGCGTCGCAGCAGAGGCATGGACTGAATGACAAAAACCCCGATTCTGTCAGCCCAAGGAGCCGTTTGAATCATATCGGTAACCGTCAAGCCTCTGCTCATTCGCGCTTCTCCCCAGAAGGAACTCGTCCGAAAGAGGGAAATACCGAAGTTTTTCGTTTGCTTCTTGCGAAAAGTCGCAGATTTGCAAATTGTTTGCTAATTCGATTTGCAATGTTACAACTTTTGCATGAGACAAAAGCTCTTTTCTGGAATGCAGGTCCGCCGGCTGCGCGAATCCCATGCGCTCACCCAGCATGCTTTCGCCGAACGCGTTGGAATTTCAGCAAGTTACCTCAATCAGATCGAGAGCAACCAGAGGCCGCTGACCGCCCCCGTCCTGCTCGGCCTCGCCCAGGCTTTCTCGGTCAATCTCGCCGATTTCGCCCAGGAAGATACCGACCGCCTCATTGGCGATTTGCGCCAGGCTCTAGCCGATCCGGTATTTTCCGGCCTTCTGCCGAATAGCCAGGATTTGAAGACGATCGCCGCCAATACGTCCTGGTTCGCGCATGCTTTCTTGAGCCTTCACCTCGCCTTCCGCCGTGCCAATGAGCGGACGCAGATCCTCGATGAAGCCTTCTCCTCCGAACGCACCGAGATGGAACGCGATCCCGGGGCGCTTCTGCCTTATGAGGAAGTCCGGAATTTTCTGCACTATCGCGGCAATTATCTCGACCGCCTCGATCGCAACGCCGAAAGCCTCGCTGAAGAGATCAGCGTCGGCGAGAGCGTCCATGGCACGCATCTCTCCGATTATCTGTTCAAACGGCATGGCATACGCGTGGAGAGCGAGAAGGTCGATCCGACTTCTCTGTTCATTCGCCGCTACGATCGCGTCGCCCGCGTGCTCTGGCTGCGCGATGGCATCGATCACGCGAGCAAGGTCTTTCATATTGCCCATCTGATCGGCCAGATCGAACAGGAAAAAGAAATCGACGCGATCATTTCCGACGCGAGCTTCCGGGCGAATGGCGCCGCCGCCATCACGCGGATCGCGCTCGCCAATTATTTCGCCGGCGCGCTCGTCATGCCCTATGAGCGCTTTCTCAATGCGGCGCGCAGTCTGCGCTATGACGTCGAACGGCTCTGCATCCTGTTTGGCACGAGTTTCGAACAGGTCGGGCATAGGCTCTCGACCCTGCAGCGGCCAGGCGATCGCGGCGTGCCTTTCTATTTCGTCCGCGTCGACCGCGCCGGCAATATTTTGAAGCGCCATTCATCGACGCGCTTTCAATTCGCGCGCTTCGGCGGCACTTGCCCGTTGTGGAACGTGCATGAGGC
Organism: Methyloferula stellata AR4; assembly: GCF_000385335.1. NCBI lineage: Bacteria > Pseudomonadati > Pseudomonadota > Alphaproteobacteria > Hyphomicrobiales > Beijerinckiaceae > Methyloferula > Methyloferula stellata. The sequence goes on along the minus strand of NZ_ARWA01000001.1, from coordinate 1,491,308 downwards.
CTTCTCGTCCGGAGACCGGACCCTCGTCCAGATCGCCGAAATGCCGGATGGCGTGCGCTATCTGAGCGTCGCCCGCGCGGCAACGAAATCGGGCGGCAGCCATCTCGCGCCGCCGCGCCATTTCGCGCTCGGCATTGGCTGCGAGGTCAGCTATGCGCAAGACGTCGTCTATGCCGACGGCATAGATATCAAGACCGCGCCGGTCACCAAAATCGGGGTCAGCTGCCGCATTTGCGAGCGCGGTGATTGCCCGCAGCGCGCCGCGCCGCCAATCGACCGGCCGCTCATCGTCGATCCTGACCGGCGTGACTTTGTGCCTTTTCGGTTTTCTTAGAGCATGATCCCGAAAAGTTGCAGACTTTTCGGATCAAGGTCATGCGTTAAAACAAACCTTAGGCGTGATCGCGATTAGTTAAGACGATCATGTTCCAATCATCGCGATTTGACTCGCGATTTTTCGTCTTTCTTGCCGGCGGTCTTGTCGTTCTTTCCGCCCTTCGATTTGTCGTTCTTCGTGCTCGCCGGTTTGATATCGCCGTTTTTGACGCGCAGCCATTCCTTCGCGACGAAAGCTTGTTCGGCGGCGCCATAGAGGCCCATGACGAAAAAGCTCTTCATTGCCGCTTCGTCCGGATATATCGACGGGTCCGAGAGAATTTCGGGCGGCAGAAAATTTTTCGATGCCAGAACGCCATTGGCGAAATGTGTCGCCTTCGTGTTGCGCGCCGCTATGTCGGGCCGCAGGAGATAATTGATCAGAGCATAGGCGTCGTCTTGATGCGCGGCTTCCTTGGGGATCGCAAGATTGTCGAGCAGAATGAGCGTACCGCCCTTCGGAATGGCATAATCGATCGTCACGCTGCTATTGGAATCCGCCGCCTGTTTGCGCGCCTGAGCCGTGTCGCTCGACCAGCCGAGCGTCAGGCAAGCGTCGCCGCCCACGACATCCGATAGATCGTTTGTAGCGCGAAATTTTTTCACGTTCCGGCGAAGACCATAAAGAAGATCCGCCGCGCGCTTGAGATCGACGAGCGATTTCGAGCGTGGATTCACGCCCATATAGTGCAATGCAGCGGCGAAAAGCTCATGCGGGCTGTCTTGCACTTCGACGCCGCAATCGGCGAATTTCTTCAAAACATCCGGCCGGAAGATCACGTCCCATGAGGCCAGAGCTGCCGGCCCCTGGCGATCTTCGATCATCTTGGCGTTGTAGGTCAGGCCCAACGTGAACCACATATAGTTCACGGCATAAAGGTTGCCCGGATCATAGATCGAAAGCCGCCCCATGATATCCGGCCAAAGCCCTCTGGCCGCGGGGAGTTTCGCCCGGTTGAGTTTGAGCAGAAGATCGTTGGCGATCGCCTTTTGCAGCAGCGGACCGGATAGCACCACGACATCGTAGCCAGAGCGGCCGAGTGCGAGATGCGCATCGAGGGCCTCGCTCGTGTCATAGGTGTCATAGACGATCTTGATGCCGGTTTCCTTGGTGAAATCATCAAGGACCTTGGGATCGAAATAATCCGCCCATGCGTAAAGATTGACGACTCTTTCCTGTGCTATCTTAACTTGCGCTGCCTTATCTTGCGCGCCCTTATTTTGCGCCAAGCCTATATGAGGCCACAACAAAAGAGGCGCCAGAAGCAAAACGAGACAGCGGACAAGGCCCGTCTTGCAGGCTTGCGAAAACCATCCGCGGCCCTGCCTGAAAAAGCCACGGGAGTCTATGCTCTGCAACGGAACATGGAGTGCGGATGTATCTATCCTAAGCCGGTGGTTCACGGGCGCCAGCCTCCAAGTCCGCGGTTCGGTGTGTCCGGGCTCAATGTCGTGGTTCAATATTGGCGGATCAACCGCTCTTCAACGCGGGACCTTTACAAAAGACTGTCTTTCCGGAGTCCGACTGTTTGATGACGAACCCAGAAAGCACTGCAATTTTTCATAGAATTGGATAAAAAGAAACAACGGTGGAGCGCATAACATGGCAGCAAGTGTCGAACCACGCCCGCGGCACACGGTCTTGTCGAGGATTTGGCGCACCTACGCAGGCGTCGTTCGCGTATTGATGGCGCTCATTTTTACAGTGGTTCTCATTTTCCTGGCTGTTTTATTCGTCAATTACGTCGTCCTCTCCACACCGAAAGATCAGGCCTATCGCAATCTCGATCCGAGCCTCCCCATCTGCGCGGAGGGCTTGGCAAAGGGATGGACGGTTCTCGCCGAAACCGGCCGCGAGAAATTGCAGGGAGCCGAGATCAGCGACGATGACGGCTGGATCGACCCTAGCAACGACGAAGCGGAAGTCGCGGCGAGCAGCCCCAAATGGGCCACGGCTTTGCGATGTTCCTTGCAGCGCCACATCGTCCCCGCGACTACACCTGGGGGCAAATCGCTCGACTATAATCTCGGCTTTCTCGAGTTTCAGGAGGATGGCGAGCCCTACGCCCTCGTCTCGGCGGACGCGCATGGCGATAAGCCAATGTCGAGCGCCATGCTCCAGCAAAGCATGGAATCCGAGATGCATGAGAAACATATGACGGCATCCGCCGTCAGGCCGATCATCACGCAGCTCGACGTATTGAAAAAGTTTCTCGCGACGGGATCGCATTATGTCATCGTGTTCATTCACGGCTGGCGCAACGATGCCCATATCGGCAATCAAAACGTCGCAGACTTGCGGCTTTACGCGGCTCATGCGGCCCGCTTTCTCGCCGAGCGCTGCCCCATCCAACCAACCTATTGCGATATGAACGTCACCGCCATTTACATCGGCTGGCGCGGGGCGCGCGTCGATGAAAAAGGGCTGAAGAACCTGTTTGGCACGGCGATCGGGGGATTCGCCGGAAATCTATCGGCCGGCGCAACCCTTTTCGATCGCAAGCCGGTCAGCGAACAGGTCGCGCCGGCAGCGATCTCGGCGCTTCGGACATTGGAAGACGTGCTGACATCCAATGACAACCCGCCGCGTCATAATAAGATGATCGTGTTCGGCCATAGTCTCGGCGGCAATTTGCTCGCCACCGGGCTCAAGGACGATCTCGTCAAGGCGGTGCGCCGTCATCAGTTCGGCGCAACCTTGCCGCCTGTCCTCGGCGATCTTGTGGTTTTGATCAATCCGGCGTCCGAGGCGGCGAAATGGACGGCCGTGCAGCGCGAAGTCTGGAACCGCACCGCCTTTAACGTCGATGCCAACACTTCGGCGGCGGAGGTCGCGCGCGAACACGGCTTCTTTCCAGTGACGCAAAAGCCGGTGGTCGTTTCCGTCACGGCCGCGCTGGCTTTTCCCGTCGGCGGATTACGCGAAGGCGATTGCGAATGGATCGGCCTCGAGATCGACGACAAATATAAAGCGGCTCGCGAAAAGATAAGGGCGCGCCTGGAAAAAAGCGACGCCATGTTCGACGATGGCGTCGATTACGATTGGGCGACGCACGATCTGTTCCCGATGTTCAAATTCGATTTTCGTCCGGCTGCCGAATATCTTGGGCGCACCGCCGCGCGGATCGAAGGGCATCAGCCGCGCGGCCAGACCTGCGCGTCATTTCCCAAGCCGAGCTGGTGGGCGCAGATAAAATCGCTTCCAGCCCGCGTCTTTGCTTTGCTTGCCGGAACCTTCCCGTTTCAAAATTCAGTGCGCGAGGAATCGCATACGATCGGCCATCTTGATCCGGCGCGCCCCGCCAACGGCCTGCTGGCGGATACGCTCCCCTCGGCCGCGCCTTTCGGCACGACGCATGAATTGCTCGGCCTGCACGAGGCCGGTTTCGAGAAACATCATCCCTATGCGACGCTTGCCGACGCGCCGATCAATTGTCCGGCCTCAAACCATTGGCTCATCCGCGCAAGAGCCAATCGGCCGGACCAGGATGGAGCCTATTGGGACAGTGAGAGCCTCGCACCAGCCAACCCCGGCGCGGTGGGTGAAGGCCGGCCCGCGGCGGAATTCGTCCATGGCTTCGCGCTCAGCGGCACGGCCGCGATCACGCTGGGCAATGATCCCTTCTGGAACATGCGCGCCTTCGACAACGCGCTTTCCCGTCACGACGGCTACCGCTTGACCTCATTCATCTGCGCCATGAACCAGCTGGTCATGGATGATATTACTGGCGTCCCCTCAGGTATGCTCAGTAGAATGCAAGACCCGGCGATGATGACCAACCCGAACGACAAGTAAGAGGTTGGAAAGCATGGCCCGGCGCACAGCCCAGTCGTGGGGCCACAGGCTCCTGCACATCTCAAGAGGATGACACATGAACGTTCAAACCGGACAGACGGGGACGCAAAAGCCGCTGGTCGCTTTCGAGGATGAAATCACCGATCTTTGCCGCGACGACAAATACGGCAAGATCGCCGAGAGCTTCGCGACTTTTGTCGCGTCTCATCCCGGCACCAGCTATCTCGCGTTCGAACCCATTCCGGCGAAGATCAGCGACCACCTCATCAAGAAAACCCATTCGCCCGCCGCTTTCATGACGATGACGATCCGCAAGCCGACCTGGACGGACGAACTTCGCAAAGCCTTGAAGGACCCGAAGGCTCTCGAAACCTATGTCGCTTCGCTCGAGGCCGATGTGCAGGCCATCGCCAAGCAAACCAAAAAATAAAGCCGGCAATCCGGGGCCACGGCAACGCTTGGCCCCGCTTGCAGCAACCTCTTCCTTAGGAATCAAGTATTTGCATGCAGATTGCAGGAGTGACACAGAGTCGATAAGTAGATTATGACTGTAAAATATCCTATCCTACAGGATTTTTGTGTGAAACACCCATTATCGTCCCACCTTCGCCGTCTTGAGGCGGAAGCGATCTTCATTTTGCGCGAGGTGGCGGCCGAGTTCGAAAAGCCGGTGATGCTTTATTCGATCGGCAAGGATTCGAGCGTGATGCTGCATCTCGCGCTCAAGGCCTTCTACCCCGGAAAGCCGCCCTTTCCGCTCCTGCATGTCGACACGACGTGGAAATTTCGCGAGATGATCACGTTTCGCGACGAAACCGCGCATCGCGTCGGCATGGACCTGATCGTCCATATCAATCAGGAAGGCGTCGCGCGCGGCATTTCGCCTTTCGCCTCCGGCTCCTCAGTCCATACGCAAGTCATGAAGACGGAAGGGCTGCGGCAGGCGCTCGATAAATATAAATTCGACGCGGCCTTCGGTGGGGCGCGGCGCGACGAGGAAAAAAGCCGGGCGAAAGAGCGCATCTTCTCGCATCGCTCTGCCCTTCATGCCTGGGACCCGCGTAATCAACGGCCGGAACTCTGGCGGCTCTTCAATACGCGGATCAAGCCAGGCGAGTCGATGCGTGTCTTTCCGCTCTCCAATTGGACCGAGCTCGACGTCTGGGATTATATCGCCGCCGAGGAGATTCCGGTGGTGCCGCTTTATTTCGCCAAGGAACGGCCGGTGGTCACCCGCGATGGTGCATTGCTCATGGTCGACGACGATCGCATGCCTTTAGCACCCGGCGAGGTCCCACGGCAGGAGCGGATCCGATTCCGTACGCTTGGCTGCTATCCTTTGACGGGAGCGATCCGATCCGAAGCGGAAACGCTCGCCGACATGATCGCCGAGATGCGAAGCTCCACCTCCTCCGAGCGCGAGGGCCGCTTGATCGACCATGACGAATCGGGCTCGATGGAAAAGAAAAAACGCGAGGGCTATTTTTAATGTCCAAGATGGCTTTCGTGGCGGGGAATGCCGAACCCGTGACGCTGGGCGCGCCGGTGTCGCGCCCAACCTTGCGTTTTCTCACCTGCGGCTCGGTGGATGACGGCAAGTCGACCTTGATCGGGCGATTGCTCTACGAACAGCAGGCGATCTTCGACGATCAGCTCGCAGCGCTCGAACGCGACTCGAAAAAGCACGGCACGGACGGCGACAATATCGATTTCGCGCTGCTCGTGGACGGCCTTGAGGCCGAGCGCGAACAAGGCATCACCATCGACGTCGCCTATCGCTATTTTTCGACGCCCAGACGATCCTTCATCGTCGCCGATACGCCCGGCCATGAACAATATACGCGCAATATGGCGACAGGCGCCTCCAACGCCGATCTTGCGATTCTGCTCGTCGATGCCCGCAAGGGCCTGCTGACGCAAACCTATAGGCACGCGACGATCGTCTCGCTGCTCGGCATCAAGCATGTGGTTTTGGCGGTCAACAAGATCGATCTCGTCGATTTCAAGCAAGACGTCTTCGAGGCCATCGTTGCGGCCTTCCGGACATTCGCGGAACCGCTCGGCTTCAAGACGGTCGTGCCGATCCCCATGTCCGCACGTCATGGCGACAATATTTCGGAGCCGAGCGCGCGTACGGCCTGGCATAAAGGCCCGGCGCTGCTGCCGCATCTCGAAGAGATCGATGTCGACGACGACCGCGCTTTGCTGCCGTTTCGCATGCCGGTCCAATGGGTCAATCGTCCGCATCTCGATTTCCGCGGCTTCTCCGGCACGATCGCGAGCGGCATGATCCGCCCAGGCGATGAGATCGTTATCGCCTCGTCGGGACGCCTTTCGTATGTCGAACGCATCGTGACGATGGATGGCGATCTCGATGTCGCGAGCGCCGGGGATTCCGTGACTTTGACCTTGAAAGACGAGGTCGATATCGCACGCGGCGACATTATCACAACACCGAAAGGGCGCCCGGAAGTCGCCGATCAATTCACCGCGCATCTCATCTGGATGAGCGACGAACGCCTCTATCCGGGCCGCTCCTATCTCATGAAGATCGGCGCCCGCACGGTGCCCGCCGTCGTCACCGAATTAAAATACAGGCTCGACGTCAATAGTCTCGACGAACTCGCGGCCAAGAGCCTCGGATTGAACGAGGTCGGCGTCTGCAATCTCGCAACGACCGGCGTGCTCGCTTTCGATCCTTACGAGAAAAACGCCACGACGGGCGCCTTCATCCTCATCGATCGCGCGACGAATGCGACGGCCGCCGCCGGCCTTTTGATGCACGGCCTGCGCCGCGCGACCAATATTCATCGCCAGGATCTGAACGTCACCAAGGCCGATCGCGCCCAGATCAAACATCAGCGTCCCGCGATCTTGTGGTTCACCGGGTTGTCAGGCTCCGGCAAATCGACGATTGCCAATCTGGTCGAAAGCCAGCTCCAGGCGCGCGGTTTCCATACGGTCCTGCTCGATGGCGATAATATTCGCCACGGCCTCAACAAGGATTTGGGCTTTACCGAAGCCGACCGCGTCGAAAATATCAGGCGCGTCGGCGAGGTCGCGAAGCTCATGACCGAGGCTGGCCTGATCGTGCTCTGCTCCTTCATCTCACCCTTCCGGGCGGACCGGCAAATGGCGCGAGAGCTCGTCGAGGTCGGAGAATTCATCGAGGTTTTCGTCGATACGCCGCTTGAAGATTGCATCGCCCGCGATCCGAAAGGGCTTTACAAACGCGCCATCGCCGGCGAGATCAAGAATTTCACCGGCATCGATCAGCCCTATGAGACGCCGAACGCGGCCGATATTATCGTTGCCCGCGATCACGAAACAGCCGAGGCGGCAGCGAAGCGGATCATCAGCGAATTGGCCGAACGCGGCTTCATCGAGCTTTTCGATAATTTCGCCGATTGGATCATTTAATCCGACGCTCCTTTTCCCGCGTGGGAGACGGGCTGCACCTCATTTTGAATTAGGATGATCGTCAAAAGCGAAAATATAATGCGCTCATGCCCCCGCGTTTGATCGAGCCGCAAGCCCCTGTCGATGGCCGCCAGTCGGAGACGGCGCTTTTCGTCGCGCGCGGCACAAGGCGGCTTTTGCGCGCGATGAAATTTTCTACCTTGACGGAACTCTCGCTCGCCAGCGGGCGGCGCGCCGACATTGTCGCGCTCGCGAACGATGCCGCGATCCATATTGTGGAGATCAAATCCTCGATCGCGGATTTTCGCGCCGACGTGAAATGGCAGGAGTACCGCTTCTTCTGCGACAGGCTCTATTTCGCGATCCCCGAAACCGTGCCGGTCGAGATCATGCCGGAGGATGCCGGCCTCATCGTCGCCGATGCCTATGGCGCAACGATCCTGCGCGACGCGCCGGAACATAAGCTTTCGTCAGGCACGCGGCGCGCCATGCTCATGCGCTTCGCCCATGCCGCGGCGCACAGGCTGCACGGCCTCAGCGATCCCGATGTTTTGACCCTGGGGCCGCTGGAATGAGCTAGAGCGTTTTCGAGCGAAGTGGGCACCGGTTCGCGTAAAGAAAACGCGTCAAAAACAGAATCGTAAAGCCTCACACATGTTCCACGATCAGACTGTAGAGCGCCCCTGGCGTCTTCGCTTTTCGCAGGTTTTCCATGAAAGTCTTATCACGCAAATGCCGCGAGATCGCAGCCAGAGCGGTGAGATGATCCGAACCGGCATTGGCCGGGATCAATAAAAGAAAGACGAGATCGACCGGCTTGTCGTCGACCGCCTCGAAAGGCACAGGCTTCGCCAGCTTGGCGAAAAGACAAAAAAAACTGTCGATGCCCTCGATGCGGGCATGCGGCAGCGCAAAGCCCTGACCAAGCCCTGTCGATCCCAGGCTTTCGCGCGCCAGCAAAGGTTGCAGGATCGCGGCAACATCCTTCTTCAGCTCGGAAGCCGCGCGTTGCGCGAGGTCCCGCAGCAATTGCTCTTTATCATTGGCGCGCGGAACGATGAGGACTTGTTCCGGCTTGATGAGGTCACGAAAATCCATGAATCGGCCTGGGTTAGAGCATCGGACCGAAAAGTGTGCCGCGGTTTTCGGATAAATCCGATGCGATGAAAGATCTAAAAGACCGCTTCGATTCCATTTGAGTATCCAACGCTAATCAGGGGCACGCAGGCGGTAGCCAACGCCGGTTTCGGTCAGGATATGTTTTGGACGCTCGGGATCGGCCTCGATTTTCTGGCGCAGAGCGCGAATATAGATACGCAAATATTGCACATCGACAGCGCTACCCCAAACTTCACGCAAGATGAACTGATGTGTCAGCACCTTGCCGGCATGCGCCGCCAGAAGCCGCAATATATCATATTCGCGCGGCGAGAACTTCACCTCGGTACCACGCACTGTCACAATGCGCCGCACAAAATCCATGCTGAGATCGCCGCTGCGGAAGATTGGCTTTTCGCCATCCTGTTGAAGGCGGTGGCGCTGCGCCGCGCGAATGCGCGCCAAAAGCTCATCGACCCCGAAAGGCTTGACGATATAATCGTCGGCACCGAGATCGAGCGCTTCGACCTTGGAGTTTTCATTGCCGCGGCTTGACAGAATGATGATCGGCAGCGTTTCGCCGGCTTCCCGCACGGTTTTGACGAGGTCGAGCCCGTCCATATCGGGGAGGCCAAGATCGAGCACGATGAGGTCTGTCGCCTTACGGCGTACCATTTCGAGCGCGGAGCGGCCGTCCTTGGCATCGGAGACGACATAGCCCTGCGTTTCGAGCCCTGCCCGAAGAAAGCGGATGATGGCCGGCTCGTCATCGACGACCAGCACACGAAGCGGGCCCGCGCGAGGAGTCATCCTGCGCCCTCCATCGCAGGTTCGCTGGCGGCGGGAACGGGAAGCTTGATGGTGAATACGGCGCCCTTCCGGTCGAAGCGATTGTCAGCCTCGATCGTTCCATGCATGGCTTCGATAAAGCCGCGGCAAATCGCGAGGCCAAGGCCAGTGCCCGCACGCTGACGGTCGGCGCGATGGATGCGGTAGAATTTATCGAAAATATGCTCGCGCTCCGTTTCCGGCACGCCATCCCCTTCGTCGAGGATTTGCAGAAAGACGAAGTCTTCATTCCGCTGTGCGCGGATCTGAATGCACGATCCAGCCGGCGCATATTTCGACGCATTGTCGAGGAGGTTGAACAGGACCTGCTCCATCAGCACCGGATCGAGATCGAGCATGGGAAGCCCCGGCGCAAGGTCGATATCCACCTGATGATTGCCGAGGATCTTATGCGCTCTTTCAAGCGAGCTGCCAATGATATCGGACAGATCGGTCAGGCTCGTCTTCGGCCGCAAAGGGCCGGACTCGAGCCTCGTCATATCGAGGAGATTATCGATGAATCGGTTCAGCCTCTCGGACTCTTCAAGGATCGTGCCGATCAGCTCCTTTTGCAATGATGCATCGAAGGTCTGATCCGGTATCGCAAGACTGCTGGCAGAGCCCAGGATCGAGGCCAAGGGCGTGCGCAGATCATGCGAGATCGAGGTGAGCAGCGCCGAGCGCAAGCGATCCGTCTCGGCTGCGAGACGCGCGAGTTCAATATCTTGCGCGAGATTGACTCGCTCGATCGCAAGCGCGGACTGATCGCACAGCGCATCGAGGAGCCTGCTCTGGATCGGCGAAAGGATCGGGCCCTGCTCATCATTGTCGATGCCGATCACGCCAATGGCGCCGCGCCCGGTGCGCAACGGAATGAAGAGACGCTTTGCTCCGGGCAGCGTATCGGCACCGCGGCCCGCGGCCTGATTGCGCTCGAAGCACCATCGCGCGGCGGCAAGATCGGCCTTGTCGAGTTGATCCTCCGGCGGGAATCCGGCCTTGACCGCGAGCGCCTCTCCTTCCGGCAGAAGGATGACGACCCTCACCTTCAGCATCAAGGCGATCTGATGCACCGTGGCCCATAAAATATCGTCGAGCCCGGCAGCGCCCGCGAGCTTGCGGCTGAAGAGGTAAAGATCTTCGGTTGTCCGCGCACGTTTGCGCGCCGCAATCGCCTGCGTGCGCAAGCGCGCCGCGAGATTGCTGACGATGACTGCGACGACCGCGAAGAAAAACAGGAAGACGACATTTTCCGGATCGGCGATCGTGAATGTATAGACCGGCGGCAGCAGAAAAAAATTATAAGCAAGCACGCTGAGCAGACAGGCGAAGAGCGACGCCCACAGACCGAAAGCAATGGCGCTCGTCAGGATCGCGATCAGAAAGGTCAGCGAAACATTGGAGACGCCCAGCACATGTTTCAGCAAGAGCGCGGCGGCGAGCGCGAGGCCGACAAGCGCGATGCTTGCGGAATAAGCGACGAGGTCGCTGCGCGCTGCCTCCCGGTTTGCTCTGAGCGCCGAGCCCCGCTTTTCGGGCGGCAGAACCTCCGCGTGATCGGCCACGATATGAACATCGGCTTCGCCGGCGGAACGGATCAGCTTTTGCGTAACCGACCCGCCAATGAAACGCCGCCATCCGGCATAGCGCGAACGTGCCACGACGATATGGGTGAAATTATTCGTCTGCGCATAATCGACGAGGGTTTCGGCCACGTCTTCGCCGGGAACCATCAGAGTCTCGGCGCCGAGGCGCTGCGCAAGCCGTAGGCCTTCGGCGACGCGGGCGCGCTCCTTCTCACTCGCCCGCGCGCTTTTCGCGGTCTCGACATGGATGACGGCCCAGGGCGCCCGCAGCCGATCGGCCATGCGTCTCGCCCGCCTGACGAGCGCGCGATGATCGCAGGCGCCATCGAGACCCACAAGAATACGCTCGCCCGCAGCCCAAGGACCGGCGATCGCATGCCGGCGCATATAGTCGACCATTTGCGCATCGACGCGCTGCGCCGTGCGGCGCAAGGCCAATTCGCGCAAAGCCGTGAGATTGCCCGGCGAAAAATAATGTTTGACCGCGCGCTGTGCTTGCTCGGGAACATAGATTTTCCCCTCGTTCAGGCGCGCGATCAGATCTTCCGGCGTGAGATCGACGACCTCTATATCGTCGGCGCGATCGAGGATTGAATCCGGCACACGTTCGCGCACCGTAATGCCCGTGATCTTGGCGACGACATCGTTCAGGCTTTCGAGATGCTGGATATTGAGCGTGGTATAGACGTCGATCCCGGCCTCGAGCAGCTCCTCGACATCCTGGTAGCGCTTCGGATGACGGCTTTCCGGCGCATTCGTATGCGCCAGCTCGTCGACCAGAACGAGCCGCGGCTTGCGCTCCAAAATCGCGTCAATGTCCATTTCGGCAACTTGCCGGCCGCGATAATCGACAAGCTTGCGCGGGATGATTTCGAGGCCTTCGAGCAGCGCTTCGGTTTCGGCGCGGCCATGCGTCTCGACGATTCCGACGACGACATCGACGCCGTCGCGCCGCTTGACCTGCGCCGTCGTCAGCATTTCATAGGTTTTGCCGACGCCGGGCGCGGCGCCGAGAAATACCTTCAGGCGCCCGCGTTCGCTCTCGCGCGCAGCCTGCAGCAAAACGTCCGGCGACGGCCGCCGGTCGTGTACGTCACGCTTTTCAGGTCTTGCCAAAGACAGTGAACTCCGGGCGCGGCATCCTTGCGCGCCCCGTACTATTTAGTGGTCCAATCGATCCAAGGCCAGATTGAGCCTCAATACATTGACGGTAGGTTCACCCAAAATGCCGAGGAACCGCCCATATATATGCGCCTCCACGAGCGTCCGCACCTTGTCTTCGCTCAATCCCCGCGCTTTGGCGACACGCGGCACCTGGAACAGAGCGCCTGCCGGCGTCACATCCGGATCAAGCCCGCTCGCCGAGGCCGTCACGAGATCGACCGGCACCGGAACGCCGGGGTTTTCCGCGGCGAGACTCGCGCTATCCGCCTTGACGCGGTCGACCAAAGCCTGCGACGTCGGGCCATTGTTCGAGCCCGACGAATTGGCGGCATTATAGGGCGCGGGCACGGTCTTGCTCGCATCCTGCGGATCGGGTTCGCTCGTCGCCGACGGGCGGCCATGGAAATATTTGTCGCTCGTAAAATTCTGGCCGATCCATTCCGAGCCGATCACCTGGCCGTCGCGTTCGATAAGGCTGCCCTTGGCCTGATGCGGAAAGAGCACGCCGGCTACGCCGGTCATGGCCAAAGGATAGGCGAGCCCCGTCAAGACCGTCATCAGAACGATCATCGCAAGAGCGGGGCGCAAGTGCTTCAACATTTTTGTCTCCTTAGCCTTCAGGCTAATCTTTGCGCATGATCTTCATCCGAAAAGTCGAGCCAACTTTTCGGGATCATGCGAGACCGGCAGCATTGACCACGAGATCGATGAGCTTGATGCCGACGAAAGGCACGATCAATCCGCCGACGCCATAGATCAGAAGATTGCGGCGCAGGATGATGGCAGCACCTTGCGGCTGATAGGCGACGCCCTTCAAGGCGAGCGGGATCAGCACAACGATGATCAGGGCGTTGAAGATGATCGCCGATAGGATCGCGCTTTGCGGCGTGCCGAGATGCATGATGTTCAACGCCTCCAACTGCGGATAGAAGGCAATGAACATGGCCGGGATGATAGCGAAATATTTCGCGACATCATTGGCGATCGAAAAGGTCGTCAGCGCGCCGCGCGTCATCAGCAATTGCTTGCCGATCTCGACGATCTCGATGAGCTTGGTCGGATCGCTGTCGAGATCGACCATATTGCCGGCTTCGCGGGCGGCCATCGTGCCCGTATTCATCGCGACACCGACGTCCGCCTGCGCCAAGGCCGGGGCATCGTTCGTGCCATCGCCGCACATGGCGACGAGCTTGCCCTTTGCCTGTTCCTCGCGGATGAGCTTCAGCTTGGCCTCGGGCGTCGCCTGAGCAAGGAAATCGTCGACCCCCGCTTCGGCCGCGATGGCCGCGGCGGTCAAGGGATTGTCGCCGGTGATCATCACGGTTCTGATGCCCATGCGGCGCAATTCGTCGAAGCGCTCGCGGATACCGCCCTTGACGATGTCTTTGAGGTGGATGATGCCGAGCAGGCGCCCATCCTTGGCGACGGCCAGCGGCGTGCCGCCCGATTTGGCGACTTCATCCGATTTGGCGATTAATTCGCGAATGGCCGATTCCGAGGCCGCCGATCGCGTCGCAACGAGAACGCCGCCCTCATGCAAAGGATTGGCGAGATCCTTCACATAGGCGAGCACCGCGTCGACGGCGCCCTTGCGGATGGCCATCTTGTCCGTGTCGATCCCGCTCAGCCTTGTCTGCGCGGTGAACGGAATGAATGTCGCGCCGAGCTCGTGCATATCCCGCGCACGAATGCCGTATTTTTCCTTGGCCAGCACGACGATCGACCGGCCTTCCGGCGTCTCGTCCGAAAGCGAGGCCAGCTGCGCGGCATCGGCCAATTCGGCTTCGCTTACACCGCTCACAGGAAGAAATTCGGATGCCTGACGATTGCCGAGCGTGATCGTGCCGGTCTTGTCGAGCAGCAAAGTATCGACGTCGCCCGCGGCTTCGACGGCGCGGCCCGACATGGCGAGCACATTGAAACGCACGAGCCGGTCCATGCCGGCAATGCCGATTGCCGACAAAAGTGCGCCGATCGTCGTCGGAATGAGCGTCACGAACAAGGCGACGAGCACGATGACGGAGACGCTGCCGCCCGCATAGGCGGAAAAACTCGGAATGGTGACGACGGCGAAGACGAAGATTAGCGTCAATCCGGCCAGCAGAATATTGAGTGCGATTTCGTTCGGCGTCTTCTGGCGCTGCGCGCCTTCGACAAGCGCGATCATCCGGTCGAGGAAGGTCGAGCCTTGCGCCGCTGTGATGCGCACCTTGATCCAGTCCGAGAGGACACGCGTACCGCCGGTGACGGCCGAGCGGTCGCCGCCACTTTCCCGGATGACAGGCGCCGATTCGCCGGTGATCGCCGACTCATCGACGGAGGCTATGCCTTCGATCACTTCGCCGTCGCTCGGAATGAAATTCCCAGCATCGACGAAGACGAAATCGCCTTCTTTGAGCTCTGAGGCCGGAACCTCCGTATAGCTCGTCTCGTCGGCTGCTGCGAGCCGCTTGGCCATGGTCTCGGTGCGGGCTCGCCGGAGCGTCGCTGCTTGCGCCTTGCCGCGGCCTTCGGCAACGGCCTCAGCGAAATTGGCAAAGAGCAGCGTGAACCACAGCCAGAGAATGATCTGGAAGGTGAACCAAAGATCATGGCCGCCGCCCGCAAGGTCGCGCAGATAGAGCAGCGTCGTCAGCGCCGCCACGACCTCGACGACGAACATGACCGGATTGCGGATCATAACGCGCGGGTCGAGCTTCCGAAACGATGCTGTGATCGCCGGAATCAGGATCGCTCCATCCCAAAGGGATGTACCGCTGCGCGAAAAGGTTCTCGCTCGCATGATATGCCTCGATCAGAAAAGAGTGCCGGACTGCATGGCCAGATGTTCCGTAATCGGTCCAAGCGCCAGAGCCGGGAAGAAGGTGAGACCGCCGACGATCAGGATCACGCCGATCAAAAGTCCGACGAAGAGACCGCCATCGGTCGGGAAGGTTCCGGCCGATGCGGGAACGATCTTTTTCGCCGCGAGGGAGCCGGCGACCGCGAGCATCGGCACGATGAAAAGAAAACGGCCGATCCACATCGCAAGGCCGAGCGTCGTGTTCCAGAAGGGCGTATTGGCGGAGAGCCCCGCGAAGGCGCTGCCATTATTGCCGGTCGCCGACACATAGGCGTAGAGCGCCTCGCTGAATCCGTGCGGACCCGCATTGGCAAGACCGGCGAGCCCCGGCGCAACAACGACGGCGACGGCGGTGAAGCCCAGCATCGACAAAGGGAGGACCAGAATGGCGAGCATCGCCATTTTGACTTCCTTGGCCTCGATCTTCTTGCCGAGATATTCCGGCGTGCGGCCAACCATCAGGCCGGCGACGAAGACCGCGACGATGGCAAAGAGCAGCATACCGTAAAGACCTGAGCCAACGCCGCCGAAAATGATCTCGCCAAGCATGATGTTGATCATGGGCACCATGCCGCCCAAAGGCAGCAAGCTGTCGTGCATGGTGTTGACGGCGCCGCAAGAGGCGTCCGTGGTGATGGTCGCAAAGAGCGCCGAATTGGCGATGCCGAAGCGAACCTCCTTGCCTTCCATATTGCCGCCGCTCTGCAACGCACCGGCGGCGCTATCGACGCCGAACGAGGCGAAGGCCGGATTACCGTGGCTTTCGCTCCAATAAAGCGAAGCGGTGCCAACCAGGAACAAAAGCCCCATGACCGTGAAAACCACCCAGCCCTGCTTCTCATTGCCGACCATGCGGCCGAACACATTGGTCAAAGCCGCACCGATCGAGAAGATGAGGATCATCTGCACGAAATTCGTGAGCGCCGTGGGGTTCTCGAAAGGATGCGCCGAATTGGCGTTGAGGAAGCCGCCGCCATTCGTGCCGAACATCTTGATGACTTCCTGCGAAGCCACCGGGCCTTGCGCGATCAGCTGCTTGGCGCCCTCAAGCGTCGAGACCTGCGTATAGGCGTCGAGATTCTGCGGTACACCCTGCCAGACAAAGAAGAGCCCGACCACGATCGAGACCGGCAGAAGCACGTAGAGAACGCAGCGGGTCATATCGACCCAGAAATTGCCGATGGTCTTTACCGAACGCCGGGCAAAGCCGCGGATCAGCGCGATGGCAAGCGCGATGCCTGTCGCGGCCGAGACGAAATTATGCACCGTCAGCCCGGCCATCTGCGTCAGATAGCTCATCGTCTGCTCAGGCACATAGGATTGCCAATTGGTATTGGTGACGAAGCTCACCGACGTATTGAAGGCGAGATCGGGCGAGACCGCGTCAAAGCCCTGAGGATTGAATGGGAAGACGTTCTGCAGGCGCTGCAACAGATAAAGCACGACGAAGCCCGCGAGGCTGAAAGTCAGCATCGCGATGCCATAAGTGATCCAAGGCTGCTCTTCGCGCTCGTCGACGCCGCAGACAAAATAGATGCCACGTTCAAGCGGTCGCAGCACGAAGCTCAAAGGCGTGCGCTCGCCATTGAACACGCGCGTCATGTAGAAGCCGAAGGGCTTCGTCAGCGCGATGATGACAAAGACATAAAGCGCGATTTGAAACCAGCCGCTGACAGTCATGTTCAGCCCTTAAAAGCGCTCAGGGCGCAGAAGTGCGAAGACGAGATAGAAAAAGACGCCGAGCGCGACGACGCCACTCAAGATGTAATCGATGATCATGAAGCTCACCATCCGTCACAGGCGGGGAGATAGAGCGCGGTCGCTATAAAGGCGATAACTGCGACAACGATGAACAGAAGATCGAGCATGGGAGTCCATCCACAATCGGTGCGGGCCGCGTCAACCTTGCGCGGCGCCCGCTGGTTTGCGCATTACAGCGCGTGCCGGTGATATGGGCGAAGAGCCATATAGGTTCGATCCTGCTTACGGCAGCGGCCTATATAAAAGCCATATAAATGGCCGCCGCCGAGCCTTAGTTTCGACACGCAATTACAAAGTAAAGTGACAATGACAAAACAAGAGGCCAACGATTTTCGACCGTTAAACCTTAATCGAAGCGGCACGGCCGGACATTGATCTCGCTCAAAAGTGCCAGATCAGATCGCTCGAAACGACGGTCAGGAAATGCTGTGTTCCGTGGTCGAAGGCCGGATTGTCAAGCGAATGATACCAGGCGATTTCCGGGCGGATTTCAACGCTTGGTGAAAACCAATGCTGCAAGCCGAAAGCAACATTGGTGTAGCGCGTGGCCGTGCCGGTGCGCTGGCCGTTCTCATCATTGAAGAATTCGGCGCGCCAGGTAAAATTATCCATCGGCGTGATTTTGTAATTCAGATAGGCGAGGATCGACCATTCCTTGGCCGTGCATTGCACCTGCCCGATCGGACAATGCGCTTCCAATGGTGGATTGACCATATAGGCAAAAGCCGTGCTGCCGTAACCTTGCGAGACGTCGAGCACGCCCTTTTGGTACATGTAATAGGATTCAACTGCGATGTGCCACTTGTCGTCGAACTTGTGATAATAAGTGCCGCCATACCATTGCAGATTATTGTAACCCCAATTGCCGCTATTGATGCCATTGGCGCAGAGATAGATGGCATCATAGGCGCTGTCGGTCTGATATTGGGCGCAGGCCGTCAGCGAAGGCTGAACGCCGGGATCGCGCTTCCCACTATAGCCTGGGCCACCGGTCACCGGGTTGACGAGTGAGATTTGTTTCGCATTCCACGGCATCGTGTCCGAGCCGGCGGTGACGCCCAATTGCAGCATCCAATTCTTGGTCAGTTTCAACGTTCCGATAAGGCCCGTGTTCGTCGCCGCGTCGACGTAGCTTAGCGAATGCGAATACATGTAATTATAAGGCGCGATCTGGGATTCGATGTCGGGGACGCCGGGATAGCGGCCGAGCCTGAACAAAAGACCTTCGGCGACATTGGGAATATAGAGTTCGCCATAGACCATCGGCATGTCGAAGCCGGCGAAATGATTGTGATAGAGGAGCTGGTTACTGAACAGCCCCAAGGCCGTCGCATAGCGATAGTTTTCTCCATAGAGTCCGCTGACTCTAAATCCCCAATCGATATGATCCTTCTGCACCGTATCGGGCACACGCTCTATAAAGAGTACGGCCTGATCGAGCTGAACGATATTGGGCGTGAACATATATTGGGCCGGCGCATTGCCGGCATAGCCCGAAGCCGTGCTGAAATTGCCGCCGGGATTGACCCAGCCATAGATCTGGATATGCGCGTCGTCCAATGTCTTGCCGAGCGGATTACCGGTGCCGACCGCCTTCTGCAAAGGCGCATCGATCGAGTTCGGCAGCGACGCGCCGATCGTCGTCGCGCCGCCGAAAGGCCATTCGGTGAACGGATAGGGCGGCGTATCCACGGGCGAAGGCGGAAAGGGCGAGGGCCGCCGCGAGGCCGGTGCATTCGGGTCGGCCGGTTTGGGCGGACCCCATTCATCCGCATAGGCGTGATAGAGCCGCGAAAAGAAGTTCGACTCATCGGTGGCCACGGGGGGCACCGGCGGCAAAGGCTGGTCGAGATCGTCCGCAAAAGCCTGTCGCGAAAACACGACGAGCAAGAGAGCAAGAGCAACTGCAGCCGTGGGACACTGTTTTCCCATGATCCCTCGATGAAACTAGAAGCGTTACAAAAACGGCTTCATTGCCGTTTGGCAGTTCGAAGTTTCATCGCCGCAGCTTCGTTGCTGTACGGCGGGACTTTTATTCGCCGCAGCGGCTCCATTGCCGCTTGGCCCGGATCTGGATGTCATGCCGCGGCATCGTTGCCATGCGGCCCGGATCTGGGTTGCTTCCGAAGCGGCCTCTTTGCCACCCGGTTCAGTCGACGAGGTTCACCGCATCGCAGACTGATGGCGGCACACTCGAATCTATATGAAATTTATATGCATGCAGCAAAAAAATATACGAGATTCCTATATGTATAAATGCAGATAGGGACGATCGCGCCCTATGCGGCCGCACGTTTAAAATCATTCCGCCCGAATGGAATTGCTTCAAAATATGATTGGGTTGGCGGGGCACAGTCTCTTTTTTAACGCGCCTCAACGAAAAATCCCGAAAAGCCGGATGGCTCTTCGGGATTTGGTTTCAACGCGCCTTGACGCTGGCATACCGATATTCAGAAATGCCAGATCAAATCGCCTGAAGTGACGACCGCCCAGCTCCGATTGGGCGCGATGCCCGCGGCGGAATTGCCGTTAAAGGCCGGAGCTTCGAACGACCTATAATAAACTACCTCAGGCCGGATTTCGACTTGTGGCGAGAACCAATGCTGCCAGCCGAGCCCGGTTTCGAAGTAGCTTGTGGCGATACCCGTGCGTTGACCCTCCAGGTCATTATAGAACTCGGCGCGCAGCGAGATATTGTCCAACGGCTCCGGGCTATAGTTCAAGTAAGTCAGGAACGTGTAGGTGCGTGTCGTGCATGTCAGCGTCACGGTGTTTTTGCACTGGGCCGCATTCGGTGCATTGAAGTTGATTCCATTGAACGCCGATCCTGTTGAGAACGGAGTGCCGCCGTTAGCGACAGCCGCGGCCGCGATCGGGTTGTTCAAATTGGGGACGTTGTGTTGGCCGAGCTCATAAGTTTCGAAGGATATGTGCCAATGCTCATCGAACTTGTGATAATAGGTCAGGCCATACCATTGCAGGTTGTTGTAACCCCATGTGCCGCTGTTCTCCGCATCGGCACAGAGATAGACGTTGTCATTGCCCGCGTCGGTTTGATAGCGGATACACCCGGTGACGGAGGGAATGGCGCCTGGGTCTTTGAGATAACTCGTGCCCGGGAAAAGCGGGTTCGGGTCCGGATTGACAAGCCTCTTGCCGGCATTCCACGGCATCGTATCGCTGCCGACCGACACACCCAATTGCAGAAACAGATTTTTCGTGGCCGCAAGCGTGGCTTGGACACCTGTGTTGGTGTAATTGTCGAAATTATAGGCGAACGAGTGCGTGTACATATAATTGTTGGGCGCAAGCTGCGCCTCGATGTCGGGCAGAGAGATGTAGCGACCTGCCCGAATAATCAGCCCTTCTGCAAGTTGCGGAATGAAGAGTTCGCCATAGACCATCGGCGCGTCATATCCATAGACGCGATTGTGCGTCAGCAGCTGATAGCTCCAAGCACCATAGGCGGTCGTGTACCGATAATTTTCGCCGTAAAGTCCGGAAACTCGAAAGCCCCAATCGATGTGGTCCTTTTGTACCGTATCGGGCACACGTTCGACATAGACTACAAACTGATCGAGCGTCACGGTGTTCGGCGTATAGTCATAGCCGGCAGGTGCATTGCCGCCAGGTCGTCTCGTATTGGAGCTGGCATTGCCACCGACATCCGCCCAACCATAGATCTGGATGTGCTGGTCGCTCAGCCAGTTGCCCACCGCGGTCGGACCGAGGGCGGTCATTAATGGACTGTCGACCGAATTTGGCCGCGACACGCCGAGCGAAGTGGTACCACCGTAAGGCCATTCGGTGAAGGGCATCGGAGGCGTCGTCTCTGGAGTCACAGGCCAATAGTCGCGCCGGGACGGCGGGGCTGGTGGCGCCTTCGGATCAACCGGCGCCGTGGCCAATCCCCATTCAACGTCATAAGCATGATAAAGCCGTGCGAAGAAGTTATCGTCGGCAGGTGTACCTGCTGCAAAGATCGGCGCGGGTGTCACCGCGACGCCGAGATCGGCTGCGTGACCCGCCCCATTTGCGAGTAACGCTATGGCGCTCAGGCCCCCTAAAAATATCTTCTTCACTTTCCCGCCCCCTTTTCAAACACGATCAAGCCCGCAGCTCGATCGCGGCACCCGCATCACACGCACCGAGTGATGGAAAGCTGCTGCGGTTCATGTGCTGATAAATCGAACACCAGTTCATGCCCGCACTTTTGATGTTACGTACGGCAAAGCTTGCCGACGCAACTGACGGAGCCCCCTCCGCCGAACCGCTGCCTTCATGCATCCCTCGGTGCCGGCTCCGAGTCGCAAAAAGCGCATATAGGTTCCAGAAAGGTGTTCCATGGCGGGCATAACAATTCCATATAAACCTCTCGGGACGCCGAATACGCACAGCGGAAAAGTTCGCCCGTGTGACAAGTTTATCTCACGAGATTTTCTCTCGTATTTTCTGTCATCCAATCGAGGTAGAAGACGTTTGCATGGCCCAAAGACCGAAACTTTACCTTGCAGGTCCCGACGTGTTTCTGCCCAACGCGGCCGAAATCGGCCAGCGTAAAAAGGACCTCTGCGAAAGCTTCGGCTTCGAAGGTCTCTATCCGCTCGACAATGAAGCGATGCAGGGATTCTCGGAAGAACGCCGCGATGCTTTCATTTATCGCGCGAATGTCGGCATGATCCATGATGCCGACGCGGGCATCGTGAACCTGACGCCGTTTCGCGGCGTCTCCGCTGACGTGGGCACGGCCTTCGAGCTTGGTCTGCTCACTGGGCTTAACCGACCTGTCTTCGCCTATAGCAATGATGCCGAAACTTTACTCGAACGCACGAAGCGCAACGGCATGGCCACATATGATTCCGCGACATCGTCATGGCGCGATCCGCATGGCCTGCTGATCGAAGATTTCGGCAATGCCGATACTTTGATGCTGACGGAAGCCTTGACGGCGCAAGGCGGTGTGCTCATCCGCATCGACGCGCAAGGCCGCCTCGACGAGTTTGCCGGGTTTATTGCCTGTCTCGAAGAAGCGCAGAAATATTTCTCAGGCTAACGTGCGCCCGAGAAAATCCGGCAAGAACGCGCCTTAACCCGCGTGTCTCATTTCGAACAGAGACGCCTGCACGGACGCTGGCGCATGACCGGCTTCGCTCCGATGCGCCTGCAAAAGATCGGCGATCGCCGCCTTCGCCGCCAGACACAGGCTCTTGCGGTCGCTGCCGCGCTCATAGGCGAGCGGCTTGCCGAAGACGACATTCACGCGCAAAGGCGCGCCGCGCAGGATCTCCCAAAGATGCGGCAGCAGAGTCGCATCGCCGGTCCAGACAGCGTGCGGCGAGGAATAAAAAATCGCCGTGGGCTGGATGAAAACGCTATCGGTGCCGGGATCGCAGGCAAGCAGGTCCCGCGCGGCGGCGACATGCGAGGAATGAAATTTGCCGAGCGCAACGCCATCGCAGGTCGTGGCTTCGGGAAACAGAATCACGCTGCGTTTCTCACTCATCCGCTCCGCCATCGCACGATTGGCGCCCGGGATGCTGCGGCGGCGCTTGCGATCGACAAAGACGGTGCGCTGCGCTTTCGCAAAGGAAGCAATGATCGGCCAGGTCGAGACTTCGCGCTTGGCCAGGAAACACACGGGCTCGACGGCACCGAAGACGAGAATATCGATCCATGACACATGATTGGCAAGGATCAGACGCGGCCGCTCTCGCGACGGCTCACCGATGCAGTCGGTCTCGACCCGCAGTAGGAACAGCAACGCCCTGCAGAGCGCCAACTGCCCGAGCGCCGCGACTGGCAGGTTGAGGCGGACTGCGATGATCTGGAACGGCGTGACGACGACGAAAAAGAACAGCAGGGTCGCCACAATGAAGCCGGCACGAAGATAGGCCATTATCTTCCATTAGGATCGAGTCACAGAATCGCTATAAATCCGGTATGTTTCAACAAGATGAAATCTGCACTTGGCAGCGCTGTCACGGAAACGTGATATCATTTTCGTATGAAAAAGAAACGATTCTCAGAGTCTGAAGATATGGAACGCACAGATCTTAGCACGCCGTTCGGCCTTCCTCGCGCGCCAGACGCTTCCCTCGAATCAGGCCTCGCCCAAAACACATTACCCAATGTCCTAGAGCGGCTTGGTCCTTTCGAGCTGCGGCTCTCTTCTAGCGAGAAAGAGCTGAAGAAGATTCAGGGACTGCGCTTCAAAGTCTTCTATAAGGAAGGCCATGCGATCGCAGATCGGCTTTCGGCCATTCTGCGGCGCGACATTTGTCCCTTCGACTCCGTTTGCGACCATCTTTATGTCGTCGATACCGAAGCCAAGACCAGGCATGGATCGAAAAAGGCGAAAGTGGTCGGCACCTACCGGCTGCTGCGCGGCGACATCGCGGCGCGCCACAGCGGCTTCTACAGCCAAAGCGAATTCGATCTTGCTCCGATCATCGCGCGGCATCCCGAAACGCGCCTGCTCGAACTCGGCCGCTCCTGCGTTCATTCGGATTACCGGGCAAAGCGCGTCATCGAACTTTTGTGGCGCGGGCTTTGGCTTTACGCGAAGCATCACCGCATCGACGTGATGATCGGCTGCGCGAGTCTGCCGACCATGGATGCGGAGCTAGCCTCTGGACCGCTCGCCACCCTGCAGCGTCACGCCAGCCTGCCCGCCGATTGGCAGGTTACGCCGCTGGCCGGCCGCGAAGCCAATATTTCGTCGCTCGATGATGCCGCTCAGGACGATCGATTGATGCTCGCCAACCTGCCGCCGCTGCTCAAGGCCTATCTCCGCGCCGGGGCGCGGTTCAGCAGCGGCGCCGTGCTCGACCGGCAATTCGGGACGATCGATGTTTTCGCGGTCATGCCGATGAGCGAGATCGACAAACGCTATTTGGCGCATTTCGGCGCAGACTGCGGGCTCGCCAGCGGCGAGGTGGCTTAAGGGCTCGCCACGAGTCGTAAAAAACCTCATGCTGAGGAGGTCCATAAGGGCCGTCTCGAAGCACGCAGTTTTTAAAGCACGTCTCGCCCTCGTCCTTCGAGCCGCACGCTGCGCGTGCTCCTCAGGATGAGGGCTTTCAATCGAAATCACCAGCCAGCTCGGTCCGCACATTTTCGGGCAGGACCGCCATATGGCTGTAATTGGGATGCCCGAGCCCCAAGATCACCTGTGCGCCCGGTGTGCGGAAAGCCGCGATCAGCGCCGGCGTGAAGGGAAAATGCACGAATTGGACGGAAGAGGCCTTGCCGTCTTCCCGCGTGCGATCCTGATCGACTTCGGCGACAGCCGCGATCCGATCCGGACCGATCGTGATAAAGGCCGTGTTCTCGATTCCGCCGAGTGTCGCCAACGCACGCGCGCGGCGATCCGGATCATTGATCTCGATCATGAAGGTCGCGACCAATTCCTGACCTTTGGGGATCAACGGATTATAGGCGGCAAGCTCGTCCTTGATCTGCTCGGGGCCGCCCTTTTCGATATAGACCATCTCGTGGACCTGCATCCACATCGTGTCGTAATTCTCGAAATAGAAGGTGACATAGGGCCCGACCTCGATGCGCCGGTCGCGCTTGCGTTCGGAGATTTTGCGGCGGCTTTCGTCGCGGATCTTCCCATATTCCGGAATCGGCAGAATATCTTCGGCCGTCAGTGCATGTTTCGATCCCATGATCCATCCGTTCAGTGTGCGAACCTTCTCCCTGTGGGAGAAGGTGGCCCGACGAAGTCGGGTCGGATGAGGGGTTACAGCCCCTCAATGTTAAGATCGTAACCCCTCACCCGGTCAGCTCCGCTGACCACCCTCTCCCTCTGGAAGAAGGTTTGCTCTAACCTACGCGTTCCTTCCATAGGCGCGTGCGATGTATTGGATCGGATGCGCAAGCAGTGTCGGCTTTGGATTAGAGCCGCCGAGTTTCTCCACGCCTTGCGCGATATGAAGCCCCGCGAGCGGACATTCTGAGCTGACGAAGGTTTTCGCGTTTTCATCGACCTGACGCGCCACCGGCGCGCCGACCTTCAGCGCCGTCTTGAAATTTTCCTTCTTATAGCCCCAGGACCCGCCATGGCCCGAGCAGCGCTCGATCACCGAGACCGCGGCGCCGGGCACGAGGCGCAGCATTTCAGCCGCCTTCTGCCCCATGTTCTGAGCCCGCGAATGGCAGGACATATGAAGCGAAATGCCGCCGTCGACCGCCTGCAGGCCGGGCGCCATTCCTTCTTTCCTGCCGATGTCGACGACATATTCGCTCAAGTCGAACGTTGATTTCGACAGAAGCTTCACATCCTCGTTTTGCGGCAGGAT
Organism: Methyloferula stellata AR4; assembly: GCF_000385335.1. Taxonomy (NCBI): domain Bacteria; kingdom Pseudomonadati; phylum Pseudomonadota; class Alphaproteobacteria; order Hyphomicrobiales; family Beijerinckiaceae; genus Methyloferula; species Methyloferula stellata. The sequence goes on along the minus strand of NZ_ARWA01000001.1, from coordinate 1,466,135 downwards.
CAAAGGCCATTCGAATTTCAGCATCAAGGCGCAGGATGGTACAAGCGCGATAATGTCATAGCCCTTTTCGATCCAGGGCCGCATCTCGGCGGCAACGGTCTTCGCGCCTTTGGCGACCTCTTCGATCAGGCCTTGTTCCAGCATCGGCATGCCGCAACACTGCGGATAGACTACCTCGGTCGCGACGCCGTTTTTAGCGAGCACGGCCTGCGCCGCGAGACCGATATCGGGATTATGATAATCGACGAAGCAGGTCGCATAGATGACAGCCTTGCGGCCGAAGGCCGGCGCCGTAGGGTCAACGACGGGAGGATTCTCTTTGGTCCGCGCTTCGAAACTCTTGCCCGCATATTTCGGCAGATCCGCGTCGCGATCGAGGCCGGCGAATTTTTCGAGCAGGCCGCGCATGGTTTGATTGGCCTTGTCCATCGCCCAATTGGCGAGCGGCGCCACAAAGCCAGCGATCTTGCCGTTGCGGTCGGTCTTGGCCAATTCGCGATCGGTGAGCGGGATCTGCCCTTTCTTCGCTTCGACGGCGCGATAGCGCAGCATCAGATGCGGAAAATCGAGATTCCATTCGTGCGGCGGCACGTAGGGGCATTTCGTCATGAAGCACATGTCGCAGAGCGTGCAAGCCTCGACGACCGGCTTGAAATCCTTGCTGTCGACCGAATCGAGTTCGGCTGTCTTCGACTCGTCGATGAGATCGAACAGGCGCGGGAAGGAATCGCAAAGATTGAAACAGCGCCGGCAGGTGTGACAAATGTCGAAGACGCGCCGCATCTCGGCGTCGAGCTTCGCTTCGTCGTAAAAATCCGGATTTTGCCAATCGAGCGGATGCCGTATCGGCGCAGCGAGGCTGCCTTCCTTCATGATGCGATCTTCTTGGTTGTTGCGATTAAAGAACGTGAAGGGAAAAGAGCGGCCCGGCCGATTGCACGGCCGGGCCCGTTGGATTAGGCGACCTTCAGCTCGTCGAGAGCCTTCTGGAAGCGGCCGGCATGCGAACGCTCGGCCTTGGCCAGCGTCTCGAACCAATCGGCGATTTCGCCGAAGCCTTCTTCGCGGGCGGTGCGGGCCATGCCAGGATACATGTCGGTATATTCGTGCGTCTCACCGGCGACGGCAGCGCCGAGATTGCTCGAGGTCGGGCCGATCGGCAGACCGGTGGCCGGATCGCCGACCTTCTCAAGGAACTCGAGATGGCCGTGGGCGTGGCCGGTCTCGCCTTCCGCGGTCGAACGGAAAACAGCCGCAACATCATTATAGCCTTCGACATCGGCCTTTTGTGCGAAATACAGATAACGGCGATTGGCTTGCGATTCGCCAGCAAATGCCGCTTTCAGATTGCCTTCCGTTTGGCTACCTTTGAGCTCAGCCATGGTACCACTCCCTTGGACATAGAGGACTTTGAAATTAAGGACTCGGACGGTGAGGACATAAACCGGCGCCGCGACCCGATGGGCCGCTAAGGTGTCGGCTTAGAATTAGTCTAAATATAGCAAAGAGTGGCGTCAATCCCGTTTATTAGAGCGATTTAACTTTTGCTCAAGTCTCCGTGGCGAAAGGTCTTTTCGCGTTTCGGCGAAAGCCGCACGGCAGGCCGACATCGTCCCGAAACGAAAGCATTGCCGGGCTGTCGCGGCAATTTGGCTCCTTTCGGGGAATGGCCAGTCCAACGCTTGACGCAACCTTGCCCGCGCGGCAGGTTCGCCCGCATCCAAGCGGCATCGACGTCCTCAGTCGTCGGAAAGCGTGTCGCGAATATTTCCTCGTCGAACCCATTTGAGCGCCTTGACCGGTTTTCCCACCCCCGGAACCTTTGTCGTCGCGACGGATCCACTATCGCCGCCGCCGGGGCTCGACGGCGCGGTTGTCGCGCTCGGCAATTTCGATGGCGTGCATCGCGGCCATAAAGCAGTCATCGCGCGCGCTTTGGCCATAGCGCATCGGCTTCAACGCCCCTGCGCGGTTTTAACCTTCGAGCCGCATCCGGCCGATTTCTTCAACGGCGCGCATACGATTTTCCGTCTGACGCCGCAGGAAGCCAAGATCGTGACGCTCGCCGCGCTCGGTCTCGACGGCATGATCGTTTTCACCTTCGACGCGGCTCTGTCCGGCCTCCCGGCCGAGGATTTCGTGACGGATATTTTGATCCGGCGTCTGGCCATCAAGGCGGTTGTGGCGGGCTACGACTTTCATTTCGGCAAGGGCCGGTCGGGAACGCCCGCCTTTCTGAAAGAGGCCGGCGTGCGGCATGGGTTCGAGGTCGAAATCGTCGAGCGCATCACCGCCGATGCGGATGGCTCAATCGAAGCGGCCTCCTCGACGGCGACGCGCGCGGCGCTGGAGCAAGGCGATGTCGCGCGTGCGCGCCATTTGCTCGGACATCCTTACGTGATCATCGGCACGGTCACTGAGGGCCAAAAGCTTGGACGGACCATAGGTTTCCCGACGGCGAATATCGTACCCGAGCCAAGCTGCCGGCTGCGGCACGGCGTCTATGCCGTACGCGTCACGGTGGCTGAGAGCATTTATGATGGCGTCGCCAATTACGGGCGGCGTCCGACCGTCGGCGAAGGCCCGGCGCTTTTGGAAGTCTTTCTGTTCGATTTCTCGGGCGATCTTTATGGCCAGACGATCGAAGTGGATTTCATCGGCTTCATCCGCGGCGAGGAGAAATTCGCCTCGCTCGAGGCTCTGACGGCGCAGATCGGCAAGGACGCAGCGCAGGCGAAGGACTTGCTCAAGCAATAGTTGGTTTTAAAAATCCCTCGCCCTTCGAGACGCGCGCCATGCGCGCTCCTCAGGGTGAGGGATTTAAAGCAACGCTGTCCCCCTCATGCTGAAGAGCGCTCCGTCAGGAGCGCGTCTCGAAGCATCGAAGGGCGAGGGCGGCACTAAGAACTCAAATCAGCTTCACGAGCTGCTTGCCGAAATTCTTGCCCTGCAACATCCCGATGAAAGCTTCGGGCGCGGCTTCCAAACCCTCCTCAACGGTCTCCGTCCATCCGAGCCTGCCGTCTTCGAAATAATCGGCGAGTTCGTCGATCGCCTGCGGCCAGAGTGCGCGATGATCGGTGATGACGAAGCCTTCGATGCGGGCACGCCGGTCGAGAATGATCTTGAGATCGCGCAGCGGCGTCGGCGTCGCGCCGTCATAGCCCGACGCAACGAGACCGCAGATCGCGATGCGCGAAAAATCCCGCAGCCGTTCGAGACACAGCGCCAAAGGCTTGCCGCCGACATTTTCAAACACGCAATCCACGCCGTCTGGCAGAGCCGCAGCGAGCCGCGCCTCGAAATCGGGCGCGCGATGATCGATACACAGATCGTAGCCCAGCACCTCCACAGCAAAACGGCATTTCGCTTCGCCGCCCGCGATGCCGATGACGCGCGCGCCAGCCATTTTGGCGAGCTGCCCTGCAACGGAGCCCACCGCGCCCGTCGCCGCTGAGACGGTGACCACCTCGCCCGGTTTCGGCGCAAGGATGGCGTTGATCCCATACCAGGCGGTGATGCCCGGCATGCCAAGAAGCCCGAGAAAAGCCTGGACCGGAATATGCGGCCTTGTGATTTTGCGTAGGCCCTGCCCTGTCGAGCGCGCATAAAGCTGCCAGCCGCCCATGCCCACGACCATATCGCCGACGGCGAAGGCAGGATTTTGCGAGGCGACCACTTCGCCGACCGTCCCGCCGATCATGATGGCATCGAGCTTCTGCGGCTCGGCGTAGGATTTCGCCGCGTTCATGCGTCCGCGCATATAGGGATCGAGCGACAGATAATGATGTCGCACGATCACTTCGCCCCCAGCCGGTTCCGCCACCTCGGAGGTGACAAGCCGGAAATTCTCCGGCCGCGGCGCACCCTCGGGCCGCGACGCAAGCACAAAACCTTTGTTGAGAAACATATATCTTACTCGACGAGGAGCGGCATCGGGTCCAACAGGATCTCGGTGAAATGGCGCGCCCGCAATGCCTTATCGAGCGCCGGCTGCGGAAGCTTTGCGCCAGTAAACAAAGCGCGATGCGACAAAGACGTCGCCGCTTGCGGCGACGCGAAGCCCAAATCCTCTCTCAGCACATGATCGACGCGGCGCGCGATCGCGGGCGCCGGATCGATCCAATCGACCGGCCAGGGCGCCAGACGCGCGAACTCGGCGAGGAGCAAAGGATAATGCGTGCAGGCGAGCACGATGCAATCGGTGCGCTTGCCCTCAGCCTCGATGAAACAAGGCGCGATCTCGCGCAGGATCTCAGCGTCCGAGACAGGCTCGCCCTTCATATAGGCTTCGGCCAGGCTTGCGAGATCGCGCGAACCGACCAGCGTGACCTCACAATGCGCCGCATAGGTGCGGACAAGGTCGTGGGTATAGTCCCGCGCGACCGTGCCCGGCGTCGCGAGGACCGAGATCATATGCGAGCGCGATTGCGCCGCCGCCGGTTTGACGGCGGGCACGGTGCCGACGAAAGGCAATTTCGGATAGGCTGAGCGCAGATGCGGCAGGACAAGGGTCGATGCCGTATTGCAGGCGACGACCACCACATCGGGCGCTGTGCTGGCGATCAGCCGCTCCATGACGGCCATCACCCGCGCGATCAATTGTGTCTCGCCGAGCCGGCCGTAAGGAAAACCGGCGTCGTCGGCGGCATAGAAGAACCGCGCGTCCGGCCGCAATAAGACGGTCTCTGCGAAGACGGTCAGGCCGCCAAGGCCCGAATCAAAGACGAGGATTTTGGGCACATCGGACATATTAAAGAACAAACGGCTCCTGAAAAGGCCATTGGCCGGGGCAAATCATATCACGCGCCATCTTTTGCCTGACGCACGATCCAACCGAAACGTCTGCAACCTTTCGGCATCATCCGTTCATAGCGCGTTACCAGCATAAGATCGATCTTCGCGGCCTCAATGGGGCGGATTGGCCGATCATCGCCTGCAACTCCTGTTTTCGCGGAGCCAATAGCCGTCTTGCGCGTTGGGGCAGGATCGCCGGAGAACAGCCGTGGAACAACGCGCCGCAAAAATGCATCAAGAGACAGACGAGACCCAAGATACGGTCGAAACCAAGGTCCCGGCCCGGCTCGACCGGCTGCCTTTCGGCCGTTTCCATTTGCATGTCATCATCGCGCTTGGAATCACCTGGATTCTCGACGGGCTCGAAGTAACGCTCGCAGGTTCCATGGCCGGCGCCTTGAAAGCGAGCCCCTATCTTCGCATGACTGATAGAGACGTCGGGCTCGCGGGCAGCGCCTATCTTGTCGGCGCCGTGCTCGGCGCGCTCGTCTTCGGCTGGGCGACGGATCGCTTGGGCCGCAAATTGCTCTTCTTCGTGACGCTCGGCCTTTATGTCGTGTCGGCGGCGGCAACAGCCGCCTCCTGGGATTTCGCGAGCTTCTGCGTTTTCCGGTTTCTGACAGGCGCCGGAATCGGCGGCGAATATAGCGCGGTCAATTCGACGATACAGGAATTGATCCCGGCGCGCTTTCGCGGCCAGACCGATATTGCGATCAACGGCTCATTCTGGATCGGCGGCGGCCTTGGCGCGGCAGGCTCGATCGTGCTCCTCGATCCCGCCTATATCAATGTCGAATTCGGCTGGCGGCTGGCCTTTCTGATCGGCGCCACGCTTGGGCTGTTCATCCTGCTTCTGCGCGCCTCGATCCCCGAAAGTCCGCGCTGGCTCGTCATCCACGGAAAAGAAAAAGAGGCCGAAAAGATCGCGTCTGACATCGAAAAACTATTCGAAGAACGCGGCGCCAAGCTCGAGGATCCCTCCAAGCTGAAACCGATGAAGATCAGGCCTCGCAAATACACGCCGCTGAAAGAAGTCTTCACCACCTTGTTCGTGGCCAATCGCCAGCGCGCGCTTGTCGGCCTCTTGCTCATGGGCTCGCAGGCCTTTTTCTATAATGCGATCTTCTTCACTTACGCGCTTGTGCTGGAGGATTTCTATCAGATCAAATCCCAACATGTCGGCTGGTACATCCTGCCTTTCGCGCTCGGCAATGTGCTCGGGCCTTTGTGCCTCGGACATTTCTTCGATACCATTGGACGCAAGAAGATGATCGCATTCACTTATGCGACGTCCGGGATTCTGCTCGCGGCGACCGGCGCGGCTTTCGCCGCCGATCTGCTGACGGCCACGCAGCAGACGATTGCCTGGAGCGTGATCTTCTTTTTCGCGTCGGCCGCCGCCGGCTCGGCCTATCTCACCGTCAGCGAGACCTTTCCGGTCGAGATCCGGGCGCTCGCCATCGCGGTTTTTTATGCGGCCGGTACGGCCTTGGGCGGCGTGCTGGCGCCCTCTTTCTTCGGGCTTTTGATCTCGACGGGATCGCGCGGCTGGGTTTTCTTCGGTTATCTTGTCGGCGCGGGACTGATGATATTCGCAGCCGTGGTGCAGGCGATCTGGGGCGTAGCGGCGGAGGGAAAGCCGCTGGAATCGGTCGCAAAGCCGCTCTCGTCGGCGTGAGTGTTTGCAGGCGTAGGAAAACGATTTCAGGCGCCCTCGTCCTTCGAGACGCGAGCTTCGCTCGCCCTCAGGATGAGGGCTAGATGCTGGATGCCTCAGTAGCCCTCATCCTGAGGAGCGCGAAGCGCGTCTCGAAGGACGAGGGCGTTCGAACGTGCTAGAAGCCCCGCGACGACACTGACAAGGCCTCACATGCAAATTCGCATCATCGACAAAGGCGCGGGCCGACTCGCGGAGGCTCTGACGCAAGCGCCGATCTCCCTAGCGCTTAAAGGTGCCATCCTTGGTCAGCTCTTGAACCAGCGCCTTCTCGATTCCGGCGGCGACGGCATCTTCGAGGCGCACCCGCAAGCCGCATCCGGAACAGACGATTACATCGTCGAGCTTCGGCTCGGGCAGGCCGGAGAAGTCTTTGTGACCGCATTGCGGACATTCGGCCCGGATGTCATCTAGGAAGTTCGAGGTCATGGATCGGCTGGCTCTTTGGTGTCAGCCGGCTTTTTGCGCTTTTCCGCCTCAGTGCGCGGCCCCTCGACGAGCCGCACGATCAGGCCGCGCAGCGTCCGGACATCCTGCTCGGTCAGCCGCATCTTGTGAAAGATGTTGCGCAGATTGCGGCGCATCACCGGCAGCTTGCTCACCGGCCGGAAGAAGCCCGCACGCTCGGCCTCGGTCTCGAGATATTCGAAAAAGGACGTCACCATCTCGCGCGGCGCGGCGGGCCAGCGCTCGGGCTCGGTGAAAGGCGCTTTGGCTTCGGATGAGGCGCGCATCCACTCATAGCCGACGAGCAGAACCGATTGCGCCAGATTGAGCGAGGCATAGGCCGGGTTCACCGGAAAGGTGATGATCGCATCGGCCAGCATGATTTCGTCGTTCGACATGCCGGTGCGCTCCGGGCCGAAGAGCACGCCATGCTTTTCGCCCAGCGCCAATTGCGCGGCGGTTTCGGGCATGGCCTCTGCCGGCGTCAGCACGCGCTTTGCCTGCCCGCGCTCGCGCGCGGTCGTCGCCCAGACGAAATTCAAATCGGCGATGGCTTCTTCGACCGAGTCATAAAGTTTCGCCGCATCGAGCAGATGCACGGCGCCGGCCGCCGCCGCATTGGCGCCCTTCTTCAAGGCACCGGTACGCGGCCAGCCTTCGCGCGGCGAGACAAGCCGAAAATCGCTGAGGCCGAAATTTGCCATGGCCCGCGCGCACATGCCGATGTTCACGGCAAGTTGCGGACGCACGAGAATGATGGCGGGGCCGCCCTCAAGACTTTTCTTGGAATGATCCGTTCCGGCGCCGGTCATGACTATTTGTTTTGAAACATGGAGATTAATCCGCCATCGGCCGAAGCTTATAGGATTTGCTTCGTCTTTTGAACATGAGATCCCAAAGCGCATCTTCTCCGATCACCCGGCCGATTTCGCGAAACGCGAAAAAGGGGGCGAGCGAGACGAACAAGATCGCAACCACGCATAGCCAGCCTTTCAATGTGCCGCCACCGATTTGCGGAACACTTTCCGCGGCGCTTTTACCGTGCCACAGCCCCAGGAGCACGCTTTCGGCCACATGAAAGGCAATGAACAGGACAGAGAAGGCCAGCGCCTTGTAGAGGATCGGATAGATCAGCGGCCTGTCTTTGAACCGGTCCGCAAAACTCATATCCTCGGCAACCAACAAAACCTTCGCCATGACCAGCGCATTGATGATCGCGAAACCATGAGTCGCGAAATTAATGTGCTCCCGTCCGAGAATAACGGTTTCATCGAGCACATATAATCCGAAGACCACATAGAGATATAGAACCATGATAAGGAGGCGCTTGACCTCCCGGACCGCCTTGGCAATCGCTAGCTGCCGGCGTCGGCCCGGTATGACTTGCTCATCCATGTCATCGTCTCCCGATCCCGCCGGGGAAGTCTAGCCGAGTTCAGGCAAAATGTCCGGTCCGATAAGGCCCCGGCGCACGGCAGCCTAGCTCAGAGCCAGCCGTGTGACCTGCTCCAACGCCACATCGTCTATGCCCTTCAATTCGCCGCGCGCGAGCCTCTTGGGCGCCGCCACGACCATCAAACCCTCGATCTGCGCCGCGATCAGCGCGGCCCTGAGCTGGCAAGCCTGTTTCGGCAGGCCCGGGTTGATGTCGAAGATCATGTCCTCGATCTGCGCGCGCATACGGGCGTAGAAAATATCCATCATCTTTGCGATTGCACTGCTCTGATTGGCCATGGCCCACATTTCCAGAAGAAGCGAGCGCGAACGCGGTCTTTTATTCTCTTCGATCATGTACCTTATGGCATAGAGGAAGATCCCCATTTTATCTCCGGCATCGACGGGGATGCTCTTGCGGAATCGTTTCTCCCATCGATCGAAAATATATTCCGCGAGCTGCTCCATGAGCTGCTCTTTGCTCGCGAAATAATAGCTCACATTGCCGACGGTCATGCCTGTACGTTTGGCAATCGCCCGGAAGGACAGCGCCGAAAACCCTTCTTCGACGACGATATTCTTCGCGTCCTCAAGGATCATCGCGATGCGTTCGCCGCCCTTATCGGTCGTTGCCTTGGAAAATGCGTTTGCGTTCGTCATGAGACATGTCTTCGGCAACTGATGGCGTAGCGGCGCGAGCGATAAACACATTCATACACCAGCGCGGGCACGATATGTAGCGATAATTCCGAACGCCTGCGCATCATTTGTGCATCCGCAGATATTTCACATTTTGGACAGTCGTCCTATTTTATTTTCCGGCGGAAGCGATATCATCAACAGCGCCAATCAAGAAGCCTAGACAAGGCTTCGCATAACAAGATCAAAATCCGGAGGAGATACCGATGACCGTTCTCGATGAACCCGTGATCGTGCGAGGCGCATGCCCGCAGGACTGCCCCGATACATGCGCCTTTCTCTATCATGTCGAGGACGGCAAGCTTGTCGAGGTGACCGGCGATCCCGCACATCCGATGACGCGCGGCGGCCTTTGCGTGAAGCTCAAGGATTTCGCCGAGCATCACTATAATCCGGATCGCATTCTTTATCCGATGAGACGCGTCGGGCCGAAAGGCAGCGGGCAGTTCGAGCGCATGTCTTGGGACGAAGCGCTGGCCGAGATCAAAAGCCGTTGGACCCAAATCATCGATCAATATGGCGCCGAGGCGATCATGCCGCACGCCTATCTCGGTCATCAAGGCACGTTGAACGGGCTGACCGCGGGCGATGCCTTCTTCAACCGGCTCGGATCGACGGTCGCGGAAAAGACCTATTGCGAGTCGGGCTCTTCCACAGCTTGGCACATGACGGTCGGCGGCAGCGGCGGCCTCGATATCGAAAGCTTCGCCTACGCGAAATATATCATCGTGTGGGGCATGAACATGATCAGCACCAACCTGCATGGTTGGCCGTTCCTGCTCGAAGCACAAAAGAACGGTGCGAAAATCGTCGTGATCGACCCGGTCCGCACCCGCACCGCAAAGGCGGCCGATTGGCATATCGCGATCAAGCCCGGCACGGATGGCGCTTTGGCGCTCGGCATGATGAATGTCATCATCGGCGAGAACCTCGTCGATCAGGACTATGTCAAGAATTACACCGTCGGTTTCGAGGAGCTGAAGGAACGCGCGTCGCATTATCCGCCGGAGCGCGTCGCCGAGATCACCGGCATATCCGCCGATGATATCCGCAAGCTCGCGCGCGAATATGCGACGACACCGCCGGCCGCCATCCGGCAGGGCGTGGCGCTCGAACGAAGCCGCGGCGGCGGCCAGGCGATCCGCGCGATCACCTGTCTGCCCGCGCTGATCGGCGCCTGGCGTCATGTCGGCGGCGGCACGATGGAAATGCCGATCTGGGAGTTCCCGACGCTTTTCGACCGGATCTGCCGTCCCGATTGGATCAAGCCCGGCACGCGTGTCATTAACGAACTCAAACTCGGCGCCGCGCTGACCGGAGAAATGCCGCTCGACCCGCCGATCAAATCGCTCTTCGTCTATAATTCGAACCCGGTATCGCAGGCGCCGGCGCAAGCGAAGATCGTGCAAGGGTTGCTGCGCGAGGATCTGTTCACGGTCGTGAGCGAACTTTTCATCACGGATACGGCGCGCTACGCCGACATCCTTCTGCCAGCCACCATGCAGGCCGAACAGCTCGACATCATGGTGACCTGGGGGCATCTCTATTTGATGCTCAACATGCCGGCCATTCCGGCGCCCGGCGAATGCGTGCCCAATGTCGAGCTATTCAGGCGGCTCGCCAAGACCATGGGCTTCAAGGACGATTATTGGGACCGCACCGACGAGGAAATGCTGCGCGACTTCTACGACTGGAGCGCGCCGCAGCTCAAAGGCATTACGCTCGATCTCTTGAAAGAGCGCGGCTATATGCGGCTCAATGTCGGGATGCCGAACGAGCGAGCACCGCATGTGAAAGGCAACTTCCCGACGCCCTCCGGCAAATGCGAGTTCAAATCGAGCCTTGCGGAAAAGGGCAATTTCGTCATTCCGGTCTGGCGCTCGATGTATGACGGCTTCCAGCCCGGCGATCCGATCGATCCGCTGCCAGACTATATTCCGCCGCATGAGTCC